>NZ_JBEZFV010000003.1:168276-690096 GCF_040649655.1 Micromonospora sp. NPDC048905 | reverse complement strand
CTGCAGTCGTTGACGTTGCCGCCGGTAAGCACGAACGCCAGGGTCCGACCCAGGCCGTCGCAGGCGAGGTGAATCTTGGTGGTCAGTCCACCTCGGCTTCGGCCGAGGGCGTGATCTTGTGGTTCGTCCGATTCGCAGGCCCCCCTTTAGCGCCCGCAGCGTGCTGGTGGGCACGCACGATCGTGGAGTCCACCGACACCAGCCAGTCAATGTCCCCGGCAGCGTCCGCGTCGGCCTGGACCCCGGCCAGCATCCGCTCGAACGTGCCATCAAGGGCCCACCTGCGGAAACGGGTATAGATCGACTGCCACGACCCGTAGCGGACGGGCACATCACGCCACGCCGCCCCGGCCCGGATCTTCCACACGATCCCGTTGAGGACCCGCCGGTCATCGACCCGAGGCCGACCACCGGTCACCACCGACGGCAGATACCGCGATAGCGCATCCCACTCGACGTCAGACAACTCGTAGCGACGACCCACGCCCTACATCATCCGACACCATGATCCTTTGAAGACACTGCCTAGCGGAGGTCGGCACCGCTCATCACCCGACAGCCGAACATGTCGCCGAGGACAGCGCGCTGATGGTCGGTCAAGGGGTTCACGAAGACCGCGACATCGACCCCACCCTCCCGGCAGGCATCGGCGACCTCGCGGGCTTTGCCAGAGCTGAGCAGAGTGCGCCTCGAGAACGGCGCCGCCATCCTGTCCGCCCCGCCGAAGGAGACGCCCCGCCGCTGAACGTGCCGACTCACCACGTGACCCCCGTGGGTTTCCACCAGGGTGGCCAGCAGATCGAGCTGGTCAGCAAACTCCCTGTCCTTCGCGGAGAACAGGCCCACCAGCGCCACGTCGGCGCCTGCCAGCACAGCGTGCACACTTCCGGCCCGGCCTCGGCTCATCGGTCACCTGCGCAGGACGCGCAGCACGCCGGTCAACATCGGCAGAGTGAACTCGCCCTGCGCGGTCTCGGACCTGGTCGCAAGGAAGGCACGAATTTGGCCGAGCGTGGCGTCCCGCTCCTCCTCCGGCGCGACAAGCATCCCCGCCCGGGTCGCCAGTGTCGCGACGAGGGAGTCGGCGGTCCGGCGCTGCCCGTGCGGAAACTCGACCTGCTCCGATGCGCCGAACCGGGTGCCCAGCCCGGTGCCCGCAACGAGCATGGCCGCCGTCGCCGCGCGCCAACTGCTCAGCGTGTCGCGGGGACCGATGACCGCACTCCCGCTGACCCGTTCGAGTGCGGAAACCCAGTCGATCCGGTCGTCCATGACGTTCCACAGCCCCGCGAGGACGCCGCCGGGCGCGAGGACCCTGGCAATTTCGGCCCCGGCGACGACCGGGTCGAACCAGTGCAGGGCGTTGCCAGCCAGGACGGCGTCGACGGAGGCGTCCGGCAACGGAATCGACTCCGCGCTACCCGGCAGTGCCCGGACGGCCGGCAGCGCGCGGCGCAGTTCGGTGAGCATCGCCGGGTCGGGTTCGACCGCGGTGACGTCCGCACCCAGCTCGACCAGCGTGGCGGTCAACTTGCCGGTACCGGCACCGAGGTCGAGCACCCGTGGGCCGGGCGCGGGCTCAAGCGCCCAGCGCACCCCTGCCCGCGCGTAGTCCGGACGATGTTCGGCGTACACGGTCGCTGCCGCGCCGAAGGATGATCGGAGCAGATGGTCGTCCATGCGGTGACTCTATGCGGCTGCGAGCACGCCGATCGTCCTCGGAGGCATCGGGGAGGATGACTGCTTCGGTTACCGTCGGGGCGTGGTGGATCCGGTTCCGCTGGCGTCGGGGCGAGACGCCGACGTCTTCGCCATCGACGATCGGCGCGTCCTCCGGCGTTACCGCAACGGTGGAGACGTGGCCGCCGAAGCGGCTGTCATGGCGTACGTGGGAGGTCTGGGTTTTCCGGTGCCCACCGTGTACGAGGCGCGCGGCACCGATCTCGTCCTGGAACGTCTGGACGGGGGCACCATGTTGTCGGCGCTCATCGCCGGTGAACTCGATGCCCTGGCAGCGGCCGACTGTCTGGCGGATCTGCATCGCCGGCTCCACGCGTTGCCGCCCCGGCTCGGCGAACGCGACGAGGACCGGATCCTGCACCTCGACCTACACCCGGACAACGTCATGCTGACGTCACGGGGACCGGTCCTCATCGACTGGCGCAACGCCACCGAGGGACCACCAGACCTTGATGTCGCGCTCTCCGCGGTCATCCTCGCCCAGGTGGCTGCCGATGGTGAGCATCCCCTGGCACCGCCGGCCGCAACGCTGTTGGCTGCCTTCCTGGACCGCGTCGGCAGCAGCCTGCTGGCCGTGCTGGACGACGCCGTGGCGGTACGGCGGAACGATCCGGCACTCACCGCACGTGAGCGGGAGCAGCTCGACGCCGCTGCCGTCCTGATCACGGGCCACTGGTAAGGCCCCAACGGAGGCGCGTGGCGCTGGTGCTCGCGGTTACGGCGGGGGTCTCTGTGGCGGCACGTCCGGTGCCCTCTGTGTGCCCCGCAAAACCCTTGTCCAGGCACCGAAGGACGCAGCTAGGCTGCGGTCGAGGTAGGGCAGAGGGGCTTGGGGGGATCGGCAATGATGATTGTGGCCTTCGACGACAATCGCGACTGGTACATCCAGGGATGGGTCTTCGACGAAATTGTCGATTCCGTTCCCGTCGGGATGCTTCAGGACGATGACGTGGACGAGCACCTGCGACCTGGCCGCGCGATGGGGCTGCTCGATCTGCGGTCCAGGGAACCGGATCGAGCGCGGCGCATCATCGCTGGTCTGAGTGCGGGCGTGGTCGGCCGAATGCGCACGCTCGACCAGAGCAACGACAAGCTTGTCGAGTTCTACGAGGGCCTGCTGAAGACCGCTGCTGCCGCCGCCCGCGAGCTTCCCACCGCGGGCAACGGGGCAATCTCGCCTTCCTGAATACCGCGCTATCGAGGTCGGCGGAACACCACGACTTCAATGAAGCCGAGTCGATCAGGTCGTCGAGGGCCCAACTGACCGCCGAGACTCGCTGGCACGCGTGTCTGTCATTGACGCCTCAGCCAGTCCGGAACTGCGGGTGCGGAGACCCGCAACGGTCCGCGGCGGTCACGGACGTACGTCGCATAGTCCGCGAAATGGCGACGCCGGCCGAGAAAGTGCGGGTAGTGATCGAAGTGCCACCGGCAGGCCTCGACGAACTCTGTGTGGTCATCGAGGCCCAGCCGAGCACAGAGACGTGCGAACTTGTCCAGGCCGTCCAGCATCTCGGCGCACTGGGCAGGCGTCGCGCCATCGGCGCCCCACAGCACACCGGCTGGCAGCTCGTGAACCGCGTATTCAAGCCACTGTCGATCACGAAGGTAACGCGTCCGGTCATCGTCGGCTGAGGCGTTCACCGGACTTCCCTTACCTGCACCATGTGGCCAGCCTAGGCAGCAGACGTCGGACCGGAGTCAGACGTCGAGGCGAACTCAGAGTCGCTGTCTCGCTACCAGCGGCGGCACCATCCGACACCTCACCTGGCGTCTCGGGCTGTCAAGGTTGGTCGTCCAGGCGCTCCTCGACCCGGCCGCACATGACCTCGATTTCGCCAGACCGGATCATCTCGTCAACTGCCGCGACCATGGCAGCAACACCGGGTTCGGGAACGATCACCTGATCCGAGCACCAGAAGTAACGGCCACCATCGGTTTCTCCGGTGCTCGCGTGTCTCTGCAGGATTTCCTCCACTGCGTCAAGAGTGAAGAAGGTGGCGTACCGGTGAGTGCCGTCCGCGAGATAGATGTGCGCATCAACGTTGTCGACCGTCTCGGCATCATCGCCGCCGCCCAGCATGAACTGCACGACAGCGGCTTCGGTCTCTACGACGTGTCCGTACATGTCGTCCGTCAAGCCGTGCATCTCGCGCACTCCGTCACCTACCATGACGCGCACTGTAGCTCCCAGCTCGACCCCGGAGCCCACACTGCCGTTCGCCGGCTACATGCACCTGGGAGCATGCATGCGGAACGTTGCCCTTCTCGCCGGGCCGTTGGTCGACCTGTCCTCCGCTGCCGCGGTTCTGGAAGCGACCGGCCTGCAGGTCATCAGCCCAGGCAACGTCTGCCGTGAGCACGTGCAACTGCGGACGCCGCTGGGCGAGCAGATGAACCGGTACATGCAGACCGGGCACCTTATCCCGGATGTGCTGACCACGAAGGCCATCGCTGACGCCCTGGCCGCCGTGGACGGCGGCTGGCTGCTGTGCAACTACCCGCGCAGGATCGATCAGGCGGAGTTGTTGGCGCAGAGCGGCCATGCACCCGACACGGTGATCGAGCTCGTCCTGACGAAGGACGAACTCGACCTCATGGCCCGCCGCCGGATAGAACGTCGGATAGAACTGGACCCACAGCAGGCCGGGCGAGGCGACGAACTGCTGCTGATGTACTCGCACTACCAGGAGAACTACCAGGAGCAGATCGAGCCGCTGCGCGCTTACTACCGAACTCGCGGCATGTTGTGGACCGCCAGTGGCTCTGGCGGCTACGAGGACATGGCGGCCACGCTGCTTCCGACCGCTGCCGACGTTCGAGGCCTCCCGTAGACGGCTAGGGCACGAGACCCAGGGCGACGACTCGACCGGAGTCAGACGTTGAAGCGGAACTCCACCACGTCGCCGTCCTGCATGACGTACTCCTTGCCCTCGATGCGGACCTTGCCCGCCGCCTTGGCCGACGCCATCGAACCGTGCTCGACCAGGTCGTGGTAGGAGACCACCTCGGCCTTGATGAAGCCGCGCTGGAAGTCGCTGTGGATGACACCCGCGGCCTCCGGCGCGGTGGCGCCGACCGGGACGGTCCAGGCGCGTGCTTCCTTGGGACCGGCCGTGAGGTACGTCTGGAGGCCGAGCGTGCGGAAGCCGACCCGGACGAGCTGGTTGAGGCCGGGCTCGTTCTGCCCGATCGACTCCAGCAGCTCGCGGGCCTCCTCCTCGGGGAGGTCCACCAGCTCGGATTCGATCTTCGCGTCCATGAAGACGGCCTCGGCGGGGGCGACCAGGGCGCGCAGCTCGTCGAGGAACGCCTCGTTGGCCAGCTCGGCCTCGTCGACGTTGAAGACGTACAGGAAGGGCTTGGTGGTGAGCAGGTGCAGCTCGCGCAGGTGCTCCAGCTCGATCTTGGCGGCGGCGGCCCCGGAGTAGAGGGTGGTGCCGCCGTCGAGCACCTCGATGGCGGCCTTCGCGGCGGCGACCGCGGCCAAGCGGTCCTTGCGGAGCTTGGCTTCCTTCTCCAACCGGGGCAGCGCCTTGTCCAGGGTTTGCAGGTCGGCGAGGATCAGCTCGGTGTTGATCGTCTCGATGTCGTCGGCCGGGGAGATCTTGCCATCGACGTGCACCACGTTCGGGTCGGAGAAGGCCCGGACCACCTGGCAGATCGCCGAGGCGTCGCGGATGTTCGCCAGGAAGGCGTTGCCCCGGCCCTGCCCCTTCGAGGCGCCGCGGACCAGGCCGGCGATGTCGACGAACGACACCGGAGCCGGTAGCACCTTCTGCGAAGAGAAGATCTCGGCCAGTTTGCCCAGCCGCTCGTCCGGAAGCCCGACCACGCCGACGTTGGGCTCGATGGTGGCGAACGGGTAGTTCGCCGCCAGCACGTCGTTCTTGGTCAACGCGTTGAAAAGCGTGCTCTTGCCGACGTTGGGCAGGCCGACGATGCCGATGGAGAGACTCACGACCACCCAGCCTACGCGGCGAACGGTTCACGTCGCGACGGGACCCGGCGAGCAGGCGTGACAGGCGCCGGCGCTCAGCCGAGCAGGCGCGGGGCGATGACCGCCTCCCGGACGCTGCCGTCCGCGCCCCGGCTGACCTCGTACGCCGAGACGCCCTCGCGGTCCGCGATCGCCTCGACCAGTTGGGTGCCCCGGTAGACCAGGCCGACCCCGTCGTCGGTGCAGTGGCTGGTCGGCAGCGTCTCGTTGCCGACCAGCTCGTGCATGAGCGGGCGTCGCTGCCCCTCGCTGTCGTAGTGCACCCCGTTGCCGTACGGCAGCCAGGCCAGGCCGTCGGTGAAGCCGCGCAGCCGGGGGCCGAAGCTGTCGGTGGCACCGCCGACATGCCAGCAGATCGAGCCCGCGGACACCCCGGCCAGCACCACGCCGGCCTGCCAGCACTCGTGCAGGATCTCGTCGAGCCCGTGCACCCGCCACACGGCGACCAGGTTGGCCACGCTGCCACCGTCGACCCAGATCACGTCCTGGGCGAGCAGGTGGGCGCGGATGTCCTCGACGTTCGGCATGGGGAACAGGGTGAGGTGCGACAGCCGGAACCGGGTGTCGGCGAACGCGCCGTAGATGGCGCTCAGCACGGTGGGCTGGTCCCCGATGGCCTGACCGAGATAGCAGACCCGTGGCTGCGGGCCGGCCTCGGCCAGTTCGGCCGCCAACTCGAAGACCGGGCTGGGGCGCAGGTTGTAGGGGCCGCGGTCACCCCGGAAGAAGCCCATGCTGGTGGCGAGGATGGTAGGTGCGCTGGCGGGCATGGGCGTCCTTCCGTCGGGGATGCGGCGTCCATCCTGCCGCAGCCGGCCGACCGGGGACCGCCAACCCCGGTGCGGCCAGTCGGCCGAGGCGGTCAGTTGCCGCGGCGCTGCCGAGGAACCGTGACCTCGGGCAGTTCGTCGAACGGCCGGCCGTCCGGGGGTAGTTGGGCCGCGGCGGCGCGGGGCAGGGTGAACCGGTCGGCGGCGGCCGGGCCGGCCGAGATCGACTCGCGCAGCATCCAGCGCACCTCGTCGGCCGTCCAGCCCAGCCCTGGCCGAGCGGCTATCTCGCGAACCAGCCGCCGGCCGACCCGGGTGTCGTCGTCGTAGAAGCGCATGCACCAGTGGTGCGTCCACATGCCGAGCGCCCGCAGGCCCGCGTCGTCCAGCGAGCCGACCAGCCGGCCGCAGGCGGTGTCGGCGAAGGCCTGCTCGGGGTCGGTCGCCCGGTCCCGGTCGATGGCGCCGCGGGCGGCGGGCGCGACGGCCCGCATCCGGCGGTAGAAGGACTGCGCCACCGCGCGGGGCAGCGGCGGAAATGTGCCAGGTGTCGACGCCGCCGCCCAACCCGCCACGCTCGTCATCCGTCGCACCCCTTCTTGAGTTGGTGGCCGGACGGTACCCGTCACGACCGACACTTCCGGGCCGGAAAAACCCATCGGATCGCGGATAGCGACGATGACCTGCGGCGTCTGTATCTGTGACAACGAAACGGGGGTGGTGGGTGGACGAGGACGAGCGGGCTCGACTGGCCGAGTTCGTCGGCAGCCGGACGCCGGCGCTGATGCGGGTCGCGTACCTGCTGACCGGGGACCGCAACGCCGCCGAGGACCTGTTCCAGTCGGCACTGGCACGGACCATCCCGAAGTGGGGGTCCATCCGGCACGCCGATCCCGAGGGGTACCTCCGCGTGGTGATGTACCGCGAACAGATCAGCTGGTGGCGACGACTGCGCCGATGGCGGGAGACGCCGCTCAACCCGGCGGACGAACCGGTCGGCGTCGATCCGAGCGGCGGCTCCGACGTGCGGCTGGCCATGCGCGCCGCGCTGCGCCACCTGCCACCGGCACAGCGGACGGTGGTGGTCCTGCGCTACTACGAGGATCTGCCCGAAGCCCGGGTGGCCGAGCTGCTCGGCTGCTCCGTGGGCACGGTACGCAGCCGTACCCACCGGGCTGTCACGCGCCTGCGCGAACTACTGCCGGAGGTCGAAATGCTGGAGGTGCGGCGATGACCGATCCCTTCGAGCACCTCATCCGCTCCACCCTCACCGACCTCGCCGAGGAGGCACCGATCGTGCATGACCAGTTGACCGGAGCGGAACGGCGGGTGCGCAACAGGCGCCGCGCCACGGTGACGATGGGGGCGGTCGGCACCCTCGCGGCGATCCTGATCGCCACTCCGCTCGCTCTCGCCTCGACCGGCTCGGACGAGGCGCCGCCGGCCGCCCCCAGCCCGGCGGGTCCAGCGGCCGTGCCCGGCCCACCCGCACCCGACCTGTCCACGCCGACCGCGGTGCCGCCGGGCGTACCAAGCCCCGGCGGCGCGAAACAGGACCCGTGGCAGCGGCCGGACGCGCCCGGCAAGCCCGGTGAGCCAGGTGTGCCCGCTGCGCCCGGTGAGCCAGCTGCGCCCGGTGCCCCCGGTGCCGAGACTGCTGTTCCCGGTGCGCCGGGGGTGCCTGCTGCGCCTGGAGTGCCCAGTGATCCGTTCAAACGGGACGTGCCCGGCGTGCCTGGTGAGCCGGCACCGTTTACCGCACCCGGCGCGCCCAGCCGATGAGCACACCGACCGGGTCGCGCTGAGCAGGACCGGTCAGGTCGGCGGCGTCCTCGCCCCGGCCTGACCGGAGATACCGGTCACCTCCGGGCGGCCCTCCCCGCGCCAGCGAGCGCCGCGCGTCCCCGGGAACGGCGGGCGGTGGCCCACCGGGTTTGCCGAGGCCGGTGAGCCCGCCCATCCTTGGGCCATGACCGATCCCGGACATCCGACGTGCGAGCCGCAGGGGCGCCGATGAGCACCACCATGCCCCGGGTGCCCACCTCGCTGACCGGGCAGATCGTCACACCCGGCGACCGCCGGTACGCGCAGCTGCGCTCCACGTACACCACGACTGCCTCGCCGGCCGCGGTCCTGCTGCCGAAGACCACCACGCAGGTGATCGACGCGCTGCGCTACGCGCGGGAGCAGCGGCTGCCGATCGCCGTCCGCAGCGGCGGACACGGCTTCTCCGGGGCCTCCTCGAACAACGGTGGCGTGGTCATCGACCTGTCCCTGCTCAACCGGGTGCAGGTGCTCGACGAGCGGGCCGGGCTGGTCCGGGTCGAGGCCGGCGCACGCTGGGCGAACGTCGCGAAGGCGTTGGCGCCGTACGGCCTGGTCGTCAGCTCGGGTGACTACGGTGGCGTCGGCGTCGGCGGCCTGGCCACCGGCGGCGGCGTGGGCTGGCTGGTCCGCGCCCACGGTCTCACCCTCGACCGCGTCCGCGCGGTCGAGGTGGTGCTCGCCGACGGGACGCTGGTCCGCGCGGACGCCGCGCACGAGCCGGACCTGTTCTGGCTGGTCCGGGGCGCGGGAGCTGGTGCGGGGATCGTGGTGGCCTTCGAGATCGAGGCGGTCGAGCAGCGCAACGTCGGTGTGACGCAACTGGTCGTCGAGGCGCATCCGGACGGGCGCACCATCCGGGAGTGGACGGCCTACCTCACGCAGGCCCCACGGGAGTTGTCCGCGGCGGCCGTGGTGTACGCCGAGGGCCGCTCGGCCCTCATGTCCATCACCGCCGTGGTGGCCGCCGAGAGCCTGCGCCGCGCCCGACCCGCGGTGGAGCCGCTGCTCGCCATCGGCAAGGTGCTCGAACACCGCACCGACCTGCTGCCCTACCCGACCCTGGTGCCGACCGCGCACCTCAACCCCAACGTCGGGCAGCAGCGCGGCACGACCACGAACGGTCTGTTCACCGGGCTGGACGACGCCGGCGCGCGGGCCGTGCAACGGGCGGTGACCGGGCCGGGGCGAGCCGTGGTGCAGCTCCGCTCGCTGGGGGGCGCGGTCAACGACGTGGCATCCGACGCGACCGCGTACGCCCATCGCCACCAGGACACGCTCGTCGTCGCCTCGGTGTTCCCACCGCAGGGTGGGGCGGCGTTGGACGCCGCCTGGCGGGCCGTCGGAGCGCGGGCCGACGGCGCGTACGCCAACTTCGAGAGCCGACCGGACCCGGCCGCGTTCGCCCGGATCTACCCGGGCGAGACCGGGATCCGGGTACGACGGCTGTGGAAGCGGTACGACCCGGACGGCGTGTTCCGGTCGGCCCTGCTCACCGGTCAACCGAGCCGGGCCGCCCAGCCGAGCCGATCGGGCCAGCCGCACCGCGCCGCCCAGCCCACCCGTTCCGGCCAGCCGAATCGGGCTGGCCAGCCCACCGGGTCCGGTCAACCGCATCGGCGTCGCCGCCGCCCCCGTTGACGGGGTCCCTGCTCACCGACACGGCCAGGTCCGATTCCCGCCAGCCGGCGGCGGGTCGAGCGGGGCATCATCGGTGACATGGAGCTGGACTTCGAGCGGTGTTACCGGGCCGTGGACAGTCGGGACCAGCGGTTCGACGGCTGGTTCTACACCGGTGTGACGTCCACCGGCATCTACTGCCGGCCGTCCTGCCCGGCGATCACGCCCAAGCGGCAGAACGTCCGGTTCTTTCCGTCCGCCGCCGCGGCCCAGGGTGTCGGGCTGCGCGCCTGCCGCCGCTGCCGGCCGGACGCCGCGCCGGGTTCACCCCTGTGGGATGTCCGCGCGGATGTGGTCGGCCGGGCGATGCGGCTGATCGCCGACGGCGTGGTCGACCGGGACGGCGTACCCGGGTTGGCCTCCCGCCTGGGCTACACCGAACGGCACCTGCACCGGATGCTGAGCGCCGAGATGGGCGCCGGACCGCTCGCGCTGGCCCGCGCCCAGCGGGCACAGACCGCCCGGATCCTGATCGAGACCACCGACCTCGGGATGGCCGAGATCGCGTTCGCCGCCGGCTTCGGCAGCGTCCGGCAGTTCAACGACACGCTCCGCGAGGTGTACGCGACCGCCCCGTCCGATCTGCGAACGGCGCGCGGCGGTCAGCGGGCGCCGGCCGGCGCGGGCACTCTCGCGCTGCGGCTGGCGTACCGTCCGCCGCTGCACGCCCAGGCGCTACTGGACTTCTTCGCGGTGCGGGCACTGCCCGGGGTGGACGAGGTCCGCGACGGGACGTACCACCGGGGTCTGCGGTTGCCCCACGGCACCGGCGAGGTGGCGCTGACTCCGGCGGCCGGGCACGTGGCGGCGACGCTGCGGTTGACCGACCTGCGCGACCTGGCGCCCGCGGTGGCCCGCTGCCGCCGGCTGCTCGACCTGGACGCGGACCCGACCGCCATCGACGCCACGCTGGCCGCCGACCCGGCGCTAGCCCCGGCGGTCGCGGCAGAGCCGGGCATCCGCGTCCCCCGCGCGGTGGACGGCTTCGAGATGGCCGTCCGCGCCATAGTCGGCCAACAGGTCTCGGTGGCCTCTGCCCAAAAAACCCTGACCCGCCTCCTCACCACCCCCACCCCCAAGCACGTCGATCATGAGGTTGACCTGGCGATTGGAGATCGAATCCCACGCCAACCTCATGATCACCGAGGCGGGGGCGGGGGGCTGCGGGGCTTTTTGGGCGCGGAGGAGTTGTTGGCCGTGCCGGACTCGGGGTTTGGGATGCCGGTGGGGCGGCGGGAGACCTTGCGGGGGCTGGCTCGGGCGGTCGTGGACGGGTCCGTCGACCTGGCGGCCGGGGTGGATCGGGAGGCGGCAACTCGGGGGCTGCTCGCATTGCCCGGCATCGGTCCGTGGACCGCCAACTACCTGGCCATGCGCGCCTTCGGCGACCCGGACATCCTGCTCAGCACCGACCTCGCCGTCCGGCGCGGCGCCGCCGCCCTCGGCCTGCCCGACAACCCGACAATCCTCGACGGGTACGCCGACCGTTGGCGTCCCTGGCGGTCCTACGCAACGATGAGACTCTGGAGAGCGGCATGAGCATCGACAGCACCGTACTGAGCACGCCGGCCGGTCCGTTGAGCATCCTCGCCGGCCCGGACGGCGACGTACGGGCGGCCGGCTTCACCCCGGACCCGGCGGCACTGCTGCCCCTGATCCACCCGACCCTGCGGGCGCCGGTACGCCAACGGGCCGACCTCGGCCCGATCACCGCGGCGGTCCACTCCTACCTGGACGGTGACCTCGACGCCATCGACGCGGTGCCGGTCCGCCAGCGCACCGGCGGGGAGTTCATGGCCCACGCCTGGCAGGTGCTGCGCGAGGTGCCGCCCGGCACCCCGGTCACCTACACCGGGTACGCCGCGCTGGCCGGTCGACCACCGGCGGTACGGGCCGCCGCGGCTGCCTGCGCCCGGAACGCGGCGGCACTGTTCGTGCCCTGCCACCGGGTCCTGCGCACCGACGGCACCCTCGGTGGGTACCGCTGGGGGCTGGACGTGAAGACGTGGCTTCTCGGTCATGAGCGGCGCCTGACAGCAAGCTGACACCGGCGTCGCCTGGCATTGACGCTACCGTCTGGTATGCCTGTGGAAAGCGACGGCAACCCGGCCACCCGGGTTGCCGCGCCCCGGCACCCCCTGCACAACCTCTGGCGGCTACGCCCCTACCTCCGGCCGTACGCCACAGAGTTCGCCTGGCTGCTCGTCGCGGGCCTCGCGGGCACGGCGGCCGGGATCGCCGTACCGCTTGTCGTGCAGCGGGTGGTGGACGGGCCGGTGGCCCGACACGAACCGGCCGGGCTGTTCCAGCTCGGCGGTCTGGCGCTGCTGCTCGGCGTGGCCGAGGCGGTGCTCATCTTCATCCGCCGATGGGTGCAGTCCTCCTCGTCGGTGGGCATGGAGGCGGCGCTGCGTGCCGACGTCTACGCCCACCTGCAACGGTTGCCGACCAGCTTCCACGACCGCTGGCAGTCCGGCCAGTTGCTCTCCCGGATCACCAGCGACCTGTCGGTGATCCGCCGGTTCCTCTCCTTCGGCGTGTTCTTCCTGGTGCTCAACGTGACCACCTACGTCGTCGTGGTGGTGCTGCTCGTCAACCTGCATCCGATGCTCGGTGCGCTTGTCGCGGCCAGCTCGGTGCCGCTGCTGCTGATCAGCCGCCGGTTCGGGCGGCACTACCATGCCGCGTCCCGGCGGATGCAGGACCAGCAGGGTGACGTGGCGACCCTGGTCGAGGAGACCGCGCAGGGCCTGCGCACCATGAAGGCGTACGGGCGCGGGCCGGAACTGGCGGCCCGCTTCGGCGGCAGGGCGCGGCGGCTGCACGACACGGGCGTCGCCAAGGCGCGGCTGCTGGCCACCACGTCGGCGTTGCTCGACCTGGTGCCCAACGTGACCCTGGGCGTGGTGCTGGTGGCCGGTGCGGCCGCCGCGGCGAAGGGCGCGCTCACCATCGGCGAGCTGGTCGCGTTCGTCAGCCTCCAACTGATGCTCATCTGGCCGGTGCAGTCGCTGGGCTGGATCATCGCCAACGGTCAGGAGGCCGCCACCGCCGCCGACCGGCTCCAGGAGGTGCTGGACACCCCACCCCAGATCGTGGACTCCCCCGGCGCGCTCGCGCTGCCGCGCGACGCGGTGCAGGGCCGGCTCCGCATCGAGCGGGTCTCGTTCCGCTACCCGGGCGCCACCGCACCGGTGCTGCGCGAGATCGACCTGGTCGTCGAGCCAGGTGAGACGCTCGCCCTGGTCGGCGCCACCGGCTCCGGCAAGAGCACGCTGCTCTCGCTGGTGCCCCGGCTGCACGAGGTGACCACCGGCCGGATCACCCTGGACGGGCACGACCTGCGCGAACTACGGCTGGCCTCGCTGCGCCGCCTGGTCGGGGTGGCGTTCGAGGAGCCCACGCTCTTCTCCATGTCGGTGTGGGAGAACCTCACCCTGGGACACCCCGACGCCGGCGACGACGACGTCCGCGCGGCCCTCGCGCTCGCCCAGGCCGACTTCGCGTACGAGCTGCCGTGGGGGTTGGCCACCCGGGTGGGTGAGCAGGGGATCTCCCTGTCCGGCGGTCAGCGTCAACGGCTCGCGTTGGCGCGGGCCGTGCTCGGCCGACCGGCGGTGCTGGTGCTCGACGACCCGCTGTCCGCTCTCGACGTGCACACCGAGGCGCTGGTCGAGGCGGCACTGCGACGGGTCCTGCGCGACAGCACCGCGCTGCTGGTGGTGCACCGGCCGTCGACGATCGCCCTGGCCGACCGGGTCGCGCTGCTCGAAGACGGACGGATCACGGCCGTGGGCCGGCACTCCGACCTGCTGGCCACCGTTCCGGCGTACCGGGCGTTGCTGGCCGCCGACCCACCCACCGAGCACCCACCGGCGGAAGCCGCCGGCCCGAGCCCGTTCCCCTCCGACGGGTGGGGGCTGGTGCGCTCGTGACCGTGCCGAAGCCTGCCGAACCGCCGCCCGAGGAGGAACCGGAGCTGACCCGCTGGCGCGGGACCGCCACGGACCCGGAGGCGGACCGGAGCCGAGCCGAGGACACCGCGCCCGAGGCGGTGGCCCGGCTGCGCCGGCTCAGCCGGGCACTGCTCGCCGAACAGCTCCGACCACACCGGAGGCGACTCGCCGCCGCGGTCGGCCTACTGCTGACCCAGAACGCCGCCGCGATGGCCGGCCCGTACCTGGTCATGATCGGCATCGACCGGACCATCGCGCCGCTACGCGCCGGCAACCCCGGCCCGCTGGTCGCCGTCGCCGGGGCGTTCGTGGTCGCCTCGCTGACCGAGTACGCGGCCCGGCGCGGGTTCCTCACCCTCTCCGCCCGGATCGGCCAGGCCGTCCTGCTCGACCTGCGGCAGCGGGTGTTCGGGCACTTCCTGCGGCTGTCCGTGGGCTTCCACGAGCGGTACACCTCCGGCCGGATGGTCTCCCGCCTGACCAGTGACGTGGACTCGATCGCCGAGTTGGTCGACGGTGGGATCGACAACCTGGTGATGGCGGGGCTGTCGATGCTGTCGGTGGCCGCCATTCTGCTCTGGCTGGACCTGCCGCTGGCCGCCGTGACGCTGCTCGCCTTCCCGTTCCTGTTCTGGCTCTCCCGCTGGTTCGCCCGGTCGTCGGCGAGCGCGTACCGGCGGACCCGGGACGCGGTCGCGCTGGTCATCGTGCACTTCGTCGAGTCGATGCGGGGCATCAAGGCGGTGCAGGCGTTCCGCCGGGAACCGCGCAACCAACGGATCTTCGTGGCGCTCGGCGACGACTACCGACGGACCAGCCTGCGCACGTTCCGACTGATCGCCACGTACTCGCCGGCGATCAAGCTGATCGGCAACATCACCGTGGCGGCGGTGCTCTGCTACGGCGGGTGGCGGGTGCTCGACGGCCAGACCGAGGTCGGTGTGCTCGCCGCGTTCCTGCTCTACCTGCGTCGCTTCTTCGAGCCGATGCAGGAGCTGAGCCAGTTCTACAACTCCCTCCAGTCGGCCACCGCCGCCCTGGAGAAACTGGCCGGGGTGCTCGACGAGCGGCCGGCCGTCGCCGAGCCGGCCCGGCCCACACCGCTGCCGACCGGCCCCGGTGGCGGTGCGGTGACCTTCCGGGCGGTCTCCTTCGGATACCGTGCCGGCACCCCGATCCTCGCCGGTCTGGAGCTGAGCGTGTCGGCCGGACAGACGGTGGCGCTGATCGGGCCGACCGGTGCGGGCAAGTCGACAATCGCCAAACTGGTCGCCCGTTTCCACGACCCGGACACCGGCACGGTCCAGCTCGACGGGGTCGACCTGCGTGACGTCTGCGACGCCGATCTGCGCCGGGCCGTGGTGTTGGTGACGCAGGAGAACCACCTGTTCAGTGGGACGGTCGCGGACAACATCCGGTTCGGCCGCCCGAGCGCGGACGACGAGACCGTCCAGGCCGCGGCGCGGGCGATCGGCGCGCACGACTTCATCGCCGCCCTGCCGGAGGGGTACGCCACCCAGGTGCACCGTCGCGGCGGCCGGCTCTCCGCCGGGGAGCGCCAACTCGTCGCGTTCGCCCGGGCGTTCCTGGCCGACCCGAGCGTGCTGATCCTGGACGAGGCGACGTCGTCGCTCGACGTGCCGACCGAACGGCTGGTGCAGCACGCGCTCGGTACGATCCTGCGCGACCGCACCGCGCTGGTGATCGCGCACCGACTTTCCACCGTGGAGACCGCCGACCGGGTGCTCGTCCTCGACGACGGGAAGGTCGTCGAGGACGGCCCACCCGCCGTGCTGGCCGAGGCCGGCGGCCGGTACGCGGCCCTGCACCGGCAGTGGCGCGAGTCGCTGATCTGAACCAGCGATCCGCAACTGCGTGGTCCGTCCCCCCGAAGATGCCTACGATCGCTGGATGACCGATACGGCGAGGACGGCCCGCGCCGGCATCCCCGAGCGTCCGACCCTGGACGGGCTCGAGGAGAGCTGGGCACGCCGCTGGCAAGAGGAGGGCACGTACGCGTTCGACCGCGCGAAGCCGACCGTTCCGGGTCGCGGCGCGGCGTCCGACGCGCCGAGCGGGAATGGTCGCAGGAAAGACGTGTACGCGATCGACACCCCGCCGCCGACCGTATCGGGCGAGCTGCACATGGGGCACGTGTTCTCGTACACGCACACCGACATCGTCGCGCGATACCAGCGGATGCGCGGCAAGGCGGTCTTCTACCCGATGGGCTGGGACGACAACGGCCTGCCCACCGAGCGTCGCGTGCAGAACGTCTACGGGGTGCGCTGCGATCCGGCGCTGGCGTACGACCCGGTGTGGCGACCACCGGCGACTCCGGTCGACGACGCGGCCCGCCGCGACCCCACCCCGCTCTCCCGGCGCAACTTCATCGAGCTGTGCGAACGGCTGACGGCCACCGACGAGCAGGTCTTCGAGTCGCTGTGGCGACGGCTCGGGCTCTCGGTGGACTGGTCGTTGACGTACACGACGATCGGCCGGATCGCCCGGACCACCAGTCAGCGGGCGTTCGTGCGCAACCTGCGGCGCGGCGAGGCGTACCAGTCGGAGGCGCCGACGCTCTGGGACGTCGGCTTCGCCACCGCCGTCGCCCAGGCGGAGCTGGAGGACCGGGAGCGCCCCGGCGCCTACCACCGGCTGCGGTTCACCCGGCCGGACGGGCGCGAGGTGCAGATCGACACCACCCGACCGGAGCTGTTGCCCGCCTGCGTGGCGTTGGTCTGTCACCCCGACGACGAGCGGTACGCCGACCTGGTGGGTGCGACTGTCCGCAGCCCGCTGTTCGACGTCGAGGTGCCGGTGCGCGCCCACCCGCTCGCCGAGCCGGGCAAGGGTACCGGCATCGCGATGGTCTGCACGTTCGGCGACCTGAGCGACGTGACGTGGTGGCGGGATCTCGACCTCGACACCCGCGTGGTCATCGGCCGCGACGGTCGGCTGCTTCCGGAGCCGCCGGCCGGGGTGCCGGCGCAGCCGTACGCGGCGCTGGCCGGGCAGAGCGTCAACGGCGCCCGCCGGGAGATCGTCGGGATGCTGGCCGACGCGGGTGACCTGATCGGCGAGCCGCGCCCGATCACCCATCCGGTCAAGTTCTACGAGCGCGGTGACCGCCCACTGGAGATCGTCTCGACTCGACAGTGGTATCTGCGCAACGGCGGCCGCGACGCCGACCTGCGGGCCACGCTGCTGGCCCGGGGCGAGGAGCTGCACTGGGTGCCGGCGCACATGAAGCACCGCTACGACAACTGGGTGGGCGGCCTGACCGGGGACTGGCTGGTCAGTCGGCAGCGGTTCTTCGGGGTGCCGGTGCCGGTGTGGTACCGGCTCGACGACACTGGCGAGCCGGACTGGTCCCACCCTCTCACGCCGGACGAGTCAGCGCTGCCGGTCGACCCATCCAGTGATCCGGCGCCCGGGTACGACGAGTCGCAGCGCGGCCATCCGGGCGGCTTCATCGGTGATCCGGACGTGCTGGACACCTGGGCCACCTCGTCGCTGACCCCGCAGATCGTCGGTGGCTGGGAGACCGACCCGGAGCTGTTCGCGCAGGTCTTTCCGATGGACCTCCGCCCGCAGGGGCAGGAGATCATCCGGACCTGGCTCTTCGACAGCGTGGTCCGTTCGCACTTCGAGCACGGGGTGCTGCCCTGGCGGGACACCGTGCTCTCCGGCTGGATCCTCGACCCGGACCACAAGAAGATGGCCAAGTCCAAGGGCAACGTGGTCACCCCGCTGGCCCTGTTGGAGCAGCACGGCTCGGACGCGGTGCGCTACTGGGCGGCCAGCGGCAAGCCCGGCATGGACCTGGCCTTCGACCCGGCGCAGATCAAGATCGGCCGTCGGCTGGCCACCAAACTGCTCAACGCGTCCAAGTTCGTGCTCGGGCTGGGGGCGGCGGACGCGCTCCGCGCCCCATTGGACAACTCCAGTTCGGCGCGTCCGACGCCGCGCCGCGACCTGGAGCTGTCGGCGACCACGCCACTGGACCGGGCCATGCTCGCCGAACTGACCACCGTGGTCACCGCCGCGAGCACCGCCCTCGACGCGTACGACCACACGGCCGCGTTGCAGGCGGCCGAGGCGTTCTTCTGGCGGTTCTGCGACGACTACATCGAGTTGGTCAAGGAGCGGGCGTACGGCACCGGCGCGGCCGCGGACTCGGCGCGGGCGGCGCTGGCCTCGGCGCTCTCGGTGCAGTTACGACTGTTCGCCCCAGTGCTGCCCTACGTGACCGAGGAAATCTGGTCGTGGTGGCGGTACGGCTCGGTGCACCGCGCGACGTGGCCCACCACCTACGAGGTGACCCGGTCGATCGAGGGGTCGGGTGACCCGGCCCTGCTGCGGCTCGCCGGCGACGCGTTGAGTCAGGTGCGACGGGCCAAGTCGGAGCGGAAGCTGTCGATGAGGGCGGAGGTGCCGCTGGCCGAGGCGCTCGGCCCCGCGGCCCTCCTGGAGCAGCTCACCCTCGTCGCCGACGACCTCCGGGCGGCCGGTCGGATCGGCAAACTCGACCTGCTTCCCGACCGCACCCCGGAACTCGTCATCGCCTGCGCGTTCTGAGCCGCGTCCGCCGCCGCCACCCCCCGGGGCGGCGGCGGACGGGCGTCACCAGCCGCGCAGGAAACGCAGCCCGAGCAGGAAAGCGACCACGGAGGGCCCCACCAGCAGGGTGATCGCCTGGAGGCGGTACGGCATCCGGTGTCGGGTCAGCTCGCCCGCGTTGCCCAGCACGATGGCGCCGGCCAGCATCATGAACGCACCCCACCAACCGGTCTCCAGGTCGATCAGGTTCACCCGGATCGCTTGCAGGGTCAGCCCGAGCATCGCGCCGGTCAGCGCGAGCAGGGCCACCGCACGGTGCAGGCCACGGGCCAGCGGGTGGGCCGCCCGCCAACCGTAGGTGCCGGCGACCGCCAGGCAGGGCAGCACCACGAGCAACGGCCAACCCCGCCCCATGACACCGAACATCAGCAGCGCGCCCACCGCGAACACGATGGTGCCGACGCAGGCGAGCATGTAGCCGGCGAAGGCCCGGCCACCGCCCCGAGCCAGCAACGGGCCGCCACTGGCCGCGATCAACGCGGCCGGGATCAGGATGAACACGGCCCACCAGTGGAACTGCCCGCTGCCCTGGGCAGCCGTCGCGACCGTGGCACAGGCCAGCCCGGCAACCGCCAGACTGGTCAGCCAGGGCCGGCTGCTCCGGGAGTACGGCTCAGCCAACGACGTCCGCTCCGCTTCGACGCTCACACCCAACAGCCTGGCCCGACGGGGGCTGACCGGTCCATCCGGCCAGCCCTACCGCCGAGGTGTGGCTGGCCGGATCACCGTTGGGCACTGGTCTCAGCTCGTCTCGCCGGCCACGCTGAACGAACGCAGACGGTCGATGGCCAGCACGGTGAAGCCGACGCTGACCAACGCGGTCATCACCGAGGCGACCGGCACCGACACGGTGGTCTCCAACAGCCCGGTGGGGGCAATCCGGTCGGTGAGGGCGATCACGTACTGCTGGATGGAGAGCACCTTGGTGCCGCTGACGAAGTTGCCCAGCAGCCCCTCCCAGATCAGCACGTAGACCAGGCCGAGCAGCACCGGCCGCCTGGTGACCAGGCTGAGGGCGAGGAACAACGCCGAGTACGCCAGCGCGCCGAGCGTCGCCGCGACCGCCAGCGCCAGTCCGAGGCGTACCGAATTGGCGAGCACGCCCGCGACGTAGAGCGGCACCGCGACGGTGGCCGCGCTGACCCCGGCGGCGACCGCGAGCTTCGGCAGCACGATCTGCCAGCGCGGCAGCGGCTTGGTCAGGATGTGCACGACCGTGCCGTCGTCGATCTCGGCACCCAACACGCCCGTACCGATGATCAGCGCGACCACCGGCAGCACCACGGCCAGCCCCAGGCCGACCAGCACCGGCGGCCCCCACTCGCCCGGGTCCACCCCCAGCGACCGGCAGAGCACGGCCAGCCCGAGCAGCACCAACGGCAGCGGAAGCAGCAGCAGGAACCGACGCCTGCCGAACAGCCCACGGGCGGTGATCCAGGTAATTGTCGACATGTCAGGCCTCCACCAGGTAGGAGAAGACGCTCTCCAGAGACTCGTCGGACGGCACCAGTTGGCGCACCCGGATGCCGTGCTTGAGCGCGATCCGGGGCAGTGCCCGGGTGAAGGCGCCGTAGTCACCGGCCCGCACGGTCAGGCCGGTGGGGTCCAGCTCGACCCCACTGACGGACGGCTCAGCGATCAGCGCGACGGCCAGCGCCCGGTCGTCCGTGGAACGCACCGCGAAGACGTGTGGGCGATTGGTCATCAACCGGCGGATGGTCCGGAAGTCGCCGGAGGCCGCCAACCGCCCGGCCACCATCACCTGCACCGTCCCGGAGACCTGCTCGACCTCCTCCAGGATGTGCGAGCTGAACAGGATGGTCCGGCCGGCGTCGCCGAGCGTGTGCAGCAACTGCATCATGTGCAGCCGCTGGCGCGGGTCCATCCCGTTGAACGGCTCGTCGAGCAGCAGCACCTGCGGGTCGTGCACCAGCGCGGCGGCCACGCGGGCCCGCTGGCGCATGCCCTTGGAGTACGTGCCGATCCGACGGCTCTGCGCCGACTCCAACTCGACCAGATCGATCGCCCGCCGGGCGGCCGCCGCCGGATCGGCCAGCCGGTGCAGCTTCGCGCTGGCCAGCACGAACTCGTACGCGGTGAGGAAGCCCTGCACCGCCTCCCGTTCGCTGACCAGCCCCAACCGTCGGTAGACGTCCGGGTTGCGCCAGGTCGGCTCGTCGTCCAGCGTCACCGTGCCGCGCGACGGGGAGAGGAACCCGGCCATCATGTGCAGCAGCGTGGTCTTGCCGGCGCCGTTCGGGCCGAGCAGCCCGGTCACGCCCGGCCCCAGGGCCATGCTGATGTCGTTGACCGCGACCACGTTGCCGTACCACCGGGACACCCCGGTCAGGTTCAGCGTGCTCATCAGGAGGCGACCTTCCGGTAGCGGACCAGCAGGAGGGCGGTCGCGCCGGCGACCAACAGCACCGCGGCCAGGGCGTAGACCGGGCCGAACCCGCCGATCAGCATCTCGCCCGGATCGCCCTCGACCAGCAGGTCACCCAGCGACCAGATGCCCACCCCCTGCACCAGCGTGGAGGGCGAGGCGAGCCCGGCCAGCTCGTTGGCCGTCTGCGACGGCAGGATGCTCAGCACGCCCACGATCGGGGTGGTCATCAGGAAGACCGCGACCACGCCGCCGGCGGCGAAGGCCCGCTTGCCGGTCAGCGAGGCGACCAGCAGGCCGATCGAGGCGAAGACCACCGCCCAGAGCCCGGCGTAGAGCAGGCCGGGCAGCAGGTCGAGCAGTTCGTTCCAGACCCCGCGCATGCCCTGCTTGGTGGTGAACGCGGCACCCAGGAACATCAGCAACTGCGGCCCCCCGAGCAGCAGCCAGAGCGCCGTGACCAGCGCCAGCAGCTTGGCCAGCGCGTAGTCGCTGCGGGGCAGCGGTCGGGAGAAATACAGTGGCAGGACGCCGCTGCGCAGGTCCCGGGAGACCAGCTCCGGCGCGGCCACCGCGACGAAGAAGATGACCAGCCAGCTCATCGCGTCGGCGAACTGGGCGTACGTGGCGACCGGCTCGCCGATCTGGCTGCGGATCGCGGCCAGGGCCACCGCGACCAGGCTGACGATGCCGACCACCAGCCACGGGAAGATCTTGGCCTTGGCGCTGCGCCCGAAGCCGAACACGGTGCGCAACCCGTGCCCGTAGAGCGCGCCGAAGACCTGCCGGCGGCCCTGCCTCGGGCCCTCGTAGCGCTGGTAGCCGATGTCGTGGATGACGCCTGTCGGCGCGGGGCGCACGGCGGCTGCGGTCGGCTCAGGCATGGGAGAGCTCCCTCGTGGCGAAGAGTTCGGCCACCCGGTGCCGGCGCTGGTCCAGTCGGTGCAGTGGCAGGTCCAGTTCGGCGACCGCGCCGAGGATCAGGTCGTAGGTGCCGTCGTCGGCGAGTGGCACGAGCAGCAGTCGCCCGTCCCGCGCGACCGGCAGCTTCAGCTCGGTGAGCCGGGCGGCGAGCTCCTCGGTGCCCTCGCTGACCTCCACGGCGAGCACGTCGGTGGCTGTGGTCATCGCGGAGATGTGGTCGGCGCGCAGCAGTTTGCCGCCGTCGATGGCGATGAGCGTGTCGCAGATCCGCTCGACCTCGCCGAGCAGGTGCGAGCAGACCAGCACGGAGATGCCGAACTCGGTGCCGATCCGGTGCACCAGCGCCAGCATGGCGTCCCGGCCGGCCGGGTCCAGACCGTTGGTCGGCTCGTCGAGCAGCAGCAGATCGGGGTCGTGCACAAGCGCCTGGGCCAGCTTTACGCGCTGCTTCATGCCGGTGGAGTAGCCGCCCACCGGGCGGTAACGCTCCTCGTAGAGCCCGACGTGCCGCAGGGCCTCCGAGGCTCGCTCGCGGGCGGCGGTGCGGGGAAGGCCGCTCATCCGCCCGAGGTGGGTGACCAACTCGGCGGCGGACAGGTCGGGTGGGAGGCAGTCGTGCTCGGGCATGTAACCGACGCGGGCACGGACCGCCGCCGGATCGGCGGACGGGTCGATGCCGAGCACCGAGACCTGACCGCTGGTCGGGGCGATCAGGCCGAGCAGGATCTTGATCAGCGTGGATTTTCCGGCGCCGTTCGCGCCCACCAGGCCGATGATCCCGGGCTCGACGGCGACGGTGAGGTCGGCGAGCGCGGTGACCCGACCTCCGTACGTCTTGGTGAGCGACTGGGTCGCGATCAGTGTCACGCTGCCAGCGTAGGGAGTCGACGCCCACCACGGACACCGGCGCGCCCCCGGCGCTTCCCTGATCCTTGCCTCGACGGACCCTTAGGGTCCCCCGCCGAGGGTGGTGGAACCGTTGCCGCCGGTAGCGCGTCCGGCGCGACCCCGCCTCGGGAAACGGCGATCCGGGGTGACACCATTCATCTCCCGGCCTGTCGGGAGTCGTGCCCGCGTCACCTGGATGTCGAGCGAGTCCGTCCTCCGCACCGACCACAACCGGTTCGGGGTGAGGTCGGCAGTGGTCGGCGGATCCGGTGTTGATCCGCCCGGCCGGATCGTGGAGTGGCGGCCTCGACCGATCGACGGTCGGCTGCGAAACTGTGTGCCGGTCAGCGAGTGGGGGGTGTGGATGAGCAACGGCTGGGTGCTGCCCGACGAGGTGCTGCAGGACGCACCGGCGTACACGCCGCGTCCCGGTGAGCTCGCTGACCTGGAGCTGCTGCTGACCGGTGCGTACTCCCCCCTGACCGGTTTCATGACCCGTGCCGACCTGGTGTCGGTCAGCCGGCGCGGCCAACTGGCCGACGGCACGCCGTGGCAGGTCGCGGTGACTCTCCAGGTGCCGACCGCCCTGGCTCAGGGCTTCGATCCGCGCGACCCGGCCCGCCGGGCGCTGGTGCTGACCGACGGCGAGGGCGCGCCGGCGGCTGCCCTGGACGTGGCGGACGTCTGGCCGGTACGCGAGGGCGTCGCCGGGGTTGGCGGCCAGGTCCGGCGGCTGGGCGACGGTGGCCACGGCCCGTTCCAGCGACTGCGTCGCAGCCCGGAGGAGGTCCGCGCGCTGCTGCCCCCGGGCCGGGTGCTCGGTGTGATCGCCGACCGGCCGCTGCACCGTCCCCAGCTCGCTCAGATCGCCCACGCAGCCCGCACGCTGGCCGCGCACCTGCTCGTGATGATCCCGGTCGGTGAGGGCGGCGTCGGAGGGCTTCCGCCCGAGGCACTGGTCCGCATCATCTTCGCCGCCCGGGACCGGATGCCGCCCGCCACCGTGATCGCGGTGCCGCTGTCGCATCGCCGGGAGGAGATCAGCGACGCGCTGCTGCGCGCCCGGGTCTCCGCCGCGTACGGGGTCACCCACCTACTCTCCACCGGGGAGATGCTGTCCGGCGCCGGGTTGCGGGTGCTGGTGCCACGCGAACTCGCCTACGACAACAGGGACGGGCAGTGGCGTTGGCGGGAGGACATCCCTCCGCGCAACCGTCGGCTCGCGCTGACTCAGCAGGAGATCGAGGACCTGCTGGATCGGGGCTTCCCCCTGCCGGAGTGGCACACCCCGCCGGCCGTGGCGAGGGAGCTGGCCCGGGCCCGGCCACCGCGCCGGCACCGGGGGCTGGTGGTCTTCCTGACCGGCCTCTCCGGCTCCGGTAAGTCGACGATCGCGCGCGGGCTGGCGGACGCGCTGCGGGAGAGCGGCGACCGCACGGTGACCCTGCTCGACGGGGATGTGGTGCGCCGGGAGCTCACCGCCGGGCTGGGCTTCAGCAAGGCCGACCGGGACATGAACGTCCGGCGGATCGGGTGGGTGGCCGCCGAGATCGCCCGGCACCGGGGGGTGGCCATCTGCTGCCCGATCGCCCCGTACGCGGCGGCCCGTGCCGCCGCCCGCGAGATGGCCCTGGCCGCGGGGGCGGGTTTCGTGCTGGTGCACGTCGCCACCCCGCTGGAGGTGTGTGAGCGCCGGGACCGCAAGGGCCTGTACGCGCGAGCGCGGGCCGGCCTGCTCACCGGCATGACCGGTATCGACGACCCGTACGAGGAGCCGAGCGACGCCGACCTGGTGCTGGACACCAGCGATCTCAGCGTCGCGGACGCCGTTCAGGCCGTGTTGCACCAGCTCACCGAGACCGGGTGGGTGGAGCTGAAGATCGCCTCTTCCTGAGGTGTTTCCGTAGCCGCTGTCCGGCCGCCGCTCGCTCCGCGCTAGTGTTCGTCTTTGTTGGAACACGTTTGACCGCGTGAGAGTACGGGGACCTCCGGGAGGCACGGCGAATGCTCGCTCAGCAGCGGCAGGCGGCCATCCTGGAGCGGGTCCGGTCCACCGGCGGCGTCCGCGTGAGTGAGTTGGCGGCCGAGTTCGGCGTCTCCGACATGACCATCCGTCGTGATCTGGAGGCGCTGCACGAGCGGGGCCTGCTGGCCAAGGTGCACGGCGGCGCCACGGCAGCCGGGCCGAGCTCGACCGACGAGCCGGGTTTCTCCGCCAAGTCGGTCCGCCAACTGGTGGAGAAGGCGGCCATCGCGGATCGGGCGGCCCAACTGGTCCGGCCGGGCGCGGCGGTCGCGCTCTCCGCCGGCACCACCACCGCCGAGCTGGCCCGCAAGCTGGTGGACGTCCCCGGCCTGACCGTGGTGACCAACTCGCTGCCGGTGGCCGAGATCCTGCACGCCGGTGGTCGACCGGACCAGACGGTGGTGCTCACCGGGGGCGTCCGCACGCCGTCGGACGCGCTGGTCGGCCCACTCGCGGTCGGGGCGATCCGGGCACTGCACCTGGATCTGCTCTTCCTGGGCGTGCACGGCATCACCGAGCGGGCCGGCTTCACCACCCCGAACCTCATGGAGGCGGAGACCGACCGGGCGCTCGTGGCCGCGGCGGACCGGTTGGTGGTGCTGGCCGACCACACCAAGTGGGGCACGGTGGGCATCTCCTCGATCGTCGAGCTGGCGGCAGCGCACGTACTGGTCAGCGACGACCGGTTGCCTGCGCCCGCACGACGGGTACTCGGCGAACAGGTGGGCGAATTGATCATGGTAGAAGCGACCGGGGCGGGCCGCGCGACGCGCACGCCGACGAGTGAGGGGGCGGCGCAGTGAAACGCACCGCGATCGACCTGGCCGACGGCCGGGAACTGATTTACTTCGACGAGCGCGACGACGCGGTCCGCGACCAGCCGGACCGCCGGGACCTGCCGCCGCCGCCCCCCGCGTCCCAACTGCGCTACGACCCGCTGACCGACGAGTGGGTGGCGGTGGCCGTGCATCGGCAGACCCGCACCTTCCTCCCCCCGGCGAACGAGTGCCCCCTCGACCCGTCGGTGGGTGATCGGCTGACCGAGGTCCCCGCGCCCGACTACGACGTGGTGGTCTTCGAGAACCGGTTCCCGTCGCTCAGTGGCCGCGTCGCCGAGGAGCCCGGCGAGATCACCCCGTTCACGCCTGTTCGACCGGGAGTCGGCCGATGCGAGGTGGTCTGCTTCACCTCGGACCACAACGCCTCCTTCGCCAGCCTGCCGCCGAGCCGGGTCCGCACCGTCCTGGACGCGCTCGCCGACCGCACCGAGGTGCTCGGCGAACTGCCCGGCGTGGAGCAGATCTTCTGCTTCGAGAACCGGGGCGTCGAGATCGGCGTCACGCTGCACCACCCGCACGGGCAGATCTACGCGTACCCCTTCGTGACGCCGCGCACCCGCGCGCTGCTCGCCGCGGCACGCCGGCACGCGGAACGGACCGGCGGGGGCAACCTGTACGCGGACGTGCTGGCCGCCGAGCGCGCGACCGGCGACCGGGTGGTCGCCGAGAACGAACACTGGACGGCGTTCGTCCCGGCGGCCGCCCGCTGGCCGTTCGAGGTGCACGTCGCGCCACACCGGGTGGTACCCGACATTCCGGCGCTCAGTGACAGCGAGCGGGATGCCTTCGGGCCGCTCTACCTGGATCTACTGCGCCGCTTCGACGGTCTGTTCGACATGCCGATGCCGTACATCTCGGCGTGGCACCAGGCGCCGGTGCGCATCGACCGCGAGTTCGGCCACCTACACCTGCAGCTGTTCAGCATCCGGCGGGCCAAGGACAAGCTGAAGTATCTGGCGGGCTCCGAGTCCGGGATGGGTGTCTTCATCAACGACATCTCCCCCGAGCGTGCCGCCGAACTGCTGCGCGCCGTCTGAGCCGAGCTGCTTTCCGGCCCTGCCGGTGAGCGACGGAAACAGGGCGCGGGGGGCCCGGGACAGGGCCCCCCGCAGGGAAGGGACGGCTGGCTGTGCACGGCACAGCCGGGAAGGCTGGCTGATCGGCGCACGGGTGCCGCGGGTCGACCGTGGTCAACCTTCCTCGGACGCGACTGGCATCTCGTCCATCCTGGTCAACGAGGCGCGCCGACGGCGGTGACGCCACCCGGCGCGTCAGCGCCGGACACGCCGAAGCCCGCCGGCTGAGACGCCGGCGGGCTCCGATGATGCGGTACGCCTGGATCAGGCGGCGATCTTGCGGGCCAGGTTCTCGTCGAGCGCGTTCATGAACTCGTCGGTGGTCAGCCACGGGGCGTCGCGCGAGATGAGCAGGGACAGGTCCTTGGTCATCTGGCCGCCCTCGACGGTGTCGACGATGACCTGCTCCAGCGTGTTGGCGAACTCGGTGACCGCCGGGGTGCCGTCCAGCTTGCCGCGGTGGGCCAGGCCCCGGGTCCAGGCGTAGATCGACGCGATCGGGTTCGTCGACGTCTTCTCGCCCTTCTGGTACTGCCGGTAGTGCCGGGTGACCGTGCCGTGGGCGGCCTCGGCCTCGACGGTACGACCGTCCGGGGAGAGCAGGACGGAGGTCATCAGACCCAGCGAGCCGAAGCCCTGCGCGACGGTGTCGGACTGCACGTCACCGTCGTAGTTCTTGCAGGCCCAGACGTAGCCACCCTCCCACTTGAGCGCGGCGGCGACCATGTCGTCGATGAGCCGGTGCTCGTAGGTGATGCCGGCGGCGGCGAACTCGTCCTTGAACTCGGTCTCGAACACCTCGGCGAAGATGTCCTTGAACCGGCCGTCGTACGCCTTGAGGATGGTGTTCTTGGTGGACAGGTAGACCGGGTAGTTGCGGTCCAGCCCGTACCGGAACGACGCCCGGGCGAAGTCCCGGATCGACTCGTCGTAGTTGTACATGCCCATGGCGATGCCGCCGCCGGGGAAGTTGGCGACCTCCATCTCCATCGGCGCGCCGCCGTCGGCGGGGGTGTAGGTGATGGTCACCGTGCCCGGGCCGGGGACGACGAAGTCGGTGGCCTTGTACTGGTCACCGTGGGCGTGCCGGCCGATGATGATCGGCTTGGTCCAGCCGGGGACCAGCCGCGGCACGTTGGACATGATGATCGGCTCACGGAAGACGACGCCGCCGAGGATGTTGCGGATGGTGCCGTTGGGCGACCGCCACATCTTCTTCAGGCCGAACTCCTCCACCCGGGCCTCGTCCGGGGTGATGGTCGCGCACTTGACGCCGACGCCGTGCTCCTTGATGGCGTTGGCGGCGTCAACGGTGACCTGGTCGTCGGTCTCGTCGCGGTGCTGGATCGACAGGTCGTAGTAGTGCAGGTCGACGTCGAGGTAGGGCAGGATCAGCTGCTCCCGGATCTGCTTCCAGATGATCCGGGTCATCTCGTCGCCGTCGAGCTCCACGACCGGGTTGTTTACCTTGATCTTCGCCATCGGCCGGCGCTCCTCTCGGGGGACACGTGCTCAAGCAGTACGAGCGTACTGCAATTGGACGGGCAGCCCCCACCCGGCCTCGGTCGGCCGGTGGAAGCGGGCTGCACGGCACAGAATTCCCTGGCACCATCGCCCGATGCCACTGAGCCGCACCCTCGGGTCTATCACGGTCACCGCGCTCATCGACTCCGAGGGAGCTTTCTTCCAACCTCGCACCGAGGCGTTTCCACACGCCACGGCGGCCCACTGGCGGGAGGCCGACCGACGCGACCCGGGGGCGGTGACCGCCGACGGGCAGTGGTGGCTGCCGTTTCGCAGCTTCGCGATCCGCTCCGGGGACGGGCCGGTCACCCTTGTCGACGCCGGCATCGGCCCGGCCGACTCACTGGCCGCGAGCTGGGCGCCCGTACCGGGGCGGCTGCCCACCGAACTGGCCGCCGCCGGCATCGACCCCGCGGTCGTCGACACCGTCGTGCTCACCCACCTGCACACCGACCACATCGGCTGGGCCGTGACCGGCAACCCCGGCCGGCCGTACTTCCCGAACGCGAGCTACCTGGTGCAGCGGGCCGATCTCGACGCGGCGGAGACACTCAATCCGGCGCTGCCGGCCGGCCTGGTCGCGCCGTTGCGCGCCGCCGGCCAGCTCCGGGTGGTCGACGGCGAGACCACCCTCACCCCGGCGGTACGCCTGCTCTCCACTCCCGGCCACACGCCCGGCCACCAGTCGGTGCTGGTGACCTCCGCCGACGAGCGGCTGCTGCTCACCGGCGACCTGCTGGTGCACATGGTGCAGTTGGTCGACCCCGACCTGGCGTACGCCCACGAGGAGGACCCGGAACGAGCCCGCACCTCCCGGCTGACCACCCTGCGCACCCACTCCCCCACCCTCCTGGCCACCCCCCATCTCAGCGCCCCCTTCACCACCGTCTGACCACCCGGCGGTCCGACCAATCTTCTGCGGTTGATCAAGAGGTTCGCGTCACCAGAACCGCGATTCCTGACGCAAACCTCTTGATCAACCTGCTCGATGAGCCCGCCCGGGTCCGGGTTGGGGGCTGTGCGGACTGTGGGGACGGCGAAGGGCGCGCCGACTTTGCCGGCGCGCCCTTCGCTGAAGCGGTGTCTCGGGGGATCACATGCTGGAGACGTCGCCCTGCTTGGCGCGGACGGCTTCGGCGGCCGCCAGGAGGCTGGCGCGCTCGTCGGCGTCCAGGTCGGTCTCGACGACCCGCTTGACGCCCTCGGCGCCGATCGCGGCCTCGACACCGAGGTAGACACCGGAGATGCCGTACTCACCGTCGACCCACGCGCAGACCGGCATGACCTCGCCGGAGTCCTCGGCGACGGCCTTCGCCATCCGGGCCGCGGCGGCGGACGGGGCGTAGTACGCCGAACCGGTCTTGAGCAGCGCGACCACCTCGGCGCCACCGTTGCGGGTCTTGACGACCAGTTCCTCGATCTGCTCGGCGGGCATCGCGTCACGCAGCGGCTTGCCGTTGACGGTGCTCTTCGACGGGACCGGGACCATGGTGTCGCCGTGCGAGCCCAGGGTCAGCGTGCGTACCGACGCCACCGGCACGTTCAGCGCCTCGGCGACGAAGTTGCTGAACCGGGCGGTGTCGAGCATGCCGGCCTGGCCGAGCACCCGGTTCTTCGGGAACTGGGTGGCGAGCTGCGCCAGCGCGGTCATCTCGTCCAGCGGGTTGGAGACCACGATGACGACGGCGTTCGGGGCGTACTTGGCCACGTTCTCGGCGACCTGACGAACGATCTTGGCGTTGGTCTCCAGCAGGTCCATCCGGCTCATGCCGGGCTTCCGCGGCAGACCAGCGGTGATCACGACGACGTCGGAGCCCTCGATCTGCTCGTAGCCCTCACCGTTGGGGCCGGTGGTGACACCGACGACCTTGGTCTCGAAGCCCTCGATGGCCCGGGACTGGTTGAGGTCGAGCGCGAGGCCCGCGGGCTTGCCCTCCACGATGTCGGTGATCACTACGGTGTCGAAGACGTCGTACTCGGCCAGGCGCTGTGCGGTGGTGGAGCCGTAGAAGCCAGCCCCGACGACAGTGACCTTCTTACCCATGGTCGTCCCACTCCCTGATACCAGTCGGTTTTCCGGACCGTATCAGTCATCCTGGCACCGATCAGGCCAGGGGCGGCGGCCATCGCCGGGATGGGGCGAACGTCACCGCCGTCCTGGTTCGGCGCTGCGGACGTGTGGGTCAGCCGCGCTCGGCGCGCTCGACGACGTTGGTGAGCAGCATGGCCCGGGTCATCGGCCCGACACCGCCGGGCATGGGGACCAGGGCGCCGGCCGTCTCGGTCACCTCCGGGTCCACGTCGCCGGTGTAGCGGCCCTTGCCGTCCGCGCCGATCACCCGCGTGATACCGACGTCGACCACCACCGCGCCCGGCTTGATCATGTCGGCGGTGAGCAGCCCCGGTACGCCGGCGGCGACGATGACGATGTCGGCGGCCCGGGTGTGCGAGGCGAGGTCGAGGGTGCCGGTGTGGCAGAGGGTGACCGTGGCGTTCTCGCTGCGGCGGGTGAGCAGCAGGCCGAGCGGCCGACCAACGGTGTTGCCTCGACCGACCACGGCCACGGTGGCGCCGCGCAGGGCCACGTCGTGGCGGCGGAGCAACTCGACGACGCCGCGCGGAGTACAGGGCAGCGGGCCGTCGTAGCCGAGCACCAGCCGGCCCAGGTTGACCGGGTGCAGGCCGTCGGCGTCCTTGTCCGGGTCGATCGACTCCAGCACCCGTTGGGTGTCGAGGTGGGCCGGCAGCGGCAGCTGGACGATGTAGCCGTGGCACGCCGGGTCGGCGTTCAGCTCGGCCAGCACGTCGTCGACCTGCTGCTGGGTGGCGTCGGCGGGCAGCTCCCGCCGGATCGAGGCGATGCCGACCTCGGCGCAGTCGCGGTGCTTGCCGTTGACGTACGCCTGGCTGCCCGGATCCGCCCCGACCAGGACCGTGCCGAGCCCGGGGGTGATGCCGCGTTCCGCGAGTGCCTTCACCCGTATCCGCAGCTCGTCCTTGATCTCCGCCGCGGTTGCCTTGCCGTCCAGAAGCGTCGCCGTCACCACCAGATCGTCTCACGGCCACCGCTTCGGCGTTCGGACGACCTCCGGCGCCACCGGCTCCACCCCCGGCGACAGCTTGTGACTTTCCGTTACGTGGTGCTAGTCACTCTCAGTCACAGATCGTGGATTTCGTCACCGTCGAACCAGACAGGGCGGCAAAGTGCGGCAGGTACCGGACGGCGAGTCGAGAGGCCACCAGGCTGGCCGAGGTTACCCCATCGGGCGCGTTGACCGGCCGTATTTTCGCAGTTGGAAGAGGTTTACCCCGAAATCTGCTAGCAGGTCGGCTGGCCTTCGGCAACCCCTGGCCTGCCGGAACGTTACCCACCCGCAACCGCCTCGTTGCCGACAGCCGGTCGCCGACCTACCGTTGCCGCTTGTTGCGCAGCGTAACCCAGCGTCGGGCCTGACTGCGCAGCGTGAGGAGATGAGGAGGCTCAATGCGAGTTCGTAGACTCGCCGCCTGGACCGCCCTCCCGCTCGCGGTGACGCTGGGCCTCGCGGCCTGCGGCAGCGGCGGAGACGGTGGATCCAGCGGCAACGGCACGTCGGCGGTCAGCATCCAGATCGCCGAGCCGAAGCACCTGGTTCCCACGAACACCACCGAGACGTCCGGGTCACAGGTGATCGCCGGCCTGTTCAGCCCGCTCGTCGACTACGACGCCCAGAACAAGCCGTACGAGGTCGCCGCGCAGTCGATCACCTCGTCCGACAACAAGGTCTGGACGATCAAGCTCAAGGACGGCTTCACCTTCCACAACGGTGAGAAGGTCACGTCCGAGGACTACATCAACGCCTGGAACTACGGCGCGTACGCCCCCAACGGTCAGGACGCCAACGCCTTCTTCGACAAGATCGCTGGCTACGCCGACCTCCAGGGCAAGGCGCCGAAGGCCAAGGAGATGTCCGGCCTGAAGAAGGTCGACGACAGCACGTTCACCGTGACGCTGTCCGCCCCGTACATCGACTTCAAGACCACGCTCGGCTACAACGCGTTCTTCCCACTGCCGAAGGCCGCGTTCACGGCCCCGGGTGTGCTCAAGGACGGCTTCGAGCAGGCGCCGATCGGGCAGGGTCCCTTCAAGATGAAGGGCACCTGGCAGCACGACAGCAAGATCGACGTCGAGCGCTATGACGCGTACCCGGGTGAGAAGCCCAAGGTCAAGGACGTCGAGTTCCGGATCTACCAGCAGCTCACCGCGGCCTACGCGGATGTCCAGGCGGACAACCTGGACGTGCTGCCGACGATCCCGACCGAGAGCCTGAGCACCGCGCCGAGCGACCTGGGCGACCGGTACCAGACCAGTCCGATGTCGTCGTTCCAGTTCCTCGCGTTCCCGACGTTCGACAAGGACTACGCCAACCCGGACGTGCGCAAGGCCATCTCGATGGCGATCGACCGTGACGAGATCACCAAGTCGGTCTTCAAGGGCTCGCAGACGTCGGCACGCTCCTTCGTCTCGCCGGTCCTGCCGGGCTACCGGGAGAACACCACGGGCAAGGCGGGCGAGTTCAACCCGACCGAGGCCAAGAAGCTCTACCAGGCCGCCGGCGGCCCGAAGAAGATCGTCATCTCCTACAACGGCGACGGCGGTCACAAGGACTGGGTCGACGCCACGGTCAACCAGCTCAAGGCCAACCTGGGTGTGGACGCCGTCGGCTCGGCCGAGCCGAAGTTCGCCGACCTGCTCACCAAGGTCGAGAAGAAGACGCCGGTGGGTGCCTTCCGGATGGGTTGGGTCATGGACTACCCGACCATGGAGGACTACCTCGGCCCGCTGTACAGCACCAACGGCTCGTCGAACTACTACGGCTACAGCAACCCGGAGTTCGACAAGCTGGTCAAGGAGGGTTCCGCCGCCAAGACGCAGGACGAGGCGATCGCCAAGTACCAGCAGGCGGAGGACATCCTGGCCAAGGACATGCCGGTGATCCCGCTCCGCTTCGGCGAGAACGTGTTCGGCCACTCGTCCAAGGTCAAGAACGTGCAGATGGACCTGTTCCAGCGGGTCAACCTCGTCAAGATCGAAGCGGCCAGCTGAGCTGACCAAGGTGCGGGCCACCCGGGCGACGCCCGGGTGGCCCGACCGCACCACCGGGTCGGGTCGCAGAGCGGTCCCGGCGTCGGTGGTGCCGGCTTCCCCGGGCCGGACGGCACGTCTCGGATATTTCGGGTACGACCAGAGATGCCGTCCTGCGACCCTTTCGCACATTTCCGGAGAGACTGCTAAGCATGTTCCGCTACATCTTGCGGCGCCTACTGCAGATGGTCCTGGCGTTCTTCGGGACCACCCTGATCGTCTACGCGCTGACATTCGCCGGGCAGGGCGACCCCATCCAGGCGCTCGCTGGTGAGCGGCCGGTGACGCCGGCCCAACGGGCCTACCTGACCGAGAGGTACCACCTGGACGCCACCGGCGTCGGCGGCTTCTTCTACCGCTACTTCGACTACGTGAAGAACCTGCTCCAGGGCAACCTGGGCGAGTCGCTCACCGGTCGGAACATCGGAGACATCCTCCAGCAGGCCTGGCCGGTCACCGTCCGGCTGGCGCTCATCGCGCTCGCCGTGGCGATCATCTTCGGGGTCACCGCCGGTGTGCTCGCCGGCATCCGCCGGGCCAGCATCTTCGACAACTCGACGCTGGTGCTGACCCTGCTGGTGCTGGGCATCCCGACCATCGTGCTGGCACCCCTGGCGCAGTACTTCCTGGGCGTCAGGTGGCAACTCTTCCCACCCACCGCCGGCTCCGACCCGACGTTCTACGCACTCCTCCTGCCGGGCATCGTGCTCGGCTCGCTGTCGCTGGCCACCGCGCTGCGGCTCACCCGGGCCTCGGTGGCGGAGAACCTGCGCGCCGACTACGTCCGGACCGCCCGGTCCAAGGGCCTGGTCAAGCGCCGCATCGTCGTCGTCCACGTGCTGCGCAACTCGCTCATCCCGGTCGTCACCTTCCTCGGCGTGGAACTGGGCAACCTGATGAGCGGCGCGATCATCACCGAGGGCGTCTTCAACATCCCCGGCGTGGGCTTCAACCTCTTCCGTGGCATCCGCACCGAGGACGGCCCCCTGGTGGTGGGCATCGTCAGCGTGCTCGTCGTGGTCTACCTGGTCTCGAACCTGGTGGTGGACGTCCTGTACGCCGTACTCGATCCGAGGATCCGCTATGAGTGAGCGCAGCGAACGAATCATCAGCGCAGCGTGCCTGGGCACTCATGCCGGCGCCGAGCGCAGCGAGGTGCAGGCATGAGTGAGCGCAGCGAGGTGGCGGCATGAGTGACTTTGAGACTGTGGCGGCCAGCGAGAACCAGGCCGCGCGGCGTGGCCCCTCGGGTGAGCCGGGTACACCCAACCAGGTCGGCGCCGCGAACAAGCCCCGCAGCCTGGCCGGGGACGCCTGGCGCGATCTGCGCCGCAACCCGATCTTCTGGATCTCGCTGGCGCTTGTCGTGATCTTCACCCTGATGGCGCTGCTCCCCGGGGTGTTCACCGCCAACAACCCGAACGACTGCCTGCTCTCCCGGCAGCACGCCGGGCCGTCCGGCGGGGCCATCTTCGGGTACGACTTCCAGGGCTGCGACACGTACTCCCGGGCGGTCTACGGCACCCGCGCCTCGCTGCTGGTCGGCGCGCTCGCGGCGCTCGGCACCGGGATCATCGCGCTGGTGATCGGCATGCTGGCCGGCTACTTCGGCCGCTGGGTCGACGCGGTGCTGTCCCGGGTGATCGACGTGGTGCTCGGCATCCCGCTGCTGCTGGCCGCGATCGTGCTGCTCAAGCGGGTGTCCAGCGACAACCAGTGGGCCCGGATCGGTGCGGTCGTCTTCGTGCTGGCCCTGCTCGGTTGGACCACCGCCGCCCGCGTGGTCCGGTCCTCGGTGATCACCGCCAAGGAGCAGGACTACGTCTCGGCGGCGCGGATGCTCGGCGCCGGCAACAGCCGGATCATGTGGCGGCACATCCTGCCGAACTCGCTGGCCCCGGTCATCGTCGTGCTGACCATCGCGCTCGGCTCGTTCATCGCGGCCGAGGCGACGCTGTCCTTCCTGGGCATCGGCCTGAAGGCGCCGACCATCTCGTGGGGTCAGGACATCGACACCGGCCGCATCCACATGCGGGAGGCGGCCACACCGCTGATCGTCCCGTCGGCATTCCTCGCGTTGACCGTGCTGGCGTTCATCATGCTCGGCGACGCGATCCGTGACGCCTTCGACCCGAAGCTGCGGTGACTCATGCGAGCGCGAGAAGTGAGCGAAGCGAGCCCCGCGGTCGCGAGCGAAAGGCAGGCACAGCCATGACCGTTCAACCGACGCCCGCCTCCGCCACGCCCGAGGGCGGCCACCTGCTGGAGCTGCGGGACCTGCACGTCGAGTTCCGCACCAACGAGGGCGTGGCCCGGGTGATCAACGGCGTGTCCTACCACCTGGACGCCGGCGAGACGCTTGCCGTGCTCGGCGAGTCCGGCTCGGGCAAGTCCGTCACCGCCCAGGCGATCATGGGCATCCTGGACACCCCGCCGGCGTTCGTCCGCTCCGGGCAGATCCTCTACCAGGGTCAGGACCTGCTCACCCGCTCCGAGGAACAGCGCCGGCAGATCCGCGGCCAGGAGATCGCGATGATCTTCCAGGACGCGCTCTCCGCCCTGAACCCGGTGTTCCCGGTCGGCTGGCAGATCGGCGAGACGCTGCGTCAGCGCGCCGGCATGTCCCGGTCCGACGCCCGACGTCGCGCCATCGAGCTGATGGACCTGGTCAAGATCCCGGGGGCCGCCAAGCGGATCGGCGACTACCCGCACCAGTTCTCCGGCGGCATGCGGCAGCGCGTCATGATCGCGATGGCGCTGGCGTTGGACCCGAAGGTGTTGATCGCCGACGAGCCCACCACGGCGCTCGACGTGACCGTCCAGGCCCAGATCATGGACCTGCTGGCCGACCTGCGCCGGGAACGCAACATGGCGATGATCCTGATCACCCACGACCTGGGTGTGGTCGCCGGAGTCGCGGACCGGATCGCGGTCATGTACGCCGGCCGGATCGTCGAACACGCCGACGTCCGCTCGCTCTACAAGGCGCCCGCCCACCCGTACACCAAGGGTTTGTTGGAGTCGATCCCGCGCCTGGACGTCCGCGGCGCGGAACTGTCGACGATCAAGGGGTTGCCGCCGAACCTGATGCGGATCCCGTCCGGCTGCCCGTTCCACCCCCGGTGCCCGTACGTCCAGCAGGTCTGCGTGGACGTCGTACCGCACGACCTGGTCCTCGGCGACGGCCGGACCAGCGCTTGCCACTTCGCGCAGGAGGTCCGTGATGACAGCGTCGCCCGCTAACCCCACGAAGGTCCGCGGCGAGACGATCCTCTCCGTCGACAACCTGGTGAAGCATTTCCCGATCACGCAGGGCGTTCTGTTCCAGCGGCAGATCGGCGCGGTCAAGGCCGTCGACGGGGTGAGCTTCGAGCTGCGTCGGGGCGAGACGCTGGGCGTGGTCGGTGAGTCCGGCTGCGGCAAGTCCACCCTCGCCCGACTGCTGATGCGACTGGAGACGCCCACCTCCGGCCGGGCCACCCTGGAAGGTCGCGACCTGTTCAAGGCCTCCGGGGGCGAGCTGCGTCGGGTACGCCGCAACATGCAGATGGTGATGCAGGACCCGTACACGTCGCTGAACCCGCGGATGACCGTCGGCGACATCATCGGCGAGCCGTTCGAGATCCACACGGATGCCGCGCCGAAGGGCAGCAAGCAGAAGCGGGTCCAGGAGTTGCTCGACCTGGTCGGGCTCAACCCGGAGCACATCAACAGGTACCCGCACCAGTTCTCCGGCGGTCAGCGGCAGCGCATCGGCATCGCCCGCGCGCTCGCCCTGCGGCCCGAGGTGATCGTCTGCGACGAGCCGGTGTCGGCGCTGGACGTCTCCATCCAGGCTCAGGTGATCAACCTGCTGAAGCAGCTCCAGGACGAGTTGGGGCTCTCGTACATCTTCATCGCCCACGACCTGTCCGTGGTGCGGCACATCGCCGACCGGGTGGCGGTGATGTACCTCGGCCGGATCGTGGAGATCGGCACCGAGGACGAGATCTACGAGCGGGCCACCCACCCGTACACCCAGGCTCTGCTCTCCGCGGTGCCGGTGCCGGACCCGGAGGCCCGCGATCAGCGCAACATGATCCGGCTGGTCGGCGACGTGCCCAGCCCGGCCGACCCGCCGAGTGGATGCCACTTCCGGACGCGGTGCTGGAAGGCCCAGGACATCTGCGCCAAGGAAGACCCGCAAACGGTCCCGAGAGCAGCCGACCCGCACCCGTCGGCCTGCCACTTCGCCGAACTCCGCCCACCCCTCCCGGCCTAACCCGACCGCCCGACACGTCGATCATGGAGTTGTGGTGGCCGATTTCTTGGCCGGTACCCCTTTTGCGGGGCACCACAACTCCATGATCGACGCGAACAGGGGGTGGGGTTAGTGGAAGAAGTGGCGGGTTCCCGTTAGGTACATCGTTACGTTTGCCTTCTTTGCTGCTTCGATGACCTCTTCGTCGCGGATGGAGCCTCCCGGCTGCACGATGGCGCGGACGCCGGCGTCGAGGAGGATCTGCGGGCCGTCGGCGAACGGGAAGAACGCGTCCGAGGCGGCGACCGAGCCACGTGCCCGGTCGGCGCCGGCGCGGGTGACCGCGAGCTGCGCCGAGTCGACCCGGTTGACCTGACCCATGCCGACGCCGACGGTGGCGCCGTCCTTGGCGAGCAGGATCGCGTTGCTCTTCACCGCGCGGACCGCCCGCCAGGCGAACGCGAGGTCCCGCAACAGCTCCTCGTCGGCGGCCTCTCCGGTCGCCAACTGCCAGTTCGCCGGGTCGTCGCCGGGGGCGTTCACCCGGTCGGCGACCTGGGCCAGTACGCCTCCGGTCACCTGCCGCAGCTCCACCAGCGCCGGGGTCCAGGCCGGCGCCCGCAGCAGCCGGATGTTCTTCTTGCCCTGCAGCACCTCGACCGCGCCGTCGTCGAAGCCGGGCGCGACCACGACCTCGGTGAAGATGTCGGCGACCTGCCGGGCCATCTCGACCGAGACCGGCCGGTTGACCGCGATCACCCCGCCGTACGCCGACACCGGGTCGCAGGCGTGCGCCTTGCGGTGCGCCTCGGCCACGTCCGCACCCACCGCGATGCCGCAGGGGTTGGCGTGCTTGATGATCGCCACCGCCGGCTGGTCGGCGAAGTCGTTCGCGGCCCGCCAGGCGGCGTCCGCGTCGACGTAGTTGTTGTACGACATCTCCTTGCCGTGCAGCTGCTCGGCCTGGGCCAGCCCGGCGGGGGCGTCCGGGTCGGTGTAGAGAGCCGCCGGCTGGTGCGGGTTCTCGCCGTACCGCAGCGCGGTCGACTTGCGCAGCGCCAGCCCCGCGAACTGCGGCCAGGAGTCGTCGGCCGGCGCCAGCTCCTGGGCACACCACTGGGCCACCGCGACGTCGTACTCGGCGATGTCGGCGAACGCCCGGGCGGCCAGCGCCCGACGCTGGGCCAGGGTGAAGCCACCCTCGCTGAGCGCGCCGAGCAGCGCCGGGTAACCGGCCGGGTCGGTGAGCACGGCGACCGAGGCGTGGTTCTTGGCGGCGGCCCGCACCATGGCCGGGCCACCGATGTCGATCTGCTCCACGCACTCCTCGACGCCGGCGCCGGACGCGACGGTCGCCTGGAACGGGTAGAGGTTGGAGACCAGCAGGTCGAACGCCGCCACCCCCAGCTCGTCGAGCTGCGCCACGTGCGTGTCCTTGCGCAGGTCGGCGAGGAGACCCGCGTGCACCTTGGGGTGCAGGGTCTTCACCCGACCGTCGAGCACCTCGGGGAACCCGGTCACCGTCTCCACCGGCGTCACCGGCACCCCGGCGGCGGCGATGGTGCCCGCCGTGCTGCCGGTGGACACGATCTCCACGCCGGCCGCGTGCAGGGCCTGGGCCAGCTCGACCAGCCCGGTCTTGTCGTAGACGCTGACCAGCGCCCGCCTGATCGGGCGGCGCCCGTCCTGAGTGGGACTCACGGAACCGTGACCTTCCTTCCGGTGATGGTCCAGCCTTCGCGGACCAGGCGACCGACCTGCTCGACGAGCTGGCGCCGCTCGGCTTCCTTGATGCGCTCGGTGAGCGTGTCGACGTCGTCGTCGTCGAGCACCGGCACCGCGACCTGCGCGACGATCGGCCCGGTGTCCATACCGGCGTCGACGAAGAAGAGGGTGGCCCCGGTGAGCTTCACGCCGTAGGCGAGGGCGTCCCGCGGACCGTGGATGCCGGGGAACGCCGGCAGCAGGGTGTTGTGGGTGTTCAGGTAGCGGTCACCGAAGGCGGCGAGGAAGTGCGGGCCGACCAGCTTGAGGAAGCCGGCGGAGATGACCAGGTCGGGTTGGTGCTTCGCGACGTGCGCGGTGAGCGCCCGGTCCCAGTCCTCCCGGGTGTCGTGGTCGCGGACCCGCTCGACGAAGGTCGGCACCCCGGCCGCGTCGGCCCGGTCCAGGCCCGCGATGCCGTCGCGGTCCGCGCCGACCGCGACGACCTGTGCGCCGTACGCGGGGTCGGCGGCGGCATCCAGCAGCGACTGAAGGTTGCTCCCGGAGCCGGAGATGAGGACGACGATGCGGGCGACAGGCGCGGGCTCGGTCACCGGGCCACCCTATCGGGCAGGTCAGGATGCCCCTCCGCTGGGCGGTGCGCCGATCTTCGACAGCGTCGACGTGCATCGACCCGGTACGCTGCCGCTCGCTCGGGCCGAACGTCCCGCCCACCCGCGCCACGGCGCTGGCCCGACCCGCGGAGTTGAGCAAGAACTGCCTTTTCCTGCGCTTCGGGAAGAATGTCTACCGGTTGCCGCACTGGGCATCGGGAGGACTGAACGCGATCATGGATGGAAACACACAGCAGTAACTGACGGAACCAGTCCAAGGAGCTCTTCGAATGCAGCCCGGTAACCCCGGTCAGGACCCGTACGGCCAGCAGCCCAACCAGGACCCGACCGCCCCCCCGCCGCCCGCCGCCCCGTACGGCCAGCAGCCCACCTCCGGCCAGCCCTACGGTCAGCCCTACGGTCAGCAGGACCCGTACGCGGCACCCCAGCCCCCGTACGGCCAGCAGCCCACCTCGGGCCAGCCCTACGGTCAGCAGGACCCGTACGGCGCACCGCAGGCCCCGTACGGCCAGCAGCCCACCTCCGGCCAGCCGTACGGTCAGCCGCCGGCGTACCAGGACCCGTACGGCCAGCAGCAGCCCCAGTACGGCAACGCCCCGGGTTACCCGAACGCCGGGTACCCGCAGGCGCAGGGGCAGAACAACACCCTCGGCCTGGTGTCGATGATCCTCGGTATCGCGGCGATCCCGCTGCTCTGCTGCTTCTCCCTGGGCATCCCGGTCGGCATCGCGGCAGTGGTCACCGGTTACCTCGCCCGGAAGAAGGTCGCCCAGGGCCAGGCCAGCAACGCCGGGCAGGCCAAGGCCGGCCTGATCTGCGGCGCGGTCGCCGTCGGGCTCGGCATCGTGTTGATCATCGTGTCCGTCGTGGCACAGGTGACGTTGCCCGGCCAGCCCTGACCAGGCTCGCTGTCGACGGGGCGCTCCGGATTCGTCCGGGGCGCCCCGCGCTCGTTCACCCGCACGAAGACGCGGCCGGGGCCTGGCCTACCGGGCCGGGCTGAGCGCTCCTACTGGGCCGGGGCGCGGCTGAGCGCTCCTACTGGGCCGGGGCGCGGGTGAGCGCTCGGGTGGCCGCGGCGCCGAGGAGTGCGCCGACCGCGATCACACCTGCCGCCACCGCTCCGACCTGCCAGCCCACCGGCCCGACCTGCGCCAGCCGGCCGGCGCCGAGCGACCCGCCGGACAGCGCGGCGGCGACGCCGAGCAGCACTCCGGCCACCGGCCCGGCCAGCGCCGCCGGCACCAGCACCTCGGCCCAGCGCTGCGGGGCCCGCTCCGGACCGGCGAGTCGAGCCACCCGGCGGGCGAGCAACCAGCCGGCGACCATCCCGGCCAGCACGGGCACCGCGAGCAGGAGAGCGCCGAGACCGTCCACCGGACCTCGCGGCAGACCGGCGAGAAGTGGCACGGCCGGCAACGCGCCGACCGACACCTCGCTGGTGCGGACCGCGGTGTCGATGCCGACCGCGAAACCCGGCCCCAGCAGGTAGCTGGCCGACCAGATCGCCGCGTTCGGCGCGTACGCGGCGCTGACCAGGGTGATCCCGGCCTGCCCGGCGACCCCGGTCCGGTACGCGCCGATCATGTCGGCCGCGTCGCCGCCGCCGGTGGCCACCGCCAGGCCGGCCGCCCCGGCACCCGCGCCGAGCAGCAGCAGCCCGGCCACCAGACCGCTGCGCACGCCGTGGCGCACCGGGGCCGGCAGCCGGGTGACGAGCAGCCGGGTCACGGCGGTGACGCGGGTCGCGCCGACCAGCGCGGCGAGGGTGCCGACCGCCGCGAACGTCACTCCGGCCCGGACCACCGACACATCCGGTCCGTTGGCGCCGATCAGCACCGCCGCGAGGGCGCCGAGCAGCGCGTACGCGATGCCGACCGAGCCCGCGGCGAGCAGCGCCCGTCGCGGCGAGCGGGTGTCGCGGGCGCCGATCGCGCGGCTGACGTGCACGCCGGCCCGGGTGAGCCGCCACAGCGCCAGCACGGTCAGCGCCAGCGGGGCGAGCCCCAGCGGACCGGACGCGGTGTGCAGCGGCACGCCGTGCCCGAGCAGCCACCCGGCCAGCGCGGTGCGCAGGGTGTTGGTCAGAGTGCTGGAATCCGTGCCGAGTTGAACCAGGCCGAGCACGATGGCGACCGGCAGGTAGGAGGTGAGCGCGGCCCAGCAGGCGGCCACCCCGGCGGCGACGGGCAGCGGCGCACGCCCGCGTGGCGTCCCGCCCGAGCGTGGCGCGGGCACCCGTCGGGCCGGCGCGGCACGGTCGACCGGCCGGTCGTCGGCGCGCACACCGCCGGGACGGCTGGGACGGTCAGGGGTGACGGGGGACATCCGCTCTACTCTGGCACGTCGGGAAGGCGGTGGCAGTCCGTTAACCCGTCCGAAGGGCGACGAGTTGACCGAAGCAGGGCCTCGGCGACCCGGTCCGGTCTAGCCTCGGCCAGAGGGGGCGCGAGTCGCCACCACCCGGGTCGGGTCCGCCGGTCGCGGTCCGGCCGGCTCGCCGTCCACGACCGCCCGGAGGAAGCTGTGACGACGCCATACCCGCCACCCCCGCCCCCACCGGCCCGGGGACGGGACCGGACCACGCTCTGGGGTGTGCTGGGCATCGTGCTGGGGCTGATCTGCTGCGGCATCCTGGGCATCATCTTCGGCTACCTGTCGATCCGGGACGCCCGCCGGTCCGGGCAGTCACCGTTGCTCGGCTACCTCGCCATCGTCTTCGGCGTGATCAACATCATCGGCGGCGCGATCCTGCGGGCGACCGGCAACTACCCGTTCTGGAACAACGACTGAGCGAGCCGGTCGACCAGCGAGCTGACGCTGGTAGCGCAGAGCCGGGCGGCCACCGATGCTGGTTTCACCGGTCACGGTGAAACCGGTGCGTGCCAGCACCGCCTGGGACGCCGGGTTGTCGAGGGTGGCCAGCGCGGTGAGACCGGCGAGCCGGTAGTCGTCGGCGGCCAGGTGGCACACCTGCTCGACAGCCGCGGTGGCGACGCCCTTGCCGGCGGCCCGCTCACCGACCCGGTAGCCGAGTTCGGCGAACCCGGCCGCGACATCCACGAGGTTGACCCGGCCGACCAGGTCACCCTGCTCGGTCAGGACGACGTGGAAGTGACACAGGCCCGCCTCCTGCTCGGCCAACAACGCCCGGTGCCGATCGGCGAACCCGGAAAAATACGCGTCGCCACGATCCGGCACCGAGCGCGCGAAGTACGCCCGGTTCTCCCGTTCGAACGCCAGCAGAGCGTCCGCGTGGTCGGCCCTCAGCCGCTGCACTGTCAGCACGCCGGCAGCCTACGGTCCGTTCGACGCCCCGGTGGTACGCCGGAGGGGGCCGACCAGGCTGCGGTCGACCCCCTCCGGTGTTGCCTGGCCGGCTCAGTTGCCGGACATGATCTCCCGCATCAGCTTGGCGGTCTCGGTCGGCGTCTTGCCGACCTTGACGCCGACCGCCTCCAGCGCCGCCTGCTTCGCCTCGGCGGTGCCGGCCGAGCCGGAGATGATCGCCCCGGCGTGACCCATGGTCTTGCCGGGCGGGGCGGTGAAGCCGGCGATGTAGCCGACCACCGGCTTGGTGACGTTCGCCTTGATGAACTCGGCGGCCCGCTCCTCGGCGTCGCCACCGATCTCACCGATCATCACGATGGCGTCGGTCTCCGGGTCGGCCTCGAACGCCGCCAGGGCGTCGATGTGGGTGGTCCCGATGATCGGGTCACCGCCGATGCCGACGCAGGTGGAGAAGCCGATGTCGCGCAGCTCGTACATCATCTGGTAGGTCAGCGTGCCGCTCTTGCTGACCAGGCCGATCCGGCCGGAGCCGGTGATGTCGGCCGGGATGATGCCGGCGTTGGACGCGCCGGGCGAGGCGATGCCGGGGCAGTTCGGCCCGATGATCCGGGTCTGCTCACCCTTGGACACGTTGTACGCCCAGAACGACGCGGTGTCGTGCACCGGCACGCCCTCGGTGATCACCACGGCCAGGCCGATCGCGGCGTCGATCGCCTCGACCACGGCGGCCTTGGTGAACTGCGGCGGCACGAAGATGACCGTGACGTCGGCCCCGGTCTCGGCCATCGCGTCCGCGACCGACGCGAAGACCGGCAGCTCGGTGCCGTCGAAGTCGACGGTCTGGCCCGCCTTGCGCGGGTTGACGCCGCCCACCACGTTCGTGCCGGCGGCGAGCATCCGCCGGGTGTGCTTGGAACCCTCGGAGCCGGTCATCCCCTGAACGATGACCTTCGAGTCCTTGGTCAGCCAGATAGCCATGATCAGACCCCCGCAGCTGCCAGCTCGGCGGCCCGCTCGGCCGCACCGTCCATGGTGTCCACCCGCTGCACGAGCGGGTTGTTCGCGCTGTCCAGGATCGCCCGGCCAGCCTCGGCGTTGTTGCCGTCGAGACGGACGACGAGCGGCTTGGTGACCTGCTCGCCGCGCTGCTCCAGCAGGGCCAGCGCCTGGATGATGCCGTTGGCGACCTCGTCGCAGGCGGTGATGCCGCCGAAGACGTTGACGAAGACGCTCTTCACGGCCGGGTCGGAGAGCACGATCTCCAGCCCGTTCGCCATCACCGCGGCGCTCGCGCCGCCGCCGATGTCGAGGAAGTTGGCCGGCTTGACGTTGCCGTGCCGCTCACCGGCGTACGCGACGACGTCGAGGGTCGACATGACCAGACCCGCGCCGTTGCCGATGATGCCGACTTCGCCGTCGAGCTTGACGTAGTTGAGGTCCTTGGCCTTGGCGGCCTGCTCCAGCGGGTCCACGGCGGCCTGGTCCACGAGCGCCTCGTGGTCCGGGTGCCGGAACGCGGCGTTCTCGTCCAGGCTGATCTTGGCATCGAGCAGCAGCATCCGGCCGTCGCCGTTCTTGGCGAGCGGGTTGACCTCGACCAGGGTGGCGTCCTCGGCGACGAACGCCTGCCACAGGCCGACGGCGATCTCGACCACCTGGTCGGCGACCTCGGCCGGGAAACCGGCGGCGGTCACGATCTCGCGAGCCTTGGCCTCGTCCACGCCCTTGACGGCGTCGATCGGGGCCTTCACCACCTTGTCGGGGGTGTCGGCGGCGACCTGCTCGATGTCCATGCCGCCGGCCACGCTGGCGATGCAGAGGAAGGTGCGGTTCGCCCGGTCGAGCAGGTACGAGAAGTAGTACTCCTCGGCCACGTCCGCGGTCACCGTGATCATGACCTTGTGGACGGTGTGGCCCTTGATGTCCATGCCGAGGATGTCGGTGGCACGGGCCACCGTCTCCTCGGCGCCCTCGGCCAGCTTGACGCCGCCGGCCTTACCGCGGCCGCCGACCTTCACCTGCGCCTTGACGACCACGCGACCGCCGAGGCGGTCGGCGATCGCACGGGCCTCTTCCGGGGTAGTGGCGACGCCGCCGGCCAACACGGGCAAGCCGTGCCGCTCGAACAGGTCCCGCCCCTGGTACTCGTACAGGTCCACGATTGCGCGTCCCGTCCCGTCTCCGCGGCGCGCCGTCGCGCCGCCACCAGCGTTCAAAAACAGTTTGACGCCTGTCATCAGTTGAAACAGGCCATTGGCCGCAGCCTAGCGAGGCCGGCACCGCCGGCAACCGAGCGGGTGCGTGGTGTGCGGTAATGCACAACCGGACATCGGGAGCGGCCGGTTTCCGGCCACGACCCGGTCCGCATCCACCGTCCGGGCGATGTTGCCCCGGTGGCGTAACCCGGCCGTGGGGGCGTCGTTGAGTCAGATGTCGGAGCGCTGAGCAGCGCAAAGACGGGATACGGCCGATGCCCTGTCGGTCGAGGGGTGGCGGCGGGGCATCGTGCATAGAGGGGCCGGACGTGTGAGGGGTGCGTCCGGCCCCTCCCCCGTGCCCAAATCCGCCTCGCCAGAGCCGACCGTCGCGGCGAGCCTCAGGAAACCGGCTGCGCGACGTTCTCTCGGACCCACTCGACGATCGCCTGAGTGGTGGCGCCCGGCGTGAAGATCTTCGCGACGCCCAGCTTTTCCAGCTCGGGAATGTCGCCGTTCGGAATGATGCCGCCACCGAACACGACGATGTCGCGGGCGTCCCGCTCACCGAGCAGTTCCAGCACCCGCCGGAACAACGTCATGTGCGCGCCGGAGAGGACGGACAGGCCGACCGCGTCGGCGTCCTCCTGGATGGCGGTCTCCACGATCTGCTCGGGGGTCTGGTGCAGGCCGGTGTAGACGACCTCCATCCCCGCGTCACGCAGTGCGCGCGCGACGACCTTCGCTCCCCGGTCGTGGCCGTCCAGACCGGGCTTGGCGACGACGACCCGAATTCGAGAGCTCATCAGCGCACACCTTTCACCGGCTTCACGGCCTTCACCTGAACGAACGGTAACCCGGCGGGCCCGGCCCGGGAAATCCGGGTTCCGCGCCCGACAGGTGCCCGCCGCGACCGCTGCCGGCCGGGAGTGGTCGCACCGACGCTATCCGCGCCGCCCCGGCGTGGCCCGGCGCTGCCCGCAGTCAAGCCGGACGAGTCCGCCGGACCGGTCACGCTCGGCGACGAACGGGCAGCATCTGGGGCACCGTTCGGCGTCACGATGCATGACAATCATGGACGCAAACGGACAGATCGACACGCCAATTTCTCGCTCTAGCTTGTGACTCCTCTGGTGGTTGGCTAACGTGTCCACGGTTGTCATCAGGTCCATGGACGGGTGACGACGCGGTCAGCGGACGTTCATCGGAGCTTCACGAACGTCCACCGGCCGCTTCGGAACCCCGACAACGGAGGGTGTGCGTGCGCCAGCGCCTGTCGTCTGAGCCCGATCGATATCGCGGTCGTCGCCGCGTGCCCACCCCACCGCGTAGCCGTTACGCCGCTGTCGTCACCACCGCTTTCGTCGGAGCCGGCATCGTCGCACTCGGCGCCAGCGCCCTGCCGGACGCCAAGGACGTCAGCCCGAAGGTGCTCGACGAGCTCAAGCAGGCGTCGGTCACCAGCCAGGACGTGAAGGCCCGCGCCGACAACGCCGACCGCGCCTCGCGGGACAGCCGCAGCAAGGACAGCGCCGAGCCCGAGGTGTGGCTGCTGCCGCTTCAGGGCTACGACTTCAACTCCCCCTACGGGATGCGCTGGGGCAAGATGCACACCGGCGTCGACCTGGTCGCCGCCGAGGGCACGCCCTTTGTGGCGATCCACGACGGCCTGGTCACCAAGGCCGGCTGGTTCGGCGGGTACGGCAACGCCGTGATCGTTCAGCACGCCGACGGCAGCGAGGCCATCTACGGCCACTCCTCCGCGGTGAGCGTCAAGGAAGGCCAGCAGATCAAGGCGGGCGACCAGCTCGGCCTGGTCGGCCAGACCGGTCACGCCTACGGCACCCACCTGCACCTCGAGATCCATGTCAAGGGCAAGCCGATGGACCCGGTGCCGTTCCTGCAGGACCGCGGAGTGGACATCAAGCTGCAAGTCGAGGCAATTTACAGCGAGGTAGCCGGCTCCTGACGTTGCGTACCGACCGTTGACCGCCCGGATCTGTCGATCCGGGCGGTTTTTCGTTGGCCGATGTCTCCCAGGTCACAGTGGAGATTGTGAGCGGCGACACCGCACCGCATGATCACTTTTCCGGTCGTAGCACCGCAGAGCGGGTCATATCCGGGCAGGTGAGCCGCCCTCCATCGCCCGGCCCCCGGTCCCCATCCCGCCTCCAACCCGGCCCGACACCAGTATTTCGAGGTCAAGTGCCCCTCGACTGTGAAGGTCCGCCGTGCAAGAAGACAGCCCCGTCCAGAACGAGAACACCCGCGACACCGCTCCCACCGGGCCGCCGGAACTCCCCCGTCGGCGCAACCGCCTCATCGTGCTCGGCGCCGCCGCTCTGCTCGCCCTCGGCCTCGGTGGCGTCGTCGTCGCCACCACCGGCACCGACCAGCCGGCACCCGCCGCCGTCTCCCTCGACGCGCAGTCCCGCAACGAGGCCGCCAGCCGGGCCGACCGCTCGACTCGCGAGTCGAGCACCCCGGTCACTCCCTCGGGCAGCCCCACGCCGACCCCGTCGGCGACCAGCGCCAGCCCGGCACCCGCGAAGACGGCCACCGCGAAGGCCAAGCCGAAGCCGAAGAAGACCACCAAGCCCACGCCCGCCTGGGTCAACCCGATGCCGGGAGCCGAGGTCACCTCCTGCTACGGGCAGCGCTGGGGCACCCTGCACGCCGGCATCGACCTGGCACTGCCCTCCGGTACGCCGATCCGCGCCGCGGCCGCCGGCACCGTGACCCAGGCCGGTGACGCGTCCGACGGGTACGGCAACTCCGTCTTCATCGATCACGGCAACGGGTACCTGACCCACTACGCCCACCAGAGCCGCATCGCGGTCACCGTGGGGCAGGCGGTCAAGGCCGGCCAGGTCATCGGCTACGAGGGCGCGACCGGCGACGCCACCGGCCCGCACCTGCACTTCGAGGTGCACCAGGGCATGTGGAACCAGATCGACCCCGCCCCGTTCATGCGCTCGCACGGCGTGGACCTGGGCTGCTGAGGCAGCGAATCGAGGATCACCCAGCCGTGCCGCTGCCAGCGGCGGCACGCTCGGCTGCCTCGTAACGCCGCGCCACCTGGTGGAACGCCTCCTTCGGCTCCCACTGGGACGGGTCCTCGGAGGGCACCCGCACCACGCCGAAGCCGGCCATGTCCAGGTCGCGACGCGGGTCCGCGTGGTGCGGGAAGTCCGGCATGACGAAGGTGAAGACGAAGCAGCCGTGTACGCCGTGTGCGGCGTAGAGGTCGATGAGTTCGGCCAGGTACGCCGCCTGGGTGGACTCGTCGCGTACGTGTCCGTCCCTGACCCGGGGCGGTTGGGCGAACCAGTTCACGATCCGGAACGAGCCAGGCCCGCGGCGCTCGGCACCGAGGTGGGCGCCGCATCCGAACTCGGTGATGACCACCGGTTTGTCCGCCTCGTGCAGCAGGGCGCGCAGCCGTTGCTGGTACGCGGCGGGGTCGGGGCCGAAACGGTAGAGGTTGACGCCGACGAGGTCGAAGCCGGACCAGTCGACCTTCTCCCAGAAGCCCGCGGCGTAGGTGACCGGCCCGTGGAACGCGGCGCGGGCGACGGGCAGGGCGGCGCCGAGCAGGGCGTTGAGCTTGCGGGTGATCCGGCGGTCGAAGAAGCGTCGCCACCGCACCAGCACCTGCAGCCGGATGAAGACACGGGGTCCCGGGACCATCCCCGGGGAGGTGAGGGAGAACTCGCTGCCGACCAGCAGCGTGACTCGACCCGGGTAGTCGACGCGTAGTTCCTCGGCCGCGGTGGCCGTCGCCGTGAGATGGGCCAGGATCTCGCGGCGCGGGCGGTCGGCGACATACGGCCGGATGTAGACATCGAGCCCGACGTCCAGGGCGCTCCGCGCCGCCTCCATCTGCGCGCCGGTATCGGTGCCGATCACCATCACCGTCGTGCAGTGCAGGGTCTCGCGGATGGCACGCATGTCCCGGCGCACCGCCTCGCCGGAGCTATGGCCAGCGATGTATGAGATACCTCTGATCTCCAGGCTCACGCTGTCCACTATCCGGCCCGGATGCGGTGTCGGCCACGTCCGGGGAGCGAAAATAGACCTTGGTTCACGTCCCGATACCTTCGGCGCTGCGGCCCGCCGCACGTGCGCCAACTCCCCGCGCGGTCCTAGCGCAACCTCTAGGAAGGAGTGCCGAAGCACCACCCACCTGGTCTGGTCGCGGGTGCCGCCGCCGGCGGCCGGCGCTTCGTTCAGGCGTGGGCCTGGGCGCGTGCCGCGCGTCGTTGCGTCGGTGATGCCAGGCACCAGGTCAGCACCACGACCGGTGCGATGTGCAGACCGGCGCCGAGCCAGTCCGCGGCACCGAAGGCACCGCTGAAAATCAGGGTGACGATGATTGCCGCCGGCACCACGTGCATCACAATGTTCGGCAGCAGGAACGGCCGCATGGCTGCGTCGTCACGGCCACTGATGATCCAGTTCATCACACCGACGACCACCAGATCGGTGCCGAGCGCCCGTGCCACAAGCAGCGAACGGGCATCTGGGTGGTCAGCAAGGCCGATCCCGGGCGCGATGAGCCACACCGCACCCAGAACGACGATGTCGAGCACCGCGACAGCCTTCAGAACGAGCGACAGTTTCACGCGGCTTCCCCTCGTCATTTAAACGGGATGTGCATCCCGTTTAGATGGAAGATACGGGACGCACATCCCGTTTGTCCAACCACCCCGGACACCACCATCAGCGTGACCCCGAGGGCGGTGCCAAGGATGGCGAGAGTGACAAGGCCTGCGTGGCCGAGCGGCTCGGTGACGTACGCGCCGAACAGCGCACCCGCCGCGACCAGGACGGCCACACCGGCGCGCCGCACCGACGCGTTGGAGTCCGGCAATCGAGCGGAGCGCAGCAGTTGCGCCAGGTGCCAGGCCACCGCTCCGGCCAGGCCCAGCGTTGCCGTGCCGACCCCCTCGAACACCACATCGTCGGGCACCACGAAATTCAACCCACCGAACACGTGCCGCAACCTGTCGTCGGGCATACCCACGGCGTGGAACGCGAGCTTGAGGGCGTGGTTGAAACCGCCCTCAACGAGGCCGGCCAAGCCGACGAACGCCACGCCGACCACGATCGCGCCGGCGGAGAGCGCCAGACGGCTGCCGGTGCGGGCATGTCGCGCGAGCAGCGCCAGCGCCAGCACCAGTAGCAACCCCAGCGGCAGGAGGCCGACGAGCCTGATCGGGGTGCCGTACCGGGCCGCCCCGTAGGCGTGCTCGACGACGAACGCCGCATACAGCCCGATCAACCACCGGCCCAGGTCTCGTCGCGCACGCGAAGGTTTGGACAATGCGCCCACCACCTATAATCGGAACAGCCATCCCGCTTGAGCATACGGGATGACCATCCCGTTTAGGAGTCCGAAATCGCCGAGCAACGCAAGCCGCGTGCCGATGGCGTACGCAACCGGGCGAAGGTTCTGCACGCCGCGATCGATGCGTTTGCCACGGATGGGCCGACGGTGCCGATCCACGAGATCGCCCGCCGCGCCGGCGTCGGCACCGGCACCGTCAGTCGACACTTCCCGACCAAGGAATCGCTCTACGAGGCGATCGTGCAGAGCGTGGCCAAACGCCTGGTCACCAGGGCGATCGAGCTGCGTGCCACTCATGAAGCAGGCCCGGCTCTGTTCGAATTTCTCACCAGCATGGCCGCCGAGGGTGCGACAAACCGCGCACTGGCCGACGCGCTCTCCGGCACCGGGTTCGACATCGCCGCCGCGGCTGCAAAGGGCGAACACGACCTCAATCATGTCCTGACCGAACTGCTCAGCGCCGCTCAGCGCGCAGGCGCGGTCCGTCCCGACGTCGACGCCGCCGACCTGAAAGCGTTCCTGGTCGGTTGCGCGGTCCGCGAGCGCGACACCGCCGCCCCGGCGGCCCGAGACCGGATGCTCACGATCGTCCGCGACGGCCTGATCACCGTGCGGCGACCATAGTCTCCAGGCGTGCCGGGGTCAGAGCTTGTCGACCGGGGCGTGCCGGAGCACCAGCCACATCGTCTGGTCGCCGAAGTCGATCTGCGCGCGGGCACCTGGGCCGTGCCCCTCGACGGCGAGCACCCGCCCCAACCCGTACCGCTGGTGATTGACCCGGTCGCCGGCCGACACCTTCGGCCCCTGCGGCAGCTCACTGGCCGTGGTCAGCCGGCTGGCGTCCACGCCGAGCCGCTGCGCCAACTGGGCCGCCTTCGGCGTACCCCCGGTGAAGTTGCCACGCGCGCCGGGCGCGCGGTCCGCGCGGCCACCGACGCCGCCGCCCCCGCCGGCCCACGAGGTGTACGACCCCTCGGTGCGCTCCCAGTGCACCAGCTCGGTCGGCAACTCCTCCAGGAACCGCGACGGCGGGTTGTAGGACGGCTGCCCCCAGGCCGAGCGGGTCACCGCGCGGGACAGGTAGAGCCGCTGTCGGGCGCGGGTGATGCCGACGTACGCCAGCCGGCGCTCCTCCTCCAACTCGCGGGTGTCGCCCAGCGAGCGCAGGTGCGGGAAGACGCCGTCCTCCAGCCCGGTCAGGAAGACGACCGGGAACTCCAGCCCCTTGGCGGTGTGCAGCGTCATCAGGGTGACCACGCCCTGGTGGTCGGGGTCGTCGGAGGGGATCTGGTCGGCGTCGGCGACCAGAGCCACCTGCTCCAGGAAGCCGGCCAGGGTGGCCCGCTCCCCCTCCTCGCCCTGCGACTCGATCCGCTCGGTGTACTCCCGGGCGACGCTCACCAACTCCTGGAGGTTGTCCACCCGACCGGCGTCCTGCGGATCCAGGCTCTCCTCCAGCTCCGTGAGGTAGCCCGAGCGGGTCAGCAGCGCCTCCAGCACCTCCTCCGGGGTGCCGGTCTCGGACAGCTCGCGGGCGCCGTCGAGCAGCGCCACGAAGTCGGCGATGCCGTTGGCCGCCCGGCTGGAGATGCCCGGCGCCTCCCGGGCCCGGCGCAACGCCGCGCCGAACGAGATCCGGTCCCGGCTGGAGAGCGCCTCGACACACGCCTCGGCGCGGTCGCCGATCCCCCGGCGCGGGGTGTTGAGGACCCGCCGCAGGCTCACCGTGTCGTCGTCGTTGACCACCGAACGCAGGTACGCCAGCGCGTCGCGGACCTCCTTGCGCTCGTAGAAGCGCACCCCTCCGACCACCTTGTAGGGCAGGCCGATGCGGATGAACACCTCTTCGAACACGCGGGACTGGGCGTTGGTGCGGTAGAAGACCGCGACGTCGCCGGGGCGTGTCTCGTCGGCGTCGACCAGTCGGTCGATCTCCCGGGCCACCCAGTCGGCCTCGGCGTGCTCGGTGTCGGCCACGTAGCCGACGATCTGCTCACCGGCGCCGGCCTCGCTCCACAGCCGCTTGGGCTTGCGGGAGGTGTTGCGGTCGATCACCGCGTTGGCCGCGTTGAGGATGGTCTGGGTGGAGCGGTAGTTCTGCTCCAGCAGGATCGTTCGCGCGTCGGTGTAGTCCCGCTCGAACTCCAGGATGTTGCGGATCGTCGCGCCCCGGAACGCGTAGATCGACTGGTCGGCGTCGCCGACCACGCACAGCTCGGCCGGCTCCACCCCCTCGGTGCCGGAGACCAGCTCCTTGATCAGGATGTACTGGGCGTGGTTGGTGTCCTGGTACTCGTCCACCAGCACGTGCCGGAAGCGCCGACGGTAGCTCTCCGCGACGTGCGGGTGGGACTGGAGCAGGTGCACCGTGGTCATGATCAGGTCGTCGAAGTCCAGTGCGTGCGCCTCACGCAGCCGGCGCTGGTAGAGCGTGTACGCCTCGGCGAGCGCCCGCTCATTGGGGCCGGCGGCCCGTGCCGCGAACTGCTCCGGATCGACCAGTTCGTTCTTGAGGTTGGAGACCTGGGCCGCCAGCCCCCGCGCCGGGTAGCGCTTCGGGTCGAGATCCAACTCGCGGGTCACCAACTGCATCAGCCGGCGGGAGTCGTCCGCGTCGTAGATCGAGAACGTCGACTTGAGGCCGGCGTGCTCGTGCTCGGCACGCAGGATCCGCACGCAGGCCGAGTGGAACGTCGACACCCACATCAGGCGCGCCCGCGGACCGACGAGCGCGGCGACGCGCTCCTTCATCTCGCCGGCGGCCTTGTTGGTGAAGGTGATCGCGATGATCTCACCGGGGTGGACGTCCCGTGCGGCGAGCAGGTAGGCGATCCGGTGCGTGAGCACCCGGGTCTTGCCGGATCCGGCGCCGGCCACGATCAGCAGCGGCGAGCCGGCGTGGCTGACGGCGTCGCGCTGAGGCCCGTTGAGCCCGGCGAGCAACTGCTGCGGATCGAGGCGCGCGGGGGCCGGCCCGGGTCGGTGCGGGCGGGCCGGCGCGGACTCCGGCGCAGGCGGGGACGCGGGAATGTCGAAGAGAGGATGCATCGCCCGACAAGTCTATGCCGCCGGTCGGACACTCCCCCGACCGCTGCGCCGCGGCGCGGGCAAGGGCCGCCGGACGCTTGCGCAGCCGCGGCCGGCGCCGGCATACTCGTCAGCGTGATCGCTGCGCGCTACCACTTTTACTATGGCACCGGGAGTCCGGCTGCCGTAGGTCGCGCCTGATCGATTCAGACCTGCAAAAAGCCCCGGGCTCCTGGAGTCCGGGGCTTTTTCCGTCCCGGGTTCCGGGCACCGGGCACCACAGTGCGAGGGGTACCCGATGATGGCAGACGTGATGGAGCAGAGCGGCGGCCCGGCCCGGCCCGAGGCGGAGCAACCCGCGCCGAACGGGACCGAGGCGACAGTGCCCACGTCGGCGGCGGTCGACAACGCCACGCCGGTCGAGGCACGGACCGGCACCGAGGAACCAACCGCCTCGGCGAGGATCGTGCAGATCCGGGAGCGGATCGACGAGATCGACAACGCGATGATCGCGCTCTGGCAGGAGCGGGCCGCCCTGTCCCAGGAGGTCGGTGCGACCCGGATGGCGTCCGGCGGCACGCGCCTGGTGCTCTCCCGGGAGCGGAAGATCCTGGAACGGTTCCGCGTCGCGCTCGGTGCCGACGGCACCCAGTTGGCCCTGCTGCTGCTCCGCGCCGGCCGCGGCCCCCTCTGAGCCCGATGGCGGGCGGTGCGCCCGGGCCGGCCGGGAAGCGGTCTGGCCGGGTCACAGACAGACGAAACCGCCTGCCGTCGTCGTGGGTGACGTCGGCAGGCGGTCTCGGGTGACTCAGGCCTCGTGGGTGGCGACGATCTCGCGCCGCTCCGCGAAGTGGCAGGCGCTCGGGTGGTCCGAGTCCCGCCGAATCTCCAGCAGCGGGACCTGCTCGGCGCAGACTTCCTGCGCCTTCCAGCAGCGGGTCCGGAACCGGCAGCCCGAGGGCGGGCTGATCGGCGACGGCACATCGCCCGTGAGCCGGATGATCGTCTTGTTGTTCCGCTGCGTCGGGTCCGGAACCGGCACCGCCGACAGCAGAGCCTGGGTGTACGGGTGGGTCGGCCGCTCGTAGATCTCGTCCTCGGTGCCGATCTCGACGATCTTGCCGAGATACATCACCGCGACCCGGTCCGACAGGTGGCGGACCACGGACAGGTCGTGGGCGATGAAGATGTACGAGAGCCCAAACTCGCCCTGCAACCGTTCCAGCAGGTTCATCACCTGAGCCTGGATGGAGACGTCCAGCGCCGACACCGGCTCGTCACAGACGATGATCTCGGGCCGCAGGGCGAGCGCGCGGGCGATGCCGATGCGCTGCCGCTGCCCGCCGGAGAACTGGTGCGGGTACCTGTTGATGTGCTCCGGGTTGAGCCCGACCAGGTCGAGCAGTTCGCGGACCTTGGCCCGGCGGCTGCCCTTCGGCGCCACCTCCGGGTGGATCTCGAACGGCTCGCCGAGCAGGTCACCGACGGTCATCCGGGGGTTCAGCGAGGTGTACGGGTCCTGCATCACCAGCTGGATCTGCCGGCGCAGGCGTCGCAGCGCCCCACCGGAGAGCTTGGAGATGTCCTGGCCCTTGTAGACCACGTTGCCGGCGGTCGGCTTCTCCAGGTTCATCAGCACCCGGGCGAGCGTCGACTTGCCGCAACCGGACTCGCCGACCACACCGAGCGTCTCGCCAGCGCGCAGACCGAACGAGACCCCGTCGACCGCCTTGACCTGACCGACGGTCTTCTTGAACACCACACCCTGCGTGACGGGGTAGTGCTTGACCAGGTCATTGACCTCGAGGATGTTCTCAGACACGGTTCACCAGCTCCTCGGCGAAGTGGCAGGCGCTGGCCCGGGCGGGGCCGACCTGCAGCAGCGGCGGGACCTTCTCCCGGCACACCGGCTGAGCCATCGGGCACCGCGGGTTGAACGGGCAGCCCGGCGGGATGTTCATCAGGTTCGGCGGGAGGCCCTTGATCGTCCGGAGCTGCTGCCCCTTCTCGTCGAGGCGCGGGATCGAGTCGATCAGACCCAACGTGTACGGGTGCGCCGGCTTGGCGTACAGCTCGTACACGTCGGCTTCCTCAACGATCCGGCCGGCGTACATGACCGCGATCCGGTCCGCGACGTCGGCGACCACGCCGAGGTCGTGGGTGATCAGGATCATGCCCATCTGCCGCTCACGCTGGAGCTCGGCGAGCAGGTCCATGATCTGGGCCTGCACGGTCACGTCGAGCGCGGTGGTCGGCTCGTCCGCGATCAGCACCTCCGGGTCGAGCGCCAGCGACATCGCGATCATCGCGCGCTGCCGCATACCACCGGAGAACTGGTGTGGGTAGTTGTTGAACCGGCCCTTGGCGTTCGGGATCTTGACCTGGTCGAGCATCTCGATCGCGCGCTTCTTGGCCTCGGCGCGACCCATGCCCCGCCGGACCCGGAACTGCTCGGCGATCTGGAACCCGACGGTGAAGACGGGGTTCAGCGCGGAGAGCGCGTCCTGGAAGATCATCGCGATGCCCTCGCCGCGGATGCGGCGACGCTCCTCGTCGGACATGCGGAGCATGTCCTTGCCGTTGAAGCGAACCTGGCCGCCGGTGACGAAGCCGGGCGGCGTGTCGAGGATGCCCATGATGGTCTGCGCGGTGACGCTCTTGCCGGAGCCGGACTCGCCGAGCACGGCGAGGGTCTCCCCCGCGTCGACGTGGTACGTGACTCCGTTGATGACCTTTGCGACGCCGTCCCGGGTGCGGAACTCCACCCGCAGGTCGTCGACCTCGAGCAGCCGGCCAGAGGGACGTCCGGACCCGCCGGATCCCGGCGCGGACTGCTCGGACACGAGAATGTCGGACACTGGATCTCCCCTAGCGGAGTTTCGGATCGAGGGCCTCGCGGACCGCCTCACCGAGCATCACGAAGCTCAGCACTGCGGCGACGAGGAACGCGGCGGGGAAGAACACCAGCCCCGGCGCGACCCGGATGAAATCCTTGCCCTCGCTGATCATGATGCCCCAGGACACCACCGGCGACTTCAGGCCGACACCCAGGAACGACAGGGTGGCCTCGGCGCCGATGAACGAGCCGACCATGATCGTGCCGTAGACCAGCAGCGGGGCCAGGCAGTTCGGGAGCAGGTGCTTGAGGATGATCCGGCCGCTGCCGGCACCCAGTGCGCGGGCCGCGATGATGTAGTCGGCGTCCCTGGTGGCGAGCACCGAGGAGCGCATCAGCCGCATCACGACCGGCCAGCTCAACACGATCAACGAGATGATCACGAGGGCCATGATCTGGGCCTTGCTGTTGCCGGAACCCGAGCCGTTGAACGTGGTCAGGATGACGATCGCGCCGAGCACGAACGGCACACCGAAGAACACGTCGCCGATCCGGCTCAGCAGCCCGTCCACCCAGCCACCGCGGTAGCCGGCGATGACGCCCATCGCTCCACCGACGAGCAGGGTGCCGATCACCGAGAGCATGGCCACGATGATGGACGCCCGCGCGCCGTAGATGACCCGGGCGTAGACGTCCCGGCCCTGCACGTCGTAGCCGAACCAGCCATTGGCGGACGGCTTGTCGAGGCTGCGGGACAGCGATCCGTTGACCGCGTCACCCGGGGCGAACAGCGCCGGGAAGGCCGCCATCAGCAGGAAGAACACGATCAGCGTGGCCGAGACCCAGAACAGCGGCTTACGCCGGAGGTCGCGCCAGGCGTCACCCAGCAGGCCACGCGGCTTCTCGTTGCTCTGCGGCGCGCCCGCGGTGGCGGAGGCCGGAGAGTCGGTCGGGTGCGCGGCAGGGGTGCTGACGATCGATGCGGTACTCGGGTCACTCATAGCGGATCCTCGGGTCCAGGGCGGCGTAGAGCAGGTCAACCAGCAGGTTCATCACGAGATAGACCAGCACCAGGACGACCACGATCCCTACCACGGTGGCGCTCTCTTTGGTGATGATCGCGCGGTAGACCTCACGGCCGATGCCGTTGATGCCGAAGATCCCCTCGGTGATGATCGCGCCGCCCATCAGGGCACCGAGGTCGGTGCCGAGCAGGGTGACCACCGGGATGAGCGAGTTGCGCAGCAGGTGCACCCCGACAACCCGGCGCATCGGCAGGCCCTTGGCGATGGCGGTGCGCACGTAGTCGGCACGGCGGTTCTCCGCGATGCTCGTTCGTGCCACCCGCGCGATGTACGCCACCGACGCGCTGCCGAGCACGAAGCCCGGCACGATCAGCTCGGACCACCGCATCTCGGAGGAGACGGTCGGCTTGATGATGCCCCACTGCACGCCCAGCAGCCACTGCAGCACGAAGCCGACCACGAACACCGGCAGCGCGAGCAGGAAGAGCGTGGAGACCAGGACCAGGTTGTCCAGGAAACCGTTGCGGCGCAGACCGGTCAGGACGCCGGCGCCGAGACCGATCACGGCCTCGATGGCGAGCGCGACCAGGGCCAGCTTCAGCGTGTTGGGGTACGCCGTGGCGATGATGCCGCCGATGTCGCGCTGCGAGAAGGTCTGACCGAAGTCACCCTGGAGCAGGTTCTTCATGTAGTTGAAGTACTGCACGAAGACGTTCTGGTCCAGGTGGTACTTCTCGGTCATGAACGCCACGTATTGGTCCGGGCAGCGGCGCTCGCCGCACTTACCGGCGAAGGGGTCGCCCGGTACGGCCCAGACGAGGGCATAGATGAGGAACGTCGAGCCGATGAAGACCGGCACGAGTTGGAGCAGCCGTCTCAACAGATAACGGCCCATGGGGTGGTCCTCCAGACAGGGGGCGCGTCGGACGGCCGACACGGTGGTGACAACGTGCGAATGGAGTGTTGTAACACCCAATCGCGGAACTGCCCCGGGTCGGGCTCACCGGATGTGGCGAGCCCGACCCGGGGTCAGACCGAACGGATCAGAGCTCGACCGAGGTGATGTCGAGTTCGCCGACGTTGTTCAGCTCGAGCTTCTTGATCTTCTCCGAGTGGCCGGACTGCTGGCCGTAGAAGTAGATCGGGATGCTCGGGACGTCCTGGTCGATCTTCTCGACGGCCTTGGTGAACGCCTCGTGCGAGGCCTCCAGGCTCGGCGCGGCGCTGGCCTGCTTGGCCAGGGCGTCGACCTCGGGGTTGCTGTACAGGCCGTCGTTCGAGGAGCCACCCGTCACGTACAGCGGGTTGATCCAGTTCTCGACGTCCGGGTAGTCCTGCTGCCAGGCAGCGCGGTACGGGCCCTTCATCGCGTGGGCGTTGACGTTCTGGCGGAAGACCGCGAAGGTCGGCACGCCCTCAGCCCGAGCCTCGATGCCGAGGTTGGTCTTGACCTGCTGCGCAACCGCGTCCATCCAGTCCTTGTGGCTGGAGTCCGAGTTGTAGTAGAAGACCATCTCGCCGGTGAAGCCGCCGGCCTCGGTCAGCAGCTGCTTCGCCGTGGTCGGGTCGAACTTGCAGGCGGTGCAGTTACCCGGCTTGGCGCCCGGGGTCAGCGGGTTCGCCCAGCTGTCGGCCGGCTTGCGGGTGCCGAAGAAGATCTTGTCCGAGATTTCCTGCCGGTTGATCGACAGCGACACGGCCCGACGCAGCTTCGGGTTCTGGTAACGCTTGTCGTACTGCGGGAACGCGATCAGCGCGGTCGTCGGCGTGACGGTGTTGCGGCCCCGCTCACCGAGGTCGGTCTTCCACTTGTCGCCGGCGAGCGCCGAGGTGGGCAGGGACTCCAGGAAGTCCAGGTTGTTGGAGAGCACGTCGGCGTAGGCGGCCGTCTCGTCCTGGTACAGCTTGACGTCGACGTCCTTGAGCTTCATCTTGTCGCGAAGGTTGTAGTCGTCGAAGCGCGTCAGCTTGATCAGGGAGTTGTCGGCCCACGACACGAACTTGACCGGGCCGTTGCCGATCGGGTTCTTGCCGAACTCCTCGGGCTTCTGCGTGAAGAACTTGTCCGGCAGCGGCATGAAGGCGCTGTAGCCGAGCTTGGTCGGGAAGACCGCGGTCGGCGCCGACAGGGTGACCTCGAAGGTCTGCTCGTCGACGACCTTCAGGCCGGACAGCTTCTCAGCCGTCGGCGCCGGGGCCTTCTTCGGGCCGTCCGCGCCATCCGGGTCACTGGTGTAGGTCTGCTCGAAACCCTGGATGTCGGAGAAGAAGCTGCCGTTCTGCGCGCCGTTCGGCGAGTAGGCGGCCCAGTTCCAGGCGTCGACGAAGTTCTTCGACTTGACCTCGGTCCCGTCGTGGAACTTCGTACCCTTCTTGATCTTGATCGTGAAGACCTTGGAGTCCGTGGTGTTGATGGACTCCGCCAGCGCGTTACGCGGGGCCCCACCGTCGTTCGGGTACTCGACCAGGCCGGTCCACAGCCAGTCGACGATCTTGCCGCCGCCGGTCTCCGTGGTGTTCGACGGGACCAGCGGGTTCTCCGGCTGGACACCGTGGATGACAATCGCGCCGTCGCCGCTGGCGGCAGTTTCGCCTTCGCCACCGCTCGAGCAACCGCTCGCGACAAGCGCGGCAGCCGCGCTGAGCGCGATCGCGCTCGTCGCCCGCTTCGAGACTCTCATTCCGAGGGGCCTCCTCTTTCTAACCAGGTTCCGTCGTGGGTTTCACGCACGTTTTGGGGGTGACACCGCCCGACCACCCCGGGGCGCGGGTCGCCGGGACCACAGGGAAGTTGGGGACACCCCTGATGTTCCGATCCGCCGGGCTCCCCCGCCAACGAGGCGTGACACGACGCGGAAGGCACGGCCACGAGCCGCCGCGAAGGGCGGGGACATGGTCATGGGCCGTACGGAGTGCCACACACCGATGGTGAGGTGCTGCCACTGTGACACCAACTGGCCTCTTCCGTGAAGGTGCCGTTATCAAGCCGTTAGTTGCCCGCCACGTTGCCGATACTTGAAAAATGATCATAAAACGGTCGGCGGAGGTAGCACTGAGCAGGAAATACGTTGCGCCACCCGCAGAAGTGGTCCCGGCCCGCGCTCAGCCTCCGGGCCCACCTCTGCCCGTTAGGACGCCCAGAACCGCTCGCATTTCGACCCGTCCGGACAGGTCGACTACGGCTGCACGGGCACGATCACCGGCTGGGTGGACGAGTGCGCGGAGATCGTTTGTCTGATCCTCGGCCAGGGTGACGCGCGGTCACACCAGCCGGCGGTCCGCCGCCCAGCGGGAGAGTTCGTAGCGGTTGGACATCTGCAGCTTGCGGAGCACGTTCGACACGTGCGTCTCCACCGTCTTGATGGAGATGAACAGCTCCTTGGCGATCTCCTTGTAGGCGTACCCCCGGGCCAGCAACCGCAGCACCTCCCGCTCCCGGTTGGTGAGCTGGTCCAGCTCGGGGTCGGCCACCGGGGCGTCCGGCCGGGCCGCGAAGGCATCCAGCACGAACCCGGCCAGCCGAGGGCTGAACACCGCGTCGCCGTCCGCCACCCGGCGGATCGCCGCGGCCAGCTCGTCCGGGGAGATGGTCTTGGTCACGTACCCCCGCGCACCGGCCCGGATCAGCCCGATCACGTCCTCCGCCGCGTCGGAGACGCTCAGCGCCAGGAACTTGACCTGCGGGTGCGTACGCCGCATCGCCTCCAGCACCGCGCGCCCGCCGCCGTCGGGCATGTGCACGTCGAGCAGCACCACGTCCGGGCCGACAGCCGCGATCCGGGTGACCGCCTCGGCCACGGTGCTCGCCTCGCCCACCACCTCGACGTGGGCGCCCAACTCCGCGCGCACCCCGGCCCGGAACATGGCGTGGTCGTCCACCAGAAACACCCGGAGCCGCTCGGGGCGGGGCTCCGCCGGGTCGAGGTGCTCGGTCGGCTGCTCGGCCATGGTCATCTGTTCCTCTCCGCTGCGGACGAGTCCCGGGAGATCGGCAGTATCAACCGGACCTCGGTCCCCTCCCCCGGGCCGGACCGGATCTCGGCCCGTCCGCCGTGCCGCTTCATCCGCCCGATGATCGAGCCGCGTACGCCGTGCCGGTGGTCCTCCACGGTATCCGGATCGAAGCCCTTGCCCCGGTCCCGGATGAAGACGCTGACCTGATCGGGCTCCACCTCGGCGTAGAGCGACACGGTCTGCACGCCGGCGTGCCGGGCCGCGTTCACCAGCGCCTCCCGGGCGGCCGCGACCAGCGCCCCGACCTTCTCGTCGGTCTCCCGGTCCCCCACCACGACCGCCTCCACGGTGATCGCGTAGGTGTCCTCGACCTCGGCGGCGGCCTGCTCCAGCGCGGCGGCGAAGCGCTCGCTCGGCGACGCGGTCGGCTTGTACAGCCAGTTGCGCAGCGAACGCTCCTGCCCTCGGGCCAACCGCTGCACCATCTTGACGTCACTGGCGTTGCGCTGGATCAGGGCCAACGTGTGCAGCACCTGATCGTGCACCATGGCGGCCAACTCGGCCCGCTCCTGCTCGCGGATGCGCCCCTCGCGCTCCGAGCGGAGCTGGCTGTACGTCCGCCAGAGCACGGGCGCGGCGACCACGCCGACCCCCGCCAACCCGACCAGCGCGAAGATCACGCCGTTGATCACCGCGTCGAAGTTCTGCGCCGGCGAGTAGACCGCCGCGACACCGATGATGCCGACCGCGACCAGCACCCCACCGCCGATGAACCGGAGCACGAACGCCCGCCGGTCACTCTCCTCGACGACCGCGCCGAGCCAGGGCACCGGCATCGCGTTGCCCCACTGCCGCCGCCGTTCGGGTGCGGACTGGTGCCAGATGACCCCCGCACCGACCGCGATGATGGCCACCAGCCAACCGGCCGTGCCGGCCGCGCCCACCGAATCGAAGACCATGACCTGGATCAACAGGACACCGAGCCCGATCCCCACGAACGGCAGGAGCTGGGCGACGTCGCGTCGGGGCGGCACCGCGGTGTCACCGGGCCGCAACGGCACCACCGCCCAGAAGGCCGCGTAGAGCAGCAGGCCGAGCCCGCTCAGGCCGAGCAGCACCATGAACGCGACGCGCACCCGCAGCACCGAGATGCCGAGATGGTCGGCGATACCGGCGGCGACGCCGGCGGCCATCCGGTGCTCGGGAGCACGATAGAGGCGCGGGGGCGGAATCACGGTGCTGATCGGAGGCTCCCTGGTCGCGGTGGCGGGTCGGTGCAGGTCGGTGATCTGATCGTCACACGCTGCGGCGTCGACGACCACGGGGACGCCCCGGACATTCCGGCCGCCGGATCTCAGGGTGGGGTCAGGGTCGGGTCCTGAGGTCGTTCGGGTTCACCTGGCAGCAGGATCGAAGCATGACCGAGGAAGCTGCCCCGCCACCCCGACCGGGGTCGGCGGAGCCGGGTGGTTCAGCACCGCCCCCACCAGCCACGACGCCCGCCGAATGGACCGAGCCCCGCACGTTCGGTCCGCCCGCCGGCTACGGCCCGGACAGCGGCGGCACACCCGCCGGTCCGGCCGGCGGCTACCCGCCGCCCACCGGCGGCCACGGGCCGGGGTTCGCGGCCGGCACCGGCTACGGAGCCGCGGGTACGCCACCCGGACCGGGCGGTCCGGGTCCGTCCGCGCCGCCACCGCCGTTCGCCGGCACCGGTTTCACCTCGCGGTACGGGTTGGTCCGGCCGCGCGAGGGCCGGTATCTGGCCGGCGTCTGCGCGGCGATCGGGCGAGCCACCAACACCGACCCGGTGCTCTGGCGGGTGCTGCTCGCGGTGCTCGGGTTCTTCGGTGGCATCGGCATCCTGGTGTACGTCGCCGCCTGGTTGATCATCCCGAACGAGGGCGACACCGCGTCCCCGATCGAGTCCATGCTCGGCCGCGGCCGCTCCAGCATGTCGCCGGTGACCGTCATCATCCTGGGCATCCTGGTCGCCGCCAGCTTCGGCTACATCGTCACCGACGCCTTCCGCGCGGTGCTGCTCGGCGCGGCCATCCTGGTCGCCGGCGCGCTGCTGCTCAACCGGGACAGCCGCACCCCACAGCCGGGCACCCCGGCCGGGCCGGCACCCTCCGGCAACCCGCCCGGCCCGGTCCCACCGGTGACCTGGCCCGCGCCCTCGTACGGCGTGGCACCGCCCAGCGGCCCACCGGCGACCGCACCGATGGCCGGCGGTGCACCGGCATTCGCCACCGCGACCGCGGGGACAGCGCCCACCGTCACCACCCCGGCGTACGGCCTGCCACCGACCGGCGTTGCGCAGTCCACCGCCACGGCGCAGCCGGTCTCCGGAACGACCCCGGTGTCCGGGCAACCGGCCGACCCGACGACTGTCGCAGCGGGCTGGCCGGCGCCCGCCACGGACTGGCCGGGCACCGCCCCGACCACCGCCGGGTGGCCGTCGGCACCGGTGACCGGCGCACCGGCCGACCCGTCCGGCTATCCGACCGCCGCCCCGGCGTCCGGATACCGCCCCCCGTTCGCGCCGCACGGCCCGTACGCGACGCCGGCCCCGGCCGCTGCCCGTCCGCCGAAGCCACCGAAGCCACCGAAGCGCCCCAAGGAGCGTTCGCCGCTCGGCGCGGTGACCTTCTCCCTGATCTTCCTGGTCCTCGGTGTGGTCGCCCTGCTCGACCTGCTCGACGTCTTCGCCATCAGCGCCTCGGCGTACTTCGCGGCCGCGCTGGCCACGATCGGGCTGGGACTGCTGGTCGGCACCTGGTTCGGGCGGGCCCGCTGGCTCATCGCGCTCGGTCTGGTGACCGCGGCGGCGCTGGGCACGGGCACGGTCGCCGAGTCCTACGACCGGATCCGCGGGGTCGACGGCGCGGTGACCTGGGCACCCACGGACTACCGCGATCTGGCCGACCGGTACGAGAACAGCTTCGGTGACGCCGTACTCGACCTGCGCGGGATCGACTTCGCGAAGCGGGACAGCCAGGTGACGGTTGCGATCAACTTCGGCAAGGCGACAGTGGTCGTCCCACCGAACGTGGACGTCACCACGGTGGCCGACGTCAACGCTGGTGACGCCACCATCTTCGGCAACCGTTCCGGCGGACTGGACGGTCGCCTACAGGAGACCACCGACCTCGGAATCGACGGTGCCGGCGGCGGCAAGCTGCGCCTGTACATCCACGTCAACGCTGGCAACCTGGAGGTGACCCGGTGAAGGCTCACCGCACGGATCTGGTGTCGTTCGCCTTCGGGCTCGTGTTCCTGGCGCTGTCGGCCTGGTGGCTGCTCGCCCAACTACTCGGGTTCGCGCTGCCGGCGGTCGGCTGGTTCCTGGCCAGCGCCCTCATCCTGATCGGGGTCTTCGGGCTGGTCGGCGCACTGCGCTCGGGTCGGTCGGGCCCGCCGGAGCAGACCGCCGAGGCCGGCGTCACCGAGGCCACCGCGCCCGTCTCCGGCGCGTCCGCTCCGGTCTCCGGAATGCCGACCTCCGGTGCGGCACTGCCGGTCTGGGAGGCCGACCGTTCCACCTGGGACGCTCCCCCACCGCCAGCGACCCCGGAGACGGCCACCACCGAGGTACGGGCACCGGAGGCGCCGTCCAGCGAGGTGATCCACCCGGCCTGGTTGGCTCACCAGCCAGCAGAGCCGGAGACCGCCCCGATCGCCGGCCAGCCCGACGAGCCGACGCTCCCGCTCGTCACCCGAGCGCCGGACGGGGACGAGCCGACCCGGTCCGACCACCCGGACGAGCCGACCCGGTCCGACCACCCGGACGAGCCGGTCGGCGACCAGCCGGGTGACGGGCGGGAGGGTCGACGGGGAGAGGCCTGACCTCGGGCGCAGCCCGGCCACGGCCGGCTCCACCGCCACGGCGATGCCGATGGCCCGGACGGACGCATATGCTGGCCGGTGGAGATCTCGCCTCCGCCGGCCGGCCCGTCCCGCCATGGCGGTCCCGCCGCGATTCCCGTCTCTACCCCCGTCAGGAGCCCGCCCGACATGACCCAGTCCCCCGCCGTGCGTACGACCGGCCGATCCGGTCCGGTCCGCATCGGCGAGCGAGCCGCCCGCACGCTCGTCGCCGAGCTGGCCCGGATCAACGATCCCAAGGCCGCCCTGCTGGTCGGGGTCCGCCCGGAATCCGCGGTGCTGGCCGCGGCGATCGAGGCGCTGCTCCCCGGTGACCGGCTCACCGTGGTGCCCGCCGAGCCGCTCGGCGCTGCCGCGCTCCGCGAGCACGTCAACGCCCAGGGCCGTTGGGTCGCCGACCGGGTGGGGGTCGTCGACTCCCTGGCGGAGGCCGAAGCCGCCACGGTCGTCATCGCCGGCGAGGTGTTCAGCGGCACCGCCGAGGAGACCCGCAGCGGCATCGAGGGCCTGGCCAAGTTCCTGTCCGACGGTGCGGTCCTGAGCGTGGCCACCACCGCCACACCCGGCCGGACCACCGGGGCCGCCGCCGAGCTGGCCCGCCAGGACGCCCTCTACGGCGTCGGTGCCGACCTGGTGGTGCGCAACTCACCGCCGGTACGGGTCTACCGACTGCGCTTCACCCCGGCCAGCCCTGCCACGGCCGAGAGGCTCGCCCCCGCGCACCGGCCGTCGAGCGTGCCGCTGACCCGCGGCATGCACATCGACTCCAACGGCGTTGCCGCTGCCGGCATCACGCTGGGCCTCGCGGCGCTGGCCCGGGTGGCGCGCCCGTCGTCGAAGCTCTGGCTACTGCCGGCGCTGGCCGCCGGGCCGGTGGCCGCGTTCTTCCGGGACCCGGAGCGCGACGTACCGGAGGACCCGACCGCGGTCGTCGCCAGCGCGGACGGCAAGGTTCTGTCGGTGCAGCGACTGCACGACGAGCGTTTCGGCGACGGCGAGTGGCTGCGGGTCGCGGTTTTCCTGTCGGTGCTGGACGTGCACGTCAACCGTGCCCCGGTCGCCGGCAAGGTGGTGGACTACTTCGTCGCCGACGGCGGCTTCGTCAACGCGATGAAGCCGGACGCCGAGCACAACGTCGCCGCGTACACCGTGTTGGACACCGCACGTGGCACGGTGGTGGTCGCGCAGCGCACCGGGTTGATCGCCCGTCGGATCGTGCAGCGCGCACCGATCGGCGCGCTGCTGGCCAAGGGTGAGCGCTTCGGGCTGATCCGTTTCGGCTCACGGACCGACGTCTACCTCCCGGCCGACGCCGCCGACCCGCTGGTCGGGCCGGGCGACAAGGTTATGGGCGGGTCCACGGTCATCGCCCGCTGGCGCTGACCCACGCACGTGGAAACGGGGCGCCGCTGACCGCGGCGCCCCGTTCTCGTTGGGGGAAAATCAGGCGGTACGACGTTGCCGCAGCCAGAGCACCGGCCCGCTGACCAGGTAACCCACCACGATCAGCGCGAACGTGAGCCGGATGTCGATGAGTGCGCCGATCACCGGGGCCAGCCACAGCCACGGCGGCAGCTTCACCAGGCGGGCGAGCTTGGCGTACGGGAAGCTCGACACCATCGCGAAGGCGAGCAGCGCGACCCCCGCGACCAGCACAGCACCGGGCACGGGCAGGCCGATCGCCACCGTCACGGCGAGCACGGCGGCCGCCATCGTGGTGGGCACGCCGCAGAAGAACCTGCCGTCCTTCGGCGAGACGTTGAAGCGGGCCAGTCGAATAGCGGCGCACGCCGCGACCAGGGCACACGCCACTGCCGCCGCTGCGGTGGAGACGGAACCGGCGAGTGAGGCGTAGACCACCACGGGCGCGGCGAGGCCGAACGAGCACATGTCGGCCAGGGAGTCCATCTGCGCGCCGAACGGGCTGGCGACGCCCAGCCGTCGGGCCAGTGCACCGTCCAGACCATCGAAGGCGACGCAGGCGATCAGGCAGAGCGCGGCGATGCGCACCTCACCCTGCATGGCCAGGAAGATCGCCAGCATGCCGAGCATCAGGCTGGCCAGCGTGCAGGCGTTGACCAGGCCGAACTTCATCCGGCGGGCAATGGTGCGGTCGCCGGGGAGCAGCGGGATCGAGTGTGACGAAGCCTCGTCGGCGTGTGCCAGGGGCGGCATCGCCGGACTGACCGGCATGATGGCCTCGATCTCGGCTCGACCGACGCCGGACGCCGGACGGCTGAGCCGGTCCAGGCCGTAGCGGCGGCGCTGCCGGTCGGCGTACCGGTGCTCGGTCGGGGTCAGGTCGGTCACGTGCAGGTCACCGTCACGGCGACCGACCCGGACCAACAGCACCTGGCGGGCGAATGTGCTGCTGCGGCGCAACGGGCCCGCCCAGCGACGCCCTGCGGGGCGCGGACTGTCAGTAGTACGACGCCGGCGCCATGGGGCTCTCGGCACGTTTCCTCCATCACCGGATCGGCTGACCGCCGCGGGGCGGGTGTCCGGCTGTCTCGTGCCGGACCGTGCGTGGCCCGGCAGCCGTTTTGCGCGGAGTACACCATCGCATAGGGGGACATGGCTTGGCGATAGCTGCCGGCGGTGCTTGTAACTGGTCTAAACCGCTCGAACCGCTCGCTTATTCCCATCCCGGGCTTCATCGCCCGTTTCCTCCATCATTCCCGCCATTGACTGTACCGGAGGGTCACCAAGTCGGCTCAGCGAGCGGAGTGCTATCGGCCACCCTGTCCGATTGCCGAGGCAGCGATGTCGCTCAACGGCAGGTCGAGGGCCTGCTCGCGAGTGAACCATCCAGCCCGCGCCGTCGAACCTCCGGCCGATTCGGTGACCACCGCATCGCTGGGTGTGTCCACCAGCACCCGATAGGTCACCCGTACGCCGTGCCAGTCCAGAGGCCGACCCTCCGGGCCGAGCGCGGCAGGGTTGTGCAGGTTGTTCACACCGAGGATCTCCTCCACGCGGCCCTGCTGGCCACCCTCCTCGACCAACTCCCGGAGCAGACCGGTGGCTGGCTGCTCGCCATGGTCGGTCCCCCCGCCCGGGAGGTGCCACAGGCCAGCCCCCGGATAACCGGCCGCGATCTCGGTCAGCAGGATCCGCCCAGCCGGGTCGGTGACCAGCCCGTACGCCCCGAAGCGCAGCCTGCGGTCGGGATGCGGCGGCGAAAGCGGCACACGCGCCCGATGCGCCCCGGGCGCCAGTGGGGTCACCGGCAGACCGAGCACTCCGGCGGTGAACGGCGTCAGCGGCACCCGCGCCGCCTCGGCCAGGGTGAGCCAGCACACCCGGTCCACCGCGCCACCACCGACGTCGCCCATCACGCCGTCGCCGGAAGGAGCGTCGCCCGATGCGCCGCCGCGCAGTACGCCGTCGCCCGGTGCACCGTCACGCAGGACGCCGTCACGCAGCGCGCCGTGAGGCGCAGCAAGCTCGAACAGCAGCCGGTCGGTGTGCAGCGCGACGTCGTCCTCCGGATAGGTGACCACGTCGGCGACCACCGTGCGGAGCCGGCCGACCACCACGGCCAACCCGGCCTGCTCGGCTACCGCACGGACCATGGCGCGCTCCGGGTGCTCGGCATGCGCCACCGCATCACCGGGCAGCCGCCAGATCCCCGGGAACTCACCCCCGACCCCGTCCCGGACCACCAGGACCCGGTCCGAATCCCACAGAATTCCGAAAACGCCAACCCGCCGCAGAAAGTCCATCCCCGCCAACTCCGCTCCCCCGCCCAGCCGCCTAGCCGCCTAGCCGCCCAGCCCGTCGATCATGAGGTTATTGCCGTCCGTCTCGGGGCGTGTCCTGACAATAACTTCATGATCGACGCTCGGAGTCCGAGGATTCGCGCTAGCGCAGTCCGTTTTGGGCGTTAGGTGCGCTCGGCAGGCAGCGCGGCGCACCCCGGGAGGCTCGGTTAGCGATGATCGACTCGGGTTTATTGATGTCGGGGTATTCGGGAGCTTGGGACACCCCGACATCAGCGAAGCGGAGCTGGTCATCCGGTCCGTACCGCCCGTTGGGACTTTCTCGCGAGCCGCATCTCTCGGAGGTCCGGACAGCCGCCGAACCATCCAACGCTCGGCACTCGGCACCCGGCCCAGATGCGCTGCTGTCGGCGAGCATTACCGGCGGAGACCTACCCGCCAGCACGCCCACCACCAGACACACCAACGCCGGCGACGCGCCACCGGCCGAGCGCCCGCCCCAGCACGCACGACCACCGTCCAAGCCCGCCCGCAACGCGCCACCGGTCAAGCGCCCGCAAAGCACGCACCACCCCACCGGCCGAGGGATCGCGGCCGTCTGCCCGTTTCAGGTGGAACGGGGCCGGCGGGTCAGGTGAGCTGGGCGGCCTGGACCGCTTCGGCGGTCACCTCGGTGAGGTGGTGGGTGGGGAGAGCGCCGAGCTCTTCGCGGGCGAACCAGCGGGCCTCGCAGGTGGAGCCACCCACGTCGGTCACGGTCAGCGGGTTGGGCTGGTCGACCACGACCCGGTAGAAGGCACGTACCCCGTGCCAGTCGATCGGGTAGCCCTCCGGGCCGAGCGACGCGGCGTCCCGGTGGCTGGCCACGCCGAGCAACTCGACCAGACGGCCGGTCTGCCCGGTCTCCTCGACCAGCTCGCGGATGAGCGCGGCACCGGGCTGCTCGCCGTAGTCGGTGCCGCCGCCGGGCAGGTGCCAGCAGCCAGCGCCCGGGTAGCCGTCGGAAACCCTGGTGAGCAGCACGCGACCGGCCGGGTCGGTGCACACCGCGTACGCGGCGAAGCGCTGCGCCCGGTGCAGCCCGTCCGGACCGGGCACCGCGTAGAAGGAGGGGAACTCGGGCGCCTCGTCGGGCACCACGTCGGCGGAGGACGTGGGCAACCCGAGCGCACGCGCGGTGAACGAGCGCAGCGGCAACTCGCGCGCCTCGTCGAGGGTGTACCAGCGGGCCAGGTCGGTGGGACGCTCACCGACCCGGTCGGCGAGGGTGCCGCCACGGACCGCCACCTGGTAGATCAGCCGGTCGGTGTGGATGGTGATGCCGCGCTCCGGCAGCGCCCGCATGTCGGCGAGCACGTCGGCCAGGCCCGAGACGGCGACCGACAGGCCGGTCTCGGCGGCGGTCTCGCGGACCACCGTGTGGTTGGGGTCCTCGCCGTGGTCGACCGCCCCGCCGGGCAGGGACCACGTGCCGGGGGTGCCGGAGCGCTCCGAGGCGCGAACCAGCAGGACTCGGCCTGTCGAATCAGCACAGACTGCGTATGCCGCGATCCTGCGGAGCGGCTCCAGCAAGGTGGTCACGGAAGCAAATTCTCCCCGCGCCGGGTTACCGGAACGGAAAAGAGTCGGATTCCTGACTGTCTGGCCCCGATCAGGGATTGGTCAGGGTAAGGATCCGGGCGGTCACCGAGGGCGGGGCGGGCACCGGCGCGGACCGTGGAGGCATGACATCGACCACCGCTCCCCACGCCCCGTACAAGCAGCTCCGTCGACCCACCACCGACCGCATGGTGGCCGGGGTCGCGAGCGGCGTCGGCCGCTACTTCGCCGTCGACCCCACACTGGTCCGGGTGGCCTTCGCGGTCACCGGCCTGCTCACCGGCGGGCTCGCGCTGCTCGCGTACCCGATCATGTGGTTCCTGATGCCCGAGGAGCCCACCGGCGCGCCGGCCTGGCCGCACGCGGCGGGCGTCGCGCCGCAGTCGGGTCCGCCGCCGACCGCCGGGCCTGCGCCGGGCGGGCCGATGCCGGGGTACGCCCCGACGCCGCCCTACCCGCCGACGACCCCGTTCGACGCGCCGCCGAGCCCGGCGCACAACCCGCACGACAGCAGCCCGCCGCCGGTCGCGTGAGCGGCGCTCACTCCCACTCGATGGTGCCCGGTGGCTTGCTGGTCACGTCCAGCACGACCCGGTTGACCTCGGCCACCTCGTTGGTGATCCGGGTGGAGATCCGGGCCACGACCTCGTAGGGCAGCCGTGACCAGTCGGCGGTCATGGCGTCCTCGCTGGAGACGGGGCGCAGCACCACGGGGTGCCCGTAGCTGCGCCCGTCTCCCTGCACACCGACGCTGCGCACGTCGGCGAGCAGCACCACGGGGAACTGCCAGACGCCCCGGTCCAGGCCGGCGGCGGTCAACTCCTCGCGGGCGATCAGGTCGGCCTCGCGGAGCAGGTCGAGGCGCTCCTGGTTGACCGCGCCGATGATCCGGATGGCCAGGCCGGGACCCGGGAACGGGTGCCGCCAGACCATCGACTCGGGCAGGCCGAGCTGGAGGCCGAGCGCGCGGACCTCGTCCTTGAACAGGGTGCGCAGCGGCTCGACGAGCGCGAACTTCAGGTCCTCCGGCAGACCGCCCACGTTGTGGTGGCTCTTGATGTTGGCGGTGCCGGTGCCGCCGCCGGACTCCACCACGTCGGGGTAGAGGGTGCCCTGGACCAGGAACTCCACGTCACCGTGCGAGGCGATCTCGCGGGCGGCGGCCTCGAAGACCCGGATGAACTCCCGACCAATGATCTTGCGCTTCTGCTCCGGGTCGGTCACGTCGGCCAGCGCGCCGAGGAACCGGTCGGTGGCGTCGACCACCTTCAGCTTGATGCCGGTGGCGGCGACGTAGTCCTTCTCCACCTGCTCGGCCTCGCCCGCGCGCAACAGACCGTGGTCGACGAAGACGCAGGTGAGCTGGTCACCGACGGCCTTGTGCACGAGCGCGGCGGCGACCGCGGAATCCACCCCGCCGGACAGGCCGCAGATGACCTCCTTGTCGCCGACCTGGGCGCGGATCCGGGCAACCTGCTCGTCGATGATGTTCTCGGGCGTCCAGGTCGGCTCGATGCCGGCGATGTCGTACAGGAAGCGCGTCAGCATCTCCTGGCCGTGCGCGGTGTGCCCGACCTCCGGGTGGAACTGCACGCCGGCCCGCCGCCCGGCCAGGTCCTCGAAGGCGGCGACCGGAGCGCCCGCCGACTCGGCGGTCACCGTGAATCCCGTGGGCGCCTCGGTCACGGCGTCGCCGTGGCTCATCCAGACCGGCAGGTCCGCCGGCAGGTCGCGCAGCAGCACACCCGGGTCGAGCAGGCGGGGGCGCAGCGGCGTGCCGCCGTACTCCCGGTTGCCGGTCCGCGCGACCGTGCCGCCGAGCGCCTGGGCCATCGCCTGGAAGCCGTAGCAGATGCCGAAGACCGGCACGTCGGCGGTGAACACGCCCGCGTCGATCTGCGGCGCGTCCGGCGCGTAGACGCTGGCCGGGCCCCCGGAGAGGATGATCGCGGCGGGGTTCTTCGCCAGCATCTCGGCGATCGGCATCGAGTGCGGCACGATCTCGGAGTAGACCTTCGCCTCGCGAACCCGGCGCGCGATGAGCTGGGCGTACTGGGCTCCGAAGTCCACCACGAGGACGGGGCGAGGCAGGCTCATGTGCGCAAAGCCTACCGACAGTCACGGCCGCGTCGGGCACGGGCCGGCACTCCGGCGTGCCGCGGCGGCGGCTGCGGGTGCGGCGGCCGGTCGGAGGGCGTCCTAAGATCGACGCGGGGCGATGACGGCCGGACGGAGGACAGGTGTGACCGAGGTGACCGTACGGCCCTTCCGGGACACCGACGCCGAGCTGCTTGCCGTACTCGTCGCCAGGTGCCTTCGGGAGGTCAACAGCCGTGACTACGCGGCCGACCTGATCGAGCGGATGTGCGCGCACTTCGACGCCGCCCGCTTTCGTGAACTCGCCACCGTCCGGGAGGTGTTCGTCGCGGAGCAGGGCGGGCGGGTGGTCGGCACCGTGTCCCGGGACGGCAACAAGGTCTACACGATGTTCGTCGACCCGGACCGCGCCGGCCAGGGTGTCGGCCGCCGGCTCATGCGCCACATCGAGCGGTTGGCCGGCGCTGACGGCCACGACCACATGGAGACCGGCGCCAGCATCACGGGGCACGGCTTCTACCACCGACTGGGCTACCACGACGTCCGGGTCAGCGAGACCGACTTCGGGCTCAACCACATCCTCCGCAAGCCGCTGTCCTAGAGCCGCAGCGCTCCCGGGGCGTCCGCCGGCACCGCCGGGTGGCGCGGGGGTACGGGCGCGAGCCGGCGGTACGGGGAGCCGAGCGTCGGGCGGGGGTCCTCCTCGCCCCTGTTGGGCCAGAAGGCCATCGCCCGTTCCGCCTGGGCGGTGATCGTCAACGAGGGGTTCACGCCGAGGTTGGCCGAGACCGCCGCGCCGTCGACCACGTGCAGCCCCGGGTGCCCGTACACCCGGTGCCAGGGATCGATCACCCCGTCGGCCGGCGTCGCCCCGATCACCGCGCCGCCCAGGATGTGCGCGGTCATCGGGATGTCGAACGGCTCGGTGAGCGGGCCGCCGGGAGTGCCGCCGATCTCGTCGGCGAGCAGTCGGGCGGCGGTGTTGCCGGCCGGGATCCAGGTCGGGCTCGGGGTGCCATGCCCCGGCCCGGTGACCAGCCGACGGCCGAGCGCGCCGCGCCGCCACCGGGTGGTCAGCGAGTTGTCCACCGACTGCATCACCAGGGCGATCACCGTCCGTTCCGACCAGCCGCGCACGGGCAGCATCCGGGCGACCAGCCCCGGTTGCCGCAGCATGCTGCCCAGCCAGCGCCGCACCCGGTGCGGACCGCCGTCGACAAGCAGCGACTGGAGCAGCCCCATCGCATTGGAGCCCCGCCCGTAGCGGACCGGCTCGACGTGGGTCTGCGGGTCGGGGTGGAACGAGCTGGTGATGGCCACCCCCTCGGTGTAGTCCAGACGCTCGGACCGGGCCCGTCGGCGGGACACCGAGGCGGCCAGGATCGCCTCGGAGTTGGTCCGGGTCAGCTCGCCGAGGCGGGGCGAGAGCCCGGGCAGCACGTCGTCGGCCTTCATGGCGTGCAGCAGCCGCTGGGTGCCGAGCGCCCCGGCGGCGAACACCACCTGGTCGGCGTGGACCACCTGCCGCCGCCTGCGCAGCCAGGCACCGGTGCGCTCGGTACGCACCTCGTACCCGCCGCCCGCCGCCGGTCGGACGGCGGTCACCGTGGTCAGCGGATGCACCGTGACGCCCTGCTGTTCGGCCAGCCAGAGGTAGTTCTTGACAAGCGTGTTCTTCGCCCCGTGCCGGCAGCCGGTCATGCACGAGCCGCAGTGCAGGCAGCCGGTGCGCTCCGGGCCGGCACCACCGAAGTACGGGTCGGCGACCCGCTGGCCGGGACGACCGATGTGCACACCGACAGGCGTGGCGTGGAAGGTGTGCCCCACCCCCATCCGCTCGGCCACCGCCCGCATGGCGCGGTCCGCGCCGGTCTCCAGGGGGTACGTGGTGACGCCGAGCATCCGCTTCGCCTGGTCGAAGTGGCCGGCCAGCTCGGCACGCCAGTCGGTGATGTCCCGCCACTGCGGGTCGGCGTAGAAGGCCGGCAGCGGCTCGTAGAGGGTGTTCGCGTAGACGAGTGAGCCGCCACCCACCCCGGCGCCGGACAGCACCAGCACCCCTCCGCCGGACCGCCGGTCGGCCGGGCGGAGCAGGGTGAGCCGCTGGATGCCGTAGCAGCCCAGCTTCGGCGCCCAGAGGAAGCGGCGGGCCCGCCAGGACGTCTGCGGGAACTCGTCGTCGGTGAAGCGCCGGCCAGCTTCCAGCACGGCGACGGAGTAGCCCTTCTCGGCCAGCCGGAGCGCGGTGACACTGCCGCCGAAGCCGGATCCGATGACGACCACGTCGTACCGCATGGACGCATCATTACTCGCGAGTAGCGCTCGCGCCAGCGCCAGTTTTCGCGCGATCATGCTCCGGCCGACCGACCCGACGCATTCCGGCCGCAACCCGGAGCACCCGTCGGAGCGTTGTTCACCAGACGGGTGGAAGGAATCCAAGATGATCCTCGGGTCGATGGCGCCGCGCCGACGGTGGTTGCTGCTGGGGTTGACGGCCCTCGCCGCCGTCGCGCTGATCGCGGCCGCCACGGTGGTGATCACCCGGCTGACCGGCGACAGCAAGCCGAGCGGCGCTCCGGCGACCGGCTCGCCGACGCCGTCACCGGCCGGGACACCCACCCCGAGTCCCAGCGGCCCGCCACCGGGCGCGGGCATCACCGGCCCGCTCAACCTGCTGCTGGTCGGTGTGGACACCCGGGTCAGCGTGCCCGGCTGGGAGCCGCACGCGGACGCGGTGCTGGTGCTGCACGTACCCCAGGGGTTGGGTCAGGCATACCTCTTCTCCCTCCCCCGCGACCTGCTGGTCGACATCCCGGCTTTCCCGAAGGCCGATTACAAGGGCGGCAAGACCAAGCTCACCCACGCCATGAGCTTCGGCAGCCGGGTGCCGGGCAAACCCAAACAACCAAGCACCGCCCAGGGGTACGAGCTGCTGCGCAGCACGGTCAGCGGATACACCGGGCTGCGCATCGACGCCGGCGCGGTGCTCACGTTCAACGGGTTCGACCGGCTGGTCGACACGCTGGGCGGAGTGGACATCTACGTCGACCAGCGGGTCGAGTCGCGCCACCGGCAGCCGAACGGCAAGTACCGGCAGACCGCGCCCGGCGGATACACCGGGCCGCAGCAGGTCTACGAGAAGGGCAACCAGCACCTCAACGGCTGGCAGGCACTGGACTACGCGCGGCAGCGCTACATCACCGGTGGCGACTACGCCCGGCAGCGGCACCAGCAGCAACTCGTCAAGGCGCTGACCCGCAAGATCCTGGATGAGGGCCTGGCCCGGCAACCCGAGCGGGTCGACCAGGTGGTCAGCGCCCTCGGCGACACCCTCGTGTACGCGGGCGGGCCGCGGATCGTCGACTTCGCGTACGCCCTGGGTGGGGTGCCGGCGAACCGCTTCACGCTCGTCGGCCTGCCCGGTTCCGGCGTCGGCAAGGGCAGCGCCTACCGCGGCGAGCAGCTCACCAGTGTCGGCCGGAAGTTCATCAGCGAACTCCGTGCCGGCCGCGCCGACGCCTACCTCGCCGCCAACCCCAGCCTGGTCGTCAGGAACTGACCCCGGTCAGAGCCGCTTGGGCAGGGCCGGCTTCTTGGTGCCGTAGAGCCAGGCGTCGAAGACCTGGTCGAGTTGCTTGCCGGAGATGCGTTCGGCGAGCGCCACGAACTCGGCGGTGGTGGCGGTGCCGTTCCGCTTCTCCGCCGCCCAGGTCTTGACGATCTCGAAGAACGCCTTGTCGCCGACGGACACCCGCAGGGCGTGCAGCGTCATCGCACCGCGCTGGTAGACCGACTCGCTGAACAGCTCCTTCGCCCCCGGCTTGCCCGGCGGCGTCTTCCACACCTTCTCGGGTGCCCTGGCGTACCGGTTGTCGAACGCCTCCTTGGCCGTGGAATCCCTGGTGTGCTCCGCCCAGAGCCACTCCCCGTACGTCGCGAAGCCCTCGTTGAGCCAGATGTCCTCCCAGGTGCCCAGGGAGACGCTGTCGCCGAACCACTGGTGGGCCAGCTCGTGGGCGACCACCGCGGTGTTCGGGCCCTGCCGGAAGAAGCCTGCCGAGTAGACCGGACGGCTCTGCGTCTCCAGCGCGTAGGAGATCCGGCTGTCCGAGACCACCACACCGCCGTACGCGTCGAACGGGTACGGCCCGAACACGGTCTCCAGGTAGTCGGCGACCTTTGTGGTCTCGGCGATCGCCGAATCCGCGGAACCGTTTGCCGCGATCGCGACCGCGCTGTAGACCGGCTTCCCCCGGTGCGTGGAGGTGGTGATCCGGAACTCGCCGATCACCATCGTGCTCAGGTAGCTGGCCATCGGCGACTTCTCCGACCACTTCCAGGTGGTCCACCCGCCCGTGCTGGCCTTGCCGCCGGGAACGCCGTTGCTGACCGCGGTGAGACCGTCCGGAACCGTGATCTCGAAGTCGTACGTGGCCTTGTCGGACGGGTGGTCGTTGACCGGGAACCAGGTGCTGGCCGACTCGGGCTGCCCCAGCGCGATGGCACCGTCGGGGGTGTGCAGGAATCCACCGTCACCGAGGGTCTCGTTCTTCAGCGGCTTCGGCACGCCCTCGTAGGCGATCTCGGCGACGAACCCGTTGCCGTTGACCAGACCGGAAGCTGGCGTGATCACCAGCTCGTTCCGCTCGCGGCGGTGCGTCGCCGGCGCACCGTCCACGCTGACCGCGGTGACGGTGAGACCGGCCAGGTCGAGGTTGAACGTCGACAGGTCGGCCGTCGCGGTGGCCTGCACGGTGGTCGTACCGGTCAGTCTGTCCTTCGCGGGGTCGTAGCGCACCTTGACCACGTACCGTCGGACGTCGTAGCCGCCGTTGCCGTAGCTCGGGAAGTAGGCGTCGCCGGCCCCCGGCGCGCCCGCGGTGAACGTCCGCGACGGAGTGGGCGACACGCTCGGCGACGGCGCGGGCCTCGAGCCCGTCGAGTCGCATCCGGACAGGACGAGTGCCCCGGTCACCAGCAGAGCCGAGCCCATCCGCAGTCCGCGTCGCCGCACCCGCATCCCACACCCTCCCCGTGACGGCCTGGGCCGCTCCCCGCGCACGGGCTTGTCCCCGCCGCCCCGGACGGCAGCATATCGACAGGGCAGCACGGCGCCGTCACGGCAGTGTGGGCGCTGAGCCACCCACCAACCAGGCGTCCAAGAGCGGTCGGAGCTGCCGACCCGCCACCCGCTCGGCCAGCGCGACGAGGTCCGCGGTGGTCGCGTTGGCCGCCGCCCGCTCGGTGGTCCAGGTCCGCAGGATCCGGAAGAACACCTCGTCACCGACAGTCCGACGCAACGCGTGCACGGCCAACGCCCCGCGCTTGTAGACGGCCGTACCGAACATCCGCTCCCGGCCCGGCTCGACCGACGGCTGCGACCAGTCGGTGGTCGCGTACTGGAGCTCGAAGTTGCGTTGCGCGGTCCGGCCGCCGTCGTGTTCCTCCCACAGCCACTCGGCGTAGCTGGCGAAGCCCTCGTTCAGCCAGATGTCGCTCCACCTGCCCACCGACACGCTGTCGCCGAACCACTGGTGCGCCAGCTCGTGCGCCACGACGCTCGGGTTGGGCCGGTCGTCGGTGAAGAACGCGGGACCGTAGACCGGGCGGGACTGGGTTTCCAGCGCGTACCCGACCCGGTCGTCGGCGACGACGATCCCACCGTACGAGTCGAACGGATACGGGCCGAAGCGGCTGGCCAGGAAGTCGGCGATCGCGCCGGTGCGGGCCAGTGAGGTGGCCGCGCCGCCGGCCGATGGCAGGCTCGCCGCCACCGCGGTGACCATCGGTCGGCCGGCGTGCGTGCCGGTCACCACCCGGTAGTCGCCGATCACCAGCGTGGTCAGGTAGCTGGCCATCGGGGTGCGCTCCGACCAGTGCCAGGTGGTCCAGCCGTCGGCGCTGCTCTTCGGCCCGGGCACTCCGTTGCTCAGCGCCGCCAGGCCGTCCGGCACGGTCACCGCCAGGTCGTAGCGGGCCTTGTCCGACGGGTGGTCGTTGACCGGGAACCAGGTGGCGGCGGAGTCGGGTTGGCCGAGCGCGATCGCGCCGTCGGCGGTGTGCAGGAAGCCGCCGCTGCCCAACGATCCGTCCACAGCGGCGGTGGGCACGCCCGCGTAGTCGACGGTCACGGTGAACTGCTGGCCACGCGGGAGACCGGCACGTGGGGTGATCACCAACTCGCCGTCGTCGCGGCGGTGGTCGGCCCGCGCGTCGCCCACCCGGACGGCGTCGACGGCGAGGCCGGCCAGGTCCAGGTTGAACCGGGACAGGTCCTGCGTGGCCGTGGCGGTGATGACGGCTCGACCGGTCAGCCGGTCGGTCGACGGGTCGTAGCGGACGTCCAGGCCGTAGTGGCTGACGTCGTAGCCGCCGTTACCGCGCCCCGGCACGTACGGGTCACCGGCGTCGGCCGCACCGGGCCGGAACCCGTCGCGGTGCTCGCCCGTACACCCGGCCAACACCAGCCCGACGACGCAGGCCAGCGCGGCGAGCAGCCGGGTGCCGGCGGGCGTCCGTCCGCTCCGGACCATGCTGACTCCTCCCGCGCGGGATCCCCGGGTCAGGACGAGCGTAGCCAGCGGCGCCGACCGTGCGACCGGTATCGGCCTTTTGTTGGATTCGGGGCGTAGCGCGACGAAGGCCGACCCCGCCTCGCGCGGGGCCGGCCTTCCAGCGTCTGTGAAAAATCAGCGGTCCAGGACCAGGCCGACCTTCTGGAACTCCTTCAGGTCGCGGTAACCGCACTTGGCCATCGCCCGACGCAGCCCACCGAACAGGTTGAGCTGGCCGTCCGCCTCGTCCGCCGGCCCGAAGAGCAGCTCCTCCATCGACCCGAGCGGCTCACCGGCCACCTCGAACGCGCCCCGGGGCAGCGACGGGTGGCTCGCCGCCGAGTGCCACCAGGCGCCACCGGCGGGCGCCTCGTCGCAGAGCGACAGCGGCTCACCGAGCATCACCGCGTCCGCGCCGCAGCCGAGCGCCTTGGCGATGTCACCCGACGTCTGGATGTCACCGTCGGCGATCAGGTGCACGTACCGGCCGCCGGTCTCGTCGAGATAGTCGCGACGGGCCGCCGCGGCGTCGGCAATCGCGGAGGCCATCGGCACCCGGATGCCCAGCACCGACTCGGTCGTCGACCACTCGTCGCCACCGATGCCCACGATCACACCGGCCGCACCGGTACGCATCAGGTGCAGCGCCGTCTTGTAGTCCGTGCAGCCGCCGACGATCACCGGCAGGTCGAGGTCGGCGATGAACTCCTTGAGGTTCAACGGCTCGTCGGTGGTCGACACGTGCTCGGCCGAGACGATGGTGCCCTGGATGACCAGGATGTCCACCCCGGCGTCCAGGATCACCGGGGCCAGCGCCAGGGTGTGCTGCGGAGAGACCCGTACCGCCACCGTGCCGCCACCGGCACGCAGCTCGCGCACCCGTTCGGCGATCAGGTCCGGACGGATCGGCTCGGCGTACACCTCCTGGAGCCGCTTGGTGGCACGGGCCTCCTCGTCGAGGCTGGCCAGCTCGTCGAGCACCTTCGTCGGGTTCTCGTAACGGGTCCACAGGCCCTCGACGTTCAGCACGCCGAGACCGCCGAGCTGACCGAGCCGGACCGCCGAGGCCGGGCTCATGGTGGCGTCGGAGGGGTGGCCGACGCACGGGATGCCGAACGGGTACGCGTCGAGCTGCCAGGAGGTCGACACGTCGTCGACGTCCCGGGTACGCCGGCTCGGCACGATGGCGATGTCGTCCAGGTGGTAGCCGCGCTGCGCGGTCTTGCCCAGCCCGATCTCGACCACGTCACGCATGGGGGACTCCAGGTGGTTGGGGGTGATGGGTCAGCGGGAGTGGTAGTTGGGCGCCTCGACGGTCATCTGCACGTCGTGCGGGTGGCTCTCCTTCAGCCCGGCCGCGGTGATCCGGATCAGCTGGCCACGCCGGTGCAGCTCGGGGATGGTCGGGGCGCCACTGTAGAACATGCCCTGCCGCAGGCCACCGACAAGCTGGTGGGCGACGGTGGCGAGCGGGCCACGGTAGGGGACCTGCCCCTCGATCCCCTCCGGGATCAGCTTCTCGTCGGAGATCACGTCGTCCTGGAAGTAGCGGTCCTTGGAGTAGGACTTCTGCACACCCCGGCTCTGCATGGCACCGAGCGAGCCCATCCCCCGGTAGGACTTGTACTGCTTGCCGTTGATGAAGATCAGCTCGCCCGGGCTCTCCTCGCAGCCCGCGAGCAGGCTGCCGAGCATCACCGAGTCGGCACCGGCCACGAGGGCCTTGGCGATGTCACCGGAATACTGCATGCCACCGTCGCCGATCACCGGCACACCCAGCGGCCGGCAGGCACGGGCCGCCTCCATGATCGCGGTGATCTGCGGTACACCGACCCCGGCGACGACCCGGGTGGTGCAGATCGACCCCGGGCCGACCCCGACCTTGACGGCGTCCGCGCCGGCCTCGGCCAACGCGCGGGCACCGGCGTAGGTAGCCGAGTTGCCACCGATCACCTGGACGTCGGTCTCCCGCTTGAGGCGCTGGATCATCTCGACGATGGCCCGACTGTGGCCGTGCGCCACGTCCACCACGACCACGTCCACCCCGGCGTCGACGAGGGTCCGAGCCCGCTTGTACGACTCCTCACCGAAGCCGATCGCGGCGGCGACCCGCAGCCGGCCCGAGGAGTCCTTCGTCGCCAGCGGGAACTGCTCGCTCTTGGTGAAGTCCTTGACGGTGATCAGACCGCGCAACCGGCCGCCCTCGTCGATCAGCGGCAGCTTCTCGACCTTGTGCTTGCGCAGCAGGTCGAGCGCGTCGGCCTTGGTGACCCCGACCGGCGCGGTGATCAGCGGGGTCTTGGTCATGACCTCGTGGACCGGGGTGGACGGATCAGAGACGAACCGCATGTCCCGGTTGGTGATGATTCCCACCAGTGCGCCGCCGGCGTCGGTGACCGGCAGGCCGGAGATCCGGAACTTCGCACAGAGCCGGTCCACGTCGCGCACCGTGTCCTCCGGCGAACAGGTCACCGGGTTGGTGATCATGCCCGACTCCGAACGCTTCACCAGGTCGACCTGCTGGGCCTGGTCCTCCATCGAGAGGTTGCGGTGCAGGACGCCGATGCCGCCGTTACGGGCCATCGCGATCGCCATCCGCGCCTCGGTGACCGTGTCCATCGCGCTGGAGACCAGCGGGATGGCGATCTCGATCTCCCGGGTCAGCCGGGTGCGGGTGTCCACCTCGCTGGGGGCGACGTCCGACTCGCCCGGCTGCAACAGCACGTCATCGAAGGTGAGACCGAGCGGTACCACCCGGGCAGAGCCGGCCGGCAGCTCGGGCAGGTGGCCGCCCAGGTCGGCGTACTCGGCGCCGGCCGCAAAGTCGGTGCTGGGCGAATTTTCCACGATTGCTCCCCTGAGCTGCTCGAATGGGCTTCAGCGAGGTGGCGCGTGCGGGCACCGGAGCACGCCACGGTGCCGGCACGTCGCCTCATCGTACCCAGTGAGCTGGGCGACCCGTCCGTGGCAGGCCGGCCCGGTGCAAGGCCGGGGGGCGGACGTTCGCGCCGCGTTGGGTCTACGGTGAGGGGGTGCACGACGAGCCCATCGACCCGTTCAACGGCGACCCGGCCGATCCGACCGCGGGCCTGGATGATCCGGGCGACGACGCGACGCCGGATCCGCTGACCGACGTCGAGCGGCAGGATGTGCTGGAAGACCTCGCCGATCTGGAGATCTACCAGGCTCTGCTGGCCCCGATCGGGGTCCGCGGGCTGGTGATCGAATGCGAGGACTGCCGGGAGCCGCACTACTTCGACTGGGACCTGCTCCGCGGCAACCTTCGGCACCTGCTCAACTCCGGTCGGCCCCGGGTGCACGAGCCCGCCTACGACCCCGACCCGGACCACTACGTGACCTGGGACTACGCCCGGGGGTACGCCGACGGGGTGCACGACACCCTGACCGAGGGCACCGAGGACGAGCCGGGCACTCCGACCGTCAGCGAGTGACGGCGGCCCGCCTCAGGCGACCAGGCCGGCCCGGAAGCCCGCTGCCACCGCGTGTGCCCGGTCCCGAGCGCCAAGCTTGCGGAACAACCGGCGGGCGTGCGTCTTGACGGTGTCCTCCGACACGAACAACTCCCGACCGATCTCCGCGTTGCTCTTGCCCTCGGCCATGCCGAGCAGCACCTGAAGCTCGCGCTCGGTCAGCCCGATCGACGCCCGGCTGGGCCGGGCGTTCGGGGCGGGCCGGGCCGGATCGGCCTGATCCGCCGACGACTCGCCGGTCGCCGACTCGGCCTCGTCGTCACCCCGCTGCACCGGCACCGACGGCACACCCGCCTGCCCCTCGCCGGGCGTGGCCGCCCAGCCGGGATCGCCGGAGCCACGCGGTGACGGCCCCGAGCGGCCCGAACCACCCACTGCCGCGGCGTCCCGGGCGGGATCGGTGATCCGCTGGCGTGACGCCCGTCCGGGGGCGGTGAGCAGCAGCAGCGCCTTCGCCACCGCGCTGGTCAGGTCGTGGTCGACATTCTGGATGAGACCCCGGGCACCGGCGCTGATGGTGGCCGCCGCGGCCTCGGACTCCTCGGTGCCGAGCAACAGCACCGCGGCCTGCGGCGCGCGGGCCAGCACCCGGCGGACGAAGCCGGCGCTGTCCGGCCGGGTCAGGGCCGTATCAGCCAGCACCACGTCAGCCGGTCGCTCGGCAAGCCGCAGCATCACCTCAGGATCAGAGACGGCGGTACGAACGATCGCGGACAACCCCAGCCGCGCGGCAGCAGAAGTAAGGTGCTGGGCCGCGAGTGGTGTCCGAACGCACACAAGAACGGTACGCACTGTGGTCTCCTCTCCGCCAACGAGCAGACCATGACGGGGTCGGCTGGGGAGGGGGTTCCCCGCAATCCTTCGAACTTTTCCGACAGTTAGGGCAAAAGCCGCAATTTCTAGGACGTTTTCGATCACAGACGTGTGAGTCGGCGAGAGTCCGGGTACCGGGAGGGCCAGGCCGGGAACGGTGCGCCTGCGCGGCCCGCCGCCCGGATGCCGGCCATATGGATTCTCGCGGAGCCGCGCGGGAGGAGGGGTGCTGATGTCGAACGTACGTAGACTGCCCGGACCCATCGTCGATCTCTGGGACTGGCAGCGACTCGGTGCCTGCCGGGGCCGGGACAGTGCCCAGTTCTTCCACCCCGACGGCGAGCGAGGCTCCTCCCGACTGCGGCGCGAGTCCTCCGCCAAGGCAGTCTGCCGCGCCTGCCCGGTCCGGGCCGAGTGCGCCGCGCACGCCCTGTCAGTCCGCGAGCCCTACGGCGTCTGGGGCGGTTTCAGCGAGTCCGAACGACTCCGACTGCTCGCCGTCGGTTGGGAGGACCTGGCCGACCGCCGGCACGCCCGGGTCGACGTCGCCCGACTGGAGGCCCGCCTGGGTCGCCCACACAAGTCGACGGTCCCGGCCCAACGCCACGTCGCCTGACCTCACACGATCCCGAACCGCGCCTCCGCCCCGGGGGCGCGGTTTCGTGTCGACGGGTCAGTTCCCACTGCCACCGCCGTCGTGATCGACCGCCGGCACCGTCGTGATCGACCGCCGGCACCGTCGTGCTCGACCGCCGGCACCGTGCTGATCGACCGCCGGCCACGTCGCGTTCGACGCCAACACCGTCGTGATCGACTCGGGGTCAAGGACATCGGGGCATCCCGCTCAGCCGGACACCCCGAGGTCAATGATGTCGAGTGGATCAAGCCGACTGGGCGACCCGAGAGGCAAGCGGCGATGGGAACCTGGGGTGATTGTCCGTTCTGGGGTTCTCGGCGCTCACGCGTCGGTAGCCTCTGCGTGACATGCGAGGTTTGTCCGGTGACCGGTCGCACCCGTGGGCCGGAATCATGGCCCGGCCGGGGTCGTTACACACCCTGACGATCGCAGCACGACCTGCCCCGCGCTTGACCTACGAGGTTGGGATGCCGGTACCGCAGGTTGGAATGCCGACCCGAGCCCGGTCGTTACAGTTCCCACGAGCGACCGCAGGCACCGCCTCCACGTGGGTGCCGATGGATGGGCCGCCCCCGGAATGACCCTGGCCCCCCGGTCGTTACATCTGGACCCGGCGCCACGAGCCTCCGCTCGCAGGCTGCCGACCCGGTGCCACGGAGCCACCCCGGCCCGCCGTCGCCGAACTCCCCAAGAGTTTCCCCCTTGTGAACGTGCAGCGCCGGACGAGGTGCTCACACCCTGCCGCCTGTCCCCCGTTGGCGGTTGGGGTGTCCTACCCCCGAAGGAGCTACCCCCATGAACACGATCATGCGTAAGAGTGTCCTGTCCGTTGCTGGTCTGGCCTTCGCCGGTGGTGTGTTCGCCGGTCCGATCGCCGCCCACGCCGCCACCCCGGTTGAGGGCAAGCCCGTCGCGGCGGCCGTGCAGACCACCGCGCCGAAGCCGCAGGGCGAGCAGTCGCACATCGACCTCAACGAGGAGAAGACCGCCAACGTCAAGGCGATCATCGCCGCCACGAAGAAGGCCGGCCTCCCGGAGCGGGCTGCGGTGATCTCGATCGCGACGAGCCTGCAGGAGTCGAAGCTGGACAACCTCGGCCACCTGGGCGACATGAACGACCACGACTCGCTGGGCCTGTTCCAGCAGCGCCCGTCCAGTGGTTGGGGTACGCCGGAGCAGATCACCGACCCCGCCTACTCGACCACGGCGTTCCTCAAGGGCCTGCGCCAGGTTGATGGTTGGCAGGACATGCCCCTGACCGAGGCCGCGCAGACCGTCCAGGTGTCGGCTTACCCCGACGCGTACGCCCAGTGGGAGCAGCAGGCCACCGACCTGGTCGCCCAGTACTGGAACAGCTGACACCACCGCACCACCGCATGACACTGACCGCTGGCCGGCACCCGCAACCCGGGTGCCGGCCAGCGGCGTTTCTGGGTCTGGCCGGCGTGTGGGGGTCACGACGCGACGCGCCGCCCGCTGCGCGACCACCCCTGCCAGAGGGCGGACGCTCGGAGATCTTGGACAGTTTCCGTTACGCGAGAACGGAAACTGTCCAAGATCTCGCCGCCGGCGAAGGCGCCGGCACGGGGGAGGCAACGGTGACACCGAAGGTCGTCGACCCGCCCACGATGCCCCGCCCAGGGATCTCCGCACCGATGACCTCAGCGAGGGACCCCGAGCCGCTCGGACCGGTGACGCTGCGGCACCCGACGGGCGGCGCGGGTGGCGAGCGCCCCGGCGACGAGCGCGGTCAGCACCCCGACCAGTTGGATCGCCTGTCCGGTCGCCACGTCGGCCCCGTGCCGCCCGAGCAGGTTGTCCACCCCGGTCGGGCTGATCAGGAACCCGACGGCCACGAACAGACCCAACAGCGCGCCCACCACAGGTGACCAGCGCCAGGGCGCGAGCGCGACGAACAGGGCACCGGCCAACAGGATGATCATCCCGGGCGGTACGGCGATGGGGAAATCGACCCCGGCCGCCCACAGCACGCCGATGCCCGTGGCACCCACGACGAGGCCGGCGATGGTGAACGTTCGTGCGGTAACAGTCATGGCTTCACCCTGTCCCGACACGGTCCGGTCCGCGTCCGCCAGGTGGCGTCATCGGGGATACGGCAGGCTGCGTACGCCGGTCACGGATCGTGGACGGTTGCCGCGACGGCCGGTCAGCGGACGTTGACGGTGACGGTGTGCCAGCCGGTGGCGCCGTCCGGGACGACGCCCTGCGTACGCTCGGTCTGGGTTTCGCCTGTCGCGTCCGTCGCACGGACCTGGAGCCGGTGCTCACCCGGCGTGGCGTCCCAACGCCAGGACCACTGCACCCAGGTGTCCACCGACACCGTCGGGGCCAACTCCGCCTGCTGCCAGTCGCCGCCGTCGACGCGTACCTCGACTCGGCTGATGCCCCGGTGCTGCGCCCAGGCCACACCGGCGACGGTGATCGGGCCGGTGGTCAGCCGGTTACGACTCCGGGGCGCGTCGATCCGCGACTGGGTCTTGATCGGCCCCTGGGCGGACCAGCCGCGCGGCACCCAGTACGCGTCGAAGTCGGCGAACCGGGTCAGTTCCAGCTCGGTCACCCATTTGCAGGCTGACACGTAACCGTAGAGGCCGGGCACCACCATCCGGACCGGGAAGCCGTGCTCGACCGGCAGTGGCTCACCGTTCATGCCGACGGCCAACAGCGCGTCCCGCCCGTCGCGCAAGGCGGCGGTGGGAGTGCCGCAGGTCCAGCCGTCGACCGACCGGCCGACGACCTGGTCGGCATCGTCGTCCGGGTCGACCTCGTCCAGCAACTCCCGAAGGGGTACGCCGAGCCAGCGGGCGTTGCCGATCAGGTCCCCGCCCACCTCGTTGGAGACGCAGGCCAGCGTGACGTACCGCTCGACCAGTGGACGGGCCAGCAGATCCGCGTAGCTGTAGGTCCGCTCGGTGCCGACCCGCCCGTGGATACGCAGCCGCCAGGTGTCCGGATCCACCTGGGGCACCACCAGTGCGGTGTCGATCCGGTAGAACTCGAAGTTCGAGGTGACGTACGGCGCGAGTTGTGTCAGTGCGAGGTCCGCGCCGGCCGGCACGGCCGGTGCGGGGGCCACGGGCGCGGGCAGTCGGATCGCCTCCCGGGCCGCGGACACCCCGCGCCGGCCGGCAAGCCAGCGCCCACCGAGACCGGCCACCACGGCCGTGCCGAGCAGCGCCCCGCTCCCGGCAAGGAACCGTCGCCGTGAGTCCGGGTCCACGTCGGCAGGCCCGACCGGCTCCTTCGCCGCTACGGATTGCCCGCCCGGAGGCACCGGCGCGGCGGGCGACACCGGCGCGGCAGGCGGCACGGTCGGTGTGGGTGGTGACCAGGGCCAGGGGTCCAGCTCGAACGGACCGGCGATGAACAACCAGAGCACCAGGGCGCCGAGCCCGGCGCCGACAAGCGACGGCAGCGCATCGGCCGCGTCGGCACCGGAGCGGGTCACGGCGGCGGCCACGCCGATGACACCGAACGCGGCGATGCCGGCAAGTCCGAATGCCAGTCGCCGGATCGCCAGCATGCCGAACAGCGCGGCGAACGCTGCGAGCAGCAGGCCGGTGCCGACCAGCAGTGCGATCTTGTCAGCGGTGCCGAAGAGGTCGATGGCGAGTTGCTTCAGCGACTCGGGAACGGCGTCGACGACCACTCCGCCGACCGCGACCAGGGGCGCCGACCGGGGGCCGGTCAGCACTGCCACCGGTTCGGCGATTCCGATCGCGACGGCGGCGGCGGTTACTCCGGCCAGCGCGGCGTAACGCCGCGACGTGGTGCTCATCGGCCCAGTGTGCGTGATCATCCGGCCCGGTAGCCAGCAACGTCAGCGTTCGGTAATGACCTGAGCAGACGAACGGGGCGCACCGCCGTACGACGGTGCGCCCCGCGACAGGTGTCGCTACCGGGTCAGAAGCCCGGGCCGTGCTGGTGGCCGTGACCGTGGCCGTGGCCGCCGCCGGCGGCCGGCTCGGCCTGCTCCGGCTTCTCCACCACGAGGCTCTCCGTGGTGAGCAGCAGACCGGCGATCGAGGCGGCGTTGGTGACCGCGTTGCGGGTCACCTTCACCGGGTCGATGATGCCGGCCTTGACCAGGTCGACGTACTCGCCCTTGGCGGCGTCGAGGCCGTTGCCCCAGTCCAGGTCGGCGACCTTCTGCGTCACGACGTAACCGTCGTGACCGGCGTTCTGGGCGATCCAGCGCAGCGGCTCGACGAGCGCCTTGCGCACGACCGAGACACCGACCTTCTCGTCACCGGTGAAGCCCAGGTCGTCGTCGAGGACCGAGCGGATCTGCACCAGGGCGGCGCCGCCGCCGGGCACGGTGCCCTCCTCGACCGCAGCCTTGGTCGCCGCGATGGCGTCCTCGATGCGGTGCTTGCGCTCCTTCATCTCGACCTCGGTGGCGGCGCCAGCCTTGATGACGGCGATGCCACCGGAGAGCTTGGCCAGCCGCTCGGCCAGCTTCTCCCGGTCCCAGTCGGAGTCGGAGGCCTCGATCTCCTTGCGGATCTGGGAGACCCGGTCGGCGACGTCGGCCTTCTGGCCACCGCCGTCGACGATCGTGGTGTTCTCCTTGTCGACCACGACGCGCCGGGCGGTGCCGAGCACCTCCAGGCCGACCTGGTCGATCTTGTAGCCCAGCTCCGGGGCGACCAGCTCGGCGCCCGTGGAGATCGCGATGTCCTGGAGCATCGCCTTGCGCCGGTCACCGAAGCCCGGGGCCTTGACCGCGCAGACCTTGAGGGTCTTGCGCAGCGAGTTGACCACCAGGGTGGAGAGCGCCTGGCCGTCCACGTCCTCGGCGATGATCAGCAGGGGCTTGCTGTTCTGCAGGACCTTCTCCAGCAGCGGCAGAAGCTCCTCGATCGCCGAGATCTTCTGGGTGGTGACCAGGATGTACGCGTCCTCGAGGACGGACTCCTGGCTCTCCAGGTCGGTGACGAAGTTCGGCGAGATGAAGCCCTTGTCGAACTGGAGACCCTCGGTCACGTCCAGCTCGGTGGTGAGCATGGAGCCTTCCTCGACGGTGATGACACCGTCGCGGCCGACCCGCTCCATCGCCTCGGCGATCAGGTCGCCGATCGTGGCGTCCTGCGCGGAGATCGTCGCCACGTTCGCGATCGACTCCTTGCTGGTGACCTCTGCGGCACGGCCGAGCAGCGCCTCGGAGACCTTGGTGGCCGCCGCGTCGATGCCCCGCTTGAGGCCGGCCGGGTTGGTGCCGGCGGTCACGTTGCGCAGACCCTCGCGAACCATCGCCTGGGCGAGCACGGTCGCGGTGGTGGTGCCGTCACCGGCGACGTCGTTGGTCTTGGTCGCCACCTCCTTGACGAGCTGCGCGCCAAGGTTCTCGTACGGGTTGGTGAGCTCGATCTCCTTGGCGATGGTCACACCATCGTTGGTGATCGTCGGCGCACCGAATTTCTTGTCCAGGACGACGTTGCGCCCGCGCGGGCCGAGGGTGACCTTGACCGCGTCCGCGAGGGCGTTGACACCGTGCTCCAGCAGGTGCCGGGCGTCGTCCGAGAAGCTCAGGATCTTCGCCATAAATGTCCCTTCGAAGCGCCATTGCCCCGGCCCGGCGAGCCGGACCGGGGCAGTGGCACTGATCGGTTGCTTACTTCTCGATGACCGCGAGGACGTCGCGGGCGGAGAGCACCAGGTACTCCTCGCCGGCGTACTTGACCTCGGTGCCGCCGTACTTCGAGTAGAGGACGGTGTCGCCGACCTGCACGTCAACCGGAACCCGGTTGCCGTTGTCGTCGACGCGCCCCGGACCCACAGCGAGGACAGTGCCCTCCTGCGGCTTCTCCTTGGCGGTGTCGGGGATCACGATGCCCGACGCCGTGGTGGTCTCAGCCTCGTTCGCCTGGACCACGATGCGGTCCTCGAGCGGCTTGATCGCAACCTTGGTCGCGGTAGTCACGGGCATACCCTCCTGGGGTACTGGTTTCGTTGCTGGTCGGCGGGGCCAACCAGCGTCAATCTGCCTCATGCCACCGGGCGGGGCCGTCGTCGCGGGTGCCGGTCCGCCTGGCGTGCGCACCCGGGTCGTGAGACCCGGAAGCTGGCACCCTCAGGGTGAGAGTGCTAATCGCAGGTTATTCCGTGGCTAGCACTCCGTCAAGGAGAGTGCCAGCGAGTCGCGCCCCGCCAGCCCGATTTCCGGGTCCACCCGGACAATGACGGGGTGGATCTCGATCAGCTGGCGGCGCTGCGTACCCCCGAGGGGTCGGCCGCGCTCACGGCGGCGGCCGGGCTGGCCGGCGGTGATCCGCTGGCCGCGGCGTCGGCCCTGCGCGCGGCCGGGGTGCCGCCGACGCTGGCCGCGGCGGCGCTCACCCAGGCCGAGCTGCGTCACCGGGCGGTCGGCAAGTTCGGTCCGGACGCCGCCGGGATGTTCCTCACCCGCCCCGGGCTGGAGCAGGCCACCCGCCGGGTGGTCGCCGATCGCCGGGCCGCACGGCTGCACGCGGCCGGCGTCCGCACCCTGGCCGACCTGGGCTGCGGCCTCGGCGCGGACGCGCTGGCCGCCGCCCGCGCCGGCATCCGGGTGTACGGCGTGGAGGCCGACCCGGTGACCGCCGCGATGGCCGCCGCCAACGCCGCGGCGGCCGGGCTGGATGACCTGTTCACCGTCGAGTGCGGTGACGCCACCGCGTTCGACGTCTCCCGCGTCGACGGGGTCTTCTGCGACCCGGCCCGCCGCACCAGCGGCACCGGACGACGGATCTTCGACCCGCGCGCCTACTCGCCACCCTGGGATTTCGTGACCGGGCTGGCCGAGCGGGTGCCGCGCACCGTGGTCAAGGTGGCGCCGGGGCTGGACCACGCGCTCATCCCGGCCGGGGCGGAGGCGGAGTGGGTCGGCGTGGACGGCGACCTGGTCGAGGCCGCGCTCTGGTGCGGTGAGCTGGCGGAGGTGCCCCGCCGCGCCACGCTCTACCGGCAGCAGGGCGTCGAGGCTCGCCGCCACCAGCTGACCGGCTCGGGTGCCGACGAGGCGCCGGTCGGGCCGCCCCGGCGCTTCCTGTACGACCCGGACCCGGCGGTGGTCCGCGCGCACCTCGTCGCCGAACTGGCCGGCGAACTGGATGCCACCCTCGGCGACCCGAGCATCGCCTACCTCTACGCCGACCGCCCGACCCGCACCCCGTACGCGCGCTGCCTGGAGATCACCGACGTGCTGCCGTTCTCGCTCAAGCGGCTGCGGGCACTGCTACGCGAGCGCCGGGTGGGTCGGGTGGAGATCCTCAAGCGGGGTTCGGCGCTCACCCCGGAGCAACTCCGGCGGGATCTGCGGCTGACCGGCGACGTCGCGGCGAGCCTGGTACTCACCCGGGTCGCCGGGGCGCCGACCGTGCTGATCGGTCGGCCGGTGGACTAGCGTCGCCGGTGTGGCAGGACAGGGCACGCCGGCGACGGCACTGTTGGTCAGGCGCGGGGTCGCGCATCGCACGCACCCGTACCGGGTGTCGCCGGACGCCCCCAACTACGGTGCGCTGGTGGCGGCGGCGCTGGGCGTGGCACCGGAGCGGGTCTTCAAGTCGTTGGTGACCGAGGTCGACGGCGCGCTCACCGTGGCGGTCGTACCGGTCACCGGCGAGTTGGATCTGAAGGCGCTCGCGGCGGCGGTCGGTGGCAAGCGGGCGGCGCTTGCCGACCGGGCGGTCGCCGAGCGGGCCACCGGCTACGTACGCGGTGGGATCAGTCCGCTCGGGCAGCGCAAGCGACTGCCCACCGTGCTCGACGAATCCGCGTTGGACCTTCCGACGATCTACGTCTCGGCTGGTCGGCGCGGCCTGCAACTCGAACTGGCCGCGCCGGATCTGGTGGCGCTCACCGACGCCCGCACCGCGCCGTTGCAGACCCGCTGACGACTCTCGTTACGTCGACTCCACCGTGGGATACCCGTGGAGTAACAGTCGCGTTGCTGAATTGTTATCGCTGCCAACAAACTGGGTACCTGCGCGGTCTTGTGGAGGCGGTGTGACGCGCAATACGTTGCCGGACACAACAAAAACAACACCTCCCCCACCCCCGAAAGGACCCTGCACATGCGTAAGGGGATCCTCACCATCGCCGCCGTGGGCCTGCTCACGACCGGCGGCTTGACCGCCTGTGGCGACGACTCCGGCGACAAGGCCGCCTCCGCAAAGACTCCCAAGATCGGCGTGATCCTCCCGGACAGCAAGTCCTCGCCACGGTGGGAGACTGCGGACCGTCGATTCCTGGAAGAGGCGTTCAAGACCGCCGGCGTCCAGTACGACATTCAAAACGCCCAGAACGACAAGGCCGCCTTCCAGACCATCGCCGACCAGATGATCACCAGTGGCGTCACCGCCCTCATGATCGTCAACCTGGACTCCGGCACCGGCAAGGCCGTGCTCGACAAGGCCAAGTCGCAGGGCGTCGCCACCATCGACTACGACCGGCTCACCCTCGGCGGCTCCGCCCAGTACTACGTCAGCTTCGACAACGAGACCGTCGGCAAGCTCCAGGGCGAGGGCCTGGCGAAGTGCCTGACCGACAAGGGTGCCAAGAACCCGGTCGTGGCGTACCTGAACGGCTCCCCCACCGACAACAACGCCACCCTGTTCAAGGCCGGCTACGACTCGGTGCTCAAGCCGAAGTTCGACTCGAAGGAATACACCAAGGGCCCGGACGACGCCGTGCCGGGCTGGGACGGCCCCACCGCCGCGACCATCTTCGAGCAGCAGCTCACCGCGACCAAGGGCAAGATCGACGGCGTGCTGGCCGCCAACGACACTCTCGGCAACGCCGCCATCTCGATCCTGAAGAAGAACAAGATCAACGGCAAGGTGCCGGTGACCGGCCAGGACGCCAGCGTCGAGGGCCTGCAGAACATCCTCGCCGGTGACCAGTGCATGACCGTCTACAAGGCCGTCCGGGAAGAGGCCAAGGCCGCCGCGGACCTGGCCATCGCACTGGCCAAGGGCGAGAAGAAGGACACCGGCCAGTCGGTGAAGGACGGTGACCGGGACGTCCCCTCGGTGCTGCTCACCCCGAAGGCCATCTACAAGGACAACGTCAAGGACGTCGTCGCCGACGGCTACGTGACCAAGGAGCAGCTCTGCACCGGGACGTACGCCGCGCTCTGCGCCGACGCCGGCATCAGCTGACGGACGCCGCAGTACCCGCCGGGACGACAATCGCCGCCCGGCACGGGAGCACCCTCCCGTGCCGGGCGGCGCCCGCCGGACGGGCCCCGACCCTCCCCTAAGGAGACCCCCGTGTCCGCGACCCCCCTGCTGGAACTCCGCGGGATCGACAAGAGCTTCGGTCCCGTCCAGGTGCTCCGCGACGTCGCCCTGACCGTCCACCCGGGTGAAGTGACAGCTCTGGTCGGCGACAACGGCGCCGGCAAGTCAACCCTGGTGAAGTGCATCAGCGGCATCCACCCCACCGACGCCGGTGAGTTCCTGTTCAACGGTGAACCGGTGCACATCGGCAGCCCCCGCGACGCCGCCACGCTCGGCATCGAGGTCGTCTACCAGGACCTCGCGCTCTGCGACAACCTGGACATCGTGCAGAACATGTTCCTCGGCCGCGAGCGGCGCAGCGGCATCGTCCTGGACGAGCCGACGATGGAACAGCTCGCCGCCGAAACCCTGGCCGGGCTCTCCATCCGCACCGTCACCTCACTGCGCCAGCACGTGTCGAGCCTCTCCGGCGGCCAGCGCCAGACCGTGGCCATCGCCAAGGCGGTGCTGTGGAACAGCAAGCTGGTCATCCTGGACGAGCCGACCGCCGCACTGGGCGTGGCACAGACCGCCCAGGTGCTCGAACTGGTCCGCCGCCTCGCCGACAACGGCCTGGCCGTGGTGCTCATCTCGCACAACATGAACGACGTCTTCGCCGTCTCCGACCGGATCGCCGCGCTGTACCTCGGCCAGATGGTCGCCCAGGTGAAGACCACCGACATCACGCATGCCCAGGTGGTCGAGCTGATCACCGCCGGGCGCTCGGGCGGGCTCGGCCTCGCCACCGACCCGGGCAGCAACGGCGACGGCCCGCAGCCGGCCGACTCGATCTCAGGAGGCGCCCGATGACCACCACCGCCGTGCGGAAGGACGGCCCCGCGGCCGTCACACCGCCGCCGACCGTCGGGGGCCACGTCCGCAACTACCTGAGTCGGGTACGCGGTGGCGACGTCGGCGCACTACCGGCCGTGCTCGGCCTGATCGTGCTCTGCACCGTCTTCGCGATCATGCGGCCGTCGTCGTTCCTGTCGGCCGGCAACTTCGCCAACCTCTTCACCCAGGGCGCGGCGGTCACGCTCATCGCGATGGGCCTGGTCTTCGTACTGCTGCTCGGCGAGATCGACCTCTCCGCCGGCTTCGCCAGCGGCGTCTGCGCGGCGGTACTGGCCAACGTGGTCACCGTGCTCGGCTACCCCTGGTGGGTCGCCGTGCTCGCCGCGGTCGCCACCGGCGTGGTCATCGGCACCACGCTCGGGTTGCTGGTCGCGAAGATCGGCATTCCGTCCTTCGTGGTCACTCTCGCCGGCTTCCTCGCCTTCCAGGGCGTCGTGCTGCTGCTCGTGCAGGAGGGCACCAACATCTCCGTCCGCGACGAGGTGCTGGTCGCCATCGCCAACCGTAACCTCGCTCCCGCGCTGGGCTGGGCGCTCACCGCTCTCGCGGTCGTCGGCTACGCGGCGGTGCAACTGCTGCGTTACCGCAACCGCGCGGCCCGTGGTCTGACCACCGACCCGATCGCGGTGGTCGCGTTGCGGATCGGCGGGCTCGCCGTCATCCTCGGCACGGCGATGTACGTCCTCAACCTCGAGCGCAGCCGCAACGTGCTGATCGTCTCGCTCAAGGGTGTGCCGATCGTGGTGCCGATCATCGCGGTGCTGCTGGTCATCTGGACCTTCGTGCTGCAACGCACCAGCTACGGCCGGCACATCTACGCCGTGGGCGGCAACCGGGAAGCGGCTCGCAGGGCCGGTATCGGCGTCGACCGGATCCGGATCTCGGTCTTCGTGATCTGCTCCTCCATGGCCGCCATCGGTGGCATCGTGGCGGCCAGCCGGGCCAACTCCGTCGACCCGAACACCGGGGGCAGTAACGTACTGCTCTACGCGGTCGGCGCGGCGGTGATCGGAGGCACCAGCCTCTTCGGTGGCAAGGGCCGTGTCCTCGACGCCGTACTCGGCGGCGCGGTGGTCGCGGTCATCGAAAACGGAATGGGCCTGATGGGTTACAGCGCGGGAGTCAAGTACGTGGTGACCGGCGTCGTGCTGCTCCTCGCCGCCAGTGTCGACGCGCTCTCCCGCCGCCGCGCGGCAGCCACCGGCACCCGCTGACCGCGCGGGAGGTAGCACCACGATGCGCCCAGGACCGAGTCAGGACGACGTGCGACGGCAGAACCTCGGTGCCCTGCTGCGACACGTACACGTCCACGGGCCGACGACGCGCGCCGAACTGACCACCACGCTGGGCCTCAACCGCAGCACCATCGGCGCGCTCACCGCCGACCTGTCCGCAGTGGGACTGGTCAGCGAGGGAGCGCCAAAGGAAACCGGCCGGGCCGGCCGACCGTCACTTGTCGTCCGGCCCGCGTCGGCCCGGGTGTACGCGTACGCGTACTCCGTGGAGGTGGACCGGTTGCGCGCGGCCCGGATCGGGCTGGGTGGCGCGGTCCTGGACCGCCGGGAGCTGGACCGGCCCCGCGGCCTGCTGGCCGCGGAGGCCGCGCCGCTGCTGGCCGGCGCGCTCAAGGAGATGCAGCAGACGGTGCCGCGCGACGCGATCTGCGTCGGTGCCGGCGTCGCGGTCTGCGGCATGGTCCGCCGCAACGACGGCCTGGTGCGGCTCGGCCCGACCACCGGCTGGGTGGACGAGCCGATCGGCGCGGCGCTCGCCGCCGAGCTGGGCATCGAGGTGCCGGTCACGGTGGGCAACGTGGCGGACGTCGCGGCGTTCGCCGAGCACGCGCGCGGGGTGGCGGCCGGCTGCGACAACGTCCTCTATCTGTACGGCGACGTCGGCGTGGGCGCCGGCATCATCGCCGGTGGCCGGCGGCTGACCGGGCACGGTGGGTACGGCGGCGAGGTCGGCCACATGAAGGTGGTCCTCGACGGCAGGCCCTGTGAGTGTGGCTCCCGGGGCTGCTGGGAGACCGAGATCGGCGAGCACGGTCTGCTCCGTGCCGCGGGACGCTCCGACGCCCGAGGTCACGACGCGCTGCTGGCCGTGTTCGACGCCGCCGACCGCGGTGACGCCCGCGCCCAGACCGCGGTCCGCCAGGCCGGTGACTGGCTCGGCTTCGGGCTGGCCAACCTGGTGAACGTCTTCAACCCGGAGATGGTCATCTTCGGCGGCACCATGCGCGACCTCTACCTCGCGTCGGCGGCCCAGGTTCGCAGCCGGCTCAACTCCAACGCGCTCGCCGCCTGCCTGGAGCACGTCCGGTTGCGTACGCCGAAGTTGGGCGAGGACGCCCCCCTGATCGGGGCCGCCGAGTTGGCCTTCGAACGACTCCTCGCCGATCCCCTCGACGTGGGCTGATCCGCGTACGCTGTCCAGCGTGGATGTCGAGCTGCGCGCTTCCGACGACGACCGCAACCGGGTGGTCGCCGAGCTGCACCGGCACACCGCGGCGGGCCGGCTGACCCTCGACGAGTTCTCCGATCGCTGCGGTGCGGTGTGGACGGCGCGCACCCTCGGTGACCTGGCCGCCCTGACCCGCGACCTGCCGGTCCTGCCCGACCCGACAGTCGACAGCGAGCCCGTCGGGCAGGGGCGTCGGGAGCTGCTGATGCTCTTCGCCGCCGCCGCTCTCACCCTGCTGCTGCTCGGCGGCTTCCTCGCCGTCACCCGCGGATCCGCCTGACCCGCTTCCCGCTGATCCGCCTCGCCCTCCGATGAACTGATCGCGTGATCAGTCCGTACCAGTGGTCGGACGGGCAGCCGGCAGGATCTGGCTGCCCGGTCCAGACGCGTTTCGGTCCGGACCGAGGAGGCCCCACAGACATGGCACCGCTGAGATCCGCCCATCGCCGACTGGGCAACCGGACCCACCGAGCGGCGCTGCTGCTCATCGCGATCGTCGCGGCGGTCGGTGTCCTGCCCGGCGTGGCCATTGCCGCGCCCGCCGGTGGTCAGCAGCTCAACGCCGCCGACATGACACTGCTCAACGGGGTCCGGTTGGCCGGGCTGTGGGAGATGCCCGCCGGCCAGATGGCCGCCGAGAAGGGCCAGTCGGCAAAGGTCCGGGAGATCGGCGCCGGCATCGCCAGCGAGCACCAGCGGCTCGACCAGCTCACGGTGGACGCGGCGAACAAGTTGGGCGCGAGCATCCCCAGCGAGCCGACAGCCGAGCAGAAGGGCTGGCTGGCCGAGATGCAGAAGGCCTCCGGCGCCCGCTTCGACCAGATCTTCGTCACCCGGCTCCGGGTCGCCCACGGCAAGATCTTCCCGGTGATCGGCGCGGTCCGGGCCAGCACCCGGGACGCCACCGTCCGCAAGCTCTGCGAGGACGCCAACACGTTCGTCCAGCACCACATGCAGATGTTGGAGAGCACCGGGCTGGTCCGCTGGCCGGAGCTGCCGCCGGCCGCGCTGCCCGCCCCCGGTGAGGACGGACTGTTGGCTGCCGCCGCCGCGAACGCCGGCCCGCAGGTCGGGGTCAGCAGCACCGTCGTCTGGCTGGTGTTCCTCGCCGCGCTGGGCACCGGCGGAATCGCCACGTACCGGATGCTGCGCCGCAGCTGAGCACCGCTCGTTGGTGGCTCGCGTCAGCGGTCGACCTGGGTGAAGTCCCAGGAGTGCGGAGCGCGGGCCACCAGCAGGGCGGGCGGATCGGGCAGCGGGCGCGGGGTACTGCGCCACTTGGAGATGACCACCACCCGGTGGTCGGTGGAGGAGAAGACCTCGCTGGAGACGTGGAGCGGGTCGTGCTCCAACTCGGGCAGTGCGGTCTCGCACACCCAGGTGATCAGGTCGGCGACGCCGTACGCCTCGGCGCGCGCCTCCCACATCCGTACGATCATGTCCGGCGCTCCCGTCACACGCTGACCGTGGTCAACGGCAGTGCCGAGTCGGCCGGCAGATCCAGTCGGCTGGGCGCGACCCCGGCGGCCACCAGGTGCGACCCGAGCGCCGCCACCATCGCCCCGTTGTCGGTGCACAACTTCGGCCGGGGCACCCGGACCTGGATGCCGTACTTCTCGGCTCGCTGCTCGGCCATCGCCCGCAGCCGCGAATTGGCCGCCACTCCCCCGCCGATCACCAACGTGTCGATGCCCTGCGCGCGGCAGGCGGCGAGCGCCTTGCTGGTCAGGACGTCGCAGACCGCCTCCTGGAAGGACGCGGACACGTCGGCCACCGGCACCGGCTCGCCGGCCCGCTCGCGCGCCTCGACCCACCGGGCCACCGCCGTCTTCAGCCCGGAGAACGAGAAGTCGTACCGGTGGGCGGCGAGATCCTTCGCGGCGGTCAGGCCGCGCGGGAACGCGATCGCGGCGGCGTCGCCGGCCCGAGCCTCCCGGTCGATCGGTGGGCCGCCCGGAAACGGCAGCCCGAGCAGCCGGGCGACCTTGTCGAACGCCTCGCCGGCCGCGTCGTCGATGGTGGCGCCCAGCGGGGTGACACCCCGGGCCAGGTCGTCGACGAGCAGCAGGGACGAGTGTCCGCCGGACACCAGCAGCGCGATGGCGGGTTCGGGCAGCGGACCGTGTTCGAGGGTGTCCACCGCGACGTGGGCGGCGAGATGGTTCACGCCGTACACGGGCTTCTCGGCGGCGAGCGCGTACCCCTTCGCGGCGGCGACACCGACCAGGAGCGCGCCGGCCAGCCCCGGCCCGGAGGTGACCGCGATCGCGTCGATGTCGGCAAGGGTCACGCCGGCCTCGGTCAGGGCCCGGTCCATGGTCGGCACGATGGCCTCCAGGTGTGCCCGACTGGCCACCTCGGGTACCACACCCCCGAACCGGGCGTGCTCCTCGACGCTGGAGGCGAGCGCGTCGGCCAGCAGGGTGTGCCCCCGCACGATGCCGACGCCGGTCTCGTCGCAGGAGGTCTCGATTCCCAGGATCAGCGGTTCGTCAGCCATGGTGGTGTGGTCCGTCCCCGGTCGGCTCGGCGTCGCGCCGCATCACCAGCGCGTCGGTGTTGCTCGGTTGGTAGTAGCCGCGCCGCACCCCGATCGGCTCGAACCCGTACGTCGCGTAGAGCCGCTGGGCTGCGGCGTTGTCCACGGCGACCTCCAACAGGGTGCTGCGGGCGTCACGTCGGGCCGCCTCGGCGAGCAGTTCCTCCAGCAGGGCGCGGCCCACACCGCGCCGCTGGGCGTCCCGGCGGACGGCGATGTTCTGGACCCACACCTCACCCGGCGGAACACCGGCGAGCCCGGCGTAACCGAGCACCGCGCCGTCCGCGTCGACGGCGACCCGGTAGTGGTGCCCGTTTGCCAACTCGTTCCAGAACATGGCCGGCGACCACTGCTCGGCGCCGAAGAGGTCAGCCTCGATCGGTAGCACGTCGTCGATGTGCCACCAACGGAACGGTTCGAGTCGTACCGCCGTCATGGCAGGACCGGTTTGCGGCCGGTCGCCACCACCGCGTCGGGCCGGCGCAGGTAGAGCGGGGTGAGCCGCTCACTGGCGGCACCCGCTCGGATCCGTTCGGCGGCGAGCAGCGCCAGCACGGTGGCGTCCGGGTACCGCGGCTCGACCCGGACGGGCAGCTCCAGGGCCTCGGCGTACCGGTGCGCCCCATCGCCCACCGCGATCGTCGCGCCCAACTCCCGAGCGCGCGCGGCGGCGACCGCCGGCCTGGACACCTCGGGGCCGACGATCCGCTCCCCGGCACCGTCGTAGACGGCCCAGTACAGCTCCTTGCGCCGGGCGTCGCTGGCGGCCAACACCGGCTCACCGGATGCCGCCGGGTAGCCGATGCCGTCGAGTGAGCACACGCCGTACGTGGGGATGCCGAGCACCTGGCCCATCGTCGCGGCCGTGACGAGGCCGACCCGCAACCCGGTGAACGGCCCCGGGCCGAGCCCGGCAACGATGGCGGCCAGGTCACGCGGGCGCGCGTCGACATCGGCGAGGACCGCGTCCACCTGGGGCGCGAGCAGTTCGCCGTGCGCGCGGGCGTCGACCGTGCACCGGTACGCCCGCGACGCCACGCCATCCGCCGAGACCTCCACCAGCGCCGCGGTCACCGCGGGGGTCGAGCTGTCCACCACGAGTACGAGCACGGTAAGCCAGCCTAGCCGCCCCGCCACCGCCCCCGGTCACGCCCCGCCCCGCCACGGTCCTCGGGACGCCCCGCCCACCCGCACCCCGCGGCCCCGCCGGGCGGCGAAGCGGCCGGGAGCGGCCGGGGAGCGAAGCGGCCGGGAGCGGCCGGGGAGCGAAGCGGCCGGGAGGGCCGACGCCACATCTCCTTTTGAGCGTGATGCCTGTGAGTCATCTTGATGACTCACAGGCATCACGCTCGCTGGGATGAGGCCCGCCGCCAGGTCATCGACCGGGGCGGTCCTCGGCCGGATCAGCGGCGAGTCGTCAATATGCCGCAGAGGTATCGCCGGCATTCGGCCTTGGTCCACCATGCCGGGATGCCATCCACTCGCCTTGTCACCCTTCTCGGCGCTACCGTGCGGCAGCAACGACACCTGCGCGAGCTGAGCCAGCGTCAGTTGGCCGCGCTGGCCGGGGTCAGCCAGGCTGCGGTGGCCAGGATCGAACGTGGCGAGCGTGCGCCGACCATCCCGGTGCTGGAACGGATGCTCGCTGCGATGGATGTGCAGCTGACCGTCGGGGTGGAGCCGCTGGACGCGCACCTTGACGCCCGGATGGACGCCCTGGCTGCTCAGCCGATCGCGGAGCGGATCGACGAGCTGGACCTGGATCGGTTGCTGGACCGGCTCAGCGATCTACCCCAGGTACTCACCGGGAGTACGGCTGCGCTGTTGCAGGGCGCGCCGGTGCCGGTGGAGGCGCTGGAGATCGCCGTGCGATGGCAGGACTCGAAGGTGTTGACCCGCTGGCTGGAGAGGAACTACAGCCAGCGGTGGAACGCCCGCTGGGGCGAGTTCGGCGGGGTGTGGTTGGAGCCCGAGGAGCCCGGCGAACACCGCTGGTCGACCCGGTACGGGGAGATCAGGGCCACGATGTGCGACGAGCTCCCCGAGACGATCGAGGTGCGCCACGGCGACCGGAGTTACCAGGTGGTGCCGCTTGTCGAGCTGGAGCTGACCGAGCCGCGCGCCGCCGATCTGCTACGCCGTTACCGGGACCGGCAATCGGCCAGCGGCGGCTGAACCAACCGCCGGCCGACCTGCGGGCAGCGCGCGCGGCCTGGTGCCAGCTCAGCCTGCGGTGCGCTCCCAGTCGATGGTGGGCAGGCCGGCGTCGGCGAGCGCCTTGTTGGCCGCGCTGAACGGACGGCTGCCGAGGAAGCCACGCGGGTTCATCGGGCTGGGGTGGCCGGCCTCCAGCACCACGTGCTGCGGATTGGTGACCAGCGCCGCCTTCTTGCGGGCGTAACCACCCCAGAGCAGGAAGACCACCCGGTCCGGCGAGGCGTCCAGCGCCCGGATGGTCGCGTCGGTGAACTCCTCCCAGCCGGCGTTGGCGTGCGAGCCCGGGGTGGCCTGGCGGACGGTCAGCACCGCGTTGAGCAGCAGCACACCCTGGGCGGCCCACCCGTCGAGGTTGCCGCTGCGCGGCTTGGGGACGCCGACGTCCTCGCCCAACTCCTTGAAGACGTTGCGCAACGACGGGGGCACTGTCACCCCGTCCCGGACGCTGAAGCTCAACCCGTGTGCCTGCCCGGCCCGGTGGTACGGGTCCTGCCCGAGGATCAGCACCCGGGTGCCCTGCGGCGGGCAGAGCCGGTACGCCGAGAACAGGTCCTCGAGAGGCGGGAAGACGGTCTGCGTGGCGTATTCCCGGGCGACGAACTCGGCCAACGCGGCGGTGCGGGCCGCGTCCAGGTGCGGGGTGAGCACGGCACGCCACTGCTCCGGCAACAGGGCCAGCAGGTCAAGGGCGGGGGCATCGTCGGGCATCAGGAACCTCTCACAGCTCGGGTCGGTCCCCCGCACTCTAGGCATCCGGTACGACAGCGGCCGGCCTAACCCAGGTCGGCGAGCCGCCGGGCCCAGTCGCCACCGATCGGGTCCAGCTCGACGATCCGGGTGTCGTCGTCGCGGCGGTCGATGCGGACCCGTAGGTGCGCGTCGACCAACTGCTCCACCAGTCCCTCGCCCCACTCCACCACCGTCACCGAGTCGTCCACCGAGGCGTCGAGGTCCAGGTCGTCGATCTCGGCGCGCGGATCGGTGGCGTCACCCAACCGGTACGCGTCGGCGTGCACCAGGGCGACCCGGCCACCTCGGGCCGGATCGGGGCGGTGCACCCGGGCGATCACGAAGGTCGGCGAGGTGATGTCGCCGACCACACCGAGCCCGGCGCCGACGCCCTGCGTGAGCGCGGTCTTACCGGCGCCCAGCGGACCGGTCAACAGCACCAGGTCACCGGCCCGCAGCAGCCCGGCCAGGCGCCGGCCGAACTCCCGGGTGTCCTCGACGGTCGGCAGCTTGACGACGTGACTCACCGTTCCTCCGACTTTCCAAGTGATTCGAGGAACCGCGCGAGCGCGGCGTTGACCTCGTCAGCATGCTCCAACATCACCACGTGACCGCTGTCCTTGATCTTGACGAACTCGGCGTGTGGCAGCCGCCGGACGATCTCCTCGGAGTGGACCACCGGGGTGATCATGTCCTTGTCGCCGACCACCACCAGCACCGGCGTCGCGGCCAACGCCGCGAGGGCCGGGAAGCGAGAGTGGGTGGCCAGGGTCCGCAGGTAGCGGGTCACCGTGTCGGCCGACGTCCGGGAGTTCATCATCTCGACGTACGAGACCAGTGTGGGGCTGGGCTTGCGGGTGCCGAAGCCGTACTTGCGGGTCAGCAGCCAGGCCACGTTCGACGTCGACTTGCGGGCCTTGTCGATCACCGGCCCGCCGTAGCGGGTGGCGTTGCTGACCATGTAGAGCACCGGGCCGCCAACCCGGCCGAGCAGCGCGGGCGCGACCAGCTTGGTCTCCGCGACGAGCCCGCCCGAGGTGGCCATCAGGACGGTGCCCACCACCCGGTCACCGAACAGCTCCGGAAACAGCTCGGCGAACGCCATGATGGTCATGCCACCCATCGAGTGGCCGACCAGCACCAGTGGCCCGTCCGGGGCGGTGCGGTCGATCACCTGGCGCAACGTCCGGCCGAGCACCGTGAGGTCGTACTCGCCGGTCTCCAGCCGGCCGGACCGACCGTGCCCGGGCTGGTCGTACGCGACGACGCGGTAGTCACCGCGGGCGGCGAGCATCTGGCGCTGGAAGTGGAACGTCCCCATGTCCAGGCAGAAGCCGTGCACCAGCACCACCGTGGGGTGCCCCGGCACCGGCCTGGTCGGCTCGACCACCTCGACGTGGATGTCGGTGCCGTCCGGCAACTCCAGGCGGAACGCCTCGTCGTACCGTTGCTCGCCGAACATCTCGTGCGCGTAGCGGTCGGCCGGGTCGGCCTTGAGCCGGCGGACCAGGGTGCGCTCGGTCGCGACCCCGGCCGCCAGGCCCGCGGCGGCAACGCCCACCGCGGCGCCGACGATCCCCGCGACCCGGCCCACCGCGGTCCGCGGACGCGGAATGCGGTAGCTCACGGCGTCACCTCGGTTCGCGACTGCGGGGCTCGCAACCCCGGCTCACTCCTCGCGCTCACGGCCGCTCGCCGTCGTAGACCCGCGGCACCCGCGTGCTGCCGAACCGGGTCACGATCTCGTAGTTGATCGTGCCGGCGGCCTCGGCCCAGTCGTCGGCTGTCGGCTCGCCGTCCGCGCCGCTGCCGAAGAGCGTCGCCACGTCGCCGTCCGCCACCCGGTCGTCGCCGCAGTCGAGCACGAACTGGTCCATGCAGACCCGCCCCGAGATCGTCCGCCGGACGCCACCGAGCTGCACCGGACCGGCGTTGGAGGCGTGCCGGGGAACCCCGTCGGCGTACCCGAGTGGGACCACGGCGAGATTCGCGTCGGATTCCGTGGTGTAGGTGTGCCCGTAGGAGACTCCGGTGCCGGCGGGAACCCGCTTGGTGAGCATCACCCGGGCGCGCGCGGTCATCGCCGGTCGCAGACCGTACGTCTCGCCGGCCACCGGGGAGAGCCCGTAGATGGCCAGACCGGGGCGGACCAGGTCGAAGTGGGTGTCCGGGCGGGTCAGGGTGGCCGCCGAGTTGGCGAGGTGCCGCCAGCGCGGTCGCAGCCCGGCCCGCTCGACCATGGCCAGCCCCTCGTGGAAGACGGCCAGTTGACGGTCGATGGTGGGGTGGCCGGGCAGGTCCGCGTACACGAAGTGGCTCCACACGCCGACCACCTCGACCAGGCCGTCGGCCTGCGCCTTCGCGGCGGCGTCCAGCAGCGCCGGCCAGTCGGCGACGGTCGCCCCGCCCCGGGACAACCCAGTGTCGATCTTCAGGTGCAGGCGGACGGGGCGCCCGGCGAGCCGGCTCGCCTCGATCATCTCGTCCAGTTGGGACAGGCTGGCCGCGCTCAGGTCCACCCCGGCGCCGACCCCCTCGTGCAGCGGTAGGCCGGGCGCGAGCAGCCAGGCCAGCACCGGCTCGGTCACTCCGGCCCGCCGCAGGGTGAGCGCCTCGTCGAGGGTGCAGACACCGAGCCAGTCCGCGCCGGCGTCGAGCGCCGCGCGAGCGGCGGGGAGCATCCCGTGGCCGTACCCGTCGCCCTTGACCACCGCCATCAACTCGGCGGTGGTGCCGGAGCGGAGCCTGCTCACGTTCTCGCGGATCGCGTCAAGATCGACGCGTACCTCGGCCTGCCACATGCGCCCAGCCTACTTTCCGTGGAGATCAGCGCGGGCGGCGACGCACGCCCCGCACGGCCGATCCGGTCGTTCCGCCCGGAACCGGCCCGATCAGCCCAGGCGGGCGACGACCGGGCGCAGCGCGGTCACCACGTCGGGCGCGGTCACCGGCCCGCTCCGGGCCGCCTCCCGGCCGGCGAGCCCGTGCAGGTACGCGGCCGCGGCCGCGGCCCGATCGGCGGGCACACCGGCCGCCAGGAGTGAGCCCAGCAGCCCGGCCAGCACATCGCCGGTGCCGCCGGTGGCCAGTGCCGGGGAACCGGTCGGGTTGACGTACGCCCGACCGTCAGGTGTGCCGATCACCGTGCGGTCGCCCTTGAGCAGCACCACCGCCTTCATCCAGGCGGCCAGCCGCAGCGCGGCGCCGACCCGGTCGGCGCCGGGGTCCTCACCGCAGAGTCGGGTGAACTCGCGGTCGTGCGGGGTGACCACGATCGGCGCGTCCCGACCGCGGAGCTGGTCGGCGAGCGACCCGTCCACCAGCAGGGTCAACGCGTCGGCGTCGAGCACCACGGGCACCGGGGCGGCCAGCACGGCGCGCAGCTCGACCGCCGCGTCGGCACCGGTGCCCAGCCCGGAGCCACAGACCCAGGCCTGCACCCGACCCGCGTCGGCGACCCGCCCACTGGCGATCACCGAGGGGTGCTGGTGCAGCACCTCGGCGCGGGCGCTGCCGGCGTAGCGGACCAGGCCGGTCGGCCCGGCCAGCGCACCGCCCACGGAGAGCACCGCCGCACCCGGGTAGGTCGCCGAGCCGGTCGCCACCCCGACCACACCCCGCGTGTACTTCTCCGACGCCGGACCCAGCTCCGGCCACCAGTCGATGACGTCGGACCACTCGGTGACCCGCAGCGCCGGGGTGCCCCGCAACCAGGGCCGCAGCCCGATGTCGACGAGCTCCACCTGGCCGGCCAGGGAGGCGGCCGGCCCGACCACCAGGGCGGGCTTCAACGCGCCGAACGCCACCGTCACGTCGGCGTGCACCGCGTTCGGTCGGCCGGACGGGGCCAGCGGCACGTCCCCGGTGTCCACCGCGACGCCGCTCGGCACGTCCACCGCCAGCACGGTGGCCCGGTCACCGTCACGTCCGCGCAGCTCACCGAGCCGTTGCGCCACCGAGTCCGCGCCGGTCCGCAGCCCCCCGGTGCCACCGATGCCGACGATGCCGTCGAGTACCAGGTCGACCGGGCCGGTGGGCTGGTCGACCAGCCGACCGCCGGCCGCTCGCAGCGCGGCCAGTCCCGCCTCGTGCGCCCGCCCGGGAGTGAGGAGCAGGACGGACACCTGGACACCCCGGCGGGCCAGTCGCTCCCCCGCGTACAACGCGTCGCCGCCGTTGTCGCCGGAACCGACGAGCAGCAGCACCCGGCCGCCGTAGACGCCGCCGCGCTCGGCGAGCAGCAGTGCGGCCCGGCGGGCCAGCCCGGCGGCGGCGCGCTGCATGAGCGTCCCCTCCGGCAGCGTGCCCATCAGCCCCGCCTCGGCCGCCCGCACGTCGGCCACCCGCCACACCGCTCTCATGCCACCGTCTCCCCATCAGTTCACGGGTGGACCCGACCGGCCCGCCCGGTCGACGTCACCGTTCCGCGACCACCATCGCCGACGCGATCCCCCCGTCGTGCGACAACGAGAGATGCCAGTGGTTGACCCCGCGCGCCTCGGCCGCCGCTGCGACGGTGCCGGCGACAGCCAGCCAGGGACGGCCGTCCGGATCGGCCCTGATCTCGCAGTCGTGCCAGCTCAGCCCGGCCGGGGCGCCGAGCGCCTTGGCCACGGCCTCCTTGGCGGCGAACCGGGCGGCGAGCGACTCCGGCGGGCGCGGGCCGCCGGAGCGGGTGTGCCGCTCGGCGCTGGTGAAGAGTCGGTCGGCGAGCAGCGGCGTCCGTGCCAGGGCCCGGGCGAACCGGTCGACCAGGACCACGTCGATGCCGACAGCGACGATCACGATCACACCCTACCGGCGGCCGGGGCCGGAGATTAGCCGTCGGGGCCACGGTGGGCAACGCCTGTGGACAGGCCGGGGTACGACCCACCGCCCGCTGTCCACAGGGCACTCCGGCGCCCACCACGCCCGCCTAGCGTCAGCGCGTCGATGCCGATCGTCCACGGGGGTGTGGTCATGACCGATGAGCTGTTCGCCGTCCGGCCCGAGGAGCTGCGGGCGGTCGCCGGCACGCTCGACGACGAGGCGTACCGGCTGGCGTTGGGCCTCGCAAGGGTGCCGGAGCTGCTGGTGGTCGCGCCCGAGTGGAGGGCCGGCGCGGCTCTGGCCGGGCTGGAGGCGGCCGGGCACGCCTGGTTCTGCCGGCTGGGTGCTCGGGTCGCGGCGACCTCCGGTGGAGTCCGGGCGGCGGCCGAGGCGTACGAGACGGTCGACGACCGGGCCGCCGGCCGGTTCGCCGCGCTCCCCCGGTGAGCGGCGTCGGCTACCGGCAGCTGTGGGCGGCCGATCCGGGCGGCTGGCGGACCGCCGGGGTGGCCTGGGCCGGGCTGACCGGGCCGGTCGACCGACAGGTCGGCGAGTTGGGGGCGGCCGGCACGCGCCTGCGCAGCGGTTGGTCCGGTGCGGCAGCCACCGCGGCGGATGCCCGGCTCGCCGGTCTCGGTGCCGAGCTGGCCTCGGTCACACCCGCACTGATCGAGGTCGACCAGGTGCTGGCCGAGCTGGCGGGCCGGCTGACGGTCGCGAAGGCCCGGCTCGCGGAGGCGGTCACCCGGGCGGACGCGGCCGGGCTGGTGGTGGACCGCGCGGGCGGGGTGCACGTCGATCCCACCCGGGTTCGGCCCACCGAACGGACCAGCGTCGTGGCCGCTTCGGTGGCGGCGGCCCTACGCGACGCGCTCGACGGAGCCGGGGCGGCGGATCGGGTCGCCGCGGACCGGCTGGACGAGCTGACCCGGGCCGCCGGCTCGGGGTGGGCGTCCCCGCCACCGCCGGGTCGGCCGGCGGCCGGTGCCGCACCAACGCTTGTGCGCGCCTGGTGGGCAGGGTTGACCCCGACGCAGCGACGGTGGCTGATCGGGCACGAGAGTGCGCTGGTCGGCCGTTTGGACGGGGTGCCGGTCGCCGCCCGGGACCAGGCCAACCGGCTGCGGCTCGGGGTCTGGCGCGCGGAGTTGCTGGCTGAACGGCAGCGGTTGCTGACCCGGGTGCCGCCGGGGCCGCTCACGACGCTCCGCCTGCACGGGGTGGCCGGGCGGTTGGCCGGCCTGGACGCGTTGGCCGGGCGGCTGGCGGCGGACGGGGAGCCGCGGGCGTACCTGCTGCGGCTGGACACGGCCGGTGAGGGCCGGGTGGTGCTGACGCTCGGCAACCCGGACCAGGCCGACCGGGTGCTCACCTACGTGCCGGGGATGGGTTCCGGGCTGGACGACGCTCCCGGTGAGTTGGGCAGGGCGGCGCGGGTGCTGGACCGGTGCGCCACCCTCGCCCCGGGTGAGCGCAGCGCGGCGGTGCTCTGGTTGGACTACGACGCTCCGGACTTCGTGACCGCAGCGGCGTCGGCGGGCCAGGCAAACGACGCCGGCCCGGCGCTGCACCGCTTCCAGGAGGGGCTGCGGGCCAGCCACGAGGGGCCACCGGCCCGGCAGACCGTGCTCGGGCACAGCTACGGGTCACTGGTGGTGGGGACGGCCGCGCGGGAGCACGGGCTGGCCGCCGACGCGCTGGTCTTCGTCGGCTCGCCCGGGGTCGGCGCGTCGCACGCCGCCGAGCTGGGCGTGCCACCCGGTGAGGTCTGGGCCAGCCGCGCCCCGGACGACGTGATCCGCGTCGCCCGCCCGGTTGACGAGTTCGCCCGGCGCGCCCTGCTCGGCCCGGCTTCACTGGCCGCGGTGCTGGGCTGGCCCGACCGGAGCGGGCACGAGCTGTGGTTCGGTCACGACCCGTCGGATCCGGGGTTCGGCGGTCGGGTCTTCGGCAGCGGGCGAAGCGGGCACACCGGTTACTGGGACCCGGGCAATCCCGCGCTGGACGGGATGGCCCGGGTCGTGCTGGGGCGTTGAGGCCTATTCGACGGTGACCGACTTGGCCAGGTTGCGGGGCTGGTCCACGTCGTGCCCACGGGCGTCGGCGATCTCGGCGGCGAGCACCTGCAACGGCACCGTGGTGACGAGCGGGGCCAGCAGCGTCGGCGTACGCGGCACGTAGATCAGGTGGTCGGCGTACCGGACGACGGCCTCGTCGCCCTCTTCGGCGATCACAATGGTCCGCGCGCCACGGGCCCGGACCTCCTGGATGTTGGAGACGACCTTGTCGTGCAGCATGCCCCGGCCGACCGGCGAGGGCACCACGCAGATCACCGGTGTGCCCTTGTCGATCAGGGCGATCGGGCCGTGCTTCAGCTCGCCGGCCGCGAAGCCCTCGGCGTGCATGTACGCCAACTCCTTGAGCTTCAGCGCGCCCTCCAGGGCCACCGGGTAGCCCACGTGCCGGCCGATGAACAGCACGGTTGGCTCGGACTTCAACTCCCGGGCCAGCTCACGGACGGGCTCGATCCGGTCGAGCAGCTCCCGCAACTTGCCCGGGATCTCCTGCAACTGCGCGACCACCGCGCCCACCTCGTCGGCGAACTTGATCCCGCGCACCTGGGCCAGGTGCAGGCCGATCAGGTAGCAGGCGACGACCTGGGTGAGGAACGCCTTGGTGGACGCGACGGCGATCTCCGGCCCGCCATGGGTGTAGAGCACCGCGTCCGACTCGCGGGGGATCGTCGAGCCGTTGGTGTTGCAGATCGCCAGCACCCGGGCCTTCTGCTCCTTGGCGTGGCGCAGCGCCATCAGGGTGTCCATCGTCTCGCCGGACTGGGAGATCACCACGATCAGCGTGGACCGGTCGAGCACCGGGTCGCGATAGCGGAACTCGCTGGCCAGCTCCACCTCGCAGGGGATCCGCGTCCAGTGCTCGATGGCGTACTTGGCGACCATGCCGGCGTGGTACGCCGTGCCGCAGGCCACGATGAAGATCTTGTCGACGTCGCGCAGGTCCTGGTCGCTGAGGCGGACCTCGTCGAGGGCGATCTCACCGGTCTCGGTGAGCCGGCCGAGCAGCGTGTCGGCGATGGCCTGCGGCTGCTCCTCGATCTCCTTGAGCATGAACCAGTCGTAGCCGCCCTTCTCGGCCGACGAGGAGTCCCAGTCGATGTGGAAGTCCTTGCCGGTGGCGGGCTGACCGTCGAAGTCGGTGATCTCGATGCTGTCGGCGGTGATCAGCACGATCTGGTCCTGGCCCAGCTCGACTGCTTCCCGGGTGTGCTCGATGAACGCGGCCACGTCGCTGGCCAGGTAGTTCTCGCCGTCGCCCCGGCCGACGACGAGCGGCGAGTTGCGCCGGGCGCCGACGACCGCGCCGGGCACCGAGGCGTCGACGGCGAGCAGCGTGAAGGCGCCTTCCAGCCGCTGGCAGACGACGCGCATGCCGGCGGCGAGCAACTGCGGGCCGTCCGGCTGGCCGGCGGCACGCAGGTCGGCAAGCGCGGCGGCGAGCAGGTGCGCGGCGCACTCGGTGTCGGTGTCGCTGGCGAACTGGACGCCGTCGGCCTCCAGCTCGGCGCGGAGCCTGGCGAAGTTTTCGATGATGCCGTTGTGGATGACCGCGACCCGTCCGTCGCCGGCGACGTGCGGGTGGGCGTTGCGGTCGGTCGGGCCACCGTGGGTGGCCCACCGCGTGTGCCCGATGCCGGTGGTGCCGTCACCGATCCCGATCGGGCTGGCCGCGCAGGAGGCCGGGTCCTCGGCGGCCCGCTCGGAGAGCATCTTCTCCAGGTTGGCCAGCTTGCCGGCCTTCTTCTCGGTCAGCAGCTGGTCGTCGCAGACGATTGCCACGCCCGCCGAGTCGTAGCCGCGGTATTCCAGCCGCCGCAGCCCGTCGAGGACGATGCCGAGAGCGGGGCGCGCGCCCGCGTATCCCACGATTCCACACATGGCCCGCAGCCTAACCCAGTTTCACTCATGATGGGTGCTCGAAAGTCGGGTTATCAATCACGGAATCTGAGCGATCGGGGTCTGGGCGGCCACAACGGGACGAGCGTCGCAGGCCGTTCGTGCCCCACCCCGGAGGGCAGGGTTGCGGCGCGCCAGCGGGTGCGAAAGTCTCTCGACGGGTTTGGCGCTCCCGTCCACGGCCCGTACGTCCTACCCACTCCCGCCCGGAGCAGCCATGACCGACGCGCCCTCGCCCGACCCGTCGCCCTCACCCGCACCGGAGCCGACCCCCTCCGCGCCCCCGCCCGAGCCGACGGCGTCGCCCTCCTCGGCGCCGATCCCGGCCCCCGACCCGCTGGCTCCGGTTCAGCCGTGGGCGCCCCAGGCCCCATGGACACCGTCGCCGTGGTCGCCATCTCCGCCGACCGAGCCCTGGGCGCCGACCCCGCCCGACACCCGGTGGACGCCCCAGCCGCCCGCGGCGCCGTGGACGCCCGACGCACAGACGTCCCCCTGGTCGCCGGCTCCGGCCGACGCCTCCGGCGCGCCGCCGGCCGGATCACCGCCGCCGGGGTGGCCCACGCCGGCCGGATCGCCGCCAGCGGGGTGGCCCCAGCAGCCGGGCCAGCAGCAGTACGCGGGCTGGCCGCCGCCGGGTTATCCGCCGCCGTACGCCTACCCCGGCTATCCACCGGCCGGCGGTAGCTCACCGAGGAACAACGGCCGGGTCATCGGGATCGCCGTCGCTGTCGTCGTGGCGCTGTTCCTGCTCGTCTGTGGCTGCCTCTGCGTGGCTGGTCTGCTGGTCGACACGAACGGTTCCGACCCAGCGGTCGAGGGCCCGTACGTCAATCCCGACGACGACTGGACCGCACCCACCGCCGGACCACCCACTCCCGAGTGACCTGCCTGGTTTGATCATGGAGCACGGTGCGCTCACGTGAGGCTGGGGTTCAGCCACCGGCACCCGTAGGCTGGCGCAGGTGACGAGCACCGATATCGACCCGCTGGTGGCCCGGATGCGGCCGTTCGGCACGACGATCTTCGCCGAGATGTCCGCCCTCGCCGTGCGGACCGGCGCGGTCAACCTCGGCCAGGGCTTCCCCGACACCGACGGCCCTCCGGAGATGCTGGCCGCCGCCGCCGAGGCGCTTCGCGGGGGGCAGAACCAGTACCCGCCCGGCCCGGGGATTCCCGCTCTGCGCGCGGCGGTCGCGGCTCACCAACTGCGGTTCCACGACCTGACGTACGACCCGGACGGCGAGATCGTCATCACCGCCGGCGCGACGGAGGCGGTCGCGGCGAGCATCCTCGCCCTCTGCGAACCGGGCGACGAGGTGGTCTGCTTCGAGCCGTACTACGACTCGTACGCCGCCTCGATCGCGCTTGCCGGCGCGGTCCGGCGGCCGGTGACGCTGCGCCCCGCGGCCGAGGGCCGGTACGCCTTCGACCCGACGGCGCTCCGCGCGGCGTTCGGCCCACGGACCCGGCTGGTGCTGCTCAACTCGCCGCACAACCCGACCGGCAAGGTCTTCACCCCGGCCGAACTGGCGCTGATCGCCGAGCTGTGCCAGGAGTACGACACGTACGCGGTCACCGACGAGGTGTACGAGCACCTGGTCTTCACCGACGCGGCGAATCCGCACGTGCCACTGGCCACCCTGCCCGGGATGTGGGAGCGGACGCTGCGCATCTCGTCGGCCGGCAAGACGTTCTCCTGCACGGGTTGGAAGATCGGCTGGGCGAGCGGCCCGGCGGCGCTGGTCTCGGCGGTGCTGCGGGTGAAGCAGTTCCTCACCTACGTCAACGCGGCCCCGCTGCAACCGGCGGTCGCCGTGGCGCTGGCCCTGCCGGACGACTACTACACCGGCTTCCGGGACGGCCTCCAGCAGCGGCGGGACCAGCTCGTCGGCGGTCTCACCGACGCTGGGTTCGAGGTGCTCGACTCGGAGGGGACATACTTCGTCACCGCCGACATCACCGCCCTCGGCGGCTCCGACGGGGTGGAGTTCTGCCGCTCGCTGCCGGAGCGTTGCGGCGTGGTGGCCGTGCCGACGCAGGTCTTCTACGACGACGTCGAGGCGGGCCGACGGTTGGTCCGGTTCGCGTTCTGCAAGCGCCCAGAGGTGCTGACCGAGGCGGTCAACCGGCTGCGCGCTCTGCGCTGATCCGGCGGCCCCGGCTGTGCCGGAGGCTGTGGAGCTGCTGTCGTGAACGATTCAGCTCCACAGCGTCCGACTGACCTACGACGCGGCGGGGCTGGCGGTGCGGACCAGTTCGGCGATCCGCTCGGCGACGTCGCGCGCGGTCTGCTCGGTGGCGGCCTCGACCATCACCCGGACCAGCGGCTCGGTGCCCGACGGGCGCAGCAGCACCCGCCCGGTCTCACCCAGCTCCGCCTCGGCCCGCTCGACCTCGGCGCGGACGGCCGGTGCGGCGGCGCCGACGGTCCGGTCGCCGACCGGCACGTTGATCAGCACCTGGGGCAGTTTGGTGACCACCGAGGCCAGCTCGGCGAGGGACTGGCCGGTGGCGGCCATCCGGGCCATCAGGTGCAGGCCGGTGAGCACTCCGTCGCCGGTGGTGGCATGCGCCGGCATGACGATGTGACCGCTCTGCTCACCGCCGAGCGCCAGCCCGGAGGCGCGCAGGGCCTCCAGGACGTACCGGTCGCCGACCTTGGTCTCGATCAGCCGGATGCCCTGTGCGGACATGGCCAACCGTAGGCCGAGGTTGCTCATCACGGTCGCGACCAGGGTGTCCTGGGTGAGCGTGCCGGCATCCCTCATGGCCAGCGCGAGGATCGCCATCACCTGGTCGCCGTCGACCTCGTCGCCGTCGGCGCTGACCGCCACGATCCGGTCGGCGTCGCCGTCGTGGGCGATGCCCAGGTGGGCGCCGTGCTGGACCACGGCCTCGCGCAGCGCCTCGATGTGGTTGGAGCCGCACTCGTCGTTGATGTTCAGGCCGTTCGGTTCGGCGTGGATCGCGACGACCTCCGCGCCGGCTTCCCGGTAGGCGACCGGGGCGACCTCGGCGGCAGCGCCGTTGGCGCAGTCGACCACGACCTTGATCCCGTCCAGCCGGTGCGGCACGGCTCCGACCAGGTGCTGGACGTAGTGGTCGGCACCGTCGAGCAGGTCGTGCACCCGGCCGATGCCGGCGCCGGTCGGCCGGTCCCAGGCGGTGGTGGCGTTGGCCTCCACGGCGGCCTCGATCTTCATCTCGATCTCGTCGGGCAGCTTGTGCCCGCCGGCGGCGAAGAGCTTGATGCCGTTGTCGGGCATCGGGTTGTGCGACGCGGAGAGCACCACGCCGAGGTCGGCCTTGGCCTCGGCGGTGAGGAACGCCACCGCGGGGGTGGGCAGCACGCCGACCCGCACCACGTTGGCACCGGCGCTGGTCAGGCCGGCGACCACGGCGGCCTCCAGCATCTCGCCACTGGCCCGGGTGTCCCGGCCGACGACGGCCAGCGGCGGGTGGCTGCGGTCCGTCTCGGCGAGCGTGTGCGCGGCGGCCACCGCGAGCGCCAGTGCCAGTTCCGGGGTGAGATCCGCGTTTGCCCGCCCGCGTACGCCGTCCGTGCCGAACAACCGACCCATACCCGCCAACCTCCGTGGTGCGCTGCCGATGTGGAGAAAGCGAAACGGCCGGCCGCCTCCCCCGAGTCGGGGGAGGCGAACCGGCCGTCCGTCAGAAGTACAACGCGCTGGAAAAGATCAGCGCTTCGAGTACTGGGGAGCCTTACGGGCCTTCTTGAGGCCGTACTTCTTGCTCTCCTTGACCCGGGCGTCCCGGGTGAGGAAGCCGGCCTTCTTCAGGGCCGGGCGGTCGTCCGGCTCGTTGATGATCAACGCGCGGGCGATGCCCAGCCGGAGCGCACCGGCCTGGCCGGTGGTGCCGCCGCCACGCAGGTTGGCGATGACGTCGAACGCCTCAAGCTTCTCGGCGGTGACCAGCGGGTCCTTGATGAGCTGCTGGTGCACCTTGCTCGGGAAGTACGCCTCGAGGTCCTGGCCGTTGCAGGTGATCTTGCCGGTGCCCGGGACGATGCGGACCCGGACGATGGCCTCCTTGCGGCGGCCCACGGTCTGGATCGGCCGGTCACCACGAGGCGCGCGGGCGACGGGCGCCGGTGCCTCGGTGGCCTCGGGGGTTTCCGGGGCGACGGCGACCTCGGTCTCGATGATGTCGGTCATGCTGCTTCCTTCGCCCGCGCTCACTGCGCGATCTGCTTGATCTCGAACGGCACCGGCTGCTGCGCGAGGTGCGGGTGCTCGGCACCGGCGTACACCTTCAGCTTCTTGATCAGCTGACGGCCGAGCTTGTTGTGCGGGAGCATCCCCTTCACAGCCAGCTCGATGGCCCGCTCGGGGCGCTTGGTCAGCAGCTCGTCATAGCCGATCTGCTTCAGACCACCCGGGTATCCGGAGTGGCGGTAAGCAACCTTGGTCTGACGCTTGTTGCCGGTCAACGCAACCTTGCCCGCGTTCACGATGACGACAAAGTCGCCCGTGTCGACGTGCGGCGCGAAAGTCGGCTTGTGCTTACCACGCAGCAACGTGGCGGCGTGGGTGGCCAGGCGGCCCAGCACGACATCAGAGGCGTCGATGACGTGCCACTGACGCTCGATCTCACCCGGCTTCGGGCTGTACGTACGCACAGGTCTACCTTGTCTCGTCGTCGGTCTGGGGTCGCGCGCCGAGGTGACCAGATCTAGCAGGCCGGACCAGCGCGCACGAACGACCAAGCGTACCTGATAGGGCACGCCTCTGGATGTCGTACAACAGCAGGCAACGATACCCGGCGCGGTGTCCGCAGGTCAAAACGGGGGTGCCGTTCCGCACGGCGACGCGCCGGGGGTGGCCCAGCTCACACGCCGGCGAGCCGATCGGCGGCGCCCGGACGGCGGTAGACCACCCAGGTGACCGCGAAGCAGAGGGCGTACCAGCCGATGAAGGCCAGGTAGGCGGCGTCGGCGTTACCGGAGCTGAGGAACGACTGGCGGAACGCGACGTTGACCAGCACCCCACCGGAGGCGCCGATCGCGCCCGCGATGCCGATCAACGCGCCGGTCATCCGCCGCGCCCAGCGGGCGGCGGCCTCCGGATCGCGGCGACCGTCGGCCACCGCGTCCGCCGCCCGGGCCCGGAAGATCGCCGGGATCATCTTGTACGTGGAGCCGTTGCCGATGCCGGAGAACACGAAGAGGGCGATGAACCCGGCCAGGTAGAGCCCGAACGAGCGCTCCCGGGCCGCGTACAGCACGATGCCCGCGCCGGCCGCCATCGCGACGAAGTTCCAGAAGGTCACCCGGGATCCGCCCAGCCGGTCGGCGAGGTGCCCGCCCAGCGGCCGGATCAGCGAGCCGACAAGCGGGCCGAGGAAGGTCAGCCAGGCGGCGTCGACCGGGGTGGGGAACCGCTCGGCGAACTGGAGTTGGAGCACCTGACCGAAGGCGAACCCGAACCCGATGAACGACCCGAAGGTGCCGATGTAGAGCAGCGACATGACCCAGGTGTGCGGGTCGCGGGCCGCCTCACGCAGCGCTCCCGGCTCGTTGCGCGCCCCGGGCACGGTGTCCAACCAGCGGGCCGCGGCCAGCGCGGCCAGCACGATCAGCGGCAGGTAGACCGCCGGGACCAACCGGGGGTACGCGGCACCGGCGGTGGCGAGGACCGCCAGCCCGACCAGCTGCACCGCGGGTACGCCGAGGTTGCCGCCGCCGGCGTTGAGCCCGAGGGCCCGTCCCTTGAGCCGCTGCGGGTAGAACAGGTTGATGTTCGCCATCGAGGAGGCGAAGTTGCCGCCACCGACGCCGGTGAGGCAGGCGAGCACCATCAGGGTGGAGTAGGAGACCCCGGGTTCCAGCAACACCGTCATCGGCACCGTGGGCACCAGCAGCAGCAGGGCGCTGATGATCGTCCAGCGTCGCCCGCCGAACCGGGCCACCGCCAGCGTGTACGGCAGCCGCAGCACCGCCCCCAACGCCGCCGGTACGGCGGTGAGCAGGAACTTTCCGGCCGGGTCGATGCCGTACGCGGGGCCGAGGAAGAGCACGGTCACCGACCAGAGGCTCCACACCGAGAAGCCGACGTGCTCGGCGAAGATCGAGACCCAGAGGTTGCGCCGGGCGATCGGCGCGCCCGTCGCCTCCCAGAAGTCGGGGTCCTCGGGACGCCAGTCGTCGAGCCGGCGCCCACGCGCGGTGGCGGCCGGCTTCGCGGCGGTGACTGCGGTGCTGGTGAGCGTGCTCACGGCGGCTCCTTCTCGTCGGTGTGACGAGGAGAAACGCTAGGAACGCCTGATTACCTGGCAGTGCCCGTCCTGGGTCGGCCGGGAAACGGGGATCGCACCACGGGCCGGCGGCGGTGGTGAGGTCGGTGCTCAGAGCTGTTGCAGGATGCGCAGCGCGCGGCCGACCCGGAGCATCGTGTCGGTGTCGGCGACGTCCACGCAGCCGGTGAACCACTTCTTCATCGGCGAGGAGATGCGGTCGGGCATCACCACGTACCGGCCCATCGACACGGCGAGCGGCGAGTCGCGCAGCAGTGACTCCTCGACCACCTCGACCACGATCACGATGGGCACGTCGGTGGAGTTGTAGACGTCCGAGCTGACCACCAGACCGAGGCGTTCCCGGGCGCCCTCGATGCGCCAGACCTCTCCCCTACGCAGCACGCGGTCGTCCGCCGGAGAGCAGGTCGTTGACCATGCCCACCTCGCGGGCGTCGGCGAGAGCGGCGGACTCCAGGTCCAGGCCGGCGCGGCCCACGGCGGCGGCGTGCGCGGTGAAGACCTCGCGCAGCGCCTTCTCGCGGGCGGCCTGGTCCATCCACGCGGAGAGCGACAACCCCTCGCGCTTGGCGAACCGTCGCGCCTCCTCGATCGTCTCGTCGGTAAACGACAGAGTCACCTTGGCAGTCATGCCGCTGAGACTACCCAGCGGTATGACCACCAGTCACCCCGGCGGCGACCGGCTCGCGTACCGGCGTCGAAACGCCCATTCCGGCGACTGTCACCGAACCCGACCACCGAACACCGCGAAGCGCCACTCCTTGAAGTAACAGTCGACGTCGACCAGGCCGGCCTCGGCGAGCCAGCGACACTGGTCGGCCACGGTCGCCGGCCGGTCGTGGCGCATCCGGCCCCGGGAACCGGAGATCTCCTCGGGGGACGCGCCCAGTTCGGTGATCTGCTCCATCCACACCTCGTCATAGCGCCGCTCCAGCTCCGGGGTCGGGCCGGCGACCTGCTCGGCGTTGACGAACACCCCGCCCGGCGCCAGCGCGGCGGCGGCCCGCCGGTAGAGCGCCCGCTTGCCGGCGTCGTCCAGGTGGTGGATGGCCAGTGCGCTGACCACCGCGTCGTACCGGCCGGGCGGCAGCTCGTCGGACAGGTCGGCCCGCACCGACCGGTGCGGCACGGACCGGTCGCGCAGTTGCTCGGTGGCGCGGGCGAGCATCGCCGGCGCCCCGTCGACAAGGGTCAGCCGGACTCCGGGCACCGCCGTGGCCAACAGCAGCGAGAGCAGGCCGGTGCCCGCCCCGAGATCCAACACCTCGGGAGTACGACCGGCCGCCAGCGCCGCGCGCAGCGGCGGCGTAGCCACCTGGACGGCGGTGCCGTAGAAGGCGTCGAAGCAGGGGATCAGCCGCCGACGCTCCTCGTCGTAGGTGCCGGCCACAGCGTCGAAGACGTCCGTCACGCTCATCGCTAGCTCCCAAACTTTGAGACAGGCATCCCATATTATAGGCGCACCACACCAGGCAGCGACACTGATGCCGTCAGCGATCCAGCTCCCAAGGCTTCGGCTCACACCTCCCGCCGCACGCGAAGCCACCGCGGCTTCCGCAGCAGTGGAACCGGCGCTGCGGGCGGTCCAGGTGGTCGGTCTGGCTACGCCTGCGCTGCCTGGCGGGGTGGTCGACCGCGGACACGCGAGAGGCCCCCGGCGATTTCCTTGGATTCCAGGAGCCGGGGGCCGTTCGTGCTGCGTTGGTTAGCCGACGGGGCCGATCGCCTTCGCCAGGTCGACGAAGCCAGCCCATGCCGCCGGTCCGAAGGTCAGCGTCCCGCCGTCGCGGTCTTTGGTGTCACGGACGAGCACGACGCCGGGGAGGTTGCCGGCAACCTCGACGCAGTTACCGCCGTTGCTGCCGCTGCGGGTGCTCTTGCGCCACTGCACGCCGGTCATGTCCATGCTGCCGCCGCTTTCCTGACGAGATCGAGAGACTGCGCCCTGGGTAGGGCATCGCCAACTATGCGCGCCCACCTTCGTCCAAGGGTAGCAATTTCCGTCGTTTCGTCGATGATCTGAGCTCTGACCTGGCCGTCCACATGCGCAACCTGCGCGCCGTCAGGCATCTCGGCCATGGTGAACGGCCCGCCGAGGCCGAGATACATCGGCGTGTCAGCCGGTACGACGTGCACCTGCACATGCGGCAATGCGGCGCACGTCGCGATGTGTTCGCACTGCTCGCGCATCAGCGCGGCGCTGCGCCCGGCCCGTCGCCGTAGCACTGCCTCGTCGAGCACGGCGACGACCAGCGGCGGGCGAGGGCGGTGCAGGATCGCGTGTCGCAGCATCCGCGCGGACACCCGGTCCTCGATCTCTTCAGAGGTCAGCGATTCCATGGCGAGCGTCGCCCGCGCGTACGCCTCGGTCTGAAGGAGGCCGGGCACCCATGCCAGCTCGAACCACCGCAACGCGACCGCCTCGCGCTCGATGTCGATCCACGGCCGGAACCATGCTGGTTCCCGTCGAATGAGGACGTCCGGCCAGAGGTCGCCCACCTCCCGGCCGAGCAATCTGGCGACCTCCACGCGATGCCGGCCGCGCGGGATGCGTCCTGGATTGGCCCACCGCGCGGCAGTCTTCGGATCGACCCCGACCTGACCAGCGAGACTCTCGGCGGTCTCCCCGACCTCGGCCATAGCCGCGATGAGTACCTGATTCACTCCTAATCCCTCCTCGACGTCCCGAACGTCCCAGAGGAATGTTGCTACGGAGTGTATGCGTCCCACAACCCTGAGAGAGGCTGCGCTGTAGACGGCGCGGCCGGTAGGGAGCACGGAACCCGGCGGACGCGTTCGTATCGGGGCCGCCCTTGGCCTGCCACAGATCTTGGACAGTTTCCGTTACGCGAGATCGGAAACTGTCCAAGATCTCCACGAGCGAGCAGGCATGGGGCGGTCCCTTCCCACGTGACGACGAGGAGAGAGCGCCGTGCCGGACGAGCTGCCCGATCGGAAACCCCAGTCGACGCCCCACCTACGGAAGCCGCACACGGGTGACGTCCTGCACCTGACCCGCGCCGCGAGTGTTCAGTTCCTGCGCCCGATCTTCGTACGCGTGATTCGGGTCCTCGACTGGCCGACGTACGACGGCTGGTTGTGGATTGACGGTTACGAGCTGACCGCGAACGGCGACGCGGTCGCACGCCGGTCCCTGTTCGTGATGCTCGCGGGCCTGATCTGGCCGGACCCGCCCGCCCCGGCAGCCCGTCGTCGGCCAACCACGCGCACGCGCGTGAAGGGCGGTTCGGTGAGGGTCGGATGACCCGCCGTCCTCGCCCACACCATCCGATGCGTCCGGCGTGGCTCTGCCGTAACTGCGCCGCCCCCTGGCCGTGCGCACCGGCTCAGCTTCACCTCGCGACCGAGTTCTACGGCCATTCGATCGCCCTGGCGTTCTATCTGGCAGCGAACATGCATGACGCGGTCGACGACCTGTACTCCCTCGGCGTTCGTCCTGACCCACGAGCACTTCACGCCCGGTTCCTGGGCTGGCTGTCCCTGACCCGCCGACCACACCGCGCCAACGTGCGCTGACCGTGAGGTGAAGGCCGCCACCGCCGCGCCGACACCACCCATCCGCCACGTCCACTGCCCCCGTGCGGTGTGAGCCCCACTTGACAGGACCGAAACAGAAGGGACCCGGACTGGAAACTGCCCGGCGGCACGCTTTGCCGACATGACAGACGGTGCATGGTCCGCGACTCGACCGGGGCGCACACCCCGGCAGGTGGCGACGCACTGTCCGTACTGCGCGCTTCAGTGCGGCATGGTGCTACGCGAGGACGACTCCGGGGTGACGGTCCACCCCCGCCAGTTCCCCACGAACCGAGGCGGGCTCTGCCAGAAGGGTTGGACCGCCGCCGAACTGCTCGACCACCCGGAGCGGCTGACCACTCCCCTGGTGCGCGACCCCGCCACCGGTGCGCTGCGCCCGGCGAGCTGGGACGTCGCCCTCGATCGGATCGTCGACGGCATCCGCGCCGTCCAGGACGACGCAGGCCGGGACGCGGTCGCCGTCTTCGGTGGCGGCGGCCTGACCAACGAGAAGGCGTACGCGCTGGGGAAGTTCGCCCGGATCGGGCTGCGCACCCGACACATCGACTACAACGGACGGTTCTGCATGTCCTCGGCGGCCGCCGCCGGGATGCGTGCCTTCGGCATCGACCGAGGGCTGCCGTTCCCCCTCTCCGACCTGGGCCGGGCCGACACGCTGCTGCTGGTCGGCGCGAACCCGGCGGAGACCATGCCGCCGCTGGTCCGCTGGCTCACCGAGCAACGCGGCAACGGAGGCCAACTGATCGTCGTCGACCCCCGGGTCACCGCCACCGCCCGTCAGGCCGACCTGCACCTGCAACCACTGCCCGGCACCGACCTCGCGGTGGCCAACGCACTGCTGCACATCGCGCTCACCGAGGGTTGGGTCGACCGGGCGTACGTGGCCGACCGCACCTCCGGCTTCGAGGCGGTCCGCCGCAGCGTCGCCGCCTGGTGGCCGGCCCGCGCGGAGCAGCTCTCCGGAGTGCCGGTGGCCGACCTGGAGGCGACCGCCCGCGCGCTCGGCACCGGCGGCCGGGTGATCATCCTTACCGCTCGTGGCGCCGAGCAGCACGCCAAGGGAGTGGACACGGTCACCGCGTACGTCAATCTCGCCCTCGCCCTGGGCCTGCCCGGCCGCGACGGTTCGGGGTACGGCTGCCTCACCGGCCAGGGCAACGGCCAGGGCGGTCGGGAGCACGGGCAGAAGGCCGACCAACTCCCCGGCTATCGCAAGATCGACGACCCGGTGGCCCGCGAACACGTGGCCGGTGTCTGGGGGGTGCCGGCCGACGAGTTGCCCGGCCCGGGTGTGCCGGCCTACCAACTGCTCGACTCGCTCGGCACACCGGACGGCCCCCGCGCCCTGCTGGTGTTCGGTTCGAACCCGGTGATCTCCGCTCCCCGGGCGGCGCGGATCGAGAGCCGGCTGCGCGACCTCGACCTGCTGGTCGTCGCCGACCTGCTGCTCTCCGAGACGGCCGCGCTGGCGGACGTGGTGCTGCCCACGGCGCAGTGGGCCGAGGAGGACGGCACCATGACCAACCTGGAGGGTCGGGTGCTGCGCCGGCGCGCGCTCCGCCCGCCCCCGGCGGACGTCCGGACCGACCTGGCCATCATCTCCGCCCTCGCGGCGAGGCTGGCCGCCGCCGAGGCACCCGTCACCGCCGCCGTCGCCGCCACCGGCGCGTTCGGCACCGAACCAGCGGGAGTCGAGCCGGACACCTCGCTACCGAGTGCCCGTGCGGCGGCGCGATTCCCGGCCGACCCGGCCGCCGTGTTCGCCGAGTTGCGCCGCGCCTCGGCAGGCGGGGCCGCCGACTACGCCGGCATCAGCTGGGCCCGGATCGACGCCGCCGACGGCGTCTACTGGCCCTGCCCGACCGAGGACGGGCCGGACACCCCACGGCTCTTCGCCGACCGGTTCGCCACCCCGGACGGCCGAGCCCGGTTCCACCCCGTCGACCACCGGCCGGCCGCCGAGGAGGTCAGCGCCGCGTACCCGCTGCACTTCACCACCGGCCGGGTGCTGGCTCAGTACCAGTCCGGCACCCAGACCCGCCGGGTGGCCGCGCTACGCCGCGCTGCCGGTGAGGCATTCGTCGAGCTGCACCCCGACCTGGCCGCCCGGCTCGGCGTGGATGACGGAGACCCGGTGCGGGTCACCTCGCGCCGGGGTGAGTTGTGCGCCCCGGCCCGGCTCAGCGCCGGGATCCGACCGGACACGGTGTTCGCCCCGTTCCACTACGCCGGGGCCGGGCGGGCCAACTCGGTGACGAACGACGCGGTGGACCCGATCTCCGGGATGCCCGAGTTCAAGATCTGCGCGGTCCGGGTGGAGAAGGCATGACCGCCCGGGTGGTCATCGTCGGCAACGGGATGGCGGGTGCTCGCCTCGCCGGCGAGCTGCACGCCCGGGAGGGCGACCGGAAGGTCACCGTGCTCGGGGCGGAACCGCACCGGGCGTACAACCGGATCATGCTCTCCACCCTGCTGGCCGGCCGGGTCGACGAGCCGGACGTGGAGCTGACCGAGGCCGCCGGGCACGGTATCGACCTGCGCACCGGCGTACCGGTGACCGGGGTCGACCGGTCCGCCCGGGAGGTCCACACCGCCGACGGCGAACGCATCGGCTACGACCACCTGGTGCTGGCCACCGGGGCGCGGGCGGTGGTGCCGCCACTGCCCGGCCTCGACTCGGCCGACCTGCCGGAGCGGGTGGTCCCCTTCCGGACCCTGGACGACTGTCGACGGATCCTCGCCGCGGCCGACGGAGCGCGCAGCGCGCTGGTGCTCGGCGGTGGCCTGCTCGGGTTGGAGGCCGCCCGCGGTCTTGCCACCCGAGGGCTCAGCACCACCGTGGTGCACCCACGCGGGCACCTGATGGAACGGCAGCTCGACCCGGCGGCCGGTGCGGTGCTCGCCGGCACGCTCGCCGGTCTCGGCGTCACCAGCCACCTGGCGGTGCCGGCGGTCGGCGTGGCCACCGATGCCACCGGTGTACGCCTCGACCTGGCCGACGGCCAGACGCTGCACGCCGACCTGCTGGTGCTCTCCTGCGGTGTACGCCCGGACACCGCCCTCGCGCAGGCGGCCGGGCTGAGCGTCGGCCGTGGCGTGATCGTGGACGACCGGCTCCGTACCAGCGACCGGGCCATCTCGGCGATCGGCGACTGCGCCGAACACGACGGTGTGCTCACCGGGCTGGTCGCCCCCGCCTGGGCCCAGGCCCGGGTGCTCGCCGACGTGCTGACCGGGACGGACCCGCTGGCCCGGTACCGGCCCCGGCCGGTGGTGACCCGGCTCAAGGCCGCCGGGATCGACCTGGCCTCGATGGGCGACCCGGTGGGCGGCGGGCCGGGTGAGGAGCTGACCTTCACCGATCCGAGCCGGGGCACGTACGCCCGGCTGCGGATCAAGGATGAGCGACTGGTCGGCGCGATCCTGCTCGGCGACAACCCGGCCGTCGGCACGGTGATCCAGCTCTTCGACCGCGGCCACCCGGTGCCCACCGACCGGCGGGCGCTCCTGCTGGGCCGGGCACTCGGCACGGTTGCCGCGGCACCGGCCGCGTCACCGGCACTGATGCCGGACGGGGTCACGGTCTGTCAGTGCAACTCGGTGAGCAAGGGCGCGCTGGTGCGCAGTTGGCGCTCCGGGGCCCGAACGGTCGACGCGGTGGTGGCCGCGACCCGGGCCGGCACCGGTTGTGGCGGTTGCCGCGACGCGGTGGGCGGCATCGTCGATTGGCTGAGCCAAGCGGAATCGGTGGAGGTGACGCGATGAACGGCGGCGAACTGGTCGTCATCGGCAACGGCATGGTCGGGCAGCGTTTCGTCGACGCGCTGCGCGCCCGCGACCCGCAGGGGTGCTGGCGGGTGACCGTGCTGGCCGAGGAGGGGCGTCCGGCGTACGACCGGGTGCGGCTCTCGGCGTACTTCGACGGGGTGAGCGAGGACGAGCTCAACGTGCACACCCCACACGAGGGGGTGCGGCTGCGCCTCGGTGAGCCGGTCACCGCCCTCGACCGGGAGCGGCAGGTGGTGACCACCGCCGTGGGCGAGTACCACTACGACGCGCTGGTGCTGGCCACCGGGTCGTACCCGTTCGTGCCGCCGGTGCCCGGCGCCGACCTGCCCGGCGTCTTCGTCTACCGCACCCTGGACGATCTGGCGGCGATCCGGGAGTACGCGCGGGGCCGGCGGGTCGGCGCGGTGATCGGCGGCGGGCTGCTCGGCCTGGAGGCGGCGAACGCCCTGCGGCTGCTCGGCCTGAGCACCGACGTGGTCGAGTTCGCGCCCCGGCTGATGCCGGTGCAGGTGGACCAGGCCGGCGGTGCGATGCTCCGCCGCTACGTCGACGACCTCGGCGTCCGTACCCATCTCGGGGTGGCCACCACGGCGATCCGGTCCGGCCCGGACGGCGCGGTCGCCGCGCTGGAACTGTCCGACGGCAACGCGGTCGACGCCGAGCTGGTGGTGGTGGCCGCCGGCATCCGGCCACGCGACGAGCTGGCCCGGACGGCCGGTCTGCCGGTGGGTCCGCGCGGTGGGGTGCTTGTCGACGAGACGTGCCGCAGCGCCGACGAGCGGATCTGGGCGGTCGGTGAGTGCGCGGCTGTCGACGGCACCTGCCACGGCCTGGTCGCACCCGGGTACGCGACGGCCGAGGTGGTGGCCGACCGGCTGGTCGGTGGCGCGGCGACGTTCCCGGGCGCGGACACCGCCACGAAACTCAAGCTGCTCGGCGTCGACGTGGCCTCGTTCGGTGACGCGCACGGCACGACCCCGGGCTGCCTGGACGTCACGTTCACCGACCCGGCCACCCGCGTCTACGCGAAGCTGGTCCTCTCCGACGACGCGCACACCCTGCTCGGCGGGGTGCTGGTCGGCGATGCCAGCGCGTACCCGACGCTGCGGGCCAGCGTGGGTGGTCCACTGCCGGCCGCGCCCCTGGCGTTGCTCGCGCCGGAGGGCGGCGGCGCGGACGCCGGCGCGTTGCCCGCCACCGCCCAGGTCTGCTCCTGCAACGCGGTGACGCGGGGCGACGTGGACGCCGCCATCGCCGACGGCTGCGCTGACGTGCCGGCGTTGAAGGCGTGCACCAGGGCCGGCACCAGTTGCGGCTCCTGCGTGCCGATGCTCAAGCAGCTCCTGGACGCGGCCGGGGTGGTGCAGTCCACTGCGCTCTGCGAGCACTTCGACGTCAGCCGGCGAGAGCTGTTCGAGATCGTCCGCGTACGCGGCATCCGCACCTTCTCCCAGCTCATCGCCGAGCACGGCCGGGGGCGCGGCTGCGACATCTGCAAGCCGGTGGTGGCGTCGATCCTCGCGTCGCTGGGCAGCGGGCACGTGCTCGACGGTGAGCAGGCGTCGTTGCAGGACACCAACGACCACTTCCTGGCCAACCTGCAACGCGACGGCAGCTACTCGGTGGTGCCCCGGATTCCGGGCGGTGAGATCACCCCGGAGAAGCTGATCGTGATCGGTGAGGTGGCCCGGGACTTCCGGCTCTACACCAAGATCACCGGTGGGCAGCGGATCGACCTGTTCGGGGCGCGGGTGGAGCAGTTGCCGCAGATCTGGCAGCGGCTGGTGGACGCGGGCTTCGAGTCCGGCCACGCGTACGGCAAGGCGCTGCGAACCGTGAAGTCCTGCGTGGGCGAGACCTGGTGCCGGTACGGGGTGCAGGACTCGGTGGGGTTGGCCGTGGCGCTGGAGTTGCGCTATCGCGGGCTGCGCGCGCCCCACAAGATCAAGTCAGCGGTCTCCGGTTGTGCCCGCGAGTGCGCCGAGGCCCGCAGCAAGGACTTCGGCATCATCGCCACCGAGACCGGCTGGAACCTCTACGTCGGCGGCAACGGCGGCTTCCGGCCCCGGCACGCCGACCTGTTCGCCACCGATCTGTCGACAGAAACCCTGATCACGCTGATCGACAGGTTCCTCATCTACTACATCCGCACCGCCGACCGACTGCAACGCACCGCCGGCTGGATCGAGGCGATGGACGGCGGCCTGGACCACCTGCGCGCGGTGATCGTGGACGACTCGCTGGGGCTCTGCGCCGAGCTGGACGCGACGATGGCCCGACACGTGGCGACGTACTCCGACGAGTGGCGCGACGTGCTCGACGACCCGGATCGGCTGCGCCGCTACACCTCCTTCGTCAACGCCCCCGACGTGCCCGACCCGTCGATCACCTTCGGTCGCGAACGCGGCCAGCCGGTGCCCGTACGCGACCAAACCCCGACCGGATCCGAGCCGACGAACGGTCGCCGTCGGCAACCGGTCACCCTCGGCCTACCGGAGGTACGGCGATGACCCAGACCATCACGCTGACCTGGACCCCCGTCTGTCTCCTCGACCGGTTGGAACCGGACCGGGGCGTCGCCGCCCTGGTCGACGGGGTGCAGGTCGCCCTGTTCCGAACCACGGACGGGCTGTTCGCGATCGACAACCGCGATCCGGTCTCCGGGGCGTACGTGCTGTCGCGGGGCATCGTGGGCAGCCGCGGCGGGGTGCCGACGGTCGCCTCGCCCCTGCACAAGCAGGTGTACGACCTGCGCAGCGGCGACTGTCTCGACCTGCCGGAGGTGACCGTGCGGCGGCACGACGTGCGCTGCCGCGACGGGCTGGTCGAGGTGCGGCTGCGACAGGAGGGTTGATGCGGGAAGAATTGGCGGGCTTCACCATCGGGGTGACCGCCGACCGGCGGCGCGACGAGTTGGCGGCGCTGCTCGAGCGGCGGGGCGCCCGGGTGGTGCTCGCCCCCGCGCTGCGGATCGTGCCGCTGTCCGACGACACCGAGCTGCGCGAGGCGACCCGCGCCTGCCTCAACCAGCCGCCGGACATCCTGATGGCCAACACCGGCATCGGCATGCGCGGGTGGCTGGAGGCGGCCGAGGGCTGGGGGCTGGCCGAGCCGCTGCGCTCGGTGCTGGCCAGCTCGTACGTGGTGGCCCGCGGCCCGAAGGCACGCGGTGCGATTCGTGCGGCCGGGCTGCACGACCAGTGGTCGCCGGTCTCGGAGAGCTGCGACGAGGTCGTCGACCACCTGCGCCGGCGCGGCGTGGCCGGGCAGGTGATCGCCATGCAGCTGCACGGTGAGCGGCAGCCCGACTGCACGCTCGCGCTGGAGGCGGCCGGCGCAACGGTGATCGAGGTGCCGGTCTACCGGTGGGCGCCGCCGACCGACCCGGCGCCGCTGCACCGGTTGATCGACCTGATCACCGGCCGGTTGGTGGACGCGGTGACCTTCACCTCGGCACCCGCGGTGGAGGCCCTCCTCCGGGCGGCCGGGGACCGTAGCGACGCGGTGTTGTCCGCGTTGCGCGGTGACGTCCTGGCCAGTTGCGTCGGCGCGGTGACCGCCGAGCCGCTGCTGCGCCACGGAGTGCCGGTGAGCGCGCCGGCCCGGGCCCGGCTGGGCGCGCTGGTGCGGACCATCGTCGACGAGCTGCCCCGCAGGACCATGACGTTCAAGGCCGGTGGGCACCTGCTCACCCTGCGCGGGCACGCCGCCGTGATCGACGGCGAGTTGCGGCCGCTCGCCCCCGCCCCGATGGCGGTGTTACGGGCACTCGCCCAGTCTCCCGGCCGGGTGCTGTCCCGCACGGCACTGCTGCGGACGCTGCCCCGGGGCGCGGACGAGCACGCGGTGGAGATGGCGGTGGCCCGCCTCCGGGCCGGCCTACGCGCGCCGCGCGTGGTGCAGACCATCGTGAAGCGCGGCTACCGGCTCCGGGTCGACTAGGGCGTGTGTCACGGCCGGCCGGTGTGCGCCGGCCGTGACGCGACGCATCAGCCGACCGGCGTGGGGAAGCCCCGCCCGTGCTCGGACTGGAGCCGCAGCATCGCGTGCTCGACGACCGTCACCAGCACCTGCTTGACCGAGTCCCGGTGCCGGGCGTCGGTCATCACCAACGGCACCTGCGGTGAGATGGCCAGCGCCTCGCGGACCTCCTCCAGCTCGTACTGGGGAGCGCCGTCGAACCGGTTCAGCGCCACCACGTACGGCAGGTTGCGGTTCTCGAAGTAGTCGAGCGGGGCGAACGCGTCGGTGATCCGGCGCGTGTCCACGAGCACGGCGGCACCGACCGCACCTCGGATGATCTCGTCCCACATGAACCAGAACCGGGTCTGACCGGGTGTACCGAAGAGGTACAGGATCAGGTCCTGGGCCATCGTGATCCGGCCGAAGTCCATGGCGACCGTGGTGGTCTCCTTGCCCGGGACCTTGGACGGATCGTCGATGCCGACACCTGCCGCGGTCATCAACGCCTCGGTGGTCAGCGGTGTGATCTCGGAGATCGCCCCGACCAGTGTCGTCTTGCCGACGCCGAAGCCGCCCGCGACGACGATCTTCGCGGAGACGATTCCCCGGCCTGGCCGCCCCCCAGCGGGGTCATAGCCTGCGAAGTCCACTTAGCACCCTTCCAAGCAGTTCCATCCGCTCCTCGAACCCCTCGGCGGGAGCAGCAGTGTGTAACGTCAGCAGGCTCTCGGCCACCATGTCGGCGACCAACACCCGGGCGACGCCAAGCGGCATCCGGGTGTACGCGGCGATCTCCGCCAGCGACTGTGCTCGGCCCTCACAGACCGTGGCGATGCGGTGCTTGTCGTGCCCGGCGAAGCGGGACTCGGCGACCTGAGTGAGAGACGCGGTGAGGACTGCCTCGAGGGCGATGTCCTGACGAGGTTCGGTCCGACCACGGGTGACCGCGTACGGACGCACCAGTGCGCCGCGCGGGTCAGCGCGTCGTTGGTCCATCCCTGATCACCTCCTCGTTACCGGTGGAGCCGGTGTGTGCCGCCTCCCGTCCCTGACTCGGCGCCTGGTCCGAGCGCCGCCCCGTGGTGCTACGAGCGGACTGCGTCCCGCGGCAGCGGCACCAGCGCGGCACCCACCCGCTCGACCAGCAGCGCCATCTCGTAACCGACCTGGCCCACGTCGCAACTGCGCGCGGCCAGCACGGCCATCGACGAACCGTCGCTGATCGACATCAGGAAGAGGTACCCGCTGTCCATCTCGATGACTGTCTGCAACACCCCACCCGCGCTGAACATCCGGGCAGCGCCCTCGGTCAGGCTCACCACACCGGAGGTGATCGCGGCGAGCTGGTCGGCCCGGTCCCCCGGCAGATCCCGGGAGGACGCGAGCAGGAGCCCGTCGGCGGACACCGCCACCACGTGGGCGATGCCCGCCACGCTGTCGGCGAAGTTGGTGAGCAGCCAACCCATGTCCTGCATGGCAGCTGGCCTGTTCATCGGCTCTCCTTGGTCGAGGTGCTGTTCAGGTCCGTTCCGGCCGTCCGACCACGTTGTACACCGCGGTGGTAGGCCGACAACAGACCGCGTACTTCATCGGGGGTCCGCCGGCTGCGGTCCCGTCCGCTCTTTTGTTCGATGCCACCCGGCACGAGCTGCGCCTGCGGCACCCGCTTGGGCAGGCCCGAGCGGGTGGTCCCGGCCGGAGCCGGCTCGGCGGCCCGGCTGGCCCGGGACCAGCCCTCGTCCGCGGCCGTCCGCCAGGCGTTCGGGTCCACGGGCGGAGCGGCGGGTGCGACGGGAGGTGCGGGAGGGGCCGGCCGGGCGGCCGGCGGCGAGGTGTACGACGGCGGCGTCGCCGGCACACCGGTGGTCGCGCCACCCCGGCCCGAGGAGCCCGGCGCGGTGGCGCTGTCGGTGTTGGAGCTGCCCGGCGTGCGGGTCGGCAGGGGCGGTCGGGCCGGTGCCCTGGTCGGCGCGGGGGCGGCGCTCGGCTGAGCGCGCGGTCCCGCGTCGGCCGGAGGCGCGGTGGCGGGCGGTGGCGGCTCGTCGAACGTGGGCCGGGTGAAGATCGCGGTGGCGTCGTCGCCGTGCGACCGGAACCAGACCGCCTCCATCTCCCGGAAGATCGGCGCCTCGGCGGGGAACTCGGGCCGGGTGCTGACCGGTGCGGCGGGCACCGACGGCGCGGGAGGCGGTGCCACCGCGCCGGCGCCGGCAACCGGCCCGACCGGCAGACCCGGTGCGTTGCGGCCGTCGGCGGCGTCCGCGGTCGAGCCGCGCCGGGGCAGCGGGTCGATCGTCGGGTAGGCCACCGTCGGGCCGCCCGACGAGGCGGCCGCGCTCGTGCTGTACGCGGGTCGCGCCGGTGGGACCGGGGTGACAGGTGCCGGGGCGGGCGCGGGCGGCGCCGTCGGGCGGGCAGCGCCGTAGCCGCCCGCCTGTACGGCCGGGGTGGTGTCCCGCGACTCCAGCGGCGACTGCCACTGGGCGGGGGCCGGCGTGCTGGTGCGCCACTGGTCGGGCAGCGTCGCCGCCGAGGTCGCGGCACCGGCGAACTGTTCGGTGTGACCGGCCGGGGTGAGCGGCGTCTGTTCCACGGCCATGGGCTGACGCGGCCGGGTGAGCACCTGCTCGCGGCCTCGGTTGCTGGGCAGCACCACGGTGGCGGCGGGCAACGTCACCTGGGCGACGGTGCCACCCTCGACGTTGCGGCGCAGCTCCACCCGGATGCCGTAGCGGGAGGCGAGCCGACTGACCACGGCCAGACCCATCAGCCGGAACGCGGCGACGTCGACGCTCGGCGGGGCGGCCAGCCGACGGTTGAGCGAGTCGAGCTGCTCGTCGGTGAGGCCGAGCCCGCGGTCCTCGATCTGGATCAGGACGTAGTCGCGGATCCGGCGGCCGTCGGCGACCACCGTGGTGTTCGGCGGTGAGAAGCGGGTGGCGTTGTCGAGCAGTTCGGCGACGAGACGGACCACGTCGTTGACGGCGTGGGCGGCGACCGAGATGTCGGTGTCCACCGTCCCGAACTCGATGCGGTTGTACAGCTCCACCTCGGACTGGGCGGCGCGCAGCACGTCCACGACCAGCGCGTCGTCGCGACGCGGCACGGCGGAGTCGGCGCCGGCCAGGACCAGCAGGTTCTCGTCGTTGCGGCGCATTCGGGTGGCCAGGTGGTCGAGCTCGAAGAGCTGCGCGAGCCGCTTCGGGTCCTCCTCGCCGCGCTCGATCGCGTCCAGCTCGCCGATCATCCGGTCGACCAGGGTCTGACTGCGGCGGGCCAGGTTGAGGAACATCGCCGAGACGCTGGTACGCAGCGCGGCCTGCTCGGCGGCGACGCGCACCGCCTCCCGGTGGACGACGTTGAAGGCCAACGCCACCTGGCCGACCTCGTCGCGGCTGTTGAGCTGGATCGGGTCCCGAACCTGGCGGACGATCTCGTCCACCCCGCCGTCGCCCACGCTGCCCATGTTCTGCAGCCGCCGCACCGCGTCGGGCAGGTCGTGGTTGGCCACCGAGAGGGCGCCCTCACGCAGCCGGCGCAGCGAATGGTTGAGCGAGCGGGCCAGCACCACGGCCAGCGACACGGCGATGATCAGGGTCAGCAGCACCAGGATCGACTCGATCACGGCCTGGCGGATGACATCCGACTGCGCCTCGTCGGCCTCCTGGAGCAGTCGGTCCTGCAGTTGGATCTCGGCCCAGCGCATCAGGTCGTTCACGGCGCCGATGGCGGCGGTGGCGTCCTGTGCGGTGACCAGCGGGCGCTGTCCGACCGACCGGGTGATGTCGTTGGCGACCCGGTCGGCCAGGCCGACCGCGTCACCGGAGACGGTGCTGTCGACCAGGGCACGCTGCACCGGGTCGGCGGCCAGCGAGAAGGAGACCAGGGCCTCCTGCTGGCTGGTCAGCGTGGCCACGAAGGAGGAGAACTGCTCCGAGTCGAGTTGGCCCGCCGTCAGCGCGGTGAACGCGACCGCCTCCTCCTCGGCGACGGAAGCCTTGGCGCGGGCGAAGGCGGCGACCGCGCGGCGGCTGTCCGCCAGACTCTCGTCACCGGGCAGCTGGGCCAGCCCGTCGCCGTAGCCGACCAGGTCGGTGAGGATGACGCCGTAGCGGAGGACGGCCTCGGCCACCGCCATCTGCCGACGGTCCAGCACCTTCTGCCGGGTGACGTCCAGAGTGGTCAGGTGGTCGTCGATGGCGGTCAGCCGGTCCCGCAGGGCCGCCGGCACTCCGCCGACCCGGCCCCGCTCGGCGCGGTACTCGTCCACCTGCTGCTGCGTCTGGCGGACCCGCAGGTTGTACGCGTCGGCCGGCTGCTGCGGATTGGCCAGGTAGGCCGCCGCGGCCATTCGCTCGGCCTGGAGGTCCTGGGTCAGCGCGCTGACGTCGACGGCGAGGGCCGTCAGTGCCCGGGCGCGGGTGGCGTCGAAGGCACCCTCGCCGACGGAGACCAACCGGACCGTGGCCAGCGCGATCACGGCCGCCACCGGGACGACCAGGATCATCGCCAGTTTGGACCGGATCCGGGTGTCCCGCAGCCTCGGCACTCGCCGGGGCGTACGCCCAGCGCTGTCACCGAGCGCGGGCAGGGTCGTCGGTCCGGTGCTCACGACATCGCCTCCGTCGTTTCTTCCCCGCCTGACCCACCGAGCCATGCCGTAAGCGGAGGGGACCACGCGCGGCACGGCCGCGATTTCATCAGAGAAGATCGGGTTTGGGAAGCCGCAGTGAGGTAGGAAACGGTCGGATGGAGCGCATCCCGTGATCCGGGCAACTGATACCTTCATTTCCGCAAGCCCCTGAACAGGGCATGTAACTCCTGAGTGGTCACGCGTGTATGCAAAGTGAGCTTTTGCAAACATTGCGTTACCCCAGCATGTGGGATGACCGTCCCGAAAATGCTACCGGGGTCCGCGCTTGACCACAGCGCCGGCCATTGGCAAGGTTTTGCAGGCTTCGCGCACACCGTACGGCAGAGGAGATCCCGTCTTCCACTGAGGACGGATTAGCGGCGGTGACCGGGCAGCGCCCGCGCCCGCACCTGGAGGACTGAGTTGAGCCCCATCCGCTCCGCGACCATCGCGGCGCTCGCATCGGCCGTAGTGGCCACCACGCTCACCGGCTGCCAGTTCGGCGGGGCGGAGCAGGACACGAGTCCGATCGTGATCGCCGCCGACCTCGAACTCTCCGGCGCCGCCGCCCCCGTCGGGCAGGCGTACAAGCGCGCACTGGAACTCAAGAGGGACCAGTTGAACTCTTCCGGAGCACTGAACAACCGGAAGATCGTACTGCGAGTGATGGACAACCGTTCCGACTCGGCCGAGTCACTTCGCAACATCGTCGACGCCAGCAGCGATTCCAAGGTCAGCGCCATCATCATGGGTGGCTGCAACGAATGCGCCGTCGGTGCGGTCGGAACCATCAACGAGAAGAGGATTCCCACCATTGCGCTCGCCGCTTCCGGCGCCATAACCAGCCCGGTCGCGGAACGGCGTTACATGTTCAAGCTCGGCCCCAACGCCCCGGACAGCGCGGCCGCACTGACCACCGAACTGCGTCGCAACAACATGCGCAAGGTGGGCGTGCTCGTCAGCGACAACGCCTACGGCCAGGAGGGCGCGACCGCGCTCAAGAGCGAGTTGGACAAGGCCAACATCACGTTCCGTGAACAGCGGGTCAAGACCACCGACACGGACGTCAGCCAGCAGATCCGAGAGCTCGCCACGGGCAAGCCCGACGCGCTGATCTTCTGGACCCCGCCGGAGCAGGCGACACTGGCTGCCACCAGCGCTTCCCAGACCACCTTCCGCGGGTCGCTCTACTTCGACGCGGGTGCCGCTGGCGACCTCTTCCTCGGGGCGGCGGCCAGGGCGACCGAACGGGCCACGCTGATCTACACCCAGACGATGGTGATCGACGACGTCATCGCGACCACACCGGCCAAGGCGGCGCGGCGGCAGTGGTTCCAGGACTACACCGCGCGCTTCGGTGGCTACAACGGGTCCTCGTCCTTTGCGGCGGACGCCGTCCAGTTGATCGCCGACGCGGAACTTCGGGCCGGTGGTGACATCGGGAAGGTGGACCGTGACGGCATTCGGAACGTGCTCGAAACGTCCCAGATGGACGGCCTGTCGGGCCCGATCCGAATGACGCCGGACAACCACAGCGGGCTGATGCCGCAGGCGCTCACCACGCTCGTCGCCCGTAACGGCCGTTGGCGCCTGGCCGGGTGACGACCGCCGGGCCACCGGTTGACGCATGATCAACTCGGCGTCATCAATCTCGCTCTAACCGAGTCGACCACCAAAAAGGGCCGGCCTCCCCGACGGGAGGCCGGCCCTGCGCATTGCCAATCTTGATCTTGTCGCCTGGGTCAGCGGCTGCTCGTGGTTTCGCGCACCCAGGGCAGCGCGAACCGTTCGATCAACAGAAGCGCCGAGTAGAGCAGAATGCTCACCAACGCCACCAACATGATCGCCGCCCACGCGGTGGCGGTGTCGCCGACGCCGGCGTACTGCGTGATGACGTAGCCGAGGCCACTCTCGCCGGCCTGGAACTCACCGATCACCGCGCCGATCGCGGCCAGCGGCATGGCCACCTTGAGCCCCACGAAGATCTGCGGCAGCGCGGCCGGGAAGCGCACCTTGCGGAACGCCTGCCAGCGGGAGGCGTTCCAGGAACGCACCAGTTCGGCCAGATCAGCGGGCGTGGTGGTCAGCCCGGTCGCGGTCGAGAGCACGATCGGAAAGAAGCAGAGCAGGAACACCATGGTCAGGATCGGCTTCTGACCCCAACCGAGCGCCACCACCAGCAACGGGCCCAACGTGATCTTCGGCACCGCGTTCACCGCGACCAGCAGCGGAGTGAACATCCGCTCCACCGTGCCGGAACTGGCCAGGGATAGTCCGATCAGGATGCCGGCCGCCGCCGAGAGCGCGAAGCCGATCAGGATCTCCAGCAGGGTGTCCCAGGTGTGCTCCAGCATCTGGGCGGGCTTGTCGACGAACGCGGTGAGCACATCGCCAGGCGGTGGCAGCGCCGCCGGATGGACCAGTTCCAGCCGGGCGATCAGCCACCACGCCGCCAGGGCGACCAGGAGGCCGGCCGCGGGCAGCAGCGCCGCCCCGGCCCCGGCGCGGAGACCGGCACCTCGACCCGCCCGCCCCGCCTCGGGTCCGACACCCATGGGTGGGGATGTCGCCACCGCCGGGTCCACCGACCGGACGTCGGTCATCTTGTCCTCCTCGAAGTCCCACGGCCCCCCGGGGGCCGACGAGCGACGGGGGTACGCCCCACCGGAGACCGGCGGGACGCACCCCCTGGTGACGACCGGACGATCAGGCCTTCGGCGCGAGGCTGAAGTCGATGATCTGCTCGGGGGTGATGTTCTGCTTGAGCGCGCCCGCGCCCTGCAGGATGGCGATGCTCTTGGCGACCCGACCGCTGTCCAGGGTGCCGATCGCGGTACCGGTGTTGCCGGAGCGGACGTACGCGGCCATCAGCTCCAGCTCGGCGGCGGCGGCGACCGGGTTGGCGGCGTCGACGTTCTTCTTCAGGATCTCGCCGGCCTCCTTGGAGTTGGCCAGGCTGTAATCCAGACCCTTGAGCAGCGCCGCGGTGAACTTCTTCACCATCTCGGGCTTCTCCTTGGCGATCTTGGAGGAGGTGATCAGCACGTTGCCGTAGAGGTCCTGCATCACGTTGCTGTACGGCAGCATGACTGCCTTCTTCTTGGCCACCACCTCGATGGTCGGCTGGCCGACGACGAACTGGCCGATGCCGTCCACCGCGCCGGAGGCGAGCGTGCCGATCAGGGCCTGCGCCTCACCGTTGACCCAGGTCACCTTGCTCGCGTCCACACCGGCGAGCCGGGCGTACGTCGGGAAGAGGTTGCGGACCACGGACCCAGGCGTATCGGCGAGCTTCTTGCCCTCCAGGTCCTTCGGCGTGGCGATGCTCTTGCCCTCGACCGAGGCGATGCCGGCCATGGTGCGCTGCTGGATCGCGGCCACCACGGTGAAGTCCTTCGCCTGGCCGTTGCCGACCTGGAGCAGGCTGCCGGTGAGGTCGACCGGGCCGAAGTCGGCCTGGCCACCGACGATGGTCTGGATCACGCCGCCGGTGCCCTGACCAGGCTTGATCTCGACCTCGAAGCCGGCGTCCTTGAAGAAGCCCTTCTCCTTCGCCACCCAGGCGTAGGAGTCACGGCCGAAGTTGCCGAAGGAGGTGAGGTAGGTCACCTTCTCCAGTCCCCCGCCCTTGCCGCCCTTGGCGTCAGACGAGTCCGACCCGCTGCTGCAGGCGGAAACGAGAGCGAGGGCAGTGGCCAGCGCGGCCGTCGCGACCGTACGGGTCAGCCTTCTCATCAGTAGCACCATGTCCTTTCCAGCCGGGGCCGACAGGCCGCCGGAGGGGGTTGTCATGACGGGCCGGCGGGAGGGGTGGAAGCCGGGCGCCGCCGTCGTGGGGGGACTCTTCGCGGGCACAGCGTACGAGAAAGCCACAGTTGCGACGCCAGGCGTATCGGGTTGCGGAACGGAAACAACCTCATGACCACCCCGGACAGTGCGATACGAGGGCAGGCCAGCTAGCCTTTGCCGGATTCCTGACCGTCCACTCAGCGGAGGTACGCCGGAGATGATCCAATTGGCGGGGGTGTCCCGTACCTTCGAAGGCCGATCAGGCCGGGTCGAAGCGCTGCGTGGCATCGACCTCGACGTCGCCGAGGGTGAGTTCGTCGCCGTGCTCGGCCGCTCCGGCTGCGGTAAGTCCACACTGCTGCGCCTGATCGCCGGGCTGCTCCCGCTGACCGCCGGTGAGATCACCGTGGCCGGCACGCCGATCTCCCGTCCCCGCCAGGACATCGCCATGCTGTTCCAGAAGCCGGCGCTGCTGCCCTGGCGCACCGTGCTGGACAACGTCATGCTGCCGGTGGAGATCTTCGGCTGGAGCCGCGCCAAGCACCGCGAGCGCGCCCGGCAACTGCTCGACGTGGCCGGGCTGGCCGGGTTCGAGAAGCGGCTGCCGCACGAACTCTCCGGCGGCATGCAGCAGCGGGTGTCGCTGTGCCGCTCGTTGATCGGCGAGCCCCGGGTGATGCTGATGGACGAGCCGTTCTCCGCGCTGGACGCGCTCACCCGCGAGGAACTCTCCGGCGAACTCCAGCGGGTCCACATGGAGAACAAGCCGACGATCGTCTTCGTCACCCACTCGATCGACGAGGCGGTGCTGCTCGCCGACCGGGTGGTCGTGCTGAGCCCCCGCCCCGGCCGGATCCGCAAGGTGGTGGACGTCACCATCCCCCGGCCGCGCACCCTGGGCCGCAACGCCCACCTGGCCGATGTCGCACGCGTCAGCGCCGACCTGCACGAGCTGCTGATGGAACGCGACCAGCCGGCCACGGCCGGCGCGGAAGGACGATGACCATGCGGGTGTCGGTCTTCACCGAGCCGAACCGTGGCGCCAGCTACGACACGCAGCTCCGGTTCGCCCGACTGGTCGAGGCCTGCGGGTACGAGGGCTTCCTCCGCGCCGACCACTACCAGTCGATGGGCGCCGACCCGGGACTGCCCGGCCCGACGGACGCCTGGCTGACCCTCGCCGCGCTGGCCCGGGAGACCGAGCGGATCCGGCTCGGCACCCTGGTGACGTCGGCCACCTTCCGCCTGCCCGGCCCGCTCGCGGTGATGGTCGCGCAGGTCGACCAGATGAGCGGCGGCCGGGTCGACCTGGGCATCGGCGCCGGCTGGTACGAACGCGAGCACACCTCGTACGGCATCCCGTTCCCGCCGGTCGGCGAGCGCTTCGACCGGCTGGCCGAGCAACTTGAGGTGATCACCGGGCTGTGGCAGACCCCGGCCGGGGAGACCTACAGCTTCAGCGGCGACCACTACCGCCTGGTGGACGCGCCGGCCCTACCCAAGCCGGTGCAGGCGCCCGGACCGCCGATCATCGTGGGCGGACGCGGCCCGAAGCGCACCCCCGAGCTGGCCGCCCGGTACGCCGACGAGTTCAACATGCCGTTCAAGTCCGTGGCGGACACCGCCACCGCGTTCGACCGGGTACGTGAGGCGTGCGAGCGCACCGGTCGGACGGAGTCCGGTCGTCCGCCGCTGGTGCTCTCCGCCGGGCTCGTCGTGGCCATCGGCCGCACCGACGCCGAGGCCCAGCGTCGGGCCGCGCCTCTGCACGAGAAGAGCGCGCTGCCGCCGGAGGACCCGGTGGTCGGCTCCCCCGCGCAACTCGCGCAGCGGATCGGCGAGTTCGCCGCGATCGGCGCCACCCGCGTCCACCTGCGCCTGATCGACTTCGCAGACCTCGACCACCTTGAGCTGATCGCCGCCGAGGTGCTCCCCCAACTGGACGGAGAACGATGACCGACGTGATCGACGGAACCGAACTCGGGCCGGTGGGCCAGGAGATCGTGTACGAGAACGACCGGGTCCGGGTCTGGCACATCCGGCTCGAGCCGGGTGAGCGCCAACCGCTGCACAGGCATGACCACCCGTACCTGGTGGTGGCGATCGAGGGCGCGAAGAACGTCGTGCAGACCATCGACGGCACGCGCATCGACGCCGACGAGCCCACCGGTGGAGTCGTCTACCGCGACCCCGGAGCCGTACACATGCTCACCAATGTCGGAGACACGACTTACCTGGCCCGACTGGTCGAACTCAAGTAGACCCGCCGAGCGGCGAGCCGACGCGCCGCGCGGCGCGCCGGTGGCGGTCGGGTGTACGGGGTGCGTAACGTGCCGGACATGGCCTTTCGGACCTGGGGCAGACTGCTGCTCACGGCGCTCGGGGTGAGCGTGCTGGCCGGGGCCGGCCAGCTCGGCGTCGCGTACGGTTTCGGCATCGTCCGGCTGACCGGCGCCTTCACCGGTACGACCGTCAACCAGTGGCCCGCCCAGCTCGTCTGGGTGGGCTGGTTCGCCGCGAACGCCGCCGTCGTCGGTGCTGTCCTGACCGGACGCCTCGCGCGCAGCGATGCACCCGCGGCCAGCACCGGCCGACAGTTGGCGATCGGCGGCGCGGCGGCGCTCGGCGCCACCGTCATCGCCCCGCTCTGCATGCAGCCCGCCCGCGCCGCGGAGTTGATCTCCGTCGACCCGGTCTGGGCGGTGGGCATCTGCGCCGTACTGGGCGCGGTGATCGGGGCGGGCGCCGCGATCGCGGTGCTGCTCCGGCCCGAGCTGGGCTGGAACATGACGGCGGTGGCCGGCGTGGTCTGGCTGCTGGCACTGATCTCCGTCCTGCCGTCGCTCGGCACGGCCGGCCCGCTGCCGACCGTCCGGCTCGGTGTGCTCGAGCCAAGCTGGCTGAGCGACTCTGCCGCCCAGCGGCTGGCGCTGCTCCTGCTGCCCATCGTGGCGCTGCTGGCCGGGGCCGCGACCGCCGGGCTGGCTCGCTGGCGGGGGCAGGAGCCCCTGATCAGCGGGGCGACCGGGGTGGCCGGTCCGGTGCTGGTGGCGTTCGCCTACCTGACCGCCGGCCCCGGCGACTCCGTCGACCGCTACCAGGTGAATCCCTACTACGGCTCGCTGATCGCGATCCTCGCCGGCGCGCTCGGCGCAGCCGCCGCCGCGCTGCTGCGCTGGCCGACACGCGCTCGCACCCCGGATTCGCAGGCGATCGAACCCAGCGCCATCCTGCGCCCGCTCCCCACCGGCCCGGCCCTGCCCAACGCCGCGTCGCCGAGTCGGGAGCACGACCCGGACGCCGCCGAGCGGACCGACGCGCCCTCGGCCGGCGGGTCGCCAGCCGGCGGGGTACTGGTAGGCGGAAAGGTTGCCGACACCACCCCAGGTCCGCGTGCCGCGGACGGCTCCGACGGCGTCCGCACCGTGCCGGCCCACTGGGACTGGCCGACGACCACCGCGAGCGGCCAGCACGGTGCGACGCCTGCCGCTCCGGCGACCTCGGCGACCTGGCGGACCGATCCGACAGGTGAGTTCACCGCCGGGAGGCCGACGCCCACGGCGAGCCGGGACGACGTCACCTCTCCGGCGGAGACCGCCGCGATGTCCGCACCGATCTCCCCCGCCGCCAGCAGCCCGACCAGCACCACGGCCGGGCGCGCGACCCCGACAGATGGTCCCGCAGCCGACGCGCCGACCGCCCCCACCGCGACGGGCACGAGCGGTGGACGCAGCACCCGCAGGGACACCACCACCTCCGCCCCGACCAGCACGGCCCGAACCAGCACGGACGGCACCGCCAGCACGGGTACGCCCAGCGCCGGCACCGCCAGCATGGCCACGCCCAGCACGAGCGCGCCGAGCGCCGGCACCGGAACGGCCGGGGCGAGCGCGCCGAGCGCCGGCACCGGAACGGCCGGGGCGAGCGCGCCGAGCGCCGGCACCGCCAGCATCGGAACGGCCGGTGCGAGCACGCCCACCCTCGGCAACGCCAGCACGGCCACGCCCGGCACGGCCACGCCCAGCACGAGCGCGCCCAACACGGCCACGCCCAGCACGGCGACGCCCAGCACGAGCACGCCCAGCGCCGGCACCGCCAGCACGGGCACGCCCAGCACGAGCGCTGCCAGCGCGACCGCTGCCGACGCGAACAAGGCCAGCACCGCAACCACCGACGCGACCAGGGGCAGCGCCGGGACCACCGACACGGGCGCGGCCACCACGGCAACCACCGGCACGGGCGGAGTCGAGCCTGGCACGGCCGACGCACCGTTGACGGTCAAGCCGCGTCGTGCCCGCAAGCCGAAGGCCGGCCCGCTCGACGCCACCACCAAGCCCGCCGACAGCACGCCGGGGTCGACGACCTCCGACGAGCCGGGTGCCGGCACTGCCGTGCCGGACAGAGAGGGCCGGGACACCACGTCTACCCCGACCGCCGAGGCCACCCCGACCGCCGCGACCTCCACGGAAGCAGCGGCCCCGGCGACCAGAACCGGTCGGACGAGAACCCCCGTGACCCGGACCGCCACTGGTCCGATGAGAACACCCGTCCCGACCACCACCGGTCCGACCGCCACACCGGTCCCGACCACCACCGGTCCGACGAAGACCCCCGTCCCGACCACCACCGGTCCGGCGTTCGCCCCCATCCCGACCACCAGCGGTCCGGCCGGGGCACCGGCTACCCCGGCCGGCACCAGGGCAGAGGCGGTCGATCCGCCGCGTACCCCGGACGTCGTCGGCACCGGTCCCACGGCGCGAGCGGCCGAACCGGCCGGAGGGTCGGCCGCCGCCGGGGCGGGCGAGACCACCAGCGCGCGGCCCGCCGAAGACGGTCCCGTCGCCAGCGGCCCGGACACGGTCCTCTGGACGCCGGCGTCGTCGTCCTGGTCGGTCACCCCGGCCTGGACCGTGCCACCACAGACGTCCGAGTCGGGAGCCACGGCAGCGGTGCCACCACAGGCGTCCGAGTCGGGCGCCACCGCAGCGGAGCCGCCGACCGGGCCGGACGAGCCGACCGGGCCGGCGCCGAAGCCCCGGCACCGGGTACCGCTGCCGGATCTGAGCCAGGCCGGCACCTGGAACGCGTTCGACACCACCCGCCGCGCCGCCCCGACGGGGTCGTCGGACAGCTCGACGGCCCGGCCGGCGACGACCGTGGCCAGCGAGTTGGCCGCTCCGACCAGACATCCGGTCCCGGCGGAATCTCCGGTCGTACCGGGCTGGGCTGGCGCGCCCACCGGCGACCGGGTAAGCACCAGCGGCCCGGCCACCACCGGCGACCGGGCGAGCATCGCCGACACCAGCGATCCGGTGAGCACCGACGACCCGGCGAGCACCGACGCGAAGGTGGCCGAGCAACCTTCCCGGCGCGGACGGCTCGGCGGTCTGTTCCGCCGCAACAGGTCCCGCAGCGACGAGAAGGGCGCCGAGGCATCGGACGCGACGGAGGCCCTGCCGACCCAGGACGAGGAGTTCGTCGACTGGGTCGCCGGTTTGGGCAAGCCGGTGTCGGACAACGAGCCCGAGCAGGAGAGCGGCCGACGCTCGCTGCGCTCCACCGGCCGGCACCACCGCGACTGACCCACCGGCCGGCACCGCCCCCGGCCGCCGGCCGGGGGGGCCGGAACCCCGATCGGTTGCGCCTGATCCACTCGGGTTCATTGGTCTCGGGCTGTCCTAGCCGCCCGGATACCGCAATACCAGTGAACCCGAGTGGATCACCTCGGGGACGGCGGGTTCGCCGCGCTCGGCCCGGCGCAGGTCAGGCCAGCGGCAGGTAGACCTTGCCTCCGCCGGAGAGGAACTCCTCCGACTTGCCCTGCATGCCGCGTGCCGCGTACTCCTTGAGCTCTTGCGTGATCTTCATGGAGCAGAACTTCGGGCCGCACATCGAGCAGAAGTGTGCCGTCTTCGCCGGCTCGGCCGGCAGCGTCGCGTCGTGGTACGAACGCGCCGTCTCCGGGTCCAACGAGAGGTTGAACTGGTCCTCCCAGCGGAACTCGAACCGGGCCTTCGACAACGCGTCGTCCCAGTCCTGCGCGCCGGGGTGCCCCTTGGCCAGGTCCGCCGCGTGGGCCGCGATCTTGTACGCGATCACGCCCGCCTTCACGTCGTCCCGGTCCGGCAGGCCGAGGTGCTCCTTCGGCGTGACGTAGCAGAGCATCGCGGTGCCGAACATGCCGATCATCGCGGCGCCGATCGCCGAGGTGATGTGGTCGTACGCGGGCGCGATGTCGGTGGTCAGTGGGCCGAGCGTGTAGAAGGGCGCCTCGTGGCACCACTCCTGCTGAAGGTCCACGTTCTCCTTGATCTTGTGCATGGGCACGTGACCGGGTCCCTCGATCATCACCTGCACGTCGTGCTCCCAGGCGATCTTGGTCAGCTCGCCGAGCGTGCGCAGCTCGGCGAACTGCGCCTCGTCGTTGGCGTCCGCGATCGAACCGGGACGCAGCCCGTCGCCGAGCGAGAACGTCACGTCGTAGCGCGCGAGCAGCGCGGACAGCTCCGCGAAGTTGGTGTAGAGGAAGTTCTCCTCGTGGTGCGCCAGGCACCACGCCGCCATGATCGAGCCGCCCCGGGAGACGATCCCGGTGACCCGGTCCACGGCCAGCGGCACGTACGGCAGCAGCACCCCGGCGTGCACCGTCATGTAGTCCACGCCCTGCTCGGCCTGCTCGATCACGGTCTCCCGGAACACCTCCCAGCTCAACTTCACCGGGTCGCCGCCGACCTTCTCCAACGCCTGGTAGATCGGCACCGTCCCGATCGGCACCGGCGAGTTCCGCACGATCGCCTCGCGGGTCTCGTGGATCCGCTTCCCGGTGGACAGGTCCATCACGGTGTCCGCGCCCCAGCGGGTGGCCCAGGTGAGCTTCTCCACCTCCTCGGCGACCGACGAGCTGACCGCCGAGGTGCCGATGTTGGCGTTCACCTTGACCAGGAACGCCTTGCCGATGATCGCCGGCTCGCACTCCGGGTGGTTCACGTTGAGCGGCAGCACCGCCCGGCCGGCGGCGATCTCGGCCCGGACCAGCTCCGGGTCGACGTTCTCCCGGATCGCCACGAACTCCATCTCCGGCGTCACCACCCCGGCCCGCGCGTACGCGAGCTGGGTGGGACGGCGACCGTCCGCGCCGGCGAGCGGCGTGCCCGCGCCCCGGACCGGGGCCACGTCACCCCGCTCGGCGATCCACGGGCCGCGCAACGCGGGCAACCCCACCTCCGGGTCCGACCCGGGACCGGACGTGTCGTAGAGCCGCACCGGCGGAAGATCCCCGGTCAGCCCCACCTCCGCGAACGGCACCCGGACATCCGGCCGTGAACCCTCGACGTACACCTTGCCTCGTGCCTGCATGACAGCCTCCCTGGTGATCAAGCGGACCAGCCGAAGTGGTCCAGCGGTCCACGCCCCGCGCCCAGCTCCCAACTCCGTGCGCCGGTCAGCGCACGGAGCACGTACTTTTTCGCGGCCTCTACCGCCGCCGGCACCGGATCGCCCAGCGCGAGCCGCACGGCGATCGCCGCCGAGAACGAACACCCGGTGCCGTGCGTGTGCCGGGTGTCCACCCGGGGGGCGCGCAGCAGCGTCGTCACCCCGCCGCCGTGCAGCACGTCGACCGCCTCGCCGCCGTCCAGGTCACCGCCGGTGACCACGACGTACTCCGGGCCGCCGGCCACCAGAGCCTCGGCGGCCACGACCATCCCGGCCACGTCGTCCACCGGGCGTCCGGTGATGGCCGCGGCCTCCGCGCAGTTCGGCGTCGCCACCCTCGCGTACGGCAGCAGCCGCTCCACCGCACCCACCACACCGAGCCGGTGTCCACTGGTGGCGACCAGCACCGGATCGACGACGAGCTGAGGCAGCCGACCGTCCCGGGCAGCCTCGGCCACCGCGTCGGCGACCGCCGGGGTGCCGAGCATCCCCGTCTTGACCGCGCGCACGGTGAAATCCGTGAGTACGCTCTCCAGTTGCTCGACGACAGTGCGCGGCGGCAGCGGCAGCACGGCGTCGACACCACGGGTGTTCTGCGCGGTGACCGCGGTGAGGACGCTCGTGCCGTACGCGCCCAGCGCCGCGAAGACCTTGAGGTCGGCCTGGATGCCCGCGCCGCCGCCGGAGTCTGAGCCGGCGATGGTGAGGATGGTGGTTGGGGTCACTTCTCCTCCTTGGTTGCGGTTGGGGGCTGGCCGTTCTTGGTTGCGGTTGCGGGCTGCGGCGGACCGTTGCTGGTTGCGGTTGGGGGCTGCGGCCGACCGTGCCCACTCCGGGCGGTCAGGCTTGATCCCTGCGTGGGCACGGTCAGCCGCAGCCCTGACGTGGAGACCTGGGTGACCCCGCGCCGGGTTTGGGTCAGCTTTGGGGTGACCGCCTCGACATAGGCGCTGGTCAGGGCGGTGGCTGTTTCGGCGGGGTCTTTTGCTCGCATGATTGCGCCCAGCACTGCCACCCCTGCGGCTCCTGCCTCTACGCAGGCGGTTACCTGTTCTGGGGTTTCGAGGCCGCCCAGCGCCAGTACCGGGACGGGGCTGATCCTGGTCAGCTTCCGTAGGCCGTCCGGTCCCAGGGGTGGGCCGTAACCCGGTTTGGTCTTGGTGGGCCAGATCGGGGAGATGGTGGCGTATTTTTCGGTGGTCAGGCGGTTCAGTTCGGTTTCGTCGTGGCAGGAGCGGCCGACCAGGCGGTGGGTCGGCGGCGGGTACGGGCCGGCGGCGGGCAGGTGGACGGCGTCGCCGCCGAGCGGGTCGGGGCCGGCCACGACGAGGGTCCCGCCGACGTCGGCCAGGATCGCGCGCAGGCCGGCGGCGAGGGCGGCGCGCTCGACGCGGGGCAGGTCCATCTCGCGCAGCACCACCCAACGCACTCCCCCGGCCACCGCACCCGCAACAACCCGCTCAATCCCACCGCGAGCAACCAGCCGACGATCGGTCAGAACGACAACCCCCGACGGCACGGTCCCCAACGAGATCTTGGAAGGAATCGGCCCCTCCAGGGGCACTTTGCTTCCAAGATCTCCCGGCGGCAGCGCGCCTGCGGGCGGCAGCGGGCCTCCCGGCGGCAGTGGGCCTGCGGGTGGCGGCGGGCCGGTCACAGGTCGGGTCTTCCCTCGTCGGGGGTGGAGGCGAGCGCGTGGAAGCGGCGCTCGATCCGGCCGGCGCCGGCCGCGAGCCGGCCCGCCTCGACCGCGTACCGCATCGCGGTGGCCATCGCCACCGGGTCCGCGGCCCGGGTCACCGCGCTGGCCAGCAGCACCCCGTCGCAGCCCAACTCCATGGCCAGGGCCGCGTCGGAGGCGGTGCCGATGCCGGCGTCGAGGATCACCGGCACGTCGACACCCTGGCGGATGAGCCGGATGTGGTGCGGGTTGCCGATGCCCAGCCCCGAGCCGATCGGCGAGCCGGCCGGCATCACCGCGGCACAGCCCACGTCGGCGAGACGGCGGGCGAGCACCGGGTCGTCGCTCGTGTACGGCAGCACGGTGAAGCCGTCGGCGACCAGTTCCTCGGCGGCGCGGAGCAACTCGATCCCGTCGGGCAGCAGCGTCCGCTCGTCGCCGATCACCTCCAGCTTCACCCAGTCGGTGTCGAACGCGTCCCGGGCCAGCCGGGCCACCTTCACCGCCTCGGTCGCCGTATAACAGCCGGCGGTGTTGGGCAGCAGCCGTACCCCGCAGCGGTCCAGCAGGTCCAGCAGCCCGCCAGCGGTGCCCGGGGCAGTGTCCACCCGGCGCAGGGCCAGGGTGACCAGCTCGGTGCCGGACGCCCGGATGGCCTGCTCCAGCACGTGCAGGTTGGCGGCACCACCGGTGCCGAGGATCAGCCGTGAGGTGAACGTCTCCCCACCCAGCTCGAACGACACGCCCGTCACCCGCCCTGCGCCGCGGTGAGCACCTCGACGCGGTCGCCGTCGCGCAGCGCCGTGGTCGCCCAGCCTGCCCGGGGCACCACCTCGCCGTTCACCGCGACGGCCACCCCCCGGGGTTGCGGGGCGACGACACCGACCAGGTCAGCCACGGACATCTCAGCCGGGACGCTTCGTCCGGCCCCGTTCACCGTCAACTCCACAGGTCCCCCTTCATCGTCGGTTCGGGTCCGCCGTCCGCCGCCGCGCCGGCGAACCGGTCCGGCCGGAAGGGCGCGAGCAGCGGATCGGGTACGCCGGTGAGCGCCAGGTCCGCGATCAGGTCGGCGGTGATCGGGGTGAGCACGATGCCGTGCCGGTGGTGACCGGTGGCGGCCAGCACGTCCGGCCGGCCGGGCAGGGGCCCGAGGATCGGCGCGTTGTCCGGGGTACCTGGGCGCAGCCCGGCGACCGCCTCGACCAGGTCGTACTCGGCCAGTTCGGGCAGCAGGTCCACCCCGGCGCGGAGCAGCCGCTGCACGGCGCCGGCGGTGACCGTGGTGTCCGACCGTTCCTCGACCGTCGCGCCGAGGACGACCTCACCGTCGGCGCGGGGCACCAGGTAGACGTGCTCGCCGTCGGCGTACCCCCGGATCACGTGCCGGAAGCCCGGCGCGACGCCGCCGGGCGCGCGGAGCCGGAGGATCTGGCCCTTCACCTGCCGCACGGGCAGGCCGGTGAGTGCGGCGGACCCGCAGCCGGCGGCGACAACCGTGACGCCCGCGTCCACGTCGGACAGGTGTCGGACACCGTGCGGCACCAGCGCCGCGCCGGCCCGCTGCGCGGCCGTGCGCAGCGCCGGCACCAGCAGCCGGGGGTCGACCTGGTGGTCGGTGGGCGCGAGCGCGCCGCCGCGCACCCGGGGGGCGAGCGCCGGTTCGCGGTCGCGCAGCTCGCTGGGGCGCAGTGGGGTCACCGGCAGGCCCAACCCCTGCTGGTACGCCCACAGCCGGCGCGCCTCGGCCAGGTCGTCGCCGGTCAACCCGACCAGCAGGGTGCCCTCGGTGCGGTAGCCGATGTCGGCGCCTGTCGCGTCGGCCAACTCCTCGGTGAAGGTTGGCCAGCGGGCGGCGGACGCCAGCAGCAGCTCGGTCAGTTGCCGCTCACCGAAGTACGCCTCGGCGACCGGGGCGAGCATGCCGGCGGCCACCGCCGACGCCCCCGAGCCGGGTGCCGGATCGTGCACCACCACCCGTAGCCCACGGGCGGCGCAGCGCCAGGCGATCGCCAGCCCGATCGGCCCCGCCCCGACCACCGCCACGTCCGGCCGGGTCCGGTCGATCGACGGCGCCGACGGGAACCGGCCGGTCAGCACGTCAGGGCCTCGATCAGCGTGGCGGTCGCACGCGCCGGGTCGGCGGCGGCGGACACCGCACCGACCACGGCCACCCCGTACGCCCCGGCGGCCCGCAGCTCCGGCACCCGCGCGGCGGTCACGCCACCGATCGCGATGACCGGCACGTCGACGGCGTCGGCCACGGCGCGGACCCCGGTCGGCCCGATCGGGTCCGGCAGGCCGGACTTGGTGCTGGTGGGGTGGCACGGGCCGACACCCAGGTAGGTGGCGCCCGCCGCGACGGCCTCGGTTGCCGTCTCCGGCGCGCGGGCAGTGGCTCCCAGCACACCGGTGGGGCCGAGCACCCGACGGGCGGCGGCCACCGGGAGGTCGTCCGCTCCGATGTGTCCGCCGGCCGCGCCCACCGCCAGCGCCACGTGCAGCCGGTCGTTGACCAGGCAAGTCGCCTCGTACGACAGGCAGAGCGCCAGCACCCGCCGGGCCAACTCGTACGCCTCGCGGTCGGTGGCGGAGTCCTCGACCCGGACCTGCACGACCAGGTCGGCGCGGGCCACCGTGAGGGCGGCCCGGACCACGGTGAGCGGGTCCCGACCGGGTCGGGTGTCGGTGATCAGATGCAGTCGCCCCAGGGACGGCACGGCAACTCTCCTCCCTGCGCCGGCATTATCCGGATCAGGTTCGACGGTCGGGGGCTGTCAGCCCCCCTCTCAGCCCGGTACACCGGGCTCCCGTGGGTTACTTGCGTGTCACCGTACGACAGATCCGTCGGTCTGCCAAGGCGAGGTTCGGCGGCGGCCGGTGGGCCGGAACGCACCGAATCGAGCTAGATCTGTGTGGCGGTTCATGCGGTCCTGTTCGGAATGTCGCCTGCCGTTGCAGAACCGTTACCCGCCGGCATCTTGCCGGACATCGAGCCAGTCGAATTAATTTGTTTAGCGATTCGACAAAATGTCGGTGGGGGCACCTTGGCACGGTGTGACCACCGGCTCCATCAGGGACGGCCTTCGGCGTGCCGACTCCCGCGATCTCCGTCACTACGACACAGGAGGCGGCGTGTCCCGTTCTCGTCGTGCCCGCGTACCAATCACCGCAACCCTCATCTCCCTTGCTCTCGCCTCGACGAGCCTGTTCGGCACGCCCGCGCAGGCCGCGCCGGCCGCCGCACAGGTCCCCCCACGGGAGGCAGCGGCCGGAACCCCGGTCACCCAGGTGGCACCCAAGGCGCCCCAGAAGGCCGCCGACGATCCCTTCTCGGTCCTGGTCTTCTCCAAGACCGCCGGCTTCCGGCACGACTCCATCCCCACCGGTGTCGCCGCCATCCAACAGCTCGGCGCCACCAACGGCTTCACCGTGGACGCCTCCGAGGACGGTGCCGCGTTCAGCGACGCCAACCTCGCGAAGTACAAGGCCGTGATCTGGCTCTCCACCACCGGTGACGTCCTCAACGCCGAGCAGCAGGCGGCGTTCGAGCGCTACGTGAAGGCCGGCGGCGGTTACGTCGGCATCCACGCCGCCTCGGACACCGAGTACAGCTGGGCCTGGTACGGCGACCTGGTCGGCGCGTACTTCGCCAACCACCCGCAGAACCAGCAGGCCACGGTGAAGGTGGAGGACCACGCCCACCCGTCCACGGCCGAGCTGCCGGACCGCTGGTCCCGGTTCGACGAGTGGTACAACTTCCAGACCAACCCGCGGCCGGACGTGCACGTGCTGGCCAGCCTGGACGAGAAGAGCTACACCCCGGGCGCGGGCGCGATGGGCGCCGACCACCCGACCTCCTGGTGTCAGGACTTCGACGGCGGTCGCTCCTGGTACACCGGTGGCGGACACACCCGGGAGTCGTTCGCCGAGCCCGAGTTCCTGTCCCACCTGCTCGGCGGCATCCGCACCGCAGCCGGTGTCGAGGACGCCGACTGCGGCGCCACGAAGACCTCGAACTTCGAGAAGATCGCCCTGGACAGCAACACCAGCAACCCGATGGAGCTGGACATCGCCCCCGACGGGCGGGTCTTCTACATCGAGCGCGACGGCCGGGTGCAGATCATCAAGCCGGACACCGGCAACACCGTCACCGCCGTCGACCTGGACGTCTTCACCGGCAACGAGGACGGCCTGATCGGCATCCGGCTCGACCCGGACTTCGCCACCAACAAGTGGGTGTATCTCTACTACGCCCCGAACGACAACGTCACCCGCAACCTGCTGTCCCGGTTCACGGTGACCGGCGACACCATCGACCTGGCGAGCGAGAAGCAGGTGCTGCGGGTCGACACGCAGCGCAACACCTGCTGCCACGCGGGCGGCAGCATGACCTTCGACAGCGCCGGCAACCTCTACCTGGCCACCGGTGACAACACCAACCCGTTCGAGTCGAACGCGTACTCGCCGCTCGACGAGCGACCGGGCCGCCAGGACTACGACTCGCAGCGCACGTCGGCGAACACCAACGACCTGCGCGGCAAGGTGATCCGGATCCACCCGGAGGACGACGGGACGTACACCGTTCCGACGGGCAACCTCTTCGCACCGGGCACCGAGAAGACCCGTCCCGAGATCTACGCGATGGGCTTCCGCAACCCGTTCCGGATCGGCACCGACCCGAAGACCGACACGCTCTACGTCGGTGACTACGGACCGGACGCCAACGCGAACAACCCGACCCGTGGCCCCCGCGGTCTGGTCGAGTGGAACATCGTCACCCCCGGCAACTACGGCTGGCCGTACTGCACGGGGACGAACGAGGCCTACAACGACTACACGTTCCCGTCCGGTCCGAGCGGCGACAAGTTCGACTGCGCGGCGCCGGTGAACAACTCGCCGAACAACACCGGCCTGACCAACCTCCCACCGGTCGTCCCGGCCACCGTCGACTACGGCTACGCCGGTGACGCGCGGTACCCGGAGATCGGTGGCGGTGGCGCGCCGATGGGCGGCCCGGCCTACCGGTACGACCCCAACCTCAACTCCACCCGCAAGTGGCCGGCCTACTACGACGGCAAGGCGCTGCTCGGCGAGTGGAACCAGAACAAGATGTACACGATGCAGGTGACCGCCGACGGCAAGTCGTTGGTGGACATCAACCAGTTGCTGACCGGCATGAGCATGATCCGGCCGATGGACTTCGAGTTCGGCCCGGACGGCGCGTTGTACCTGATCGAGTGGGGCAGCGGCTTCGGCGGCAACAACGACAACTCCGGCATCTACCGGATCGACTACACCGCCGGTGACCGCGCGCCGATCGCGGCGGCGTCCGCCAACCCCACCTCGGGTCCGGCGCCGTTGACCGTCACGTTCTCCAGCGCCGGCTCCCGGGACCCGGACGGTGGGGCGCTCACCTACGCCTGGGCCTTCGGCGACGGGCAGACCTCCACCGAGGCGAACCCGACGCACACCTACGCGACGGCGGGCAACTACACCGCCCAGCTCACCGTGACCAACCCGAAGGGCCGTACCGCGGTGGCCAACGTGCCGGTCACCGTGGGCAACACCGCACCGACGGTCACCATCGAGTTCCCGCCGGACGGTGGTTTCTTCAACTGGGGTGACCAGGTCAAGTACACGATCAAGGTGACCGACCCCGAGGACGGGCAGATCGACTGCGCCAAGGTGAACCTCCAGGTGCTGCTCGGTCACGACGAGCACGCCCACCCGCTGGAGCAGCACACCGGCTGCACCGGCACCGTCCAGACGTCGCTCGCCTCCGGGCACGGCGCCGAGGCGAACGTCTTCGCGGTCTTCGAGGCCACCTACACCGACGAGGGTGGTGCCGGCGGCGCCGGTGCGCTCACCGGTCGGCAGATCGAGATCCTGCAGCCCAAGCAGAAGCAGGCCGAGTACTTCACCGCCACCGGGCGGACGCCGGTGAGCACCGGCGGCGGAGACGCCGGCGTGCAGCGGGAGGCCGGGGCCGACACCGCGGGTGGCGGCCAGAGCATCGCGTTCATCGAGGACGGTGACTGGTGGTCGGTCGCTCCGGCGGACCTGACCAACATCACCGAGATCCGGTTCCGGGCCGCCTCGGCCGCCGCTGGCGGTCGGATCGAGGTCCGCGCCGGTGCGGTTGACGGACCGGTGGTCGCCACGGCCGTCGTGCCGTCGACCGGGGCGTGGCAGACGTACACGGACGTGAGCGCGCCGGTCACCGGTGCCGCGAGCGGTTCGCTGTACTTCGTGGCCCGCGACCCGAACGGCGGAACGGGTTCGCTGTTCAACGTCAACTGGATGGACTTCGTCGGCCGCGGTGTCACCGAGAACGCGCCGCCTGCGGTCAGTGCCACGGCCACCCCGGCCACCGGCACCGCGCCGGTCACCGTCGCCTTCGACGGCACGGCCACCGACGCCGAGGGCAACACCCCGTTGACGTACGCCTGGGACTTCGGTGACGGCGGCTCGGCGACCACCCTGGACGCCAGCCACACCTACACCAACCCGGGCACCTTCACGGCCACCCTCACGGTGACCGACAGCAAGGGCGCCAAGGCGTACGCCACGGTGCCGGTGCGGGTGGACGCTCCGGACACGTCCTGCTTCGGGGCGCGTTCGGACGACTTCAACGGCAACAGCCTCGACAAGGCCCGCTGGACCAGCGTGGTTCGGGAGAACCAGCTCTACTCGCTCAGTGGGGGCGCGCTGCGGCTGCCCACCGGGGTGGGTGACCTCTACGGGGCTCGCAACGACGCCACCAACCTGGTGCTCCAGGCGGCTCCGACCGGCGCCTGGGAGATGACCACCAAGGTCACCCTGCCGGTCACGGCCAACTACCAGCAGGCCGGCCTGCTGGTGTACGGCGACGACGACAACTACGCCAAGGTGGACCTGCTGTACAACGGCAGCCGCCGGGTGGAGTTCATCCGGGAGACGGCCGCCACGCCGCGCAACGAGGCCGCCGACGCCACCAACGCACCGGCGGGTGACACCGTGTACCTGCGGATCACCAGCGACGGGACGAACCTGACCGCGTCCGCCTCGGGCGACGGGCAGACCTTCACCCCGGTTGGCCGTTCGGCCGCGCTCGCCGGCATCACCAACCCGCGGATCGGGGTCTTCGCCCTCAACGGTGGCACCGAGGCACCTGTTGTGGACGCGGCCTTCGACTCGTTCGTGGTCACGCCGGACGCTCCGGCCGGCCCGGTCGAGCCGTCGGACGAGTTCACCGGCAGCTCGCTGGACAAGTGCCGGTGGGACGCCGTCACGCGGGAAGACCCCGCTGGTTACCGGGTCTCCGGAGGCGCGCTGCGGATCGACGTGCCCAACGGTGACATCTACGGCACCGACAACACCGGGCCGAAGAACTTCATCCTCCAGACCGCGCCGACCGGCGACTGGACCCTGGAGACGAAGGTCGACGGCAGCCTGCTGAACGAGCAGTACCAGCAGGCCGGTCTGCTCGTGCAGGCGGACGACGACAACTACGTCAAGTTCGACTTCATCGCGGACAACCAGGCCGGCCAGGCGGTGACGCGGCGGATCGAGTTCCGCAGCGAGATCGCCGGGGTGGTGCAGACCCCGCAGCCGGAGGCGACAAGCCTCACCTCGGCCGTGTGGCACCTGCGGCTGGCCCGCACGGGCAACACGTTCACCGCGTCGTACTCGGCGGACGGGACGACCTGGACCGCGTTGGAGGCACTGACCAACAGCGCGGTGGGGGCCACCCCGAAGGTCGGTCTGTTCACCCTCGGCGCCAACCAGACGGCGTCGAAGACCGCCTCGTTCGACTACTTCCGGCTCAGCACGAAGGTGGCCGACGAGACCGCTCCGGTCACGACGGCTGCGGTTTCCGGCACCCCGACCGACGGGTGGTACACCGGGCCGGTGACGGTCACGCTCACCGGTGCCGACGAGGCCGGCGGTAGCGGTCTCGCCACCACCGAGTACCAGCTGGACGGGGCCACCACCTGGACGGCGTACACCGCACCGGTGGCCATCACCGGCGACGGCGAGCACGAGCTTCGGTTCCGCTCGACCGACAAGGCCGGCAACGTGGAGGAGACGAAGACGGTCTCCGCCAAGATCGACGCCACCGCGCCGGTGACCTCGGCGACGTTCGCTCCGGCGAACGACGCCGGCTGGCACGACGGGACGATCCCCGTCGTGCTGACCTCGACCGACGCCGGTTCCGGCGTGAAGACGGTGGAGTGGTCGCTGGACGGTGGCGCGTGGACGCCGTACACGACGCCGGTCGAGGTGACCGGTGACGGGCAGCACGAGCTGCTGTTCCGTTCGACCGACAAGGCCGGCAACGTCGAGACGCTCAAGTCGGCGGTGGTGCGCATCGACGGCACCAAGCCGACGCTGCTGGTGTCCGGGATCGCCGACGGCCAGCTCTACGGAGACAGCCAGGACGTTCGGGTGTCCTGGCAGGCTGTCGACCCGACCTCGGGCATCGCCGCGGTGGTCGGCACGTTGGACGGTCAGGCGTACACCAGCGGCACCCTGCAGGCCATGTACGAGCTGCCGCTCGGCCTGCACGAGCTGACGGTGACCGCGACCGACAAGGCGGGCAATGAGACCACCTCGGCGGTCCGTTTCTTCGTCACCACCTCGTTCCGGGACATGCAGAACCTGCTGGACCGGTTCAAGGCGACGGGTCGGCTCTCGGCCAAGGCGCACAAGCAGTTGACGGCGAAGCTCGACGCGGCCCGTCAGGCCGAGGCTGCCGGCAACGACAACAAGGCGATCAAGCAGTTGACCGCGTTCCGCACGCTCGCCGCCGACGCCACCCTGGTGGCTGAGGCGGAGGTCAGGGATGTCCTGGTGCGGGACACCGACGCGATGATCGTTCGTCTCGGCGGCGCGGCCAGCAAGGCCGGCGTCAAGGCGAACGACGGCGAACCGGTCAAGGGCACCGGGCGGCTCGGTGGCGATGCCACCCGGTTGGCACCCGGTCGCCAGCTCTGATCCGACGAGGCCCCTCCCCGACGCTTCGGCGTCGGGGAGGGGCCTCCCTCATTCGTAGTCGAGGAGATGTCCGTGACGGTTATCCGCAAGGTGCTGGCCGCCGTGTTCGCCGGGCTGGCCCTGACCCTGTTGTCCGCTGCCCCGGCGGCCGCCCGGGCCGACACACTCAAGCTGACGGTGGCCGGCGACGGGGCCGAGGGAGTCACCATCCAGGCCACCTACGCCGATGGCCGACGGCTGGACCGGGTGGTGCGGTTGGTGCTCACCGCCACCGGCCCGGACGGGCAGAAGGTCGGCCCGGTGCAGTTGGAGCCGCAGCCCGAGGGGCAGGGCTTCTACAGCAGCGGAAAGGTGCTCAGCGCCGGCACGTGGAAGGTGACGGTGAACTCGCCGGCTCCCCTGCCGGCCAAGGCCACCGCTACGGTGCAGGCCCGTGCCGCGCAGTCTCCGCCGGCGCCCAAGCCGGTGGCGGTCAACGAGCCGACTGACGGCGGTGGGGCGGGTGCCGGCTGGTGGCTGTACGCGGCGGCCGGCCTGGTCCTCGTCGCCGGCGCGATGGGGGTGGCCATGCTGTTCGGCCGCCGCCGCACCGCCACGCCGAGCGACTGACCGACAGGCGTTTCACCAACCGGGCCGGGCCGCGACGAGCGGCCCGGCCCGGTTGCGTCTGATCAGGAGGCGGCTCAGAGGATGGCGCGCAGTGCCGCCAGGTCCTCGTCGCTGGGCTCCCAGGTGCCGGCGGCGGCGTTGGCGCGTACCTGCTCCGGCGTGGTGGCACCGGCGATCACCGAGGTCACCGCCGGCTGGGCGGCCAGCCCACCGATCGCCACCTGGAGCATGCTCACACCCCGCTCGGCCGCGTACGCCTCGATCGCCTCGATGGTGTCCCAGTCGGCCGCGGCGAGCCGCTCCGCGTACCGGCCTCCGCCGGAGAGCCGGCTGCCGGCCGGCGGCTGACCCGAGCGCTTGTACTTGCCGGTGAGCAGCCCGTTGGCGAGCGGGAAGAACGGCAGCATGCCGAGGCCGAACCGCTCACAGGCCGGGATGATCTCGGTCTCGACCGAGCGCTCCAGCAGGCTGTAGTGGTTCTGCGCGCTGATGAAGCGGGACCGGCCGTTGGACGAGGCCACCCAGTCCGCGTCGGCGATCTGCCAGCCGGCGAAGTTGGAGTTGCCCAGGTAGCGCACCTTGCCGTCGCGGACCAGGTCGTCCAGGGCGGCGAGGGTCTCGTCGATCGGGGTGCCCGGGTCGGGCTCGTGCATCTGGTAGAGGTCGATGTGGTCGGTGCCGAGCCGGCGCAGCGACGCCTCGACGGCACGGGCGATGTAGCGCCGGGCACCCCGGGCGCCGAAGTCCGGCCCGTTCAGGCCGTTCATGTCCATGCCGAACTTGGTGGCCACCACCACGTCGTCCCGGCGGCCCTTGAGCGCCTGCCCGAGCAACTCCTCGGAACTGCCCTGCGGCTCGCCGTAGATGTCGGCGGTGTCGAACAGGGTGATCCCGGCGTCCAGGGCGGCGTCCACCACCGCGCGGGTGCCGTCGAGGTCGAGCTTGCGGCCGAAGTTGTTGCAGCCGATGCCGACCACGGACACAACGAGCCCGGAGTCGCCCAGCCGGCGATAGGTCATGTCAGTCACGTGATCCACCCTATGCCGGTCGGCCGCGGCGGACCCACGGACCGCTCAGCCCACGTCCCAGACCGGCTCCGGGGTCTCCACCACCTCGCTGTCGCCTCGGAACAGCACGAACCTGTCGAAGGAGCGGGTGAACCAGCGGTCGTGGGTGACCGCGATCACCGTCCCCTCGAACGCGTTCAGGCCTGCTTCGAGGGCCTCCGCGCTGGCCAGGTCGAGGTTGTCGGTGGGCTCGTCGAGCAGCAGCAGCGTCGCTCCGGACAGTTCCAGCAGCAGCACCAGGAACCGGGCCTGTTGACCACCGGAGAGCGTGCCGAAGCGCTGGTCGCCCTGGGCGGCCAACTCGTAGCGGCTGAGCACCCCCATCGCCGCCTGCCGATCCATCCCGGTGCGGTGCTCGTCGCCCCGCCAGAGGATCTCGACGAGCGTCTTCGACATCAGCTCCGGTCGGTCGTGGGTCTGGGAGAAGTGCCCGGGGCGGACCCGGGCGCCCAGGCGGGCCGTACCGTCGTGTGCCACCGGCGCGAGCGCGCCCGCCCCGTCGACCGGCCCGTTGGCCGGGTCGGGGTCGGTGCCACCCCGGGCCAGCAGCCGCAGGAAGTGCGACTTGCCGGTGCCGTTGGCACCGAGCACCGCCAGCCGGTCGCCGTACCAGATCTCCAGGTCGAAGGGGAAGGTCAGGCCGTCGAGCTCCAACTGCTCGCAGACGACCGCGCGCTTGCCGGTCCGCCCGCCGCTCAGCCGCATCCGGATGTCCTGGTCCTTCGGGGGTACGGGCGGCGGCCCGGCCTCCTCGAACTTGCGCAGCCGGGTCTGCGCGGCCTGGTAGCGCGAAGCCAACCCGTCGTTGTACGCGGCCTTCTGCTTGTACATCAGCATCAGCTCGCGCAGCTTCTGATGCTCCTCGTCCCAGCGTCGACGCAGCTCGTCGAGGCGGGCGTGTCGAGCCACCCGAGCCTCGTACCAGCTCGCGAAGCCGCTCGGGTGCACCCAGGCGCTGCCACCCTCGACGGCCACCACCCGATCGGCGCTCTGGGCCAGCAGCTCGCGGTCGTGCGAGACGTAGAGCACCGACTTCGTCGACTCGCGCAGTCGCGCCTCCAGCCAGCGTTTGCCGGGTACGTCGAGGAAGTTGTCCGGTTCGTCGAGCAGCAGGACCTCGTCCGGGCCGCGCAGCAGCAGCTCCAACGCGAACCGCTTCTGCTGGCCCCCGGAGAGGGTGCGCACCGGTCGGTCCCGGACGGCGTCCCAGGGCTGGCCGAGCACGATCGTCGCGACGGTGTCGAAGAGCACCTCGGCGTCGTACCCGCCGGCCTCGCCCCAGGCGCCGAGCGCGCCGGCGTACGCCAACTGGGCCTTGCCCGCGGCGTTGCTGAACTTGCCGTGGGCCTCGGCCGCCCGCATGGCCGCCTCGGTCTCGGCGAGTCGGCGGCCGGCGTCGCGCAACGACGGCGGGGCCAGGGACAATGCCAGGTCGGCGAGCGTCGACTCGTCGCCGATCATGCCGATGAACTGCCGCATCACGCCCAGGCCACCGGCCCGCGCGACGGCGCCGCTGCGCACCGGCAGGTCACCGGCGACCATCCGCAACAGGGTCGTCTTCCCCGCGCCGTTCGGCCCGACCAGGGCGACCTTGCTGCCCTCACCCACCCGGAACGACACGTCGGCGAAGAGTTCCCGACCGTCGGGCAGAACGTGCCCGACCGCTGCCACATCCACGTATCCCACGCCGGGATCCTGCCCCAGTGAGGGCGGGAGGGACATCCAATTACCGGGTGAGCCGCAGCACCCGGAAGCCCTTCTGGCTGGCGTACCGCTCGACCTGCCAGCTCTGCTCGGTGAGCCAGCGTTGCAGCGAGTCGCCACCGAGGTGACGGGCGACGACCAGCCAGCCGACGCCGTCCGGTGCGAGTCGGGGCAGCCAGCGCAGCAGCAGCTCGTGCAGCTCGTCCTTGCCGATCCGAATGGGTGGGTTGGACCAGATCTGGGCGAACCGGGTGTCGGCCGGCACGTCTTCCGGGGCGTGGACCCGGACCCGGTCGGCGGCTCCGATCCGGGCCGCGTTGGCGGCGGTCAGCTCGCGGGCGCGGGCGTTGACGTCGACAGCCCAGACCGTGCTCGCCGGTGCCAGGTCGGCCAGCACGCACGCGATCGGGCCGAAACCGCAGCCGAGGTCGAGCAGGTCGCCGGCGGTGTCGGCCGCGGGCAGCTCGGCCTTGCGCAGGAGTACGGCGGTGCCCGGGTCGAGGCGGCTGGCGGAGAAGACGCCGCCGGCCGAGGCGAGCCGGTAGTCGCGGTCGGCGACGGAGAACTCGACCTCGCGCGGCGGAGCGTCGCTGGCGGGCTGAGCGCTGAAGTAGTGGTCGCCGGTCACGCCGGCAATTCTCGCACCGGTCCGGGCCGGCCATGACGCGACCCACGCACACATTTACCCGATATTACCCCCTAAAGGGACAATCGCTCCTACTCTGGGCGACATGGTGTATCGGTACGAGTCCGATGAGGACGCTTTCGAGGAGTACCCGGAGCCCGGGTCCGACCTGTCGGTGTTCGGCGCCGGTCCGCCCCCGCCGGCCGGGCCCTCTCCGTCCCGCTTCCCCACTCCGTCGCTCCCCCGCGCGAACCAGCTCGCACTGCCGTCGACGCAGCCGGCGCCGACCCGTGCCCACATCGCGCCCGAGGAGCCCCGCAGCCAGGTCTACACCTCCGCCACCGCCGCGCAGCCCGGAGCCGGGCGCGGGAATGGCCGGCTGTGGCAGGTGCTGATCGGCGGTGCGGCCGTCCTGGTGCTGCTCGCACTCTGCGGCCTCGGCGCCGCCGCGCTGCTCGACGAGCGCGACGGGGAACCGGCGGCCAACCCGACGAATCAGCCGAACTACGTCCCGGCAACCGCCGGACCGGAACGACCGGCACTCGACTCCCGGGAATCCGACCAGGCCCCGCTCACCGCCAAGGAACTCTTCCCCGGCAAGGAGCTGACACTCACCGACGGCCAGCCGAGTTACCAGGTGCTCAAGACGCAGTCCAGCGGAAGCTGCGCCGTCGCCGCCACCGGTGAGGTCGCCGACCTGCTGGCCCTCCTCGGCTGCAACCAGGTCGTCCGGGCCACACTGCGGACGCCCGACGGCGACCACCTGGTCACCGCCGGGCTCTTCAACCTCACCGACAAGGTCAGCGCGGAACGGGCCCGGGACCGGATCCGCCCTCTCCTCGACGAGCGGAAGGGCCGGTTCCGTGGCCTCACCGCCGGCGACGGCGACGGCACCGACGTGCTGACCAGCGCCCCCGCCCGGGTCGGCTGGCAGGTACGCGGCCACTACCTGGCGTACGCGCTTGTCGTCCGCGCGGACGGTGCAGCGATCAAGGCGGGCGACACCACGGTCCGCGAGATCCTGTTCGACATGATCGAGCTGCACCTCAGCCGGGGCGTCCTGCAACAGCGGGCCGACGGTGGCACCGCCGCCCAGCCGACACCGGAATCCACCGCCGCCAGCGCCGACGGCGAGCTGCCCGGGGAGTGAGGCCCGCCACCCCTCGGCGGTCAGCCCTCGACCGGGACCCGCAGTCGACGGGTGAGGTCGGCCCGGCGGGCGTACTCGGACGGATCGGCGGGGTAGCCGACGGCGACCAGGGTCAGCCCACGCGCGGGAGCCACAGTCACCTCGCTGGAGCGGTCCTGACGGGTGAGCAGACTGCCCGGCCACTCGACCGGGCGGCGACCGTCCCCGGCCACCAGCATCGCCCCCACCAGGCTGCGCACCATCGCCTGGCAGAACGCGTCGGCCTGCACGGTGGCGACCAGGATGCCGTCCGGATCACGGCGCCAGTCCAGCCGGGTCACCTCGCGCAACGTGGTCGCGTTCTCCTTGCGCCGGCAGTACGCGGCGAAGTCGTGCTCCCCCACCAGCCCGGCCGCGGCGGCGTTCAGCGCCGCCAGGTCCAACGGCTTCGGCCAGGCCAGCACCTCGTGCCGGCGCAGCGGCTCCGCGCCGAAGGGCGCATCGGTGACCCGGTACTCGTAGCGCCGGAAGGTCGCCGAGAACCGGGCGTCGAAGTCGGCGGGCACCTCGGTCATCGCCCGGACGCGCACGTCGGTGGGGAGCAGCCGGGCCAGGCGACGCAGCAGCCGCCCCTCGTGCTGCCGCCACACGTCGACCAGCAGATCCAGGTGGCAGACCTGCCCGGTGGCGTGGACTCCCGCGTCGGTACGCCCGGCCACCGTCAGCCCGGTGACCGCGCCGGCGCCGAGGACCAGGTCCAGGGTCTCGACGAGCACACCCGCGACGGTGCGCCGGGTCGGCTGGGCGGCCCAGCCGGAGAAGTCCGTGCCGTCGTACGAGACGTCCAGCCGCAGCCGGATCCGCTCGTCCACCTCGTACCTCCTGTTACGGATCGAGCCCGGCACCCCGTGAGGGGTGCCGGGCCCGACGTTGCCCTTGATCAGGCCTTGTTCTCGGTGGCCTCGTCGCTGTCCTCGCGGGCGGCGTCGGTGTCACCGGACGCCGACACCGGCGCCTCGGAGTCCTGGTCGGTCGACGCCGACTGCGGGGTCTCCTCGGCCGGGGCGAGCGCCTCGACCTTGTCCTGCTGCGCGGCCTTGCGGGAGGCGGTCTTCTTGTTCACCTTGGGCTCGGCGACCTGAAGCTCCTCCACCAGCTCGATGATGGCCATCGGCGCGTTGTCACCCTTGCGCGGACCGGTCTTCACGATCCGGGTGTAACCGCCGGGGCGGTTGGAGTACCGGGGCGCGATCTGGTCGAACAGGGCGTAGACCACGTCCTTGTCCTTGACGACACCCAGCACCCGCCGCCGCGAGGCGAGGTCACCGCGCTTGGCCTTGGTGATGAGCTGCTCGGCCAGCGGACGCAGCCGACGGGCCTTCGTCTCGGTGGTCTGGATCTTGCCGTGCTGGAACAGCGCGGTCGCCAGGTTGGCGAGCATCAGCCGCTCGTGCGAGGGGCTGCCGCCGAGGCGGGGGCCCTTGGTGGGCGTGGGCATTTTTGGTGCTCCTCAGTTGTGGCGGCAGCGCGGACTAGAGCTGCTCGGTCTCGCGGTAGTCGTCGGTGTCGTAGTCGGCCTCGCCGAAGGTGTCCACGACGTGCGCCGGGTCGAAGTTCGGAGCCGAGTCCTTCAGCCCGAGACCCATCCCGGCGAGCTTCATCTTGACCTCGTCGATCGACTTCTGACCGAAGTTGCGAATGTCGAGGAGGTCGGCCTCGGTACGCCCGATGAGCTCACCAACGGAGTTGATGCCCTCGCGCTTGAGGCAGTTGTAGGAGCGGACGGTGAGGTCCAGCTCCTCGATCGGCAGGGCCAGGTCCGCCGCCAGCTGGGCGTCCTGCGGGGACGGCCCGATGTCGATGCCCTCGGCGGTCTCGTCCAGCTCCCGGGCCAGCCCGAACAGCTCGACAAGCGTCGAACCGGCGGAGGCCAGCGCGGTACGCGGACCCATCGACGGCTTGGTCTCGACGTCGATGATCAGCCGGTCGAAGTCGGTGCGCTGCTCGACACGGGTCGCCTCGACGCGGTAGGTCACCTTCAGCACCGGCGAGTAGATCGAGTCGACCGGGATACGGCCGATCTCGGCGCCGGACTGCTTGTTCTGCGCCGCCGTCACGTAGCCCCGGCCCCGCTCGACGGTCAGCTCCATGTCGAGCCGGCCCTTGCCGTTGAGGGTGGCGAGCTTGAGATCCGGGTTGTGCACCGAGACGCCGGCCGGCGGCTGGATGTCGCCCGCGGTCACGTCGCCCGGGCCCTGCTTGCGCAGGTACATGCTGACCGGCTCGTCGTGCTCGGAGCTGACGCACAGCTCCTTGATGTTCATGACGAGCTCGACCACGTCCTCCTTGACACCGGGGATCGTGGTGAACTCGTGCAGGACACCGTCGATCTTGATCGAGGTGACGGCCGCGCCCGGGATCGACGACAGCAGCGTGCGCCGCAGCGAGTTACCCAGGGTGTAGCCGAAGCCCGGCTCGAGCGGCTCGATGGCGAACCGCGACCGGGTCTCGTTGATCGACTCCTCGGAGAGGGAGGGCCGCTGACTGATGAGCATCTTTTCTCTTCTCTTCCGGGGCGCCCGCTATTTGACGCCCACGACACAAACTGTTCCGGTGGCCCGCCCCGAAGGGCGGGCCACCGAACGAGCTCGGACTACTTGGAGTAGAGCTCGACGATCAGCTGTTCCTGGACCTGCGTGTCGATGACCTGCCGGGCCGGGAGGGAGTGCACGAGCACCTTCATCTGGCTCGGGATGGCCTCAAGCCACGCCGGAACCGTCTTCGAGCCGGCCTGAGCCTGCGCGACGACGAACGGGGTGAGCTCCTTGCTCTTGCCCCGAACCTCGATGATGTCGTGCTCCTTGACGCGGTACGACGGGATGTCGACCTTCTTGCCGTTCACCGTGAAGTGACCGTGCTTGACCAGCTGGCGGGCCATGTCCCGCGAGTGGGCGTAGCCGGCCCGGTAAACGACGTTGTCCAGCCGCGACTCGAGGATCTGCAGGAGGACCTCACCGGTCTTCGCCTGCTTGCCAACGGCTTCCTCGTAGTAACCGCGGAACTGCTTCTCCAGCACGCCGTAGACACGACGGGCCTTCTGCTTCTCGCGGAGCTGGAGCAGGTACTCCGTCTCCTTCGTGCGACCGCGGCCGTGCTGCCCGGGCGGGAACGGCCGGGACTCGAACGGGCACTTCGGACCATCGCACTTGCTGCCCTTGAGGAACAGCTTCATCTTCTCCCGCCGGCAACGGCGGCAGTCTGCACCGGTGTAACGAGCCATCTCTCTCTACCTCTCAGACCCGGCGACGCTTCGGCGGACGGCACCCGTTGTGCGGCTGCGGGGTGACGTCGGCGATCTGGCCGACCTCGAGGCCCACGGCCTGCAGCGAACGGATGGCGGTTTCCCGGCCGGAGCCGGGGCCCTTGACGAACACGTCGACCTTGCGCATGCCGTGCTCCATGGCGCGACGCGCGGCAGCCTCGGCGGCCAGCTGCGCGGCGAACGGAGTCGACTTGCGGGAGCCCTTGAAGCCCACCTGGCCAGCGGAGGCCCAGGAGATGACCGCACCGGTCGGGTCCGTGATGGACACGATGGTGTTGTTGAACGTGCTCTTGATGTGCGCCTGCCCGTGGGCGACGTTCTTGCGTTCCTTGCGCCGGACCTTCTTTACAGCGGCTCCGGCACGAGCCTTCGGTGGCATAAGTCTGTGCGCTCCTAGTTGACTTTCCGGATCGGGTTGCGGCCTGACCCGCCTCGGCGGCGGCCGACCCCGTCATCCGGTCAAGAACTACTTCTTGCCGGGCTTCTTCTTGCCGGCGACGGTCCGCTTCGGGCCCTTGCGGGTCCGTGCATTGGTCTTGGTCCGCTGGCCACGCACGGGCAGGCCCCGGCGGTGCCGGATGCCGGCGTAGCAGCCGATCTCAACCTTGCGGCGGATGTCAGCGGCGACCTCGCGGCGCAGGTCGCCTTCAACCTTGTAGTTGCCCTCGATGTGGTCGCGGAGCTGCACGAGCTCCTCGTCCGTGAGGTCCCGAGCGCGCTTGTCCGGCGAGATGCCGGTGGCGGCGAGTGTCTCCAGGGCGCGGGTACGACCGACCCCGAAGATGTAGGTGAGCGCGATCTCCAACCGCTTTTCGCGGGGGAGATCCACGCCGACTAGACGTGCCATGTGCGGGCGTACTCCTCGTGATGTGTGGCGGAGGTGTGGACCCGTCCCACCCCGCTACCGGCCGTCCCGTCTTTCCGACGCGGTGAGCGCCGGCGACCGGGATCGGTCGCTGCCCGAGCGGGCCCCGGCCTCCGACCGGGGGTCAGCCACGCAGAGGTACGTCTGGCGTACCGCTCGCGGCTGGGACGAGCATGTGTGATGTGTGTGTCGCTGCGGATTGCCTGGACCAACACCACCCGGCCGTGTTCCGGCCGGACGGCTGAGTCAGCCCTGGCGCTGCTTGTGGCGCGGGTCGCTGCAGATGACCATGACCCGGCCGTGCCGGCGGATAACCCGGCACTTCTGGCAGATCCTCTTGACGCTCGGGTTGACCTTCACGGTTGCCTTACTTCCCATCTGGCCCAGGGACGCGCTCTACGCGACACCGGACGTCGAAGACAGACACGGGACTTCCCGGCCGTCGTCAGGACTACTTGTAGCGGTAGACGATGCGCCCGCGGGTCAGGTCGTACGGCGAGAGTTCGACGACGACCCGGTCCTCCGGAAGGATGCGGATGTAGTGCTGCCGCATCTTGCCGCTGATGTGAGCCAACACCTTGTGGCCGTTCGCGAGCTCCACCCGGAACATGGCGTTCGGCAGGGGCTCGATGACCCGACCCTCGATCTCAATGGCTCCGTCTTTTTTCGGCATGTCCTCCGCTGTCCTGACGTCGATTGCTCCGGGCGGCCCACAACGTCTTACACGGAAATCTGATCAGAATCAGAAGACCGCGCCAGCCGCGGCTCCAGCTCCCACCGAAGCGCAGGGTGGGCATGCCGGAGTGGACGCTGTGCGCCGATCTGAAAGTGTACGCCGGCCTGCAGTCGCACGCCAAACCGGCCACCCAACACGCCGCCGGGTCAGGTGCTGAGCCCCACCCGAGGGCCAGCTGATCTCCATGGGGGCGCCTGTCGATCGGTGACCCCGGCCACTCCCAGCCCGAGGCGACGTCGCCGGTGGTCAGCCAGCCGGCTGCGGATCGTCCCGTTCGTCCGATTCACCGGAACGCAGCTCCCGCCGGCGTTCCCGCTTCGCCCGTTTGCGCTGCCGCCGCCGCGCCCGCTCGATCGCCTGACGCCGGGGCTCTCCCCCGGCCAACCCGGTGACCGTACGCACCACCAGCACCGCACCCCAGGGCCCCGCCACCCAGCCTGGCCAGAAGTAGAGCAGCTGCTTGCTGAGCACCGACGTCACCGCCCAGATGGCCACCACGATGGCGATCACCTTCAGGTACGGCAGCCACACCTCACCCAACCAACGTGCGGTGGCATCACCGGTCGGCACCTGGTCGGGCTGGCCGGCCAGCGGGCTGACCGCCGGTCCACCGACCGAGGCCGGCGCCAGGACCGACGACTGCGTCGGCGTCACCGGCGGCAGATCGGTGAGCAGAGCTTCCAACTCGGCGTACGTGCGGGCCGCGTAGGCCCGCTGCAACCGCTCGTCGTACTCGTGCAGGTCCAGTCGACCCTCGTCGAGGGCGACCCGCAGCCGTTCGGCCACCGCCGCACGGTCCGCGTCCGCGGCTCGCATTCCGTCGCGCCCGTCCATGCCGGCAAGCATGCCACCCCCAAGCCACCCCCACGCCCCACCAAACCGCGCGGTCGCCAGTCGCCGCCGCCGTCGCCCGCCGTCGCCGTCGATCATGGGGTTACCGGCCGGGAGAGCGGCGTGTCGCGCCGATAACCCCATGATCAACGGGGTGAGACGGGGTGGGGTGGCGACGGCGCGGGTGGGTGTGGGGCTCAGGGGGTGGTGGAGGCTGCTGGTTGGCGGGCGGTCACCAGGTCGCCCAGGCGGGCGCGGCCGCCGTCGAAGGCCGTGAGCACCCACACGCCGTCCGGCAGCAGGGCCATCGAGTGCTCGACGTGCGCCGCGATCGAGCCGTCCCGGGTGACGACCGTCCAGCCGTCGGCCAACTCGACCGTACGCGGGGACGCCATCGTGATCATCGGCTCGATGGCCAACGCCATGCCCGGCACCAGACGTGGACCCTTGCCCGGCCGGCCGTGGTTGAGCACGTGCGGGTCCTGGTGCATCTCGGTGCCGATGCCGTGCCCGCCGTAGCCGTCGACGATGCCGTACCGGCCGCCCTTGCGAACGGCGCTCTCCACGGCGTGCGAGATGTCGGTGAGCCGGCCCTTGCCGCTGCCCGCGCCGCGGGCGGCGGCGGCGATACCGGCCCACATGGCGTCCTCGGCGACCTCAGCCATCTTCAACAGCGCCGGGTCGACGTCGCCGACCCCGACGGTGATGGCGGAGTCGCCGTGCCACCCGTCCAGCACCGCGCCGCAGTCGATCGAGATCAGGTCACCGGCCTCGAGCACCTGCGTCGGCGACGGGATCGCATGCACGATCTGCTCGTTGACCGAGGAGCAGATCGACGCCGGGAAACCGTGGTAGCCCTTGAACGACGGCACACCACCCGCCTCGCGGATGGTCGACTCGGCGATGGCGTCCAGATCGGCGGTGCTCACGCCCGGGGCGACTGCCTCCCGCATCCGGCGGAGCGCCTCGGCGACCACCAGCCCGGCGGCCCGCATCTTCTCGATCTGGTCAGGGGTCTTCAGCTGGATGTCCAGCTGGGGACGACGCATGGAGCGATTACCTTTCGTTGCCGAACAGCGGGGCACGTCATGCGTACCCCGCTGTTCGCACTCTATCCGCCGTGGTCCGGCGGGACCTCAGCCGCCGTACGACCGCAGTGCGTCGATGGCCCGGGTGGTGACGTCCTCCACCGGGCCGGTGGCGTCGATCCCGACCAGCTTGCCCTGAGCGCCGTAGTAGTCGACCAGGGGCGCGGTCTTCTCGCTGTACTCACGAAGCCGGGTGGCGATCGTCTCCGGCTTGTCGTCGTCGCGTTGGAACAGCTCGGCGCCGCACCTGTCGCAGATTCCCGGACGGGTGGTGGCGTCGAACTCGACGTGCCAGATCTTGCCGCAGCCCCGGCAGGTACGCCGACCGGAGAGCCGCCGGATCACCTCGTCGTCGTCGACCACCAGCTCCAGGACCAGATCCAGCGCGGTGCCCAGGTCGGCGAGGAGCTTGTCCAGGGCGGCCGCCTGCGGAGTGGTCCGCGGGAAGCCGTCGAGCAGGAAGCCCTCGCTGGCATCGGGCTCGGCCAGCCGGTCCCGGACCATGTTGATGGTTACCTCGTCCGGAACCAGCTCGCCTGCGTCCATGTAGCGCTTCGCCTCGACGCCGAGCGGCGTGCCCTGGGTGACGTTCGAACGGAAGATGTCTCCGGTCGAGATCTTGGGTACCGACAGGTGCGCAGCGACGAACTCAGCCTGCGTGCCCTTACCCGCACCCGGCGGGCCAACCAGAACGAGTCTCATCTACCGCAGGAACCCTTCGTAGTTCCGCTGCATGAGTTGGCTCTCGATCTGCTTCACGGTCTCCAGACCGACGCCGACCATGATGAGCACAGCGGTGCCACCGAACGGGAAGTTCTGGTACTGCTGGCTGTCCAGCCAGATGAAGAAGAAGTTCGGCAGGATCGAGATGATGCCGAGGTAGAGCGCGCCCGGCAGGGTGATCCGGCTGAGGATGAAGTCCAGGTAGTCGGCCGTCGGCTTGCCCGGCCGGATGCCCGGCACGAACCCGCCGTACTTCTTCATGTTGTCCGCGACCTCGGTCGGGTTGAACGTGATCGAGACGTAGAAGTACGTGAAGAAGATGATCAGCAGGAAGTAGACCGAGATGTAGATCGGGCTGTTCGGGGCGACCAGGTTGTTCTGGATCCACGCCTGGACCTTGCCCGGATCGTTCTGGTCGAAGAACTGAAGGGCCAGCTGCGGCAGGTAGAGCAGGGACGAGCCGAAGATGACCGGGATCACACCCGCCTGGTTGACCTTCAACGGGATGTAGGTCGAGGTGCCGCCGTACATCCGCCGGCCGATCATCCGCTTGGCGTACTGCACGGGGATCCGGCGCTGCGCCTGCTCGATGAAGGTGACCGCGGTGATGACCACCAGGACCAGCGCGATGACGAGGGCGAACTTGCCCCAACCCTGGCTGGTCTTGATCTGCCAGCCCTCGCCGGGCAGCCGGGCCGCGATCGAGGTGAAGATCAGGACGGACATGCCGTTGCCGACGCCCCGGTCGGTGATCAGCTCGCCGAGCCACATGACCATGCCGGTGCCGGCGGTCATGGTGATCACCAGGATCGTCAGGGTCAGCCAGTCCGGGATGCCGGTGCCGGTCGGGATGATCGGGAACTGGTCGCAGCGGTTCTGGAACAGCTGGCCCGAGCGGGCCAGCGCCACGAACGCCGAGGCCTGCAGCACGCCGAGACCGAGGGTCAGGTAGCGGGTGTACTGCGTGATCTTCGCCTGACCGGCCTGGCCCTCCTTGCGGAGCTGCTCCAGCCGTGGGATCACGACGGTCAGCAGCTGCAGGATGATCGACGCGGTGATGTAGGGCATGATGCCCAGCGCGAAGACCGAGAGCTGTAGCAGCGCTCCGCCGGAGAAGAGGTTGAGCAGATTCAGCGGGCCCGTCGTGTCACCCGAGATGGAGTCGAGGCACTTCTGCACGTTGCCGTACGAGACGCCCGGGCTGGGGAGCGTCGCACCCAGCCGGTAGACCGCGATGATGCCTACTGTGAACAGCAGCTTCTTGCGCAGGTCAGGCGTACGGAACGCACTGAGAAAGGCGGACAGCAACTTCTTCCTCCTGCGCGAGGCGGGCCGCCGGTGATCCCTGGCGGGTGGGGGTGGATCACGGGCGAGTGCCCGCAATCCATGGCTGGGATGGGACTCTAACAGTCCGACCCCGGTCCGGGCAGATGCGCCCGACTACATAAATCGATTCCGATGTTACCGGGCACTTGAGACCCCAGGCAGACCATGGCGCCCGCCAGTTGCTCACAACTGGACGGGCGCCATGGGTTGTACGCCTTACAGCTCGGTGGCGGAGCCACCGGCGGCGGCGATCTTCTCCTTGGCCGACGCACTGAACGCGTGCGCGGTCACCTGGAGCGCCACTCCGCCGAGGTCCCCGGTGCCGAGGACCTTGACCGGGTGACCCTTGCGGACCGCACCGGACTCAACCAGCTCCAGCGGGCCAACCTGGCCACCGTTCGGGAACAGCTCAGCGAGTCGGTCCAGGTTGACCACCTGGAAGACCACCTTGAACTTGTTCTTGAAGCCCTTCATCTTCGGAAGGCGCATGTGGATGGGCATCTGCCCACCCTCGAACGCCGCCGAGATGTTCTTCCGGGCCTTGGAACCCTTGGTACCGCGACCGGCCGTCTTGCCCTTGGAACCCTCACCGCGACCCACACGGGTCTTCGCGGTCTTGGATCCGGGCGCCGGGCGCAGGTGGTGAACCTTGATCGTCATTACTCGACCTCCTCGACCTTCACGAGGTGGCTCACAGTGAAGATCATGCCGCGGATCTCGGGCCGGTCCTCCTTGACCACCACGTCGTTGATCCGCTTGAGACCGAGCGAACGCAGCGACTCACGCTGGTTGTGCTTGGTCCCGATACCGGACCGGAGCTGGGTGACCTTCAGACGTGCCATCAGCGCGCCACCCCCGCACGCGACGCCAGCATGGCGGCCGGCGCGACGTCCTCCACCGGCAGACCACGACGCGCCGCGACCTGCTCGGGGGACTCAAGCCCCTTCAGGGCCGCCACGGTGGCGTGCACGATGTTGATCGGGTTCGAGGAGCCGAGGCTCTTCGAGAGCACGTCGTGGATCCCGGCGCACTCCAGCACGGCGCGCACCGGACCACCGGCGATGACACCCGTACCGGCCGAGGCCGGCTTGAGCAGCACGACGCCAGCGGCGTCCTCACCCGTCACCGGGTGCGGGATCGACTGACCGATCCGCGGGACCTTGAAGAAGTGCTTCTTGGCCTCCTCGACACCCTTGGCGATGGCCGCGGGCACCTCCTTGGCCTTTCCGTAGCCCACGCCGACCGTGCCGTCGCCGTCGCCCACGATCACGAGGGCGGTGAAGCTGAAGCGACGACCACCCTTCACGACCTTGGCGACGCGGTTGATCGCGACGACCCGCTCAAGGTGCGGGGTCTTCTCGACGGGCGCGTTTCCGCGGCCGCCCTCACGGCGGTTGTCGCGGCGACCACCCTCGTTGCCACCGGACCCGCCGCCACGGCGCTGTTGACCTGGCATCAGCAGCCTTCCTTATCTCTCGTGACGGGGTTGTTAGAACTCGAGCCCGGCTTCGCGGGCGGCGTCGGCAAGCGCGGCGACTCGCCCCGCGTACCGGTTGCCGCCGCGGTCGAAGACGACCTTGGAGACGCCGGCGGCCTTGGCCCGCTCGGCGAGCAGTGCGCCCACCTTGCCGGCGAGGGCGCTCTTGTCGCCCTCCGTACCGCGCAGCGAGGCGTCCAGGGTCGACGCCGACGCCAGGGTGTGTCCCTTGGTGTCGTCGACGATCTGGGCGACCATGTGCCGCAGCGAACGGGTGACGACCAGGCGCGGACGCTCGGACGTACCGCTGACGTTCTTGCGGACGCGGAAGTGCCGACGCGCACGCCCAACGGCGCGCTTGGCGGCGACACCGCGGCGGCGCTTGAGCAGCGTGGCGCTCACTTCTTACCTGCCTTTCCGGCCTTGCGGCGGATGACCTCGCCCTGGTACTTCACGCCCTTGCCCTTGTAGGGCTCCGGCGGGCGGATCTTCCGGATGTTGGCGGCGACCTCACCGACCTGCTGCTTGTCGATGCCAGCCACGTGGAACAGGGTCGGCCGCTCCACCGTGAAGGTGATGCCCGCCGGGGCGGGGACGACCACCGGGTGCGAGAACCCGAGCGCGAACTCGAGGTCCGAACCCTTGGCGGTGACCCGGTAACCGGTGCCGGCGATCTCCAGGCTCTTGCGGTAGCCCTCGGTGACCCCGACGATCATGTTGGCAACCAGCGTACGGCTCAGGCCGTGGAGCTCCTTGGCCTTGCGCTCGTCGTTCGGCCGGTTGACGTTCAGCTGCCCATCCTCGGCCCGCTCGACCGTGATCGGCTCGGCGAGGGTGTGCTGAAGCTGGCCCTTGGGGCCCTTGACCTTGACGGTCTGCCCGTCGATCGTGATGTCGACGCCGGCCGGTACCGGGATCGACTTACGTCCAATTCGCGACATTTCTACCAGTCTCCCGTTACCAGACGAAGGCGAGGACTTCCCCGCCAACACTCCGCTTGCGGGCCTGCCGGTCGGTCAGCAGCCCCTGGGACGTCGAAATGATCGCCACGCCCAGCCCACCGAGCACCCGCGGGAGCCCGTCCGACTTGGCGTACACCCGGAGACCGGGCTTGGACACGCGCTTGATGCCGGCCAGGCTCCGCTCGCGGTTCTGGCCGTACTTCAGCTCGACGACCAGTCGCTTGCCGACGGCACCCTCCTCGGGCTCCTCGACCGACCAGGTGGCGATGTAACCCTCGGCCTTCAAGACCTCGGCGATGTTCGCCTTGATCTTGGAGTAGGGCATCTTCACCTGATCGTGGTACGCCTGGTTGGCGTTACGCAGACGCGTGAGCATGTCTGCGATCGGGTCGGTCATCGTCATGGATTTCGTCAGCCTTTCTCGCCGGGGTTCCCGGGGCATCAGCCCCGGGCCTACGGCGAAGAGCAATACCTAATCGGTGCAGGAGTTCCCGGCCGACGGCCGGGACGCGGTCGCCCTTACCAGGAAGCCTTGGACACGCCCGGCAGCTCACCACGGTGAGCCATCTCCCGGATGCAGACCCGGCAGAGCCCGAACTTGCGGTAGACCGCCTTCGGACGCCCGCACCGCTGGCAGCGGGTGTACGCGCGAACCGAGAACTTCGGCTTCGCGGCCGCCTTGATGATCAGCGCCTTCTTGGCCATCTCAGTTCTCCTTGAACGGGAAGCCCAGGAGCTTGAGCAGCGCCCGGCCCTCGTCGTCGGTCGTGGCGGTCGTGACCACCGTGATGTCCATGCCCCGCTGGCGATCGATCCGGTCCTGGTCGATCTCGTGGAACACCGACTGCTCGGTCAGACCGAACGTGTAGTTGCCGTGCCCGTCCAGCTTGCGCCCGTCCAGACCGCGGAAGTCGCGGATACGCGGCAGCGAGATGGACAGCAGCCGGTCCAGGAACTCCCACATCCGGTCGCCGCGAAGGGTCACCTTCGCACCGATCGGCATGCCCTCACGCAGCTTGAACTGCGCGATGGACTTGGTCGCCCGCCGCACCTGCGGCTTCTGGCCGGTGATCGTGGCGAGGTCGCGGACCGCGCCGTCGATCAGCTTGGCGTCGCGAGCAGCCTCGCCGACACCCATGTTGACGACGATCTTGACCAGCCGCGGCACCTGCATGGGGTTGCCGTAGCTGTGCTGCTCGCGCAGCTGGGCCACGATCTCGTTGCGGTACCGCTCCTTGAGGCGCGGCAGGGTCTTTTCGGTAGCCGTGGTCATCACAGGTCCTTACCGGTGCTGCGCGCGATGCGGACCTTCTGGCCGTTGTCGTCGATCCGGTAACCGACGCGGGTCGGCTTGCCGTCGGAGTCCAGGACCTGCACGTTCGAGACGTGGATCGGGGCCTCCTGAGTGACGATGCCGCCGGTCTTGGCGCCACGCTGGGTGGTGCTGATGCGGGTGTGCTTCTTGACCCGGTTCACGCCCTCGACCAGGACCTTGTCCTGCCGCGGGTAGGCCTGAATGACCTTGCCCTTGGCACCCTTGTCCTTGCCGGCGATGACGACGACCGTGTCGCCCTTCTTGACCTTCACGGTCACAACACCTCCGGCGCGAGGGAAATAATCTTCATGAACCGCTTGTCCCGCAGCTCCCGGCCCACCGGGCCGAAGATGCGGGTACCACGCGGGTCCCCGCCGTCCTTGATGATGACGGCGGCGTTCTCGTCGAAGCGGATGTACGAGCCGTCCGGCCGACGCCTCTCCTTGGCCGTGCGAACGACGACCGCCTTGACGACGTCGCCCTTCTTCACACCGGCACCCGGGATCGCGTCCTTGACCGTGGCCACGATGACGTCGCCGATGCTCGCGTAGCGCCGACCCGAGCCACCGAGAACCCGGATGCACAGGATCTCCCGAGCACCCGAGTTGTCGGCGACGCGCAGTCGCGACTCCTGCTGAATCACGTCTATCTCCTATGTCTGCCGGTTCTCCGGCCGCCGTAGCGGCCGGAGCCTGGCGGAACCTACGCCCGACGCAACGCCGGGCGAGCTCGAGCCTTCGCTACTTGGCCTTTTCCAGGATCTCCACGATCCGCCAACGCTTGGTGGCGCTCAGCGGCCGGGTCTCCATGATGAGAACCCGGTCACCGGTGCCAGCGGCGTTCTGCTCGTCGTGCACCTTCAGCTTGGCCGTACGGCGCATGATCTTGCCGTACAGCGCGTGCCGAACCCGGTCCTCGACCTCGACGACGACGGTCTTGTCCATCTTGTCGCTGATCACCAGGCCCTCGCGGACCTTGCGGCGCGACCGCGCGGCGGCGGTGGCGGTCTCTTCGGTCATGATGCAGTCACCTCAGTCGGCGCGGCCGAGAGCCCCAGCTCGCGCTCACGCATGATCGTGTAGATCCGGGCGATCTCCCGACGGATGACCTGCAACCGCCGGTTGTTGTCCAGCTGCCCGGTTGCGGCCTGCACGCGGAGGTTGAACAGCTCCGCCTTGGCCTCCCGCAGCTTCGTGACCAGCTCCTCTTCGGAGAGCTCACGCAGCTCGGTCGCCTTAACGCCCGCTGCCATCAGGATTCACCCACTTCGCGCGTAACAATGCGGCACTTCATCGGGAGCTTGTGGATCGCGCGACGCATGGCCTCTCGCGCGGTCTGCTCGTTGGGGAAGGACATCTCGAAGAGAACCCGCCCCGGCTTGACGTTGGCAACCCACCACTCGGGCGAACCCTTACCGGAACCCATCCGGGTCTCGGCAGGCTTCTTGGTGAGGGCCTGGTCCGGGAAGATCGTGATCCAGACCTTGCCACCACGCTTGATGTGGCGAGTCATCGCGATACGTGCCGACTCGATCTGCCGGTTCGTCACGTACGCCGGCTCGAGAGCCTGGATCCCGAACTCGCCGAACACCACCCGGTTACCACCCTTGGACGCGCCACTGCGGTCCGGGTGGTGCGGCTTGCGGAAGCCCTTCGGGGGCTTGCGCGGCATCAGCATCTGTCAGCCCTCCTGCTGCGTTTCTGCCGGAGCAGCCGCGGCGGCGACAGCTGCGCTGTCCACCGGCTCGCCGCTCGGCGTCTCGGCCTGCTGCGCGATGGTGGTCGCAGCAGCCCGCCCGGCCTCGGTGCCACCGGCCGTGGTGCCGGACGAACCCGACCGGCCACGACGCGGACGCTCGGGACGGTCGCCACGCTCACCACGACGCGGGCGGGACGGACCGGCCTCGGCCGGAGCCTCCCGGCCCGGGACGGCGTCGCCCTTGTAGATCCAGACCTTCACACCGATCCGGCCGAACGTGGTACGGGCCTCGAAGAAGCCGTACTCGATGTTGGCCCGCAGCGTGTGCAGCGGAACCCGGCCCTCACGGTAGAACTCGGTCCGGCTCATCTCGGCGCCGCCGAGGCGGCCCGAGACCTGAACCCGGATGCCCTTGCAGACCGGGTTCTTCATCGCCGACTGCATGGCCTTGCGCATCGCCCGACGGAAGCTGACCCGGCTGGACAGCTGCTCGGCCACGCCCTGCGCGACCAGCTGAGCGTCCGACTCGGGGTTCTTCACCTCGATGATGTTCAGCTGAACCTGCTTGCCGGTGAGCTTCTCAAGCTCGCCGCGGATCCGGTCGGCCTCCGCACCCTTACGGCCGATGACGATGCCCGGCCGGGCGGTGTGGATGTCGACCCGAACCCGGTCGCGGGTGCGCTCGATGTCGACCTTGGAAATGCCGGCACGCTCGAGGCCCTTGGACATCATCCGGCGAATCTTGACATCTTCGCCGATGTAGTCCTTGTAGAGCTTGTCCGCGAACCAGCGGGACTTCCAGTCGGTCGAGATGCCGAGCCGGAACCCAGTGGGGTGAACCTTCTGACCCATTACTCGGCGTCCTCCGTCTTGCTCTGCGCTTCGGCCGGTGCGGCCTCCGTGGCCGGGGCGGCCTTCTTCGCCGCGGCCTTCCTCGGCGCTGCCGGCGCGACCGCTTCGACCGCCACGGTGATGTGGCAGGTGCGCTTGCGGATTCGGTACGCCCGACCCTGCGCCCGCGGCTGGAACCGCTTCATCGTCGGGCCCTCATCCACGAAGGCCTCGCTGACGAGCAGCGCGTCGGGGTCCAGCCGCTCGTTGTTCTCCGCGTTGGCGATCGCGCTAGCGAGCACCTTGTACACCTGCTCGCTCGCAGCCTGCGGCGCGAACTGCAGCACCGTGAGCGCCTCCTTCGCGGGCAGGCCGCGGACGAGGTTGACCACCCGGCGCGCCTTCATCGGCGAGATGCGCACGTGCCGCGCAACCGCCCGCGCGCCCGGAAGCACCGGAGCGTCGCCCTTTCCTGGCATCGCTGTAACCCCTTGTTCCCTCTATCCGTATGCCCGCGGCGTCAGCGCCGACGGCTCTTCCGGTCGTCCTTCTCGTGACCCTTGAACGTGCGGGTCAGCGCGAACTCGCCGAGCTTGTGCCCGACCATCGCCTCGGTCACGAACACCGGGACGTGCTTGCGTCCGTCATGAACGGCGATCGTGTGCCCCAGCATCTCGGGGATGATCGTCGAACGCCGCGACCAGGTCTTGATCACGTTCTTGGAGCCCTTGTCGTTCTGTACTTCCACCTTCTTGAGCAGGTGGTCGTCGACGAACGGGCCCTTCTTCAGGCTGCGAGGCATGTCTTATCTCCCTCAGCCGCGCTTACGCGTGGCGTAGCGGCGGCGGACGATCAGCCGGTCACTCGGCTGGCCCTTACGGCGGGTGCGGCCCTCGGGCTTACCCTGCGGGTTGACCGGGTGGCGACCACCGGAGGTCTTACCCTCACCACCACCGTGCGGGTGGTCGACCGGGTTCATGGCGACACCACGGACGGTCGGGCGCTTGCCCTTCCACCGCATCCGGCCGGCCTTGCCCCAGTTGATGTTCGACTGGTCGGCGTTGCCGATCTCGCCGACGCTTGCGCGGCAGCGAACGTCCACCCGCCGGATCTCGCCGGACGGCATACGCAGGGTCGCGTACGCGCCCTCGCGGCCGAGCAGCTGGATACCGACGCCGGCGGACCGGGCCAGCTTGGCCCCGCCACCCGGACGCAGCTCCACGTTGTGGACCGTGGTACCGACCGGGATGTTGCGCAGCGGCAGGTTGTTACCCGGCTTGATGTCGGCGCCCGGTCCGGACTCGACGCGGTCGCCCTGCTTCAGGTCCTTCGGCGCGATGATGTACCGCTTCTCGCCGTCGGCGTAGTGCAGCAGCGCGATGCGCGCCGTGCGGTTCGGGTCGTACTCGATGTGAGCGACCTTCGCCGGCACGCCGTCCTTGTCGACCCGCTTGAAGTCGATCAGACGGTACTGGCGCTTGTGACCGCCGCCGTGGTGCCGCGTGGTGATCCGGCCGTGGGCGTTACGCCCGCCCTTCTTCGGCAGCGGAACCAGCAGCGACTTCTCCGGCGTGGACCGGGTGATCTCGGCGAAGTCAGCGACACTCGAGCCACGTCGGCCCGGCGTCGTCGGCTTGTACTTACGGATAGCCATTGTCTACACCCCTCAGCTGACCGGGCCGCCGAAGGCCTCGATGCGGTCACCGTCAGCCAGCTTCACGATCGCCCGCTTGGTCGCCTTGCGCTGACCGAAGCCGGTCTTGGTGCGCTTGCGCTTACCCTGGCGGTTGAGCGTGTTGACCGTCAGGACGCGGACGTTGAAGATCTGCTGGATAGCGATCTTGATCTCGGTCTTGTTCGCGTCCGGGTGCACCAGGAAGGTGTACCAGTTCCGGTTCAGCTCGCTGTAGCTCTTCTCCGAGACGACCGGCGCCACGATGATGTCGCGCGGGTCGGCGATCGTGCTCACTTGCCACCCTCCTCGGTGGTCTCGGCGGGCACGCCCAGGAACTCGTCCAGGGCGTCCTTGGTGAAGACCACGTCGTCGGCCACCAGCACGTCGTACGTGTTCAGCTGGCCGGACTCGATCAGGTGCACGCGCGGCTCGTTGCGCAGCGACACCCAGTTCAGCTCGTCGGTGCTGCTCAGCACGACCAGGACCCGACGGGCCTCGGTGAGCTTGGTCAGCGTGGCCAGAGCGGCCTTGGTCGACGGCTTCTCGCCCGAGACGAACGCCTCGACGACGTGCACCTGCCCGGCGCGGGCCCGGTCGGAGAGGGCACCCCGCAGAGCGGCGGCCTTCATCTTCTTCGGGGTCCGCTGGCTGTAGTCGCGCGGCACGGGACCGTGCACGACGCCACCGCCGGCGAACTGCGGCGCGCGGATCGAGCCCTGCCGGGCGCGACCGGTGCCCTTCTGCTTGTACGGCTTCTTGCCGCCACCAGCAACCTCGGCGCGGGTCTTGGTCTTGTGCGTGCCCTGTCGGGCCGCCGCGAGCTGGGCCACCACGACCTGGTGCATCAGCGCGACGTTGGCCTGCACGTCGAAGATGTCCGCCGGCAGCTCGACGGAGCTGCTGGTGGTGCCTTCGACGGTGCGCACGTCAACGGTGGTCACTTGGCCGCACCGCCCTTCTTCACCTTGATCTTGGCCGCGGTACGGACCAGAACCAGCGCGCCCTTGGGGCCAGGAATGGCACCCCGGACGAGCAGGAGGTTGTTCTCGGTGTCGACCGCCTGGACGGTCAGGTTCTGCACGGTGTAGCGAACGCCACCCATCCGGCCGGCCATCCGGGTGCCCTTGAAGACACGACCCGGGGTGGCGCAGGCGCCGATGGAACCGGGCGAGCGGTGCTTGCGCTCGACACCGTGGCTGCTGCCCAGACCGTGGAAGCCGTGCCGCTTCATCGCGCCGGCGAAGCCCTTGCCCTTGGTCTTGCCGGTGACGTCGATGGTGACGCCGGCCGGGAACTCCTCGACCGTGACTTCCTGGCCGAGCGAGTATTCCCCGGCGTCCGTGGTGCGCAGCTCGACGATGTGCCGGCGCGGCGCCACGTCCGCCTTGGCGTAGTGCCCGCTGATCGGCTTCTTGACCTTGCGCGGGTCGATGGTGCCGTAGGCCAGCTGGACCGCGGAGTAACCGTCCTTCTCGGCGCTACGAACCTGGCTGATGACGCACGGGCCGGCCTCGACCACGGTCACGGGAACAACACGGTTGTTGTCCCAGACCTGGGTCATGCCGAGCTTGGCGCCCAGGATCCCCTTGACTTGCCTGTCCATTTGTCCGGTCCCTACAGCTTGATCTCGATGTCGACGCCAGCCGGCAGGTCGAGGCGCATGAGCGAGTCGACCGTCTTCGGGGTCGGGTCGATGATGTCGATCAGCCGCTTGTGCGTGCGCATCTCGAAGTGCTCGCGCGAGTCCTTGTACTTGTGCGGCGAGCGGATAACGCAGAAACGGTTGATCTCCGTGGGCAGCGGCACCGGGCCCGCGACCTGCGCCCCGGTGCGCGTCACCGTCTCGACGATCTTCCGAGCCGAGGAGTCGACGACCTCGTGGTCATAGGCCTTGAGCCGGATGCGGATCTTCTGTCCCGCCATGGTGGCTTCTGTTCCTTCTCTCGATGCCGCTGTGTTGCGGGCGCCTGTGCCGGCTGGCACAGGCCCACTTCGCCGACCCCCGCGGTCGGGCGTGTCGCGCCCTCGGGCCGGGCTCCGCCCCGTGGTTCCGGAGTGGTGCTGACCGCGCGGTGGGTCAAGGCGCCGATCGCATTACCGCGACCTGAACGCCGTGCGAGGGTGGTTGGCGACTGGGCCGCCAACCACCCTACGCTCGACTGACTCGCCACCCGGAGGTTCAGCGAAAGCCGAACACAGGCGACGAACTGTCGTTACGCAACCTGACTAGTATGCCGCACGACTGGCGGCGGGTCTAATCGGGGTTACCTAGTTCACTTGATGATCTTGGTGACGAACCCGGCGCCGACGGTACGGCCACCCTCGCGGATCGCGAACTTGAGGTTCTCCTCCATGGCGATGGGCTGGATCAGCTTCACCGACATGGACGTGTTGTCGCCCGGCATGACCATCTCGGTGCCCTCGGGAAGGGTGACGACACCGGTGACGTCCGTGGTCCGGAAGTAGAACTGCGGACGGTAGTTCTGGAAGAACGGGGTGTGGCGGCCACCCTCCTCCTTGGAGAGGATGTAGACCGTCGCCTCGAACTCCGTGTGCGGGGTGTTCGAGCCCGGCTTCACGACGACCATGCCGCGCTCGACCTCGTCGCGCTTGGTGCCACGCAGCAGCAGGCCGACGTTCTCGCCTGCGCGAGCGTCGTCCAGGGTCTTCCGGAACATCTCGATCGCGGTGACCTTGGTCTTGAAGCTCTTCTCCTTGATACCGACGAGCTCAACATCCTCGTTCGGCAGGAGAACGCCGCGCTCCACGCGACCGGTGACGACGGTGCCACGACCGGTGATCGTGAAGACGTCCTCAACCGGCATCAGGAACGGCATGTCGACCTCGCGCTCCGGCTGCGGGATCGAGGTGTCGACAGCGGTCATCAGGTCCAGCAGCTTGCCGGTCCACTCGGGGTCACCCTCGAGGGCCTTCAGCGCCGAAACCCGAACGACCGGCAGGTCGTCACCCGGGTACTCCTGCGAGGAGAGCAGCTCACGAACCTCGAGCTCGACGAGCTCCAGGAGCTCCTCGTCATCGACCATGTCGCTCTTGTTGAGCGCCACGACGATGTACGGCACGCCAACCTGACGGGCCAGCAGCACGTGCTCGCGGGTCTGCGGCATCGGGCCGTCGGTCGCCGCGACCACCAGGATCGCGCCGTCCATCTGCGCGGCACCGGTGATCATGTTCTTGATGTAGTCCGCGTGGCCGGGGCAGTCGACGTGCGCGTAGTGCCGCGCCTCGGTCTGGTACTCGACGTGCGCGATCGAGATCGTGATGCCGCGGGCCTTCTCCTCCGGCGCCTTGTCGATCTCGTCGAACGGCGTGTAGGGGTTCAGGTCCGGGAACTGGTCGTGCAGGACCTTGGTGATGGCCGCCGTCAGCGTCGTCTTACCGTGGTCGATGTGACCAATGGTGCCGATGTTGACGTGCGGCTTAGTCCGCTCGAACTTAGCCTTCGCCACTGGTGTCCTCCTGTGGACTTCTTGGTTCGTACGCCCGGCGCGCCGGTCGGCGCTTAGGACTCTGTCGACAGCCTTTCCGACCTGACGGTCGGAGAGCCTTTGTGGGTTCTGCGGCGATGAAGCCTACAGGCCCGGTCTCACGCGATCCGATCGTGGTGGCCGCGGGCGGGCGAACCTACCCGCGACCAACCACGAATCACCTGCTCAGGGCGTTACTCCCCCGTTGCCTTGGCGATGATCTCCCTCGCGACGCTCTGCGGAACCTCGGCGTAGGAGTCGAACTGCATGCTGTAGCTAGCCCGGCCCTGGGTCTTCGACCGCAGGTCGCCGACGTAGCCGAACATCTCCGACAACGGCACCAGAGCCTTGACGATGCGGGCGCCACTGCGCTCCTCCATCGCCTGGATGATGCCGCGGCGGGAGTTGAGGTCACCGATGACGTCACCCATGTTCTCCTCAGGAGTGGTGACTTCAACGGCCATCATCGGCTCGAGCAACGCGGGATCGGCCTTGCGGGCCGCGTCCTTCATCACCATCGAGCCGGCGATCTTGAATGCCATTTCCGACGAGTCGACCTCGTGGTACTGGCCGTCCAGCAGGGTCAGCTTCACGCCGACCAGCGGGAAGCCCGCCAGGATGCCGTACTGCAGCGCGTCCTGCGCACCGGCGTCCACCGACGGGATGAACTCCCGGGGGATCCGGCCGCCGCTGACGGCGTTGGCGAACTCGTAGGTCGGCGAGTCGTTGTCCAGCGGCAGCGGCTCGACGCTCACGATCACGCGGGCGTACTGGCCGGAACCACCGGTCTGCTTCTTGTGGGTGTACTCGACCTTGTCCACCTTGCGGCGGATGGTCTCGCGGTACGCCACCTGCGGCTTGCCGACGTTGGCCTCGACGTTGAACTCGCGGCGCATCCGGTCGACCAGGATGTCCAGGTGCAGCTCACCCATGCCGGAGATGACCGTCTGACCGGTCTCCTCGTCCAGCTGGACGCGGAAGGTCGGGTCCTCCTCGGCCAGGCGCTGGATGGCGGTGCCCAGCTTCTCCTGGTCGGACTTGGTCTTCGGCTCGATCGCCACCGAGATGACCGGCTCCGGGAAGGTCATCGACTCCAGGATCACCGGGTTCGCCGGGTCGGAGAGCGTGTCGCCGGTGGTGGTCTGCTTGAGACCCTGCACGGCGATGATGTCGCCGGCCTGCGCCGACGGACGCTCTTCGCGCTTGTTGGCGTGCATCTGGTAGATCTTGCCGATGCGCTCCTTGCGGTCCTTGGTGGAGTTGACCACCTGGGAACCGGAATCGAGCGTGCCGGAGTAGACCCGCACGTAGGTGAGCTTACCGAGGTGCTTGTCCGTCTGGATCTTGAACGCCAGGCCGGAGAAGGGCTCCGAGTTGGACGGCTTCCGCAGCAACGGGGTCTCACCGTCGGTGGCCGTACCCTCGATCGCCGGAACGTCGAGCGGCGACGGCAGGAAGTCGACAACGGCGTCGAGCATGGGCTGAACGCCCTTGTTCTTGAACGCCGAGCCGCAGAGCACCGGGTTGGCCTTGCCGGCGATGGTGGCACGCCGAATGGCGGCCTTGATCTCCTCGACGGAGACCTCCTCGCCTTCCAGGTACTTCTCCATCACCGAGTCGTCGACGTCGGCCAGGGTCTCCATCAGCTTCTCGCGCCACTCGGCAGCGGAGTCGGCCAGCTCGGCCGGGATCTCCTCGACCGCGTAGTCCTCACCCTTCTGGGTCTCCCCACGCCAGGTGAGCGCGCGCATGCCGATCAGGTCGACGACACCGATGTGGTCACCCTCGAGCCCGATCGGGATCTGGAGCACCAGCGGGGTGGCGTTCAACCGGTCGATCATCATCTGCACGCAGCGGAAGAAGTCGGCGCCGGTCCGGTCGAGCTTGTTGACGAAGCACATCCGCGGGACGTTGTACTTGTCGGCCTGCCGCCAGACGTTCTCCGTCTGCGGTTCCACGCCGGCGACACCGTCGTAGACCGCGACGGCACCATCCAGGACCCGCAACGACCGCTCGACCTCGACCGTGAAGTCGACGTGGCCGGGCGTGTCGATGATCTGGATCGTGTGGTCTTTCCACTCACACTTGGTAGCAGCGGAGGTGATGGTGATACCACGCTCCTGCTCCTGCTCCATCCAGTCCATGACGGCAGCGCCCTCGTGGACCTCACCGATCTTGTACGTGATGCCGGTGTAGAACAGGATCCGCTCGGTGGTCGTGGTCTTACCGGCATCGATGTGCGCCATGATGCCGATGTTGCGTACCTTGGCGAGCGCGTCTGCGGCGGCCACTTCAATCCCTACTTATCGTCGTCTCGACACAACTGGTGGCGGTTCCGGCGCCCGGAGGCGCCGGAACCAGGGTGTTACCAGCGGTAGTGCGCGAAGGCCTTGTTCGACTCGGCCATCTTGTGCGTGTCCTCGCGCCGCTTGACGGCGGCACCGAGGCCGTTGCTCGCGTCCAGCAGCTCGTTCATCAGCCGCTCGACCATGGTCTTCTCACGCCGCGCGCGAGAGTAGGTGACCAGCCAGCGCAGGCCCAGGGTGGTCGCCCGGGTCGGGCGGACCTCGACCGGCACCTGGTAGGTGGCGCCACCGACACGACGGCTACGCACCTCGAGGGTCGGCTTGACGTTGTCCATCGCCCGCTTGAGGGTGACGACCGGGTCGGTGCCGGACTTCTCGCGGCAGCCCTCGAGGGCCGCGTACACGATGGTCTCGGCGAGCTGACGCTTGCCGCGCAGCAGGATCTTGTTCACCAGCTGGGTGACCAGCGGCGAGTTGTACACCGGGTCAGCGACCAGTGGCCGCCGCGGAGCGGGTCCCTTACGCGGCATGTCAGCTCTTCTCCTTCTTCGCGCCGTAACGGCTGCGCGCCTGCTTGCGGTTGCGGACACCCTGGGTGTCCAGCGAACCGCGAACGATCTTGTAACGCACGCCGGGGAGGTCCTTCACCCGGCCACCACGCACGAGCACGATCGAGTGCTCCTGGAGGTTGTGACCGACGCCCGGGATGTAGGCCGTCACCTCGATCTGGCTGCTGAGCTTCACGCGAGCGACCTTGCGCAGCGCCGAGTTCGGCTTCTTCGGGGTGGTGGTGTACACGCGGGTGCACACGCCGCGCCGCTGAGGGGAACCCTTCAGCGCCGGGGTCTTGGTCTTGGTCGTCTTCGCCTGGCGGCCCTTTCGGACCAGCTGCTGGATCGTGGGCACCGGGTTTCTCCGCTCCCTTCGGCCGCATTCGCGGCCGCGCCGTCTGCTCGTTAGCCGGCCTGCTGACCGGCTCTCCTACATTCCGACCTGGGCCACCTGACGGAGGCCCCGGCACCCGCGGTCGGGCGTGTCGCCTCTCCGCGGTCCCGTTGCGGACGCTTGCGCGTGCGATCGGGTTTGTGTCACCGGCGCGCGGGTCGCCCCGCCCCGGATCCTTGGCTTGTCGTGCCGCCGTCCGGGATCCGGAAACAGCGCACGCACGAGTTGCCCGGGCATGCCCGGGCACAAGGGGAAAGAGTACCTACCACAACCGCCCAGGTCAAAACGGAAGGGTCCGGCGACTGTCGTACACCCGCCGGCCGAATCTCGTCCTGCCCCGTCGCCCGCGATGGGCACCTACAGACACAAGTGTACCGGCTCCCCCGCGGGACCACCCGTCGGCCCCGGGCCGGGCAGCGGCAAGCGGGCAGAAACGGGTCGAGCGCCGAGACCAGCCTCAGGTCAGGGTGAGCAGCAGCGCGAGGCCGAGACCCAGGAGGCTGAGCAGTGCCCCCGCCGCGCCACAACTGATTCCGGCCACCGCAAGCCCCCGCCCGGTGAACCGGACCGCAGGGGGCGCGGCCGGACGACGGATCTGCCGCCGGCCGAGCAGACCGATGACGACCGCTCCCACGCCGGCCAGCAACCCGAGGGCGGCGAACGCTCCGGAAGCCCAGGCCCCGCCATCGTTCGCGAAGGCCACTCCGAAGCAGATCACCAGCAACGACACCAGGATCGACGCGATGCCGGCCACCAGGGATCCGATGGCCAGTCCCGACGTGACCGGGGCCACCTCCAGGTGTACGACCCCGAACGGGGTGCCCGGCACCGCCTCCACCCGTTTCGGCGGCAGGTGCTGGGCGTCGGTGGGTGGCGGAACCGGATGACCCGGCATTCCGGGCCAACCGGGTGTGGAACCGGGCGACGGCGGACCCCAACCCGACATACCGGACGACGGCGGACCCCAACCCGGCCCAGACTGCGGCGGACCCCAACCCGCCGGCACACCAGACTGCGGCGGACCCCACCCGTAGGGCACGGCAGCCCCAGGCTGCGGCGGACCCCAACCCGGCGGTGCCGGGGTGGGCACCCCGGCGACCGGGTACGGCTGGCCGGCGTCGGGCGGACTGGTCGGACCCCAGCCGGGCTGCGGCGCGGCGGAGGTCGGCGTCGCCCAACCCGGCGTGGGCGCGGGTGGCTGCGGCTGGCCGCTCGGGGCCGGTTGGGTGGCCTCGGACGGCGTCAGCTCGGACGACGCCGGCTGGCCGGCCGGCTCGTCGGCAGGGGGCCGCGCCGGATCCGTCACGAGGTCCTCCTGTCGACAAGGCCGCCACCGCCGCGCGGCGGACACCGGCCAGGCTACCGCCGGGGGTGCCGGCGCCAACGCCGGGCGCGGCGGCTCAGTCCATGTTCGCCGGGTAGTCGTGACCGAACGGCGCACCGGCCAACCGCACCACGCCGATCACCACCACGGCCACCACGCTGACGGCGACCAGCACCAGGCCGGTCCAGGCCATCCGCTCCCCCCGCCGCAGCCAGCTGCCGCCGGTCAGGAAACCCCCCGAGGAGTACGCCTCACGTCGCGCCTGCCGCGCCAGTTGCAGTGCCACCGTCGCCGGCACCACCCCGCCGATGAACAGCCCGGTCAGCAGGCCGAGCAGCCCGAGAGCGAAAACCGCCCGAGCCTTCGTGGCGCGGGCCGGATCCGGGTCCAACGGGTGGCGCAGGCCCTGCTGCGCGACGGACACCTGCCCGGGTGCGGTCGTCATCCCCCCATCATGCCGAACTCGGCCCAGGGGTGGGTGGGCACGGACACGACGAGGCCCCCGGCTTTCACCGGGGGCCTCGTCGTGTGACTGGTGCTTAGCGGTACGACCCGAAGTCGAAGTCGTCCAGCGGCACGGCCTGCCCGCTGGCCGGCCCGAAGCCGTAGTCGGTCTCCGGGTACCCGGTCATCGAGTAGACCTTGGCCTTGGCCTCCTCGGTCGGCTCGACCCGGACGTTGCGGTACTTGCTGATGCCCGTACCGGCCGGGATGAGCTTTCCGATGATCACGTTCTCCTTGAGGCCGACCAGCGAGTCGCTGCGCGAGTTGATCGCAGCGTCGGTCAGCACCCGGGTGGTCTCCTGGAAGGAGGCCGCCGAGAGCCAGGAGTCGGTGGCCAGCGAGGCCTTGGTGATACCCATGAGCACCGGACGACCGGCGGCGGGCTCGCCGCCCTCCGAGACGAGCCGGCGGTTCTCCGACTCGAACAGCGCCCGGTCGACGAGCACACCCGGCAGGAACTCGGTCGAGCCGGAGTCGATGACCGTCACCCGCTTGAGCATCTGGCGGATGATGATCTCGATGTGCTTGTCGTGGATGAGCACACCCTGCGAGCGGTAGACCTCCTGGACCTCACTGGTCAGGTGGACCTGGACCGCCCGCGGACCCATGATCCGCAGAAGCTCGTGCGGGTCGATGGTGCCCTCGGTCAGCTTCTCGCCGACCGCGACGTGACCGCCGTCGTGGGTACGGAGCTTGACCCGCTTCGAGATCTTGTCGTAGACGATCTCTTCGCTGCCGTCGTCCGGCACCACGATGATCTTCCGCGAGCGCTCGCCGTCCTCGATCCGGATCCGACCCGGGGTGTCGGCGATGGGCGCCTTACCCTTCGGGACCCGAGCCTCGAAGATTTCCTGCACACGGGGCAGACCCTGGGTGATGTCCTCACCAGCGACACCACCGGTGTGGAAGGTACGCATCGTCAGCTGCGTACCGGGCTCACCGATGGACTGGGCGGCGATGATGCCGACCGCCTCGCCGATGTCGACCGACTTGCCGGTCGGCAGCGACCGGCCGTAGCAGGCCGCGCAGACGCCCAGCTTCGACTCACAGGTGAGCACGCTGCGCACCCGGACCGTCTCCACGCCAGCGGCGACGATCTTGTCGACCCCGATGGAGTTGATGTCCTGACCGCGCTCGGCGACCACGGTGCCGTCCGGCCCCTTGATGTCGTCGGCCAGGGTCCGGGCGTGCACGCTGGTCTCGGCGTGGGTGTGGACGACGAGCTTGCCGTCGAGCTTCTCGCCGATCTGCATCGGGATCGCCCGGTCGGTGCCGCAGTCCTCCTCGCGGATGATGACGTCCTGCGAGACGTCCACCAGACGACGGGTCAGGTAACCCGAGTCGGCGGTCCGCAGCGCGGTGTCGGCGAGACCCTTACGGGCACCGTGCGTGGAGATGAAGTACTCCAGCACGGACAGACCCTCCCGGTAGCTGGCCTTGATCGGCCGCGGGATGATCTCGCCCTTCGGGTTGGCCACCAGACCGCGGATCGCGGCGATCTGCCGGAGCTGCAGCAGGTTACCGCGAGCACCCGAGTTGATCATCTTCCACAGTGGGTTCTCCTGCGGCAGCGCGGTGTCCATCTCCTTGGCGACCTCGTTGGTCGCCTTGGTCCAGATCGTGATGAGCTCGCCGCGACGCTCCTCGGCGGTCATCAGACCACGCTGGTACTGCTTGTCGATCTGGTCGGCTTCCTTCTCGTACTTCGCCAGGATCTCCGCCTTGCGCGGCGGAGCGATGACGTCCTCCATGCCGATCGTCACGCCGGACCAGGTGGCCCAGTGGAAACCGGCCTCCTTGAGCCCGTCCAGGGTGGCGGCCAGCGCCACCTTGGGGAAGCGCTCGGCGAGGTCGTTGACGATCGCGGAGAGCTGACCCTTGCGGATCTCGTAGTTCACGAAGCGGTAGCCCTGCGGCAGCGTCTCGTTGAACAGCACCCGACCCAGGGTGGTCTCCACGGTCAGCGGGTCACCCTCGACCCAGCCCTCCGGAGCGGTCCACGCCTCGGCGCCGGCGCCGTTGTCGACACCGACCACGCCACGCAGGCGGATCTTCACAGGCGCCTGCAGGTGCAACTCGCCGTTGTCGAAGGCCATCCGCGTCTCGGCGTCCGAGCTGAACGCCCGGCCCTCGCCCTTCTCACCGGCGGTGAGGTGGGTGAGGTGGTACAGGCCGATGACCATGTCCTGGGTCGGCATGGTGACCGGCTTGCCGTCGGCCGGCTTGAGGATGTTGTTCGACGACAGCATCAGGATCCGCGCCTCGGCCTGAGCCTCGGCGGACAGCGGCACGTGCACCGCCATCTGGTCACCGTCGAAGTCGGCGTTGAACGCGGTGCAGACCAGCGGGTGGATCTGGATCGCCTTGCCCTCGACCAGCTGCGGCTCGAAAGCCTGGATGCCCAGGCGGTGCAGGGTCGGCGCGCGGTTCAGCAGCACCGGGTGCTCGCCGATGACCTCTTCCAGCACATCCCACACGACCGGGCGCTGACGCTCGACCATCCGCTTGGCGGACTTGATGTTCTGTGCGTGGTTGAGGTCGACCAGCCGCTTCATCACGAACGGCTTGAACAGCTCCAGCGCCATCTGCTTGGGCAGACCACACTGGTGCAGCTTGAGCTTCGGGCCGACCACGATGACCGAACGGCCGGAGTAGTCGACGCGCTTGCCCAGCAGGTTCTGGCGGAACCGGCCCTGCTTGCCCTTGAGCATGTCGGACAGCGACTTGAGCGGGCGGTTACCCGGACCGGTGACCGGCCGACCACGACGGCCGTTGTCGAACAGCGCGTCGACGGCCTCCTGGAGCATCCGCTTCTCGTTGTTGACGATGATCTCGGGCGCGCCGAGGTCGATCAGCCGCTTGAGGCGGTTGTTCCGGTTGATCACGCGGCGGTACAGGTCGTTCAGGTCCGAGGTCGCGAACCGGCCACCGTCGAGCTGCACCATCGGGCGCAGGTCCGGCGGGATGACCGGTACGCAGTCCAGCACCATGCCGAGCGGCGAGTTGCGGGTGTTCAGGAACGCCGCGACGACCTTGAGTCGCTTGAGCGCCCGGATCTTCCGCTGACCCTTGCCGGACCGGATGGTCTCCCGCAGGCTCTCGGCCTCGGCGTCGAGGTCCATGTTCTGGACCAGCGCCTTGATCGCCTCCGCGCCCATGGAACCGGTGAAGTACTCACCGAACCGGTCGCGCAGCTCGCGGTAGAGCAGCTCGTCGGTGACCAGCTGCTTCGGCTCCAGCTTGCGGAAGGTGTCCAGCACCTCGTCCAGGCGGTCGATCTCGCGCTGGGCCCGGTCGCGGATCTGGCGCATCTCGCGCTCTCCGCCCTCCTTGACCTTGCGCCGGACGTCCGCCTTGGCACCCTCGGCCTCCAGCTCGGCCAGGTCGGCCTCGAGCTTGGCGGCCCGCTTCTCGATCTCCGAGTCGCGGCTGTTCTCGGACTGCCGCTTCTCGGCCAGGATCTCGTTCTCGATCGTCGAGAGGTCACGGTGACGCGACTCCGCGTCCACGCTCGTCACGACGTACGAGGCGAAGTAGATGATCTTTTCGAGGTCCTTGGGGGCGAGGTCCAGCAGGTAGCCCAGCCGGCTCGGCACGCCCTTGAAGTACCAGATGTGGGTCACCGGAGCGGCGAGCTCGATGTGCCCCATCCGCTCACGACGGACCTTGGAGCGAGTCACCTCGACGCCGCAGCGCTCACAGATGATGCCCTTGAACCGGACGCGCTTGTACTTACCGCAGTAGCACTCCCAGTCCCGCTGCGGACCGAAGATCTTCTCGCAGAAGAGCCCGTCCTTTTCCGGCTTCAGGGTGCGGTAGTTGATCGTCTCAGGCTTCTTGACCTCGCCGTGCGACCACTGACGGATGTCGTCGGCGGTGGCGAGACCAATGCGCAGCTCGTCGAAGAAGTTGACGTCGAGCACTATGTCCCCTATGTCGTCGTCTGTACTGCTAATTCTCGGGTGGGGTCGGGAGCCGGCGAGCCGGCCCCCGACCACTCACCTCAGACCTCTTCGACCGAGCTCGGCTCGCGCCGGGACAGGTCGATGCCCAGCTCCTCAGCGGCCCGGAACACCTCGTCGTCGGTCTCGCGCATTTCCAGGGCCACACCGTCGCTGGACAGCACCTCAACGTTGAGGCACAGCGACTGCAGCTCCTTGAGCAGCACCTTGAACGACTCCGGGATGCCCGGCTCCGGGATGTTCTCGCCCTTGACGATGGCCTCGTAGACCTTCACCCGGCCGAGAACGTCGTCGGACTTGATCGTGAGCAGCTCCTGCAGGGCGTACGCGGCGCCGTACGCCTGCATCGCCCAGCACTCCATCTCACCGAAACGCTGACCACCGAACTGCGCCTTACCACCCAGCGGCTGCTGCGTGATCATCGAGTACGGACCGGTCGAACGAGCGTGGATCTTGTCGTCGACCAGGTGGTTGAGCTTCAGGATGTAGACGTAACCGACCGCGATCGGGTCCGGCAGCGGCTCGCCGGAACGACCGTCGAACAGCTGTGCCTTGCCGGTACGGCCGATCAGCTGCTTGCCGTCCCGGTTGGGCAGGGTCGACTCGAGCAGACCGGAGATCTCCTCCTCGCGGGCACCGTCGAAGACCGGGGTGGCCACATTGGTGTCCCCCTCGGACTCGTGGGCGTCGATCGAGCGGAGCTGACGCTTCCAGTCGGTGTCGTCGCCCTCGACCTTCCAACCGGTCTTGGCGACCCAACCGAGGTGGGTCTCCAGCACCTGGCCGATGTTCATCCGGCTCGGCACACCGAGCGGGTTGAGCACGATGTCGACCGGGGTGCCGTCCTCCAGGAACGGCATGTCCTCGATCGGCAGGATCTTCGAGATGACACCCTTGTTGCCGTGCCGGCCGGCGAGCTTGTCGCCGTCCTGGATCTTGCGCTTCTGGGCGACGTAGACCCGGACCAGCTCGTTGACACCCGGCGGCAGCTCGTCGCCGTCCTCGCGGGAGAACGTGCGCACACCGATGACCGTGCCGGTCTCGCCGTGCGGCACCTTCAGCGAGGTGTCCCGAACCTCACGCGCCTTCTCACCGAAGATCGCGCGGAGCAGGCGCTCCTCCGGGGTCAGCTCGGTCTCACCCTTGGGCGTGACCTTGCCGACCAGGATGTCGCCGGGAACGACCTCGGCACCGATCCGGATGATGCCGCGCTCGTCGAGGTCGGCGAGCATTTCCTCGCTGACGTTCGGGATGTCGCGGGTGATCTCCTCCGGGCCGAGCTTGGTGTCCCGAGCGTCGACCTCGTGCTCCTCGATGTGGATCGAGGTGAGCACGTCCTGCTGCACGAGGCGCTGCGACAGGATGATCGCGTCCTCGTAGTTGTGACCCTCCCAGCACATGAACGCCACCAGCAGGTTGCGTCCGAGTGCCATCTCGCCCTCGTCGGTGCACGGACCGTCGGCGATGACCTGACCGGCCTCGACGCGGTCGCCCTCGAAGACGACCGGCTTCTGGTTGACGCAGGAGCCGGCGTTGGAGCGGCGGAACTTGTGCAGCAGGTACGTCCGGCGGTGGCCGTCATCCTGGTGGATGGTGACGTAGTCGGCGCAGAGATCCTCGATCACACCGCCGACCTCGGCGACAACCACGTCGCCAGCGTCGACCGCGGCCCGGTACTCCATGCCCGTACCCACGAGCGGCGCCTCGGCCTTGACCAGCGGCACCGCCTGGCGCTGCATGTTCGCGCCCATCAGTGCCCGGTTGGCGTCGTCGTGCTCGAGGAACGGGATCATGGCGGTCGCGACCGAGGTCATCTGCCGGGGCGAGACGTCCATGTAGTCGACGGCACCGGGGATGACGTCCTCGGTCTCGCCGCCCTTACGACGGCAGAGCACCCGGTCCTCGGCGAACGTGCCGTCAGCCTTCAGGCGCGCGTTGGCCTGGGCCTTGACGAACCGGTCCTCCTCGTCCGCGGTCAGGTAGTCGATCTGGTCGGTGACCCGACCCTCGACGACCTTCCGGTACGGCGTCTCGATGAAGCCGAACGGGTTGACCCGGGCGAAGGTGGACAGCGCGCCGATCAGGCCGATGTTCGGGCCTTCCGGCGTCTCGATCGGGCACATCCGGCCGTAGTGGGACGGGTGCACGTCGCGGACCTCGAAGCCGGCCCGCTCCCGGGACAGACCACCCGGGCCGAGCGCGCTCAGCCGGCGCCGGTGGGTGAGACCCGCCAGCGGGTTGGTCTGGTCCATGAACTGGGACAGCTGAGACGTCCCGAAGAACTCCTTGATCGCCGCCACCACCGGGCGGATGTTGATCAGGGTCTGCGGGGTGATCGCCTCGACGTCCTGCGTGGTCATCCGCTCGCGGACGACCCGCTCCATCCGGGACAGGCCGACCCGGACCTGGTTCTGGATCAGCTCACCCACGGTACGCAGGCGCCGGTTGCCGAAGTGGTCGATGTCGTCGGCCTCGTAGCCGTCCTCACCGGCGTGCAGCCGGCAGAGGTATTCCACGGTGGCGACGATGTCGTCCTCGGTCAGCGTGCCGGTGGTGATCGGCACGGCGACTTCGAGCTTCTTGTTGAACTTGTAGCGCCCGACCTTGGCGACGTCGTACCTCTTCGGGTTGAAGAAGAGGTTGTCGAGCAGGGTCTGGGCGTTCTCGCGCGTCGGCGGCTCGCCAGGGCGCAGCTTGCGGTAGATGTCGAGCAGGGCCTCGTCCTGGCCGGCGATGTGGTCCTTCTCGAGCGTGGTCATCAGCAGCTCGGACCAGCCGAACTTCTCACGGATCCGCTCGGCCGACCAGCCGATGGCCTTGAGCAGGACGGTGACGGCCTGCCGACGCTTGCGGTCGATGCGTACGCCGACCGTGTCGCGCTTGTCGATGTCAAACTCCAGCCAGGCACCCCGACTCGGGATGACCTTGACGCTGGAGAGGTCGCGGTCGGAGGTCTTGTCCGGCTGCTTGTCGAAGTACACGCCCGGGGACCGGACGAGCTGGCTGACCACGACACGCTCGGTGCCGTTGATGACGAAGGTGCCCTTGGGCGTCATCATCGGGAAGTCACCCATGAACACCGTCTGGCTCTTGATCTCGCCAGTGGTGTTGTTGGTGAACTCCGCGGTCACGAAGAGCGGAGCGCAGTAGGTCAGGTCCTTCTCCTTGCACTCCTCGATCGAGGCCTTGACCTCGTCGAAGCGCGGCGCCGAGAAGGAGAGCGACATGGTGCCGGAGAAGTCCTCAATGGGACTGATCTCTTCAAGGATCTCCGCGAGACCCGAGCGTGCGTGCGGGTCGTCCGCCGACCGGCCCTGCCAAGCCTCGTTGCCCACGAGCCAGTCGAAGGACTCGTTTTGAATGGCAAGGAGGTTGGGGACCTCGAGGTGTTCGGTGATCCTGCCGAATGAAACTCGGCGGGGAGCGAATGCGCTCGACGTACGACTGGTCTTCGCAGGGCGGGAAGCTGCCAAGATGCGTCCTTCCGAGGACCGGTGCTGCAGAACGGCTGGTACGCGTGCACTCCAATGACCCCACCAGAAATATCCGTAAACGGACATTTCCGAGCAGGGGTCAAGTCGGAAGGCAGCGCAAACTAGCAGTGTAGCCGAGAGGCTAACCGCTGTCCAGCCCACCCCGCAGGTCGTTTGCGGAACGTGCCTCGGCCCCCGTAAACCGGGGTCTGCCGGGCCGCTCAGAACGCAACGTCCCCACTGGGCCGCTCAGGTCGACGCGGCCGATGGTGCCGCCGCTGTCATACCCACGTCGTGGCCGTCGCAAGCGCGGTGTCTTGCTGGTGCCAGCGTGCCTGGCAGCCCGGGGCCGCGTCAAGGGCCGGTATCCGGGTCGGCTCTTCTTTCCCACTGGAGGGCGACCCGCCAGGCGCGTCCGGATCGACAGGTGCGGCCATCGGTGCCCAGCTCAGGGGCAGGTCGGCTCCGGAACCACAAACACGGCGGGCGGCGATCCGTGTCGGATCACCGCCCGCCGCGACGCGATCGTGTCCCGGCTCACGAGCCAGGTACGCGCAGGTGGAGCTCAGGTCACTTGAGGGTGACCTTGGCGCCCTCACCCTCGAGCTTGGCCTTCGCCTTGTCGGCGGTCTCCTTGTTGACCTTCTCCAGGATGGCCTTCGGCGCGGACTCGACCGCGTCCTTGGCCTCCTTGAGGCCCAGGCCGGTCAGCTCACGCACGACCTTGATGACCTGGATCTTCTTGCCGCCGTCAGCCTCGAGGATGACGTCGAACTCGTCCTTCTCCTCCTCGACCGGGGCAGCAGCGGCGCCGCCGCCACCACCCTGGGCGATCGCGACCGGAGCCGCGGCGGTGACCTCGAAGGTCTCCTCGAACTGCTTCACGAACTCAGAGAGCTCGATCAGCGTCATCTCCTTGAACGCGTCGAGCAGCTCGTCGGTGCTGAGCTTCGCCATATCTGGCGTCCTTTCCTGATTCTGTTAAGTAAGAACTGGTGCGCCGTGGGGGCCTCAGGCCGCCTCGGCGCCCTCCTTCTCGCGCTTGTCCTGCAGTGCGGCCGCCAGACGTGCGGTCTTCGACAGCGGGGCCTGGAACAGGGCCGCGGCCTTGCTCAGGTTGCCCTTCATCGCGCCGGCCAGCTTGGCCAGCAGCACCTCGCGGGACTCCAGGTCGGCAAGCTTCGTGACCTCGGCCGCGGAAATGGCCTTGCCCTCGAAGACACCGCCCTTGATGACGAGCTTCGGGTTGGCCTTCGCGAAGTCGCGAAGCCCCTTCGCCGCCTCGACGACGTCGCCCGAAACGAAAGTCAGCGCGGTAGGACCGGTGAACAGCTCGTCGAGGCCGGTGATGCCCGCGTCCGTCGCAGCACGCTTCGCCAGCGTGTTCTTCGCGACCGTGTAGCTGGTCTCGGCGCCGAGCGAGCGCCGAAGCTGGGTGAGCTGGGAAACCGTCAGACCGCGGTACTCGGTCAGCACGGTGGCGCCCGAGCTGCGGAAGCTCTCGGTCAGCTCAGCGACGGCCGTGGCCTTGTCGGCCCGAATCGGCTTGTCCGCCATGTCCCTCCTCTCTCGTTACTCGAGGCTGGTCCCCGTCACAGCCGAAGCCGGAACGGGGGCGGAGGCAGCACGACAACGAAAAAGCCCCGGCGCAGGGCGCACGGGGCGAGGGCCGGTGGATCAACACAGTCGGCGGACCATGTCTCACTGCCGAGTTACGCTTGCCGCCCTACGCGGGTCGCCCGTTGTCGCGGGACCTTCGACCGTGCCGGAGCACGGTGACCAGCGGTCTTTGGGTGGTTCCTCATCCATGAGAGCACGGATGACGGTTGAAGACTACGCGCCCCGGCCACCAGCACCAAATCGCGCCTGGTGAGCCACGTCACCGACGCCGACGCCGGTCAGCCGTGAGCCCGCCGCCGCCACAGGTAGCCGCCGACGACCGCGGCGCTCCAGGCCAGCGCCCACCCGGTCAGCCCCAGCAGGGTGAGCGCCGTGGCGTGGCTCGCGGTGGCGCGGGCGGCGGCCATGATCGGCGGCGCCAACCAGGGCGCCACCGAATCGCTCAGGCCGAACACCACCGCGCCGACACCGCCGAGGGTCAGCACCGCGACGCCGTACGCGGCACCGCCCACCGACGCGCGGCTGGCCAGCGCACCGAGGGCGACAGCGGCGGGTACGGCGAGCAGGTGCGCCCACAGCCCCAGCGCGATCCCGACCGGGATCGACCGGTCCCCCGGCTCCACCGGGCCGGTGACCCCGCCGACCAGCCACGGAAAGAGCAGCGCGACGGCCACCGTTGGCAGCGCCGCCACGCCCGCGGCGAGGAGCCCGGCAAGCCGCTCGCGGGCCACCCCGACGGTCACCTGGGCCAGCCGGCGCTGCACGTCCGGCTCGACGTCCAGCAGGATCTTGGTCTGCCAGGCGAGCACCGGGAAGAGCACCACGGCCGAGACGCCGTACGCCTCCGCTGGCTGGGCTCGGCCGCCGCCGTAGAGCGTGCCGAGCACGATGAGGCCGGCGAGCAGCGGCGCCAACGCCCGACCGGTCCGCAGGAGGCCGGCCAGCCGCATCCGTACCAGGGCGATCACCGGGCCTCCTCCGCTGCCTGCTCGACCGTGTGGACGCCCTCGGCGGCCGTGGGCTGCTCGGCTGCCGGCGCACCGTCCGGGCGGGTCGGGGCGGTCGATGCGGGACGAGCCTGCGGTGCGGGGGTGGAGGGGTCGGCGCGTACCCGAAGAATGTGGTGGCCCTCGGCGCGCATCCGGGCGACGGTGCCGGCGACCCGCGCGGTCGGCACCGCGACCTCGACCACCGAGAACGCCTCGTCCGCCGACGACGTCTCCTCGGTCAGTGTCCCGTCGGCCACCGACCAGCGGCGCGCGGTCGGCAGCCGGACCGTCTCGCCGCGGTGGTCGCTGACCAGCACGGCACCATCGGCGGCGAGCACCTCGGCGATCAGCTCGGGAACCAGCTCGCGGGTGGCGGCGTCCAGCCCCTCCCACGGCTCGTCGAGCACCAGCAGGCCCGGTGGACGCAGCATCGCCTGGGCGAGGCCCACCTTCTGCGCGGTGCCCTTGGACAGCTCCGGCAGGCGGACCGAACGGAAGGCGGACAACCCGAGCCGGTCGGTCCAGGAGGCCACCGCCTCGTCGGCCGCCGCCGCGCCCAGGCCCGCCGCGCGGGCCATCCCGGTCAGCTAGCGGGTCACGGTGAACGGCTGGTCGGCGGGAAAGCGCTCCGGCACCCAGCCCACCCGTGCCGGACGGTCGGTGACCCGGCCCCGGTCGGGCCGGAGCACCCCCGCGGCCACCTGGAGCAGTGTCGACTTGCCGGCCCCGTTGCGACCCAGAACGACAGCCACCTCACCCGGACCGATCCGCACGTCCACGCCGTGCAGCACCCACGGCCCACGCCTGTGGTACCGCAACCAGACGTTCTCCAGCCGCATAGGGATAGAGGGTGCCACACCTTAGGGCCTGTTTCATAAGGACTGGCCGGCCTGCGGCGGGCCCGGACGACGACCGGCGGCGTTGCGGTTTCGTCCGGATACAACACCGGTATCCGGACGAAACCGCGCCTTGCCGGACCGCCGCCCGGCCTCCGCCTCGGCTCGACCGCCCTCATGAAACAGGCCCTGGACGCCAAGGGGCGCCGCCACGATCGTGGCGGCGCCCCGGTGGAGCAGATTGTCGCTCAGCCCTCGGCGGGGTCTCCGGTGAGGTTCTTGACCAGGTTGGGGTCGACCGGAACACCCGGGCCCATCGTGGAGGTCACGATGACCTTGCGGAGGTACTTGCCCTTGGCCGCGGACGGCTTGGCACGCAGCACCTCGTCGAGCACCGCAGCGTAGTTCTCTACCAGCTGGCTCTCCGTGAAGGAGGCCTTACCGATGATCAGGTGCAGGTTGGAGTGCTTGTCCACCCGGAAGGTGATCTTGCCGCCCTTGATGTCCTGCACCGCCTTGGTGACGTCCATGGTCACCGTGCCGGTCTTCGGGTTCGGCATGAGACCGCGCGGGCCCAGGATCCGCGCGATCCGGCCGATCTTGGCCATCTGGTCCGGCGTGGCGATAGCCGCGTCGAAGTCGAGCCAACCACCCTGGATCCGGGCGACCAACTCGTCGGTGCCCACCTCGTCCGCACCCGCGGCAGCGGCCTCTTCGGCCTTCGCGCCGCTGGCGAACACGATCACGCGGGCGGTCTTACCGGTGCCGTGCGGCAGGTTGACCACACCGCGGACCATCTGGTCCGCCTTGCGGGGGTCGACGCCGAGGCGCATGGCGACCTCGACCGTGGCGTCGAACTTGACGTTGGTGGTCTCCTTGGCCAGCTTCACGGCCTCGGCGGGGGTGTAGAGCTTCGACCGGTCGATGACATCGGCGGCCTTGCGGTAGCTCTTGCTGCGCTGCATTGCTGATTACTCCTGTGGTCTCTGGCGGGCCGCTCGGCGCGGGCCCTCCCACGGTCGGATCGACGGCCTGGGCCGACGTCAGTCGTTGACGGTGATACCCATCGACCGGGCGGTGCCGGCGATGATCTTCTCGGCCTGGGCCAGGTCGTTGGCGTTGAGGTCGGCCATCTTCTTCTCGGCGATCTCACGCAGCTGGGCGCGGCTGACCGAGCCGACCTTCTCGGACTGCGGAACACCCGAACCCTTCTGCACACCGGCAGCCTTGATCAGCAGCCGGGCAGCGGGCGGGGTCTTCAGCACGAACGTGAAGGACCGGTCCTCGTACACGCTGATCTCGGCGGGAACGATGTCGCCCCGCTGGGACTCGGTCTGCGAGTTGTAGGACTTGCAGAACTCCATGATGTTCACGCCGTGCTGGCCCAGCGCGGGGCCGACCGGCGGCGCCGGCGTGGCCTGGCCCGCCGGCAACTGAAGCGTGAACGTCTTGACGAGCTTCTTCTTCGGAGGCATGTCACTTCCTGGGGCTTGGAGCTGGGAAAATGCGGCTGTCGCCGCCCTCGGAGCGCGCACGGTCAGCGCGGTGCGACAGCGGCGACATTCAAGAGTAGCGCAGGCCGCAGCCCACTCGTCCGCCGAGGTCGAGCGGGAGGGCCTACGCCGACGTCGGCGGCGGGTCGGACCCGCCGCCGACGACCAATCAGATCTTGGCGACCTGGTTGAAGTTGAGCTCCACCGGCGTCTCGCGACCGAAGATCGACACCAGCACCTTGAGCTTCTGCTGGTCGGCGTTGATCTCGCTGATCGTGGCCGGCAGCGACGCGAACGCGCCGTCGGTGACGGTGACGGAGTCGCCCACCTCGAAGTCGAGGACCTTGATCTCCGGCTTCGACTTCTTCTGCTCGGTCTCGACAGCCGGCGCCAGCCACTTCAGCACCTCGTCGAGCGAGAGCGGAGCCGGCCGGTCGGCCCGGTCGGTCGCACCGACGAAGCCGGTCACACCCGGGGTGTTCCGGACACACGAGTACGACTCGGCGGTCAACTCCATCCGGACCAGGATGTAGCCCGGGAAGACCTTGGCCTGGATCTGCGAACGCTTGCCGTTCTTGACCTCGACCTCTTCCCGAGTCGGCACCTCGACCTGGTAGATGAAGTCCTCCATGTCGAGGCTCGTGATCCGGGTCTCGAGGTTGGTCTTGACCTTGTTCTCGTACCCGGCGTACGAGTGCACGACGTACCAGTCACCCGGCGCGTAGCGCAGCTTCTGCCTCAACTCGGCGACGGGGTCGAAATCCTCGTCCGGCGCGGGCTCGGTCGTGGGGAACTCCGGCTCGCTGGCGGCCTCAACCGACTCGTCACCAGCCGCCGTCGCGACCGCGGACTGCTCGTCCACGGGTCCGGCGGTCTCGTCGTACTCAGGCACGCTCGCTCACTTCCATCACTATCGGCTGGAGGCAGCCGGTCAGTCCGAGTTGCCAAAGACAAACAACACGACCTTGGCGAAGCCGAAGTCCAGCACACCCACGATCGTCAGCATCACCGCGACGAACGCCACCACCACGGCGGTGTAGGTCAGCAACTCCTTGCGGGTCGGCCAGATGACCTTACGCAGTTCGGCTACGACCTCGCGGAAGAACCGGGCGATGCGGCCGAACACGCCCACCCGACCCGTTTCCGACCGCGTGGTCGGCCGGCTGTCCGCCGACTCCGCCCGGGCACGGGACCGCGTGGCGGTGCCTCCCCGGGAAACCGGCTCGTCCGCGCTGGAGGCGTCGTCGTCGGCAACCTCGTCGACGACATCGTCGTCCAGACGATCGTCGCCGGCGTCCTCGCCGCGCCGCTTGTTGTCGGCCACTTCGCCCTCCGTCGCGGAATCTGGGGTCGCACGCCGAGTGGCGTACGCGGCGCTGGTCACGCCGGCCGGACCCAACCGTCCCGCGACGGGCCGCGGCCGGTGGATCATCCGGAGGGCCCGATTGCCTCGGAACCACCCCGCCGATTCCACCACCACGGGCCGGACGCCGCCAAGCTGGCGGCGCGACCCACGGGAACGGTCAGGCCTGAGGCGCAGGGGTGACAGGACTTGAACCTGCAGCCTGCGGTTTTGGAGACCGCTGCTCTGCCAATTGAGCTACACCCCTATGTGGCAACACTCGCCCCACGCGGCCACAGACGACCGAGCAGGGGTCACTTGCCCCACGGCGGACCAGTGTACGGGTACCCGCCCGACTTTCCCAACCGGTCTCTCCGCCACGCGTGGCGGGCTCGGTTCAGCGCGCCGTCCGGATGGTTGCCCTCGCCTGTGCCAGTACCTTCTCGCCCAGGCAGGTGGCGGTCACCTCGAGTCGGGTGAGACCGTCCTCGGTCACCTCACGGACCCGCGCGGTGACCTCGATCTCGGTCCCCTGGTCGTCGTCGGGGACCACCACCGGCCGGGTGAAACGCACGCCGTACTCGGCCACCGCGTCCGGAGACCCGGCCCACTCGGTGACCGCCCGACCGACCAGCGCCATGGTGAACATGCCGTGGGCGATCACCCCGGGCAGACCCACCTTGGTGGCCACCCGGTCGCTCCAGTGGATCGGGTTGAAGTCGCCCGAGGCGCCGGCGTAGCGGACCAGGTCCGCACGGGTCACCTGGAACGTCTGTGCTGGCAACTCCATCTCACTCCTCCCCGCGAATGACATACCTGGCCCAGACCGCGACCACGGGGTCCCCGCCGACGGTGCTCACGTCGGTGCGCGTGGTCAGGAAGCCGTGCCCACCCCTGGTGCTGACGTCCTCGATGGTGTTGACGCAGACCAGCTCGTCGCCGGCGACCACCGGCCGGGTGTACGCGAACCGCTGGTCGCCGTGCACCAGGCGGCTGTAGTCGACACCCAGGGCCGGGTCCTCGATGATCTGGCTGCTCGCGGCCATCGTCACGATCACCGGAAAGGTCGGCGGGGCCACCACGTCGGGGTGGCCCAGCGCCCGCGCGGCCGCCGGGTCGTGGTGGGCCGGGTCGGTGGCGCCGATGGCGCTGGCGAATTCGCGGATCTTTTCTCGGCCCACCTGATAGGGGGCGGTCGGCGGATAGGTCCGGCCGACGAAGGAAGGGTCCAGGGACATGCCGCGAACCTACACGGAAAGCCCAATCGCCGACCTGATCGGTAGGCGGCGGCGGAGCCGCGCCAAACCGGTCAGATCGGCGATTGGAAAGCTTCGACAGCGGCCGGCTGAGGCCGGCCAGCGGTCAGCGGGTCTCGCGGTGGACCGTGTGCCGACCGTCGCGCGGGCAGAACTTCTTCAGCTCGATGCGGTCGGGGTCGTTGCGCCGGTTCTTGCGCGTGATGTAGTTGCGCTCCTTGCACTCCACACACGCCAAAGTGATCTTCGGCCGGACATCGGTAGCCTTCGCCACGGCGGAGTGCCTTCCTCGCTAACGGAAACAACTACGACGCGCCAGCCTAGACGCTGACAGCGCGGACATGCAAAGTGGGCGCCGGAAGCGCCCATTTCTTACGACCACCGGCAACGAGCCCGGAAGACGAGAGTAGCGGTGGCCGGACTTGAACCGGCGACACAGCGATTATGAGCCGCTTGCTCTACCATCTGAGCTACACCGCTGCGATGGGTCCAGCTGAACCCTCGAGCCCCCTTACGGAATCGAACCGTAGACCTTCTCCTTACCATGGAGACGCTCTGCCGACTGAGCTAAGGGGGCCTGCGCGAACTCCCCGTGGGGCGCGCAGAAGTAAGAGTACACGGCCCGGCTCGACAGGTGAAATCGGATCCCCGGTGATCGTCTTCGCCCTGCTCAGGGCACCACGCGAAGGCGCGGCAGCTCCCCGTTGGAGATCGATTCCGGCTCGACCTGAGCGCCGAACCAGGCGGCCAGCCGCTCGTACGGCAGCGGCCGGCTGAACAGGAAGCCCTGCCCGATCTCACAGCCGATGTCCTGGAGAAGCTCCAGGGTCAGCTCACTCTCCACGCCCTCGGCGACCACCGCCAGGCCGAACTGTTGGGAGAGGGTCACCACGGCGTTGACGATGGCCAGGTCCCCCGGGTCGGTCGCCATGCCCTGGACGAAGGAGCGGTCCACCTTCACCTCGTGCACCGGCAGCCGGCGCAGGTGTGCCAGCGAGGAGTCGCCCGTGCCGAAGTCGTCGACCGACAGCCGGACACCCAGGTCGCGCAGCCGTTGCAGGGTCGGGATGGGCCGATCGGTGCCGTCCAACACTCCCGCCTCGGTGATCTCCAGGGTCAGCCGCTGCGCCGGCACCCCGTACTCGGTCAGCAACTCCTGGACCCGGTCCGGGAAGTGCTGGTCGGTGAGCGTACGAGCGGCGATGTTGACCGCGATCGGCAGCGGCTGATCGGCCAACGCCCAGTCCCGGCTGCGGCGCAGCCCCTCGCGGAGGACCACCTCGGTGAGCCTGCTCAACTGGCCGGTGTGCTCGGCCACCGCCACGAAGTCCTCGGGAGCGACCGTGCCGTGCGTCGGGTCCTCCCAGCGCGCCAGGCACTCGACACCCACCAGACGCCGATCCCGCAGCGTCACCTTGGGCTGGAAGTAGACCTCCAGCTCGTCCTGATCCAGTGCGCGGCGCAGATCGCCCGCCAGACCCAGCCGGCGCAACGATCGGGACTCCAGCGCCGGGTTGAACAGTTGCACGCTGCCCGGCACCGACTTGGCCGCCGTGGCCGCGAGGTCGACCCGGAGCAGCAGAGTCGCCGCGTCGCTGCCGTGATCGGGGTGCACGGCCACCCCGACGGCGGTGTTGACGTCGAGGGTGAGCGCGTCGAAGACCATCTCGTCACGAATCTGGTCGCGTAGTTGCGCCGCCAACTCGAGCGCCGCCTCCGCGCTCTCCAACCGCAGCGTCACCAGGAACTCGTCCCCACCCGCGCGGCCGACCAGGGCCGACGACGGTGCGCTGGCCCGCAACCGGCTGGCGACCTCGGCGAGGACCTTGTCCCCCGCCGCGTGCCCCAGGGACTCGTTGACCTGGCGCAGCCCGTCCACGTCGAAGAGCAGCAGTGCCACCACCTCGCCGGGGGCGGCGATCGTGAACGACTCCGCGAGCGCGCCGGTGATCCGCCGGCGGTTGGGCAGCCGGGTCAGCGCGTCGTGGTACGCGTCGTGCCGGAGCCTGTCGACCAGCCGCGAATTCTCCAGGGCGACGGCGGCATGCGCCGCCACGGTCTCGAAGATGGGGATGTCAGCCGGAGCGAAGTGGCCCACGTCGCTGAGCCGGTTGGCCACCTCCAGCGTGCCGATCACCGCCTGCCCGGAACGCAGGGGCACCGCGATGACGTCCTTGACCTTGGAGTCGGCGAGCGCGGACCGCAGCGTCGGGTCACCGCCGAAGGCCCGACCGAGAGCGACCGTCCGACCCGACTTACGCGTCTTCTCCCGGATCACCGGCGGGGTCGGGGCGACGTCGAGCAGACCCCGGTCGTCGAGGCGTGCGGTGAGCAGGACCTCCGGGTGCCGGCCCTGCGCCGGAAGCCACAGCGTGGCGTACTCCGCCTGCATGAGAGATCGGAGCCGGCCGAGCAGCGCGTCCGTCAGGTTGCCCTCCTGACCCGCCTCGCTCATTGCCCGGGTCAACTCGTACATGTCGCCCAGGGTGCGGTGCTGCCGAATGAACTGCGAGTACGAGCGGTAGAGCAGGACGCCGGCCACCGCCAGGGCCAGCAGCAGCAGGATCGACCAGAACGTCGTCGCCAGGGCGATCAGGATGATCATCCCGACCGCGACGTTCAACGCCGTGGTCAGCAGGACCTGGACGGCCGTACTCGCCGTCTCCCTGGTGCCCTGCCAGCCTTGCAGGAGGGTGATAACGCCGACCACGGCGACCAGGCTGATCAATGCGTTGGCGGCGACAGCGGCGAAGACCGCGCCCCACGTGGACGGGCCCACCCCCTCGTGCGGCGGCATGGCGGCCAACACCAGCCCGGCGACGGAGAATCCAGCCGCCGCCCGGGCGACGTTGAACCAGAACTTCGGCGGCGCGTAGCCGCGATGAATCTGGGTGAAGAGCTCGGCCGCCGTGGCGACGACGACCATGAGCAGCGGCGACAGCCAGAAGAGGGCGAGAATGAGTGGAATCTCGAGAAGGGTCACGACCACCGCCTGACGGCGGACGACGAAGCTGAGCGTTGGTATCCCGGCGGCAACCATCACCACCAGCAACGCAAGAGCCTTCGGCCAATCCTCCAGGTGGATCGGCACCGTCAGCGCGAGAACCAACGATCCCACCAGGGCGATCGCGGCGAGGGGAGCCGTGATCAGCCAGGCGTGCTCTGTCGTACGACGTCGGACAGCCTTAGGTGACACCGCACCGCCCTGTCATCGGGCACGTCGCCGCCGCACCGGGGTCACCGAGCGACGCTTGACGCTCCACTCGAAACCGAAACGCTGTGGCCGGCGGGGGCACCCCACTCGATCAGCTGGGACTGGAAGCCACTGCCGAGTTGAGCGCCAAGGACACCAACGGCCAGCGCGGCGAGGACGATCGACGCCGTGCGCAGCCGGCCAAACTTTCGACCAGACATTTGGAACTCCTGTCGGCAAGGGGGCTGTGCGGGGATGGAGATTCCACGATGGTGCCACAGCGACGTCCGCCAGGAAAGCTCCCCACCCGCGATCGGGCCAACCGACCCGCGAGCCGACCCGCTCGGCCGGGTCGGCACAACGTCCGGCCAGACCATCTGCTGATCAACCCAGGTGGGAATGCCCAAGAAACGACCTAGTAGAGAAAGCGCACCTACTAGACGTAACAGTTGAATTGAACTGTCGCCCCTCCATCCGTACGCACACTACTCGTCGCTACGTCGCGGCAACAGGTCACTGTCATCTATCTAATGAGCGTGCCGGTTGGGGCTCAGGACTCGCGCAGCGGCCGGAACGCCGACCGCAGCTCCACGGCAAACGTCTCCGGCTCCTCCCACGCGGCGAAGTGGCCGCCACGATCGGCCTCGTTGAAGTACGCGAGGCCGGGGTAGACCGTCTCCGCCCAGCTGCGCGGGGCAGGCCAGATCTCGCCGGGGAAGGTGGTGAAGCCGACCGGAACCGTGACCGGCGGCGGAGCCTGGCCGGCCGCGGCGGTCGCCGCCAAGAACCGTCCGAACTCCCAGTACCACCGCGCGGACGAGGCACCGGTGCCGGTCAGCCAGTACAGCGTGACGTTGTCGACGATCGTGTCCCGGGTAAGACCGCCTACGGGTTCGCCATCGACGAGCGCTCGGGAGATCTTGTAGTAGCTGTCGGTGTCGTGGTCGAACATCCAGGCCGCCAGCCCGATGGGTGAGTCCAGCAGGGAGTAGCCGATCGTCTGCGGCCGGGTGGTCTGCTCCAGGAAGTAACCGAATCCATCCATCGTGAACAGGTTGAGCGCGTCGTGCGCGGCACGTTCCTGCGCGGACTCCGCCGGCAGTTGGTCCTTGATGCCAATGGCACCGGCCAGCAGGTTGACGTGGATGCCGAGCAGCCCCGCAGGCGCCTGGCGGCCCATGGCGTCCGTGACGGCGGCACCCACATCGCCACCCTGCGCGACGTAGCGCGCGTAACCGAGGCGGTTCATCAGCTCCGCCCACGCCCGCGCGATGCGCCCGTTCTCCCAGCCCAGCTCGGCTGGCTCGCCCGAGAAGCCGTAACCCGGCAGCGACGGCAGGACGAGGTGGAAGGCGTCCTCGGCCTGACCGCCGTGTGCGGTCGGATCGGTGAGCGGACCGATGACCCCGAGCAGCTCCACGACCGAGCCCGGCCAGCCGTGCGTAATGATCATCGGTAGAGCATCCTCGTGCTGCGACCGCACGTGAATGAAGTGGATCTCAACGCCGTCGATGTGGGTGGTGTACTGCGGTAAGGCGTTCAGCTTCGTCTCGAACGCGCGCCAGTCGTACTCCGTCGTCCAGTAGCGGGCCAATTCCTGGACCGTCGCCAACTGCACGCCCTGGGAGCGATCGGTGGCCAACTCCCGGGTCGGCCAGCGGGTGGCCGCGATCCGGCGGCGCAGGTCCGCGATTGCTTCCTCCGGCGTGTCGAGCCGGAAGGGACGGATCTCGTTGTCGGACATGCTCTCCACCTGCCGGGTTGGGACGACCGGTGCCGGCGCTCCGGCGGAGCGGGCAGCAGCCAGTCTCGCAGCGGGCCAACCGCGAGCGGACCGAAACGACAATTCAGGCGCCGTCGGACGGACTCCCGTGGCCTAGCTGCCGGGGCTGTCCTCCTGCTGGCGCGCTGAACCCTCGCGCGCGAGGTACTCGCACGGCCGTTCCGCATTGAGGTGCCAGACGCTTCCGGCCAGAGCGACGGAATAGGTGACCTCTCTCGCCTGCCGGTCGGCGGCCTCGACCGACAATCGCACCGACAACGGCTCGCTGCCGAACGCGGTCGCGCATTCGAAGCGGAGCTTGACCTCGACCCAGCCGGTGCCACCGGGACGTAACACCACAGACCCGCCGGTGCCATGCACCTCAGCGCCGGGTCGTTGCCCGGTGACCGCAACGACCGTGATCGGCGCCGGACCAGTGTTGATCACCGCGAGCTGCCCCTCCAACCGCAGGACGCCCTCGACGTCCAAGCCTCCGCCTCCGGCAGACGCAGGGAGGGCCACGAGTGAGACCGAAGCGGCACGTTCCCGCTCTGCCTGCGAGGCTCGCAGCTCGTTCACACCGACACCACCAAGCAGAGCGCCGACCAGGAAGACAGCGGCCAGCCAGACAACCACCTTCGACCTGGGCATGAGGCGGTCCGGGTCGTACGCCGCCGGCTGGCGATCGCGGTCGTCCAGGTCGATCACTCCACGCTCCGCCACCATCGCGCCAGCTTATGGCTCACTCTCCCGTCGGCCCGCCCCTCCTGCGTTCCGCGATCGGATGCCACGCTGCTCACAGGGCGACTTGCCGGCGGGCGGCCAATCGGCTGACCGCGATGTTGATTGCCAAGACTCCGAGCACGGCTCCGAGAAGGAAGTCTCGCGGTCCGAACTCCTCCAGACCGTAAAGCACCCAATGGTTTTGCTTGTCGGCCACCATGGGCAGGAGTAGCGCCAGGAGGACTGCGCTGGCAGCGATCGATATCCGCACATCGAGCGCCGCGCCCACCAGAGCCGCCACCAGCCCCGCGGCCACGATGACCGGCAGGGTCAACTGGTCGACCCAGCCATTGAGCGGATTGGGCGTCACGACAGTGATGGTCATTGCCACGACGACAAGCCAGATCCATGGCCGCGCCGCCCGTGACTGGCGCGCCCGAAGCAGCGGCACCATCGTCAGTACGGCCAGCGCGCATGCCCACATCGAGGGCTGCATGGGCAGGTAGAGGCCCGTTCGGACCCCCAGCAGCGTGTCGAGTCCCGCCCATGGCTGCAGATACCACGGCTCATTCGCCACGGCGTACCAGATCTCCGCGCCGAAGGCGCCGATCGTCATGGCGAGCGCGAGACCGTAACGAGCCCAGGCCGCTGCGGCCAGGGCGAGAAGCAACAATGAGGGCGTGACCAGGCTCCCCTCATGCTCGTTGCTGGCGGAACCACCCTGCACCAGCATCCACAAGCGCCAGAGAAGAGGCAGAGCCGCGAGCGCAACGCCGCACACGAGCAGGGACAGCGCGGTCAATCGCAGCGCCGAGTGTCGCAGGGTCTCCCGGGAGCCGAGCCGGTCCACACCGGAGCGGACCCGCAGACCACCCAGCACGAGTGCGAGGGACTCCCGGAGCCTCGGGTGCCTCCGGTCCGTCTCGCCCGCGACCAGCAGCGTTTCCAGCATCTCGTCGGCGCGGTACTGCCGGTAGGCCCGAGGGTACGCGCGCAGCAGCCACCGGTAGCGGCGCTCCAGGCCGGTCATGCCGGCGCCGTCCGGACCGTCGCGACCGTCGACCGTACGGAACGGTCTCGAACGACCCGAGCCGCCGCGATCAGCCGCGCAGCCTCCTCGTGCAGTGCGGACAACCCGCGCTCGGTCAGCTCATACGTGCGACGGGCACGACCGTTGACCACCGTCTCCTCGGCCACCCGCACCATCTCCTCACCGGTGAGCCGGTCCAGCGCGGCGTACAGCGTCCCGGTCGTCAACCGCACTCGCCCGTCGGACAACTCCAGTGCGCGCTTGACGATGGCGTAGCCGTGTAGCGGCTCGTCCTGCAACGCGGCGAGGATGAAATATGTGGGTTCACGCATCGGCGCGGACGGCTTAGTCATGTCATCAACATAAGCAGATCATCAACGTATCGGTCAAGGTGGAACTCATCGCTCGGCACACGGAGCATCACCGCTCGTGGAATGCGCCAGGGACCCGGCCGGCGTGTCACCCGTCCTAGCCAACGGCGCAGCGCGTCTGTGCCGCCGCCCAGGGCCACTTCATCCCGACGTACGCGCGGCTGTGTGCGTACCAGAGGTTGGGGTTTTTTTGGTCTTGGCCTTGGAGGCCGGGCGCCCTCGGCCGCTAACGCCTGTCTCGCGGACCCTGATGTTCTTCCATCCGGTACTCCCAGCCCTCACGCCAGGCGAAGTCAGCGTCGACCAGGTCCTCCAGCCGGACCCCATTGATCCAATGGTCGAGGCCCCACCGAGTGGCAACGTGCCCGATCACCAAAACTCGCCGGCCCGCCCATCGCAGCGACAGATCGTCGAGAAACCGACCGACCCGGTGCACGGCCTGTCGCCAGCTCTCACCGCCTGGGTAGGGATGGTCGAGATACCGGCTGCGCCGCGCATGCAGGTCGGCGGCCGGGAGACCGTTAAGTTCCCCGTAGTCACACTCCCGCAGGCGCCAATCGTGCAGCAGGGGGATGGTGGTTCCCGCGAGGGCTATCTCGGCCGTCTCCACAGCCCTACGCAGGTCCGAGGTGAATACCGCCTCGATGCCGTCGCCTCTCCTACGCTGGCCGAGGTCGGCTGCCAGCGCCCTTCCCCGGGACGACAACCGGCCCGGCAGCCACCCGGTAGCAAGACCTCGGTCGTTGTCCTCGCTCCAGGAATGAGTCTCGAAGACGATCTCAGTCGGCATCAGGCGATGCTACTGACGAGGTAGAAACGGGTCGCTGAGGACGCCGCAGCGGCCAGGCCTGGCCCGATCGGCCGACGCCCCGACGACCAGTTTCGAGACAGACGCAGTCCGCAAGGCGCGATCGCGGCAGGCGGTACGAAAGCCGGACGGGCGAGCTGCGCCGAGGGAGAGCCGCCCACCATCTGCCCGCGGATAACACGTTGCTCTCAGGACGCCGCTCGCGGCTACAGCGTCATCCGAACCGACTCGATGAGATGCCAATTCGCGATGCTCGCCACCGTCGACACCGCGACGGCCATCAAGAAGACCCGCCGTGAGACCGGTGGCCGGCGGAGCCGTATCGCAACGAGCGCGGCTACAGCCGCAAGAAGAAGTTGCACCGCTGCCGTCCCCAGCCTCGTCCAGACGAAAGAATCCATGGGACCGACCCAGACGAACGCGATGCGCAGGACGGTGTAGGCCGCTTCCCCGGCAAGCAGCCCGAGCGCTACGCCGAGAGCGATGCCGGCGTTGCGGGTGGTGCCCGCCCTGAAGACGTGGGCGAGGTAGCCAAGCACCAATCCGCCAAACAACGAACCAGCCACCCAGAAGGCCGACGCGCGCACGACGGAGCCGAGCCCGTCCGGTGGTGGCGCTGAACCGCTGAGCCACTGCCGGCCCAGTGAGGCGATGAGGCCGTAGTAGGTCAGGGTTGCCAGGGCGAGGGTGCCCACCCCAGCGACGAGGGCGGACCTCAAGGTCGGGGCGTAGTAGCTCACGACGAGGGCCACGATGCCCCAGGCGAATCCCGAGCTGAAGGCTGGCACGAGAAACCTACCCACGGTTTCCGGCACGAGGTCGGCGATGAAGGCCACCATCCCCATTGCGATCCCAGCCAGAACCGGGGGAATCACCTCACGCTGCACCGAGCGTCTGCCCTGCGCCACCAACTCCGTCACTTGGGAACCGCCAGGCGGACTGCGACCAGGCCCAGCGCCGACGGCGTCGCGTAGGGCAACGCCCCTGTGACGATCACTCGGACATTCTGGCCCGACACCGCAGCGTCAGTCAGATAGGCAGGCGGGCGAGTCAACAACAGCAGGAGACAGCAAAGGCCCCTGACTTGCGTTTTCGCAGGTCAGGGGCCTTGCCGCTCCCTGGTGGCGGGTAGAGGATTCGAACCTCTGAAGCTTTCGCGACGGATTTACAGTCCGCTCCCATTGGCCGCTCGGGCAACCCGCCAGGGCACCCCACCGCGTCGTAACGCGGCGGCGGAAGCAAGGATAGCGGCTCCCCCCGGTGCCGACGCAACCGGGTACGGTCAGGGGGTCGTGCCGCTGGTCGGTGGCCGACTGCAGGCCCAGACCGCCGGACAGCAGGAGCAGAAACATGGCAGCGAACCCGTCGTTTGACATTGTGAGCAAGGTTGACCACCAGGAGGTCGACAACGCCGTCCGGCAGGCGGCGAAGGAGCTCACGACTCGGTTCGACTTCCGCGGCACCGGGGCGGAGATCTCCTGGTCCGGCAAGGAGGCGATCGGCCTTCAGGCGGAGACCGAGGAGCGTGTTCGTGCCGTACTCGATGTGTTCAAGGAGAAGCTCATCAAGCGGAACATCTCGCTGAAGGCGCTGGACGCCGGCGAGCCGCGCCAGTCCGGCAAGATTTTCAAGATCGACTGCAAGGTTGTCGAGGGTATCGAGCAGGACAAGGCCAAGGCCATCAGCAAGAAGATTCGCGACGAGGGCCCCAAGGGCGTGCAGGCGCAGATCCAGGGCGACCAGCTGCGCGTCACCGGCAAGAAGAGGGACGACCTCCAGGCCGTCATCGCGCTGCTCAAGGGCGAGGATTTCGGCGTCGCCCTCCAGTTCGACAACTACCGGTAAGGAAGGCTCGGCCGGCCTGGTCATTGGGGCCGACCACGCCTTGCCACCTGGGCAGACGTCGTCACACGTGGTCGTCGTTGGTCACGCACGATCGACCTGCGACGGCCTGGACCTGGTCCTCGTCGACCCGCCGGCTCCGACCCAAGCGGGGTGTCGACCGATGCGGTTTCCGAGGCCGCCGGAACGGCGTGACGATCAGGGCTGTGAGAGCCTCTCGAGGTGTCCCGTGCGCGTTTGCTGGCGGTCGTCGGAGTCCTCCTGTTACTGGCTTCGTGTCTGCTTCCCTGCCTTACGTTCTGGAATTACGGGATCACCCTGCCTGATCAGGACCCGACGCCCGAGGTCATCCAGCAGGAGAACGCGGAAGCCCTCGCGTTCGAGCAGAGGTTTCAGACCGCATCATGGGTTGCCGGCGCTCTGGCAGTTCTTGGTCTGGCTGCCCTGATCTACGCGCGGAAACACCGCCGGAGGGCCACCGGAGCCTGACTACCGAACGTCGAGCCGTCAGACCGGGACGAGGTCTTCGGCGCGTACCGCTGTGGTTTCGGCGCGGGCGATGGGTCCGGCGGGCAGGGCGGCGACCGCGGCCCCGACGGCGACGGCCGCCCCGGCGAACAGGAACGCCCACCGGACGCCACCGGCGTGATCCACGATCAGGCCGGCCACCGAGCCGCCGGCCGCGCTCGCCGCGACCGCGACGGTGACCACCCAGGTGTACGCCTCGTTCAGCATGCCGGCCGGGGCGATCCGGCCGACCAGGGTGTTCTCCAGGGTCAGCGCGGGTGCGATTGTCGCTCCGCCGACGATCAGGGCGACGCCCAGCGCCAGCGGGGTGGGCATGACCGCGAACACGGCGAAGGTGGCGGCCAGCGCGGCGAGCAGCAGGGCGAACTGCCGGGTCATGTTCTTCGCCGGCTTGCGGACGCCGAACCAGAATCCGCCGATGGCGCTGCCGATTCCCCACACGGCCAGGAGAAGCCCGGCCAGGCTCTCCGGGTCGCCGGTGGTGTGGCCGCTCGCGTACGCCGGGACGATCACCCCGGCGGCGCCGAAGGCGATGCCCAGGCCGGCCACGCAGACCAGCAGGGCGGGGAAGCCGGCGACCCGCAGCGGGCCGAGCCCTCGGGCGTGGTGTTCGCGCGGGTGCGGACGCCAACCGCGCATCACCCGGCCGAGGGCCACGGCGGTGGTGCCGACCAGGGTGACCACTGCCGCTCCGATCAGCGCGGCCGCCGCGTCGGCGACGAGCACGAAGCCGGCGACGAGCAGCGGGCCGAGCACGAAGACGATTTCGAACAGTGAGGTCTCGGCGGCGAGCGCGGTGTTGCGCAGGGGGTAGCGGCCGGATCCGGGGCCGGTGAGGTCGTTCCAGGCGCCACGGATGGCGGCGGTGAGCGGCGGGTAGGTGGCGCCGGCCACGCCTGCGGCGAGGTAGATGGCGGGGAGCGCGTCGTCGCCCGAGCGGCTGGCCAGCAGCAGCCCGATGAGCGCCAGCGGATGAGCCACGGCGGTGACCAGCAGGACGGGGCTGGGGCCGACCCGGTCGGCGATCCGCCCGGCCACCGGGCTGAGGGCGGCGCCGGCGACTGCGTAGATCCCGCCGGCGATGGCAGCCAGCGCGTATCGCCCGGTCACCTGTTCGACCACCAGCAGCAGCGCCAGCGGGGTCATGCCGATCCCGAGCCGCCCGACGATGCCGAGGATCAGCAGCATCGGGGCGCCGGGGATCCGCCAGACACCCAGGTACTGACGCAGCGCGGCCACCGGAAACCTCCAGAGATGTAATGAGCGTGAGCCGTTACGACCCTAACGCGACCGCCGTGCCGGCAGACAACCGAAATACAGCACTCCGCCCGTATCCGCTGTTGGCGGGTACGGGCGGAGGCGGTGAATCAGCGGGTCAGCGTTGGAACTGCACCGGCCCCGCGTTGGCGGCCATCTGCTCCAGCCGTGCGACGCGGTCCTCCATCTTCGGGTGGGTGGAGAAGAGCGCGGCCATGCCGCCACCCCGGAACGGGTTGGCGATCATCAGGTGCGCGGTACTGGTGAGCTGGCCCTGGGCCGGCAGCGGCCGACGTCGGGCCACCGCGTCGATCTTGCGGAGCGCGCTGGCCAGGGCCAGCGGGTCACGGCTCAACTCGGCGCCCGAGGCGTCCGCCTGGAACTCGCGACTCCGGCTGATCGCCAACTGGATCACGGTCGCCGCGATCGGGCCGAGGATCAGGGTGAGTAGCAGCACGGCCGGGTTCGGACGGTCCTCGTCGTCCCCGCCGCCCAGCGGGATGAAGAAGGCGAGGTTCGCCAGCAGGGTGATGATGCTGGCCAGACCGGCCGCAACGCTGGAGATCAGGATGTCCCGGTTGTAGACGTGGGACAGTTCGTGCCCGATCACACCACGCAGCTCGCGGTAGTCGAGGATCTCGGTGATGCCCTGGGTCACGCAGACGGCCGCGTGCTGCGGGTTACGACCCGTGGCGAACGCGTTGGGCTGCGCGGTCGGACTGACGTACAGGCGCGGCATCGGCTGCCGGGCGTCGGTCGCCAACTCCCGCACCATCCGGTACAACTCGGGGAACTGTGCCTCGGTGACCGGTTGCGCGCCCATCGAGCGCAGTGCGAGCTTGTCGGAGTAGAAGTAGGTGACGCCGTTCATGACAAGTGAGATGAGGACGGCGATGACCAGGCCGCCACTGCCACCGAACCCGTAGCCCACCGCGAGGATCAGCGCGGAGAGCAGGCCGAGCAGTGCGGCGGTCTTCAGACGGTTGTGGTGCACGATCTCTCCTTCGGTGCACGGATCGCCGGGATCCGCTGACCGGTGCAACAACCCGGTACCCGCCAACCATCCGTCTCAACGCTGAGAGTTCACTGAGACCGACCTTCGCAGGTCAGCGGCGCGCGACGTCGAGCACCAACTGCGGGGCGAAGCCCAGCACCACGGCGGCCACCGTCGTCACCGCCAGCACCACGGCCACCACACCCACCAGGGGTACGGCGGCAGTGCCGCCGCCATTCGGGGCGGAGCGGAGCGTGGGCGTCCAGAGGGCGGCGGTCACCCGCAGGTAGTACGCCAGCCCGATCACCGCGTTCAGCGCCACCACCAGCGCCAGCCAGGCCGCCCCACCGTCGAGCAGCGCCCGCACCACTGTCACCTTCGCGAACAGGCCGGCCAGCCCCGGCGGCAGGCCGGCCAGGCCCACCAGCGCGAGACCGAGCGCCGCAGCCCGCCACGGGTGCCGGCGGGCCGCTCCGCGCAGGTCGTCAAGCGTGCCGCCATCCGCACCGGCCGGCCGCAACGCGGTCACCCCGGCGAACGCGGCCAGCTCCAACACCACGAAGAAGACGGCGTACGCCACCGCGGCGGCGTACGCGGCGGACCGTGCCTCGTCGGTGCGGCCGGCGGCCAGCGCCAACGCCCCCAGCGGGGCGAGGATGTAGCCGGCCTGCGCGACGGATGACCAGGCGAGCAGCCGGACGGTACGCCGCTGGCGCAGCGCGACCAGGTTGCCGACGGTCATGGTGAGCACCGCGAGCAGGGCGAGCACCGGGCCGGTCTGCTCCGGTGGGAGTGCCCGCTGCACCACGGCGAGCAGCGCGACGAGGCCACCCAGCTTCGACGCCGTGGACAGGTACGCGGCCACCGGCAGCGGCGCCCCGTCGTAGGTGGCCGGCGCCCAGGCGTGGAACGGCACCGCCGCCACCTTGAACGCCAACCCGACGAGCAGCAACGCCACCGCCGCGGTGGTCAGCGGCAGGTCCCGCAGCTCCGACCGCTCGGCGAGCAGCGCGCCGAGCCGATCCAGGTGCAGCCCGCCGGTCACTGCGTACAGCAGCGCCGCACCGAGCAGCGTGATGGTGGTCGCGACCACGCTGACCACGAAGAAGGTCAGTGCCGCCTCGGCGCTGGCGAGGCTGCCCCGACGTAGGCCGACAAGCACGTACAGCGGCAGGGTCAGCGTCTCCAGGGCCACGATCAACGTGATCAGGTCGCCCGCCGCGCCGAGCACCACGCCACCGGTCATCGAGCAGGCCAGCAGGAAGCAGTACTCCCCCACCGGCGACCGCCCGGCCCGCAGCGCCGGCACGGACAGTCCCAGCACACCCAGGGTGAGCAGCGCCACCACCACGCCGACCAGCGCGGCCCGCCCGCCGAAGATCCAGGAGCAGTCGGCGCCGACACAGAACGTCCGTCGCTCCCCGCCCGCGCCGACCAGTGCGGCGCCGACGGCGGTGCCGAGCGCGCCGAGCGCCGCCACCGCGATGGTGGCCCGAGGCCGGGCCAGGAGCAGGTCGGTGACGAGCACGAGTACGGCGGTGCCGGCGGCCAGGTAGGCCGGCAACAGCGCGACGCTGTCCACGCTCTGCACGCCGGTCATGGTTTGACCACCTCGATCAGGGCGTCGACGGGAGCCTCGGCGACGCCGAGGACCAGCGTCGGGGCCAGGCCGATCGCCAACGCGAGCAGCACCAGCGGCACCCACGCGGTCAGCTCCGCACCGGCCAGGCCGGGGCCGACCCGACCGACGGCGACACTCGGCCGATTGTGGGTGACCTGGCGCAAGAGGCGCAGGAAGTACGCGGCGGTGAGTGCCGCACCGACCGCCGCCAGCACCCCGAGGGTGGTCCAGAGCGGGCCGCCCACCTGGACGGCGGCGATCACCGCGAACGCCTCGCCCCAGAAGCCGGCCAGCCCGGGCAGGCCCAGCGACGCGATCGCCGCGAACGCCAGCAGACCGGCCAGCCGGGGGGCGGTCTCCCGCAGCCCGGACAGCTCGGCGAGGGTGCCCGTGCCGGTACGGTCCTTCACCGCACCGGCCAGGAAGAACAGCAGTCCGGTGATCACCCCGTGCGCGACGTTGCCGATCAACGCCGCCTGGATGCCGACGGTGGTCAGCGTGGCGACGCCCAGCAGCACGAAGCCCATGTGCCCCACGCTGGAGTACGCGATCAGCCGTTTCACGTCGGTCTGGGCCAGACAGACGAGCGAACCGACCAGGATCGCGGCGACGGCCAACACGCCGAGCACCGGCGCCGCCCAGCGCGCGCCCTCCGGCGCCACCCCCACCGCCACTCGGATCAGACCGTAGGTGCCCATCTTCAGCAGCACCCCGGCCAACACGACACTGCCCACCGTGGGGGCCTGGGTGTGCGCGTCGGGCAGCCAGGAGTGCAGCGGCCACAGCGGACTCTTCACCGCGAACGCCACCGCGAACAGGGTGAACGCGGCCAACTGGGTGCCCCTGGACATCCCCGCCCCGCCGGTCAACGCCAGCACGTCGGCGGTGCCGGTGGCCGCGACCACGACGTACACGCCGACCAGCAGCAACACCGAGCCGAAGAGCGTGTAGAGCGCGAACTTCCGGGCCGCCCGACGCCGGTCCGCGCCGCCCCAGCCGGCGATGATCGCGTACATCGGCAGCAGGACGACCTCGAAGAAGAGGAAGAACAGCACCAGGTCCAGGGCGAGGAAGGTGCCCAGGATGCCCACCTCGACCACCAACAGCAGCGCGACGAGCGCCCGGCCGCTGCCGCCGTCCGGCACCCGCCACATCGTGTACGCGCAGCAGAGCAGCGTGAGCAGCGCGGTCAACACCACGAGCGGCCAGGAGATGCCGTCGACGCCGAGGTGGAAGCGCAACTCCAGACCGGGCACCCAGGGCAGGTCCAGGTGATGCCACGGGAGCACCGCCGGCTCGTCGCCCGACCAAACCAGCCAGTCCCGACGGCCGAACACCAGCGGCACCGCCGCCAGCAGGGTCAACGCCGCCGCGACAGTCCCGACCAGCCGGGCCGCCCGGTCCCGGGGCGTCGCCGCCACCGCGACCGCGCCCAGCGCCGGCACCGCCAGCACGGCAACCAGCAACACCTGCCCAAAGCTCACTGGACCGCCTTCGATCGCGACTGCGGGGCTCGCAAACCCGGCTCACTCCTCGCGCTCACTGGACAACTCCGATCAGGGTGGCGGCCAGCCCGATCAGCAGCGCGCCGGCCAGCACGCCGGCGGCGGCCCGGGGCAGCGCCGCCCGGTGCAGCGCGGCCAGCCCCGCGCCCACACCGGTCGCGGCTCGCCCGCTGCCCTCGACGGCACCGTCCACCACCACCTCGTCACCGGCGCGGGCGACGCGGGCCAGTGCGCGGACCGGGCGTACGACGAGGGTGTGCTGGACGTCGTCGAGCCGGAACGCGCGGGCGAAGACCGGCCGCAGCGGACCCAGCGCGGCCGCCGGGTCGGCGGCCGGGTTCCGACGCCACCCCAGGGTGACCAGCGCCGCCCCGACCAGCAGGAACGCGAGCGGAAGCAGTGCCTCCGGCCCCACGTGGACCAGGCCGTCCTCGGAGCCCGCCACCGGGACGGTCGGGAACCGGAGCCGATCGGTGAACGCCCCGACGAACCCCACCAGACCGAGCAGCGCGGCCGGCACGGCCAGCAGCAGCACCGGCCAGCGCAGCAACGCGGGTGGGTCGTGCGGCCGGACCAGCGGCAGGCGTGGCGCGCCGAAGAAGGCGCGCAGCAGCAGCCGGCCCGCGTACCAGGCGGTGACGGCGACGCCGACCAGCCCGGCGATCCAGACGATCCAGCCCACCCACGACGGTGCCGGGCCGGTGCCCTCCAGCGCGGCCGACTCGGCCACCGTGAGGACGCCGTCCTTGCTCCAGAAGCCGGCCAGCGGCGGCACCCCCGCCAGCGCGCCCAGGCCCACCATGGTGCACCAGAACGTGACCGGCATGCTGCGCCGCAGCCCGCCCATCTCCGACATCAGGGTGGTGCCCACGGCGTGGATCACCGCGCCCGCGGCGAGGAACAGCAACGCCTTGAACGCGGCGTGGGTGAGCAGGTGGAACAGCGCCGCCGCCGGCGAGCCGACCGCCAGCGCGCCGGTCAGGTAGCCCAGTTGGGACACCGTCGACCAGGCCAGCACCCGCTTGATGTCGTCCTGAGCGGTGGCGGCGAGCGCGCCGAGCAGCAGGGTGATCGCGCCGAGCACCCCCAGCACCGTCAGCGTCACCGGCGCGGCCGTGAACAGCGGGTAGAGCCGGGTCACGGCGTACACCCCGGCGGCGACCATCGTCGCGGCGTGGATCAGCGCGGAGATCGGCGTCGGGCCGGCCATCGCGTCCGGCAGCCAGGTGTGCAGCGGGAACTGTGCGCTCTTGCCGGCCACCCCGGCGAGCAGCAGCAGGCCCGCGGCGGTCAACGTCGCGCTGGAGTGGTCGTGGGCGAGCACGTCGGCGATCCGGAAACTGCCCGTCGACACACCCAGCAACGCGATGCCGAGCAGGAACCCGACGTCACCGACCCGGGTCACCAGGAACGCCTTCATGGCGGCGGCGGGGGCGCCGGCCAGTCGGCGGTCGTGGGCGATGAGCAGGTACGAGCAGAGGCCCATCACCTCCCAGCCGACCAACAGCATGATCAGGTCACCGGCGACCACCACCAGCAGCATGGCGCCGGTGAAGATGCTGATCTGCGCGGCGTACGGCGGGTAGCGGTGATCGACGTCGACGTCGTCGTGCGGGCCGCGCCTCAGGTAGCCGATCGAGTAGACCTGCACGGCCAGGGCGACCACGGTGACCGCCACCGCGACAAGCGCGGCGGCGCCATCCAGCCGTACGCCGAGCGTCACCGTCAGCCCGCCGACGTCGACCCAGGTGGTCGACGTCTCCGTCGGCCCGTCGACGGTGAGCAGCAGCGCGACGGCCAGCGCCAACGCGCCGGCCGCCCCGGTGACGCCGAGCGCCACGGCCGCCTGTCGGGCCCGGCCGCCGCCTGTCGTGTCGTTGTGGCGCGGGGCCGGCGGCAACAGCAGACCGGCCAGGCCGGCGACCAGCGGTACGGCGGGCAGCAGCGCCCCGAGCAGCCCGGTCACCGGCCCCCCTCCGTGTCCAGGACGGCCGGCTCGCGCCCACCGACGGTCTGCGCCGGCTCGGTCAGCGGCACGTCATCCACGGCGACGGTGGCCCGCAGCCGGTAGAGCTGGAGGACGATCGCCAGCCCCACCCCGATCTCGGCGGCGGCGAGGACGATCACGAACAGCGCGAAGACCTGCCCGGAGTGCGGCAGCACGGCGCGGGCGGTGGTGTCCGCGGTGACCAGGATCAGGTTGACCGCGTTGAGCATCAACTCGACAGACATCAGCACCAGCACCGCGTTGCGCCGGCGCAGGACTCCGTAGACGCCGAGGCCGAACAGCAACGCGGCGGTGACGTACGGGATGACCGGCCTCACCGGCGCCCCCCGGGCAAGCTGTCGATGAGGTCGGCTGTCCGGCCGTCGCGTTGCGGGTCAGCTCGGCCGATGTCCGGCCGGGACAGCACGATCGCGCCCACCAGGGCGGACAGCAGCAGCACCGAGAGCACCTCGAACGGCAGCACCCAGGACTGGAAGATCTGCTCACCCAGCCGCTCGGCGGTGCCCGCGGCGGGCAGCGCGACGGTGCTCCAGCGGTACGCGTCGACGAGCAGGACGGTCAGCCCCAGCCCGGCGCCGCCACCGATCAGGGCGGCCGGCCAGCCGGGCCGATCCAGGTCGTCGGACGCGCCGATCGGCGCCCGGGTCAGCATCACCGCGAACAGCAGCAGGACCACCACCGCGCCCACGTAGATCAGGACCTGCACCCAGGCCACCAGCTCGGCGCTGAGCACGAGGAAGTCACCGGCCAGCGCGCCCAGGCACACCACCAGGTAGAGCCCGGCCCGGACCAGGTGCTTCGTGGTGACCACCAGCACGCCCGCGCCGACCGCCACCGCGCCGAGGGCGAGCAGCAGCACGTCCGCGCCGGTCACCGGGCGGCCTCTCCGGCTCGGGCGGTCACGTCGCGGGGTCCTGGTCGGCGTCGGGGCGTACCGATGGGGCCGGACGCGCGGCGGCGGCCTTGCGGGCGGCCGCGGTCTCCTCCTTGGCCGGCTCCCCGTTCGGGTCGTGCGCGGGTGGCGCGGGGACCGTGGCCATCCACTGGCCGAGGTGCTCCTTGTCGTGCAGCAGGTCCTTGATGTCGTACTCGGCGTACTCGAACTCGGGTGACCAGTAGAGCGCGTCGAACGGGCAGACCTCGATGCAGATGCCGCAGTACATGCAGAGCGAGAAGTCGATGTCGAACTTGTCGAGCACGTTGCGCTGCCGGGGGCGGGCGGCGCCGGGCACCACCACCTCCTCCTTGTGCGAGTCGATGTAGATGCACCAGTCCGGACACTCCCGGGCACAGAGCATGCAGACCGTGCAGTTCTCCTCCGACAGCGCGATCACGCCACGCGAGCGCGGCGGCAGGTCGGGGGCCACGTCCGGGTACTGCTGGGTGGTCGAGCGGCTGGTCATCGTCTTGAGCGTGACCGCCAGCCCCTTCACCAGGCCCGCGCCGGGCAGGCCGCGCGCGCCGCTGGCGCCGGCCGGGTCGCCGTGCTCGCTGGAGTGGGTCATGTCGACCATCCTGCCCTGTGGCCCCGGCGCGCGCGACCACCACCCACAGGTCGACGACCCTAGGGTGGACGTGGGATGCGCAAACCGGCCGGAGGATCGATGACGACCGAACTGGAAACGTTTCGCACTCCGGAGGGCGGCTGGACCACCGACGATCTCGACAGAATCCCAGACGACAATCGCCGCCGCGAACTGCTCGACGGCATTCTGCTTGTTCCACCGCCTCCGCGAACCACGCACCAGCAGGTCACGGCACGTCTCATGGCGGCGCTCGACGACATGGCGCCAGACGGGTACGACGGCGTCCACGGCGTGGAGGTGCGGCTGAGCGACAGACGGACGTTCGTGCCCGACGGGGTTATCCTCCACGCCGCAGACGACGAAGATCACCGGCACTGGTACGCCCCGCGCGACGTCGTGCTCGCCGTCGAGGTCGTCGGCGAGGGCACCGAGACACTCGACCGGCTGGTGAAGCCGGCGCTGTACGCCCAGGCCGGCATCCCCTTCTACTGGCGGATCGAGACGCAGCGTGGCGCGTTGGAGGTCGTGACCTACCGGATCGACGCGTCGAACGAGGCCTACACCGAGACCGGGCGGTGGACGACGGTCGTCGACACCGGCGAGCCCTTTCCGATCAATCTGCCGATCAGCCGGATCACGCCCCGGGTCCGCTGACGACGGTCGGTGGGAGCATCTCGACGCCGAGCTGTTGCAGCAACTGAAACAACTCGGTGCAGCTCCACACCTCGACGATCCGGCCCGCCGCGTCGAAGCGCAGGAACGTCGCACCGGAGTAGCTGGCCACCTGCCCGGTCGGCGGCACCGGCCCGAACTGCCCGGCGTGCGTGCCGGCGGCCCGCCAGTGCACGGCCACCCGCTCGCCGGCCGCCACCACGTCCACGATCTTGTAGCGCAGGTCCGGGAAGGCCGCCCGCCGCTCCCGGTGCCAGGCCAGCGTCGCCTCCGGCCCGGTGCCGCCCAGCCCCGGGCACTCCTCGGCGATCAACTCGTACGCGGACTCCTCCCGGCGCGCGTTCCACACATCGGCGATGAACCGCCGGGCCGCCGCCTCCACATCCGTCATCCCGGCAGGGTAACCGGGCCGTCCGGCCCCGGAACGGGCCAGGTTGCGCCGCACCGCACGGTGCGGCCGAAGATCCGCGAGGATGGAACGGAGGCGGCGACGAACCGGAGGATGACGTGGGCGAGGAAACAGGCGGGAAGTACGTCGAGCCGGGTGCTGAGTTCACCCGCGACCAGCGGTACATCGCCACTCGGATCACCGAGGACGGGCGCGACGGGTACCCGGTGGAGCCCGGCCGCTATCGGCTGGCGGTCAGCCGGGCCTGCCCGTGGGCCAACCGTCTGATCATCGTGCGCCGGCTGCTCGGCCTGGAGGACGCCATCTCGATGGCGGTGGCCGGGCCGACCCACGACGCCCGGAGCTGGACCTTCGACCTCGACCCGGGCGGCCGGGACCCGGTGCTCGGCATCGAGCGCATCCAGGAGGCGTACTTCAAGCGCTTCCCCGGCTACGAGCGCGGCATCACCGTCCCGGCGATCGTCGACGTGCCGACCGGGCAGGTGGTGACCAACGACTACGCGCAGATGAGTCTCGACCTGTCCACGCAGTGGGGGGCGTACCACCGCGACGGTGCCCCGCAGCTCTACCCCGAGCACCTGCGGGCGCAGATCGACGAGGTCAACGACGTGGTCTTCCGGGACGTCAACAATGGCGTCTACCGGTGCGGGTTCGCCGGCAGCCAGGAGGCGTACGACAAGGCGTACCACCGGCTCTTCGACCGGCTGGACTGGCTGACCGAGCGGCTGACCGACCAGCGTTACCTGGTCGGCGACACCATCACCGAGGCCGACGTGCGGCTGTTCACCACGCTGGTCCGCTTCGACCCGGTGTATCACGGCCACTTCAAGTGCAACAGGCAGAAGCTGAGCGAGATGCCGGTGCTGTGGGCGTACGCGCGGGACCTGTTCCAGACCCCCGGCTTCGGCGACACCATCGACTTCGACCACATCAAGCGGCACTACTACGAGGTGCACCGCGACATCAACCCGACCGGGATCGTGCCGCTCGGCCCCGACCTGTCCAACTGGGTCACCCCACACGGTCGGGAGGCCCTGGGTGGCCGCCCCTTCGGCGACGGCACCCCGCCCCCACCCCCGGCCGAGCCGGTCGACCCGGCCCACACCCCGCTGCGCTGACCGCGCGACCTCCGCACCGGACGCTCCGCGGCGCAACCTGCGGGATGTGCGGCCTGCACGGCGGCCCGCGCGCAAGATCGCGCTCGATCCTGGATCCAGTGGCCTCCCGGACCACCGAGGCCACTACAACAAGGATCGAGCGCGATCATGCGGCGCGCGAGCCGCGCGAGGCGCGATCATGCGACGTTCTCGCCGCGTGCTGCGCGGTCGCGCGGGGTTCGGTTCTACAGGGCTACGCGGACGGCTGCCGTGAGGACCAACTGGGCCAGGGAGGCGGGCACGAGGACCAGCCAGCAGAGGCGCTGGAGCTGGTCCTCACGTAGCCGGGGGTAGGACACCCGCAGCCAGATGATCACGAAGGACACCGCGAAGATCTTGAGCAGCGTCCAGAGCCAGCCCAGCTGATCGTCGGCGAACGGACCCTGCCACCCACCGAGGAACAGCACAGTGGTCAGCGCGGCGATCACCACGATGCCGACGTACTCGGCGAGCAGGAAGAACGCGAAACGCAGACCGGTGTATTCGGTCATGTAGCCGAAGACCAGCTCCGAGTCGGCCACCGGCATGTCGAACGGCGGCCGACGGATCTCGGCCAGCCCGGCGACGAAGAAGACGATCATCGCGGGTGCCTGCCAGAGCAGCCACCACGGCTGCCACGCCTCGACGATGCCCGACAGGCTGAGCGTGCCCGCGGCCATCGCCACCGAAGCGGCGGCCAGCACCAGCGGCAGCTCGTAGCCGAGCAGCTGGGCCGCTCCGCGCAGGCCGCCCAGCAGGCTGTACTTGTTGGCCGACGCCCACGCCGACATCAGCACCGCCACCACGCCGACACCGACCACGGCCAGCACGAAGAACAGGCCGATGTCCAACGGTTGCCCGACCAGGTCGTTCGGGCCGAGCGGGATGACCAGCAGCACCAGCAGGTAGGGCACCAGGGCCACCGCCGGGGCGAGCCGGAACACCGCCCGGTCGGCGTCGCGCGGGGTCACGTCCTCCTTCTGCACGAACTTGACCCCGTCCGCGACCAACTGGGCCCAGCCGTGGAAGCCACCCGCGTACATCGGACCGAGCCGGCCCTGCATGTGCGCCATCACCTTGTGCTCGGCCTGGCCGACAAGCAACGGCAGGGTGAGGAACGCGACGAGCACGCCACCCACCCGCAGCACCAGCTCCACCCAGAGCGGCATCAGGTCGTACCCCCGTCGTCGTCGGTGCGGCCGTCGCGGGCCGGCGGGTCCGCGACCGGCTGGTCGGCTGCGCCGGCCCCGTCAGCGGCCGGGCCGTCGGCGGGCGCGGCAGACCGGGGAGTACGCGCCGGACGGGTCCCCGGCGCGGGCCGCGCCGGACGCTCACCGGCCGGGCGGGCCGGGGTGCCGCCACGCGGTCCCTCTCCCACGCCACCGGCGCCGGCCGGGGTGGGCGTGGTGCCCCACTCGCCCGGCGCGGGTACGCCCGGCGGGCGGATCGGCCGACGTCCACCACCAGCCTCGGACTCGCCCGGCTCCTTCGCGCCCGGCCAGGGCTTGGCCACCCGGGAGGCGAGCACGAACTCCTTGCGCAGCGGATGGCCCTCGAACTCCGGCGGCAGCAGCAGCGGCAGCAGGTCCCCGTGGCCGGCGAAGTCGATGCCGAACATCTCGTGTGTCTCCCGCTCGTGCCAGGCGGCGCCCGGGTAGACGTCGACCACCGAGGCGACGGTGGGCGCGTCGCGCGGCAGCCGGGTACGCAGCAGCACACCGTGCCGCAGCCGCGTCGACCAGAGGTGCGCCACCACGTCGAAGCCGTCGGCCAACTCGTCGACCGCGGAGAGCCAGTCGAAGAAGTCACAGGCCAACGTGTCGTCGTCGCGCGTGGCCCGGACCGCGGTGAGCCAAGTGTCCGGCGGGACGTCCACGGTGGCGCGGGCGAACCGTTGCCCGCCGGAGACCGACGGGGTCGCCGCAACCGGCGCGAGCAGCGCGACCAGCCGAGCGCCGAGGGCTTCGGGAGTCATGTCGCTGATCCTAGTGCCGGTCGGGTCCGCGCCTGGCCGCCGCCGAGGCCTGGTGATCTGCCGGCTTCGGGAGCGGCGCGGCCCTCGGCGGGGAAAGATGAGGTCGTGCGCGCTGTGACTGTGAAACCCGGGGTCGCCAACTCGCTGAGCCTCGTCGAGGATCAGCCGGAGCCGGCTGCCGAGGAGGGCTCTGTCCTGGTCGAGGCGCTGGCGGTGGGGATCTGCGGCACCGACCACGAGATCATCGCCGGGGAGTACGGCGAGGCGCCGCCGGGCGCCGACCGCCTGGTCATCGGGCACGAGTCACTGGGCCGGGTGATCGAGGACTCCAGCGGCACCCTGCAACCCGGCGACCTGGTGGCTGGGATCGTCCGTTATCCCGACCCGGTGCCCTGCTCGAACTGCGCGGTCGGCGAGTGGGACATGTGCCGGAACGGTCAGTACACCGAACACGGCATCAAGGCACTGGCCGGCTTCGCCCGGGACCGCTGGCGGGTCGAACCGCGGTTCGCGGTCGCGCTCGACCCGGCGCTGGCCCAGGTGGGCGTGCTGCTGGAGCCGACAAGTGTGGTGGCGAAGGCCTGGGACCACATCGAGCGGATCGGGCACCGGGCCGAGTGGCAGCCGCAGACGGTCCTGGTGACCGGGGCCGGGCCGATCGGGCTGCTGGCCGCCCTGCTCGGCACCCAGCGTGGGCTGACCGTCCACGTGCTGGACCGGAACACCGACGGGCCGAAGCCGGAGCTGGTCGCCGGGCTCGGCGCCACCTACCACACGGTGTCGGTCAACGACCTGCCCTTCGAGCCGGACGTGGTGATCGAGTGCACCGGCGCTCCCACCGTGGTCCTCGACGTCATGTGCAAGGCGGCCCCCACCGGGATCGTCTGCCTGGCCGGGGTGTCCAGCGGTGGCCGGAGCATCGACTTCGACGCCGGTGCGCTCAACCGGGAGCTGGTGCTGGAGAACAACGTGGTCTTCGGCTCGGTGAACGCCAACCGGCGGCACTGGGACATGGCCGCGCAGGCGCTGGCCCGCGCCGACCAGGTCTGGCTGGAGTCGCTGATCACCCGTCGGGTGCCGGTGAACCGGTACCTCGACGCCTACACCCCCGGGCCGGACGACATCAAGGTGGTGCTGGAGTTCGCGTCCTGAGCGACGCCCCGCCAAATCAGATGCCCGGCAGCCGGCCGTTGCGGAACAGGTCGACGAAGAGCTGGTGATCCTGGCGGGCGCGCACCCCGTACGCGTGGGCGAAGTCCACCAGGTGGGTGACGAAGCCCGACTCGTCGGCGTTCACCGCGGCCACGATCGCCTCCTCGGTGGAATAGTCCACCAGGTCGTGACTGGACTCGTCGTCGGCGACCGAGTGCATCCGGGCCACCGCCCGGCCGAGGTCGACGAGCACCCCGGTCAACTCCTCCGGCTCGTTCACGTCCGACCAGTCCAGGTCCGCGGCGTACGGGGAGACCTCGGCGACGAGCTGGCCAGCCCCGTCCAACTCGGTGAAGCCCAGCCACGGGTCGGCGTGCGCCTGCAACGCCCGTTGGGACTCGGCGGTCCGGTGCCCCTGGTGCTGGAAGTAGCCGCGGACCGACTCGTCGGTGACGTACCGCGCCACGGCCGGCACCTGCGCCTGCTTCATGTAGATGACGACGTCGTTCTCCAGGGCCTGGGTGTGCCCCTCCAACAGCAGGTTGTACGACGGCAGCCCGGCCGACCCGATGCCCACCCCCTTGCGCAGCACCACGTCCTTGATCCGCGCCGCCACCGGCCGGAGCTGCGTCGAGGCGGACGGCAGGGTGCCCAGGTAGTCCTGGAAGGCGGCGCGCACCCGGTCCCGGGTGGCGTCGTCGACCTCGAACACCCCGTCTCCGATGGAGAACCGCCGCTCGTAGTTGTCGATGGTGGTCTGTGTGGCGAGCAGGTCCACGCGGGTGTTGAGCCGGGCCTGCTGGAGCACCCGCCGCAGGACCCCGTCGGCGTTCTCCAGGGTGATCGAGCCGATCGCGTCGTCGCCGCCGGCGGCGATCGCCCGCAGCTCGGTCAGGTACGACCGGGCGAAGCCGGCGACCAGGTCGCCGATCGACGTGTCGGAGAGCGCCTTGCCGTAGCCGAGCAGCGCCACGCTTGCCGCGAGCCGGCGCAGGTCCCAGGTGAACGGCCCGACGTACGCCTCGTCGAAGTCGTTGACGTTGAACACAAGTTGCCCGGAGGCGTTCATGTAGGTGCCGAAGTTCTCCGCGTGCAGGTCACCGTGGATCCACACCCGGCTGGTTCGCTCGTCGAGGAACCGGTCGTCGGCGAAGTCGCCGAGCTGGTCGGCGTAGAACAGCGCGGCACTGCCCCGGTAGAAGGCGAACGGGGACGCGGCCATCTTGCGGAACTTGCGGCGGAAGGCGGCCGGGTCGATCGCCATGGACGCGCCGAACTCCTCGGTGAGCACGTCGACGATGTGGGCGGACCGCTGGTCCACTGAGCTGGTCATGCTGCGCAGGCTAGCCCTGCCCGGCCACCCCGTACGTCGGACGACCGCTTTGCCCTTGCGGCCGACGGATTGAGGCGAGGGGCGACGGGGTATCGCATCGCCGATTCTGGATCAAGGCGAATCGACGGTCGTGCAGGGGCAACCAAACCGTGGGTTCGCTGACGTCTATCTGGTAGCGGGCGTGTTGCGCTCCGGCTGCCATCACGGGAGGACCACATTTTCATGCTCAAGAAGACGGGGACCCTGTTCACAGCGGTACTGCTCGGCCTGACCACGTCGGTCGCCAGCACCGGCCCGGTGGCCGCCGCACCGGCCGACACCGCCGGCGGCACGCTGTCGGTGGGCAAGCTCATCCTCGACCCGACCGAACGGGGCTACCGGGGCAGCGTCCCCCTGACCGTCACCAACACCGGCAGCGAGACCCAGTACTTCTACTACACGCTGCGCGAGCCGGTGCCGGGCGCCTTCCAGCCGGGCACCAGCAACTGCGACAGCTTCGACCAGCGGGTGGAGGACAACCGCCGGGTGTTCAACTGCGCGCTGACCGACGACCTGGCCGAGTTGGCTCCGGGCGAGAGCATCCGGAACGTGGTGGACTTCCAGGTGCTGACCAACCCGCGTACGTACCCGATGAGCATGGCCGGTGGCTGGGTCGAGGTCTACTCGGCCGACGGCGACCTGGTGGCGCGCAAGGCGTTCGGCGCCCGGTTCCGTTCCACCACCGGGTCGCTGGCCCACCCCCGGCCGTACGCGCAGGACACCCGGCCGGACGCCGGCATCGAGTCGGTCGGCCCGGCGACCCTCGACCCGGAGGGCAGCGGCAACCTCTACGTGCCGGTGACCGTCCGGTACCGGGGGGACGCGCCGCACCTCGGGCTGCACGTCAAGGCCAGCCCGCTGCCGGCCGGGTCGCTGATCCAGTACACGGCGCCCTCGGACGGCCCGGTGGGTTCGGACCGCGCCCCGGTGCCCGGGCAGCGGATGATGCCCGGCGAGGTGCGCAGCTTCGGGTTGCTCGTCAGCCCGCCGACCGACCCGGCCGACGCCCGGGACGTCATCACCCTTGAAGTGACGGCCGACTGGTACGAGACGCCGGACGCCGACCCGAGCGACAACACCGCCCAGACCACGCTCGTCGCGGCCGACAACTGATGAGCGCGCGGCCGACCGCCACCCGGACTCGCCCGGCTGGCGGGCGGCCGCCGTCAGGTCGCGGAGGGTGGGCGTACCGGCGGGGCGGTGAGGGAGTCGACGGAGCGCGGGGCGGCGGCCTCGCGGGGCGGGGCGTCCAGCGGGGCGGCCAGCAGATCTCGTTGCGGCACACCGCCGAGGCCGGACTGCTCGGCGGCGATCTTCTCCTGCAGACGCAGGATGCCGTGCAGCAGCGCCTCCGGCCGGGGTGGGCAGCCGGGCACGTAGACGTCGACCGGGATGAGCTGGTCGACGCCCTTGGTCACCGAGTACGAGTCCCAGTAGGGGCCGCCGCAGTTCGAGCAGGCGCCGAACGAGATGACGTACTTCGGCTCGGGCATCTGGTCGTAGAGCCGCTTGATAGCCGGAGCCATCTTGTCGGTCACCGTGCCGGACACCACCATCAGGTCGGCCTGGCGGGGGCCGTGGGCGAACGGGATCACGCCGAGCCGGATGAAGTCGTGCCGACCCATGCTGGTGGCGATGAACTCGATCGCGCAGCAGGCCAGACCGAAGTTGAACACCCAGAGCGAGTAGCGGCGCCCCCAGTTCAACACGAACCGGATCGGCTCACCCAGCACTGCCGGTAACTGCACGACCGCCCCCTTCGTCCCCCACCGGACAGTCAACCACAGCAGCTCCGAGCCTCGTTCGTGGCTTCTCCGGGCCGCGCACGTCAGCCAACGAGGAAGGCCGGAGGGGGAGCCAGCATGACAGCCTGCCGGTCAGGCCCGGCCAGCAGTGCTGGCCGGGCCCGCTACGCAACAGTCGTCAGGCCGGTACGCAGTGCTCAGGCTGCCAGCGTGGAGCCGGGCGCGGTCAACTCCGCGACGCCCGGACCAGGACCGATCTTCCCGGGAGCACCCGGGCCGGGGCCGATGGCGAGGATCACGCCCGGACCAGGACCAATCTCGCCCGGCGCACCCGGGCCGGGGCCGATCGCCGTGACGGCTGCCGCCGCGCCACCCAGGCCGAGGGCGAGCCCGGCCGCCGCAGTCACTCCGCTGATCAGGATCTTCCGCATCGTCATTTTCTCTCCCCGTCTCGTTGGTGCTTGATGACTTGACCGTACGGAAGCGGCGAATGCTATGAAACCCACTTATAGGCATACATATAAATATTGTTGACTGATGTTCGATTCACGAATCTGTGTCATGCGACGCGTCGTCCTGGACACGACAGAAACGCCCGCAACCCGCCGGTGCGCCCGAGTGTGTGACCGGTGCTGGCGAACCACGCCGCCTGCGGCCACCACGGGGAGGACGAGTGCTTGTGACAAGAGGAGTACGGGTGGGCGGACGTCCACCGGACCCGCCGGGCAGCTCCGCGCCGAAGGCTGCAGAGCTGGTCTTCGACGACTTCTACCACGCGCACTTCCGGGGACTGGTGGTGCAGTTGACCGCGTACACGGGTGACCGTGGGCAGGCACAGGACCTGGTCCAGGAGGCGTTCTGCCGGGCGTACGCCCGCTGGGACCGACTCGCCGGATACGAGGACCCCGTGGCCTGGGTCCGCAAGGTCGCCTGGAACCTCGGCCACAACCGCTGGCGGCGGCTGCGGACCGCCCAGACGTGGCTGCTGCGGCAGCGGGAGACCTACGCCCCGGAGCCCAGCCCCGACCGGGTGGCCCTCGACACCGCGTTGGCGACATTACCGCCGAACCAGCGGCGGGCGGTCGTGCTGCACTACCTCGCCGACCTGACGGTCGCGGAGATCGCCGCCCAGGAACAGGTCGCCGAGGGGACGGTCAAGTCCTGGCTGCACCGGGGCCGGGCCACACTCGCCACCCAGCTACGCGACAGCAACGAGGAGGTGCGGGATGTCTGAGCAGGAGGCCCTCGGCCTGGCCGAAGAGTTCACCCGCTACCGCCGTACCGTCCTGGACGAGGTCGAGGTGCCCGGCCCGGCCGCCGTTCGGCGGACGGTACGAGGGCGCGGCCGGCGTCGGGTGGCGACCACCGCTGGCACGGCGCTCACGCTGTTCGGCGGGTCGGCCCTCGGGTACGCGGCGATGAACGGGCCGGACCACCGCCCGGGTCCGGTCGAGCCGACGCCCAGCGTCTCGGCGTCGCCCACGCCGAGCACCTCGGCCAGCTCGACTCCCAGCCCTTCCGCGACAAGCGCCAGCCCGACGACGCCCGTGCCGGACGGCCGGATCAGCCGGGCACAGTTGCTGGCCGCATCGGTGACCCTGCCGGCGTGGCGGCCCGGACGGGGCTGCCCGACGTCGCAGACGCGGATCTCCGCGGACGATCGGGAGGGCGTCAACTGGCTCGTGGCGCTCGACCACGGCGACGTCGACGGGGACGGCGCGGTGGAGACCGTGGCGCTCGTGCAGTGCGTGCTGGGCACCAAGGGGCCGATGCAGGTGGTCGCCTTCGACCGGGACGAGGAAGGGAAGGTGGTCACGCTCGGCCGGGTGGTCGCCACCACCATCGACAAGCCGCAGTGGCTGTTCGCGCTCGACGTGGTGGACGACGGCACGGTCCGCGTACAGGTCGGTGACATCGCGCCCGGGGGCGGCTGGAACGGCGAGTGGTCACAACGGCAGTGGCGGGGCTACCGCTGGAAGGGTGATGCCTTCGCCCAGGTGTCCGGGCCGACGAGCTTCGGCCCGAACCGGCACGACGTCAACCTTGTCGTCAGCGCCACGGACCTGGTGCTGGCCGACGCGCCGGACGGCTCTCGGGTCGGCACGGTCACCGTGCGCATCCGCAACACGACCGGACTGGCCGCCCACATGGCCTTGCGGCTCGGCCTGCCGGCGGCGGTCCGCCCGGATCGCCTTGGCTGGGCGGACTGCCGCAACGACGCGGAGACGACCCGGGAGCCGGTGACCTGCGACCTCGACGGGCTCGACGGCGGCAAGGACGTTCTGCTGACGCTGGGGTTCCGGGTCGCGGCGGGCACCACGGTCGGTACGGGCAAGGCAGACGTGAACGTGCGGCCGATGGACGCGAACTTCGACGTCGTGGAGGAGGTCTACGAACCGGACAACACAGTCGAAATCACCTACCGTTGAGCCGGTCCGGCACGGTCCGATCCGCCGTCGTCCGACGTGCGGACCGGACCGTGCGGTGTCACCAGGTGGGACGTCGCAGCAGGCCGACGAACTCGACGAGTAGGCGCTCGCGCACGGCCGGCGGGGCGGCGTCCAGCAGCGGACAGCGAATCACAGTCGACGTCCGCGGGCTGGCGGTGGGAGCAGTCGGCCAGGTCATCAAATGTTCACCGAACTTCTCGGAAGACGCCGAAACCCGAGTGCGCTTCCCGGCGTGTGAGCGACGTCGCCCCCGGACCCCGAGGGTGGGTGACAGGAGACGGGGAGGATCAGGTGACGGTGAGCGTCGAATCGAGGCTTGGCAAGCCTCCACCAGAGGAAGTGATCCGGCTGGCCGGCAGGGCTTCGGCCGACGCCGTCGACTTCGACCAGCTCTACCATGCCCACTTCCGCTCGCTGACCATTCAGCTCGCTGCCTACTTCGGCGACTTCAGCCAGGCGCAGGACCTGGTCCAGGAGGCGTTCTGCCGGGCCTTCGCGCGGTGGGGGAAGGTTTCCCGCTATGACGACCCGGTGGCCTGGGTGCGGCGGGTCGCCTGGAATCTGGCCACCAGCCGCTGGCGTCGGCTGCGGACCGCCCAGTCCTACCTGCGGCGTCAACGTGAGGAGCAGGTGCCCGGCCCCAACCCCGACCGGGTGGTGTTGACGCGGGCGCTCGCGGCGCTGCCGCCGAACCACCGACGCGTCGTGGTGCTGCATCACCTCGCGGACCTCTCCGTCACCGAGATAGCCCAGCAGGAGGACGTGCCCGAGGGCACGGTCAAGACCTGGTTGCACCGGGGTCGAGCCGCGCTGGCGGCACAGTTGGCTCCCCAGAACGAGGTGACCGACCATGCCTGAGTTCGACAGCGCCCGACTCGACGCGGAGTTCTCCGCGTACCGGCAGGCAATGCTCCCGACGATCGCGCCGGGCGGCCCGACTGCGGTCCGCCGTACCGTCCGCCGCAGGCGGCGGCGCGCGGCGGTGGCGGTGGCCGCGGCGCTGGTGGTGGCCGTGGCCGTGCCAGTGGCCGGTCAGGCGGGGCTCCGCCGGCACCCGGCGCCAACGGCGACGGCGCCACCGTCCGATTCCCCGTCGCCCTCGCCGTCGCCGTCGGTCTCCTCCGCACCGCCGGTGCCGGACGGCAGAATCGAGCGGACCGAGCTGCTCGCCGCCAACGTCGACCTGCCCGCCTGGGGCGGCCTGCCTGACCGCCCGGACGGTAAGGCGTGTGCGTCTCGTGGGATCCGGCTCAGCGGCGACCCGGTGAGCGATGACCCCAATCTGCTGGTCGAGATGGGCTACGGAGACGTGGATCGCGACGGGGCGACGGAGACCGTCGTCCTGGTGCGCTGCCTGCTCGGCTCCCGAGGGCCGGCGCAGGTGGTCGCCTTCGATCGGGACACGGCCGGCCGGATCGTCACACTGGGCCGGGTGGCCGCCACCGCCGACCCGACTCCGGAATGGCTGATCGGGCTCGAGGTGCGGGCCGACGGCGTAACCCGGGTGGCGATGGCCGACCGGGCGCCGGGGCCCGGTTGGCCTCTCGAGCAGTCGCAGCGCCAGTGGCGCGGGTACCAGTGGGACGGGAGCCGGTTCCGGCAGACCGAGGGGCCCTCCGGCTTCGGTCCCAACCCGCACGCCGCCGACCTGTCGGTCAGCTCGTCGAACCTGGCTCTCGCCCGGGAGCCCGGCGACAGCTTCGCGGGCACGATCGAGGTCCGGGTACGCAATGCCAGCGCGGGCGAGGTGGCCGAGGCGGTGCTGTCGTTCGACCTGCCGTGGCAGTTACGGCCGGTCGGGGATGGCTGGAACCGGTGTCGCGAGAACATGGCCGACGCGCGGGTGCCGTACCGGTGCACCCTGGGCCGGCTGGCACCGCACGCGGACATCCGGCTCACCCTCGGACTGAAGCGTGCACAGGGCACACCGTTGGCCTCGGGCAAGGCGACCATCGAACTCTTCGGCAGCGGCGCCGACGGGACCGCGCTGCTGGAACGCGAACGGGACGACAACCTCGCCACCTTCACCCACTACTACCGCTGATCGACAGCGGCGTGCGGTCCCGGCCGGTCATCCGGCCGGGACCGGACTGCGGCCCGACCTCACCGAGAAGGACAACCGGGTGCAACTGCCCGGGGTCTCTGAACAACTGGGCGTTCGGTGCCCCACCCGCAGGGGGTGGGTCACCGCCGTTCAGTCGTCCGAACCCCAGCTGGGACGTTGCAGCAGCCCGACGAACTCGACGAGCAGCCGCTCCCGCAGCGCCGGCGGGGCGGCGTCCAGCAGCGTGTTCACCACCGCCATCCGGTCCGTCGGCGCGTCGCCACCACCCAGCCCGAGCCCGCCGGCGAGCCCGGCGACCAGTTCGGGGGTGAGCGCGTCCGGCGTCAGCGACGTCGCCAACGCCACCAGCTCGGGCGGGAGGGCCACCGGACCGGCCGCGCGCGCGGCGGCCACCGCGGCGACCAGGTCCGGCCCGAACTCGGCCACCCGGGGCGCCACCGAGGCGGTCACCGTGAGGTGCACGCTGGCCGGGAGCCCGGCGTACGACAGTTGGGGTTGGGTGTGCCAGCCGCGCGCGGTCAGCTCGTCGACGAGCACGAACAGGTCGGGGCCACCCTCGGTGGCGGTGAAGCAGACCACCGTGGACTCGGGTTCGGCCATCAGCCGCAGTCCGTCGACCGCCCGGACCGCGTCGGCCAGGCCGGTGACCGCGTCGCGGGTGGCTTCGGCCAGCCGCAGGTAGCCGTCGTCGCCGAGGTGCCGCAGCGTCGCGTACGCGGCGGCGATCGGCCCGCCGGAACGGGTGGACGCGATCACCGGGTTGATCATCGTGTAGCCGGGCCAGTCCGCGTACGCGAAGTACTGCGGGGCACGCAGTTGGGCGTCGCGGTGCAGCAGCACCGACACGCCCTTCGGCGCGTACGCGTACTTGTGCAGGTCCACCGAGATGCTGGTGACCCCGGGGACCTCGAAGTCGAACGCCGGCACCGGCTCGCCGAGGCGGCGCAGGTAGGGCAGGGTCCAGCCGCCGAAGCAGGCGTCCACGTGGCAGCGCACCCCGGCGGCGGCCGCCGCGGCGGCGATCTCGGCGACCGGGTCCACCACGCCGTGCGCGTACGACGGCGCGGAGCAGGCGACAAGCACCGTCTCCGGGCGGATCGCGGCGGCCATCGCGCTCGGATCGGGACGCAGCGTGTCCGGGGACACCGGCACGACGTCCAGCGCCACCCGCAGGTAGTGCGCCGCCTTGGCGAACGCGGCGTGCGCGGTCGACGGCACCACGATCCGGGGCGCGTCGATCTCCGGGTGCGCGTCCCGGGCCGTCTTGACGGCGAGGATCAGCGACTCGGTGCCGCCGCTGGTGACGCTGCCGACGACGTCCGGGGCGGTGGTGCCCGGACCGGCGCCGAGCACCCGGCCAGCGGCGCCGACCAGGGCGTTCTCCATGGCCAGCAGCGAGGGGAAGGCGGTTGGGTCCAGCCCGTTGACGTGTGCGCTCTCGCGGTGCGCGGCGGCAGCCAGCTCGTCCAGCCCCGGCACCGCCGGGTCGTAGACGTACGCGAACAGTTGCCCCCCGTGGGTCGGCCGGTCGCCGGCGCGCAACTGGCGCACCTCGGAGAGCACGACGTCAGCGGCAATCCCGGGAGGCAAGGCCCTACTCTCGTCGATCATGGAGTCATGGTGCCCTTCTCGTGACGGTCAACGGCTTTCGTCCCCCACCACAACTCCATGATCGACCCGTCCGGCGCGGGTGGCTGCGGCTAGCGCGGCGGGGGTCAGGGTGTAGCGGCGCAGGAGGAGGACGGGCGGAGCCACCAGCAGGGCCGGGATGATCGTGAAGCCGAGCAGCACACCCAGTCTGGCCGTGTCGGACTGGGCCGCCGCCGAGCCGGTGTCGGAGGAGACGTAGCCGCCGAGCTGGAGCACCAGCCCGTAGATGCCCGGCCCGAGCGCCAGGCCGAAGGTCTCCCCGGCGGTCCACAGGCCGGTGAAGACACCCGCCTGTCGTCGCCCGGTGCGCGCCGTGTCGTACGCGATGCAGTCCGGCAGCATCGCCAACGCGAAGACCTGCTGTCCGGCGTACCCCACACCGATGACCGCGACCATCAGGTAGACCGCGACCGGCGGCAGCACCGGCGCGGCGACCAGGGCCAGCGCCCCGGCGGCGAGGATCAGCGAGCCGACGACCAGGGCGGTCCGCTTGCCGAGCCGGGCACCGACCCGGGTCCAGAGTGGCATCACCAGCAGCGCCGGCCCGACGAAGCAGACGAAGAGCAGGGTTGGCCCGCTCTGCTCGTCGCGCAGGATCTGCGCCGCGAAGTAGTTGACCCCGGCCAGGATCGTCGCCACCCCGGCGGACTGCACCACGAAGCAGATCAGCAGCGCCCGGAACGGGCGGTTGGCCCCGGCCACGGCGAGCTGGGCGCGCAGCGTGGGCTCGCTGCCGCCCACCGCGCCGGTCGGCGCGGACCGGGTGCCGAAGAACGCGCCGAGGGCACCGAGGGCGATCAGCACCGCCACGAACAGGCCCATCCACCGGTGCCCGGCCACACCGTCGCCGCCGGCGGTCACCACCAGCGGAGCGATCGCGCCGGAGACCAGGATGGCCAGCGCCAGCACGGCGATCCGCCAGGTCATCAACCTGGTGCGCTCGGCGTAGTCGTCGGTCAGCTCCGCCGGCATCGCCACGTACGGCACCTGGAAGAAGGCGAACGCGGTGGCGGTGAGCAGGAAGGCGAACGCCACGTACGCGGCGGCGGCCGAGCCGTTGCCGAACGGCGCGGCGAAGATCGACGCGAACAGCACGGCGAGCGCGAGGCCGCCGACGAGCAGGTACGGCCGGCGGGCGCCCCAGGGCGACCGGGTGCGGTCGGAGATCCGACCGGCGACCGGGTTGACCAGCACGTCCCACGCCTTCGGCAGCAGCACCAGCAGAGCGGCCAGCCCGGCGGCCACACCGAGCGTGTCGGTCAGGTACGGCAGCAGCAGCAGACCGGGCACGGTGCCGAACGCACCGGTGGCCAGGGAGCCGAGCGCATAGCCGGCGTGCACCCGTCGAGGCAGCGAGCCGGCGCCCGGCGGCGTTTTCATGGGGCCGAATATTACTCACGTTGCGGTGGCGGACACATCCCCTCCTGCGGTCATGAACTGCCGGCCCGTCGCCGGCATCTAACAAGTCAGGTTGCCGGCAGCGAAGCCGCAACCGCGTCCGCAGTTCTGGAGTGTTACCACCGCCGAGGGCAGATCAGCCTGGCGGTCACGGGGGAGGGACAGTGACGTCAACGATGGGCTCCCGCGCCAATCAGCCACCGGCGGTACGGACGGACGGTTCGGCGGTCGAGACCACGATCACCTTCGACGACTTCTACCACGCGCACTTCGGCAGCGTGACCGCCCAACTGTCGGCGTACACGGGGGATCTGGGCCACGCCCAGGACCTGGCCCAGGAGGCGTTCTACCGAGCGCTGGCCCGCTGGGACCGCCTGGTCCGCTACGACGACCCGGTGGCCTGGGTCCGCAAGGTCGCCTGGAACCTGGCACACAGCCGCTGGCGACGCCTGCGTACCGCCCGGGACCACCTGCTGCGACAACGGCGCACCGAGGCCGAGGTGGCCGGGCCGACACCCGACCGGGTCGCCATCGACGCGGCGCTCGCGCAACTGCCGCCCAACCATCGCCGCGCGGTCATCCTGCACTATCTGGCCGACCTGTCGGTCAGCCAGATCGCCGCGCAGGAGGGGGTGGCCGAGGGCACCGTCAAGTCGTGGTTGCACCGCGGCCGGACCGCCCTGGCCGCGCTGCTCGACGAGAACACCGAGGGGGTACGTGATGTCTGACCTCGACCCGCTGCTGCGCGGGCGGCTCGGCGCGTACCGCGATGACGTGATCAGCCGGGTCGCCGGTCCCGGTCCCGACCAGGCCCGGCAGCGCCTGCGCCGCCGCCGACGGATGACGGCCGCCGCCGCCGCGGCGGCGGTCGTCCTGGGGGTGACCCCCGTCGTCATCAACGCCGCGCTGCACGCCGACCGGACTCCGCCGGTGCCGGTGGAGTCCGTCCCACCGCCGACCCCGTCCACGTCGGCGCCGCCGACGCCCACGCCGACCGGGTCACCGACGCAGACCCAGACGCCGACGCCCACCGCCCCGACCGGCCCGGCCGGGCGAATAAGCCGGGCGCAACTGCTCGCCACACCTGTCGACCTGCCGAACTGGCAGCCGAGTGAGATGGAGGGCGGCTGCACCACCTCGAACGTGCGGCTGAAGACCAACACGAAGAAGACGTACGTGTCGGAGTTGGCCGACAACGAATTCGAGTACGGCGACATCGATGGCGACGGGGCCGACGAGACCATCGCCATCGTCGCCTGCCGGTACGGCGAAGCGTCGGCCAAGCAGGTGGTGGCCTTCGAGCGGAACTCCGACGAGCGGATCGTGACGGTGGGCCGAGTGGTCCGGACCGACGACGAGTTCACGGACATCCTCGCGGCGGAGATCACCCCGACCGGTTCGGTGCAGGTGACGGTGGCCGACATCGTGCCGTGTTGCGAGATCCCCGACTATCTCCGCCGGGAGCAGGTGCGGACGTACCGATGGGAGGGGCAGCGGTTCGAGCAGACCGACGGCCCCACGACATTCGGCCCCGATCCCCGGCTCACCGACCTGAGGGTGAGCATGACCCACGAGTTGGCCGAGGTCCCCGGTACGGACACCCGACGCGAACTCACCCTGGTCTTCACGGTCACCAACGCCGGCCCGGTCGACGCGCCGCAGGTCGCGTTTCACAAGATCGAACGTGGGGAACGGGCGGGCGGAGACTGGGCCCGGTGCAAACCGGTAAGGCTGTCGGACTCGGATGAACCCGGGTGTCTGCTACCCGGCGTACCGGCTGGTGAGTCGCGCCGCTACACGTTCGTCCAACTGATACCTGGCCAGCCGGGTGCCGACGCCTCCACCCGGAGCTTCCTCATCCTGCACGGCGACACCCAGGACCGCACGTGGCCCGACCGCAAACCAGACGACAACACGATGCCGTCCCCCATCCGGTTCTGAACAGCGACCACGCCCACCGGGCTCGCCGATCACGTGCCGTCGGTGGTCACGGCCTCTCCTCCGGCGACCATCCGGCCGCCGCGATGTCCACGCCCTCGCCGCGCAGCGGCGCCCCCTCGGCGCGCAGCCGGGACCGCGCCTCCCGCTCGTGCCCCGGCGGCAGCCGGCCAGCGGAGGTCACCACCCGGTGCCAGGGCACCGAGCCGCCGTGGCGGGCCATGATGTTGCCCACCAGCCGCGCCGAGGCGCGACCCGAGCGCTCGGCGAGCGCGTCGGCCACCGCGCCGTAGGACATCACCCGACCCTCCGGGATCCGCTCGACCAGGTCGAGCACCGCCTCGACGTACTCGTCAGGAGTCACAATCCGCCACCATATGGGAACGCCGCCGGGCGGTGCCGCCGTGACCACGCAGAATGGTCGCGTGCGCGACGCAGTCACGGCGGCCCGGCGGGTCGTCGTCAAGATCGGATCGTCCTCGTTGACCACCGCGACCGGCGGGCTGGCCGACGAGCGCGTCGACACGCTCGTCGACACCCTCGGCCGGCTGACCAGCGAGGGCCGCGAGGTGGTGCTGGTCTCCTCCGGCGCGATCGCTGCCGGCCTCGCCCCGCTCGGGCTGCCCCGACGCCCGCGTGACCTGGCCACCCAGCAGGCCGCCGCCAGCGTCGGGCAGGGCCTCCTGATCGGCCGGTACGCGACCAGCTTCGCCCGGCACGGCCGCACGGTCGGGCAGGTGCTGCTCACCGTCGACGACGTGACCCGGCGGGCGCACTACCGCAACGCGTACCGGACGCTGCGCAAGCTGCTGGACCTGGGGGCGGTGCCGATCGTCAACGAGAACGACACGGTGGCCACCCAGGAGATCCGGTTCGGCGACAACGACCGACTGGCCGCTCTGGTCGCCGCGCTGGTGCACGCCGACCTGCTGGTCCTCCTCTCCGACGTCGACGCACTCTGGACCGGCGACCCCACCAAGCCGCAGTCGACCCGGATCACCGAGGTCCACGGCGACGCGGACCTCGCCGGGATCACCATCGGCGGGGCCGGCCGGTCCGGTGTCGGCACCGGCGGCATGGTGACAAAGGTCGAGGCCGCCCGGATCGCCACCGGCTTCGGCATCCCGGTGGTGCTCACCGCCGCCGACCTGGCCACGCAGGCGCTGGCCGGCGAACCGGTCGGCACCCTGTTCCACCCGCAGCGGCAACGCCCGACAGCCCGACTGTTCTGGCTGGCCCACGCCACGTCACCCCGGGGGCGGCTGCACCTCGACCCGGGCGCGGTGGCCGCCGTCGTCGGGCGACGCAAGTCGCTGCTCCCCGCCGGCATCACCGCCGTGGACGGCACCTTCACCGCGGGCGACCCGGTGGACCTGGTCGACACCGCCGGCGCGTCGGTCGCCCGTGGGTTGGTCAACTACGACGCGGTGGAGCTGCCGGGGCTGCTCGGCCGCTCCACGTCCGAACTCGCCGCGGCGCTGGGTCCGGCGTACGAACGAGAGGTCGTCCACCGTGACGACCTCGTCCTGCTCTAGGGAGAGCTGGCATGAGTGAGCGTCAGCGAGCGAATCATCAATTCAGGGCTCTGTTGCCTCATGGCGGCACGGAGCGCAGCGGAGTGCTGGCATGAGTGAGCGTCAGCGAGCGAATCATCAATTCAGGGCTCTGTTGCCTCATGGCGGCACGGAGCGCAGCGGAGTGCTGGCATGAGTGTCGTCGAGCAGGCGCGCCGGGCGCGGGACGCCGCCGCCGAGTTGGCGGTGGCCACGCGTACGGTCAAGGACGCTGCGCTGGTGGCGATGGCCGACGCGCTCGTGGCGCGTACCCCGGAGATCCTGACCGCGAACGAGACGGACCTGGCGGCCGGCCGGGAGGCCGGGCTGAGCGCGGCCGTGCTGGACCGGCTCGCCCTCGACGCGGGTCGGGTGACCGGCATCGCCGACGCGCTGCGTGAGATGGCCGCGCTGCCCGACCCGGTCGGCGAGGTGGTCCGCGGGTCCACCCTGCCCAACGGGCTGGAGCTGCGCCAGATCCGGGTGCCGTTCGGGGTGGTCGGCATCATCTACGAGGCGCGGCCGAACGTGACGGTGGACGCCGCCGGGATCTGCCTGAAGTCCGGCAACGCCGCCCTGCTGCGCGGGTCGTCCTCGGCCGCGCACTCCAACGCCGCGCTGGTCGCGGTGCTGCGCGACGCGGTCGCCGGCGCCGGGCTCCCGGCCGACGCGGTGCAGTTGCTCGACGCCAGCTCCCGCGACTCGGTCAAGGAGCTGATGCGCGCCCGCGGGCTCGTCGACGTGCTCATCCCGCGCGGTGGCGCGTCGCTGATCCGCACCGTCGTCGAGGAGTCGACGGTGCCGGTGATCGAGACCGGGGTGGGCAACTGCCACGTCTACGTGGATGCCGCCGCCGACATCTCGCGGGCCGTCGCGGTGACGTTGAACTCCAAGACGCAGCGCCTGTCCACCTGCAACACCGCCGAGTCGCTGCTGGTGCACGCCAGCGTCGCCGACGCGTTCCTGCCGCCGATGCTGGCCGCCCTCGCCGAGGCGGGGGTGACCGTGCACGGCTCCCCCGAGGTGGCCGCGTACTCCGCCGCGGTGGTCCCGGCCACCGAGGAGGACTTCGCCACCGAATACCTGTCCGCCGACATCGCGGTCGCGGTGGTCGAGTCGCTGGACGCGGCCGTCGCGCACATCCGCCGCTACGGCACCGGGCACACCGAGGCGATCCTCACCGACTCGGCGAGCGCGGCCCGCGAATTCGTCGCGCGGGTGGACTCGGCCGCGGTGATGGTGAACGCGTCGACCCGCTTCACCGACGGCGGCGAGTTCGGCTTCGGTGCGGAGATCGGCATCTCCACCCAGAAACTGCACGCCCGCGGCCCGATGGGTCTGCCCGAGCTGACCTCGACGAAGTACGTGGTCACCGGGGACGGGCACCTGCGCGGCTGACCGTCCTCCCTCCCGCCCCCTCCAGCGTCGATCTTGCACTTACTGTCCCGACATAGGGGGCATTGCACGTGAATCGGCGACAGAAACTGCAAGATCGACGCGGCGGTGGGGGTGAGGATGGGGGTTCAGCCCGCTGGTGTGACCGCCCGGCAGGCCCGGATCGCCCGCAGCGTGGTGTGCACATCGAACTGGTGACCGTCGTCGCTGTCCCAGCCGCCGTCGCTGCGCTGCGTCCTGGTGAGCCGCTCACGGGCCGCGACCAGCAACCAGTGCTCCTCGCCCATGTCGACCCGGCGCAGCGTCCCGGCCAGCCAGGCCACATCCGCCGGGGACAACCGCGGGATCCGCTCGGCGAGCACCGACTGGATCAACGCCGACTCGTAGTACATCTCCTGCCGGTGCAGCACGGCCGCGCTCAGCCAACCGGCGGGCACGAAGGAGGGCCACCGGCCGTCCGGAGCGAGCTGCGCGGCGAGCGCCTGTGCGGCGGCCTGCACCACCCGGGCGTACGACCCGCCGACCCGGTGGTCCAGCGGCCCGGCGGACCGGGCGTCCAGCCCGCCCACGCTGAGCCAGAAGGCAGCGTTGGCGGTGAGGTAGAGACGGGCCTCCGGGTCGCCGGGCCGCGCCCACTCCGGGGCGAGGTCGGCCAGCGACGGGTCCTCGTCCCAGCCGCCGTCGGGTAGCTGGGAGGCGGCGAGCCAGTCCAGCGCGTGCCGGGCCGCCGGGCGGCCGAGGGCACCGAGGTCGTCCAACTCGGCCAGGCGGAAGCAGGTCGCGTCGACGGACCCGACCGCGCCGTCGAGGATGGCGGGCCAGCCGCCGTCGGGCGTCTGCCCGGCCTCGGCGGCGTCGAGCACCTCGTCCGGCACACCGGCGCCGGTGCGCAGCCGGGAGAGACGCGCGCGGTCGACCGCGTCTCCGTGCGCCACGACGAAGCCGATAGCGGCGTCCATATCCACCACGGCGGTCACGCTACCTGCGTAAAGGTCGTCGCGCCTCGGAGTATCGGCCGAGGCCGGGGCGGGTGAGTGGCCCGCCGCCGGCCCCGGTCGTCGCTCAGTACGCGGGCAGCGACGGATCGATCTGCTTGATCCAGGAGAGCACACCGCCCTGGACGTGCACGGCGTCGCGGAAACCGGCCGCCTTGAGCGCGGCGAGCGCCTCGGCGGAGCGGACCCCGGACTTGCAGTGCAGCACGATCTGCTTGTCCTGCGGGAGCTTCGCCAGCGCCTCGCCGGAGATGATGTCGCCCTTGGGGATCAGGGTGGCACCCGGGATGCGGACGATCTCGTACTCGGCGGGCTCCCGTACGTCGACCAGGAAGATGTCCTTGCCGGCGTCCTGCCACTCCTTGAGCTCGAGTGCGGTGATCGTCGCGTCGAGCGTCGCCTCCTGGGCCTCCTCGGAGACCGCGCCGCAGAAGTCCTCGTAGTCTTCCAGCAGGTCGGTGACCGTCGGGTTGTCGCCGCAGAGCGCGCAGTTCGGGTCCTTGCGGACCTTGATCTTGCGGTATTCCATCTCCAGGGCGTCGTAGACCATCAGGCGACCGACCAGTGGCTCACCGATGCCGGTCAGCAGCTTGATCGCCTCGTTCACCTGGATGGAGCCGATCGACGCGCAGAGCACACCGAGCACGCCACCCTCGGCGCAGGAGGGGACCATGCCGGGCGGCGGCGGCTCCGGGTAGAGGCAGCGGTAGCACGGGCCGTGCTCGGCCCAGAACACCGACGCCTGGCCGTCGAAGCGGTAGATCGAGCCCCAGACGTACGGCTTGCCGAGCAGCACGGCCGCGTCGTTGACCATGTAACGGGTGGCGAAGTTGTCGGTGCCGTCGACGATCAGGTCGTACTGGGCGAAGATCTCCCGGACGTTCTCCCGGTCCAGCGCGGTGTTGTGGATCTCCACCTGGACCAGGGGGTTGATCTCGCGGATCGACGCGGCGGCGGACTCGGCCTTGGACCGGCCGATGTCGGACACGCCGTGGATGATCTGACGCTGGAGGTTGGACTCGTCGACGGTGTCGAAGTCGATGATGCCGAGGGTGCCGACCCCGGCCGCGGCGAGGTACATGAGGGCGGGCGACCCGAGGCCACCAGCGCCGACACAGAGCACCCGGGCGTTCTTCAGCCGCTTCTGCCCGGTCACCCCGACGTCCGGGATGATCAGGTGGCGTGAGTAGCGGCGGATCTCGTCAACTGTCAGCTCGGCGGCGGGCTCGACGAGCGGGGGCAACGACACGGTGGACTCCCCGGGATCGGCGGTGTGAACCGCGCCATTGTTGCTCGCGGGAGCCCCGCTCGGCCATGAGGGACGACACTGGTCCGCGATGCGGGAGCGGGAATAACCGACGACCCGGCCGATCAGGGGACGATGTCACCCGCGTAGCGACGGCCGTCGAGGTAGGGCCAGGCGTTCGCGACGCAGCCGTGCAGGCCGTACGTCTGCTGCTGCATCACCGGCGCGGGCTCCCCCGCGCCGGGGCAGGCCTCGTGCTCCTCGCCGAACTCGTGGCCCACCTCGTGGTTGATCACGTAGGTGCGGTAGGTGTCCAGCGGAGCGCCGTAGTCGGGGACCGCCTCCATCCAGCGGGCCAGGTTGATGACGACCTGGCCGGGCATGCGGCAGGAGGTGTAGCGCTCGGTGGTCAACCCGCCCTCGGCGCACATCCGCTCGGACGTGACAGGGGTGGCCAGGTAGATGGTGAAGTCCGCCGCCCCGGCGTCGGCCACCCGTTGCACCCGCAACTCGTCGGAGGCGATCCAACTGCGCGGGTCGGCCAGCACCTCGTCCACCTTGGCGGCGAACGCGGCGGCGTCCTGGCCGGTGCCGCGTTCGACCACGACCCGGTAACGGCGCAGCGGCCCGTCCGTTCCGTGCACCGGTGTCGCACCGTCGGCAGCCGTGAAGCGTCCGGCTCCGACCGAGGGGTAGCTGGTGGGCGCGGGGTGCAGGGGCGCCCCACCCCCGTGGCCCATCTCGCCCTGGGTGGTGGTGGGAGTGTCGGCCGGTGGCTCGCCGCCCCGGTTGAGCGTCGTGCCGATGCCGCCGGCGAGCACGAGTACGAGCAGGCCGAGCAGCAGCGTGCGGCGACGTCGTCGGCGCATCCGGGTGAGCGTGGGACGTGCGCCTGCGTACGCCGACCGGTCGGGCCGGTCGGGCGGCGACGTGGGCGGGCCGTAAGGGGACGACGGCGTCATGATGTCGAGCCTGCCAGATTATTCGGGCATATCTCCGTTTTTGCCGCTATTCACGCAAGACGCCTGATGGTGTACGTCGGTCGGTCGCTCCCTCAGAGGGCGGGGCCGGCGTAGCGGCGTCCGTCGAGGTACGGCCACGGGTTGACCCGGCACCCGTTGAGGAAGAGCGTCTGCTGCATCATCACCGGCGCGGGCCGACCCGCACCCGGGCAGCGCTCGTGCCGGTGCCCGAGCTGGTGGCCGACCTCGTGGTTGACCACGTACGTCCGGTAGACGTCCAGCGGCACGCGGGCCGAGACGAAGTGCGGCACGGACAACCGCCACCGATCCAGATTGATGATCACCTGGCCGGGTGCCCGGCAGGACGTGTACGGCCGACCCCCGATCCGGATGTCCACCCCGCCGTCGGCACACATCCGAGCCGCCGTGCGGGCGGTGGCCAGGTAGATGGTGAAGTCGCGAGGCGCGTCCCCCGGCACCTGCTGCATCCGTAGCCTGCCGCTGTCGACCCAGCTGCCCGGCCCGGCGAGCGCCACCTGGACCGCCTGCGCGAAGTCCGCGGCGGTCTCGTCGCTGCCCGACTCCACCGCGACCCGGTACCGCCGCAGCTCACCCGCGCGACCCAGCACCGGGCCGGAACGGGCGTCGTAGCCGAACCTCCCGGTGCCGGCGCTCGGGACCGCGCCGGGCGCCCGCAGCACCGGGGACGGGCTGGACGCGAGCACGGCGGAGGGCGACGGGTCGACCGACGGCGGCAGCGGCGCGGCCACCAGCGGCGGCGGCAGAGTGACGACCTCGTCGGCGGCCAACCGGCCAGCGCGGGGATGCCCACCCGGCCCCTCGGCGATCACGGTCACCGCCGCGCCGACCGCCAACACCACCGCCACCAGTTGGGCGAGCAGCGCGAGGCGTCGCTGACGGCGACCGGGGAGGTGGTTTGACCTGGGCATCCAGGTCAGCCTGCCAGATCAGGCCGCCCCGTGGTGTCCTCCGTTTCGGCGAGCAGGCCGACCACCGCCCGGGCCACCAGGCGGGGCACCTCCAACTGCGCCACGTGACCGACGCCGTCGAGCATCATCAACCGGCTGTCCGGGATGACCCGGGCGGTCTGCGGCGCGACCCGCACGTCGACCAGGCGATCCGCTCGGCCGCCCACCACCAGGGTCGGTGCGCGTACCGTCCCGGCGAGTCGCCACAGCGAACCCGACCCCGGCAGGTACGCCCGCAGGAAGCTGGAGACCAGACCGCGGAACGTCCGGACGTACGCGGCGGCGTAGTGCTCCGCCTCGTACCGCACCCGGATCTCCTCCAACGCCTCGGCCCGACGCTGGTCGCAGATCCGGCTCAGGTCGGCGACGCACGCCTCCAGCACCTGCTGGGCCATCACCTCGGGAGCGAGCTGGGTGAGGTGCCGGGCGACCAGCCGTTCACCCCGCGGGATGGCGAGCACCGGCAGCATCCGTCCCTGCAACGAGCGGCGGAAGTCGAGAAACGGCAGGGCCGGGGAGATCAGGGTGAGGGTACGGACCAGGTCCGGCCGGAGCCCGGCGACCTGCACCGCGACCGCGCCGCCCAGCGAGTTGCCGAACAGGTGCACCGGACCCCGACCGGAGTGCTCGATCCAGCGGACGACCAGATCCGCGAAGGCCGGGATGGTGTAGCGGGGACCCGGCTCACTGCGGCCGAAGCCGGGCAGGTCGATGGCCTGACCGTCCAGCCGGTCGGCGAGCAGCCCGGCCAGGTCGGTCCAGTTCTGGGACGACCCGCCCAGCCCGTGCACGTACAGCGCCGGTTCCGCGCCGGCGGCGGTGGCCGGGGTGTCGCGCACGTACGTGACCCGGCCGTCGAGGCGGACCTCCCGGCCCGGCCAGGGCGGTGGAACCTGATGATCGGGGAGCAGATGGTCGGGCCAGAGGGTGGCGCTTCTCATCGTTCCAGTCTGCCTCGGACCACTCAGGACAGCAGCGCCTCCAGCCGACGGTTCACCGCCGCCAACGTCGCCCGGACCACCGCCTGCCGGGGATCACCGGCGACCAGCGCCGAGCCGGCGAGCTGCTCCACCCAGCCCTCGCAGACGAGCAGCACCACAACCGTGGCCACCTCGCAGTTGCCGAACGGCACCACCGCCGCGTGCTCGACGAAGCAGCGCCCCCGCTCGGCGTTGTCGGTGCCCCGAAGCAACTCGTCCACCGCTGCGGCCGCCGCCACCGCGCAGAGCCGCAGCACGTAGCCGTCCACCGCCGGCCCGGTGGCGTACCCGGAGGCGCTGTCGTCGTCGGCCAGCAGCCGGACCTCCACGTTCGCGTCCAGGCCGAACGTGCTCACCTGCACGTGGTCGATCACCACCCGCGGCCCCGGCACGCCGCCGGTGTCCAGCGGTCGGGACGGCGCCGACTCCGTCGTGGTCACCTGACCACCGGAGTACGACGTGCCGAGCGTGGCCGGGCTGCCGGTCGCGGCACCGGCCGGCGCGGCCGAGACCGATCCGGGCTCCTCGACCGTGGCGCGACCCCGGTGCGGCGCGTTCGGCCGGCGGCGGCGCGAGGTGTCCGTGCCGGTCCACTGCTCCGAGCCTGCCGGTGTGGCCTCTGCCGGGGCGCCCGACGGACGTTGCGGTGCGGTCGTCTCGGCCGTCCGGACCTCACCGGTACGGGCCTCCGGACCTCCGTCGCGCTGGGCCGCGCCGGGCGGCTCCGCCGTACGCCGTTCGGCAGGTCGCGGTTCGGCCAGGCGTCGGCGAACCGGCGGGGGTGGCGTGCTGGGCACGCCGGGCACGTTCTGCGGGGCGGCGGCCAGCCCCATCCGTTCCTGCAGCAGCCGGGCCACCTGTCGGCTCACCTCGGCCGGATCGGCGCCGTCGGCCAGGTCCAGGCGCAGGCTGTGCGCACCGGCCGGGGTACGGCGAAGCGCCGCGTCGCGGACACCGGCGACCTCCCGAACGGCGTCCAGGATGGCGTTGACGTCGAACCCCTCGGGGCGCTCCCGAAGTGGGGCTGGTTCGTCGTCCCGACGAAGGTGGGTGGCGATGCGGGCGCGCTCCGGGGTCTCGGCGGGTGGCTCCACGGCTGGCGGCTCCGGCACGACGGGCACGTCCGGTTCCGCGGGGACGCGCTGCGGCAGCACCACCGCCCTCGGGTCTGGTTGCCGGCCGTTGTCGGCCGGCCCGGTCGACGACGTCGGATCGGGGGCGGATCGGCGAGCCGCGTAGGGCGAGGTGGAAACGGCTGGGGGCCGGTCACGGCGCTCGGCCCCGCTGATGGCGGAGGGCGGAGCCGAGCCGGTGGAGGCCGACGTCGTGTCGGCGGCCGACGGGACGTTCGCCCGGGGTGACTCGACGGGAGACGGAACGGGCGGTTCGGGTGCCGCCGGCCGGAGCCGGAACGGCGCGACCGGCCGGATCTCGGGCCGCGGCGGGCCGGACGTCTCGCCCACCTCGCCGCCGCCGGCGGCGCTTGCCGAATGGCTGGCTGGCCAGGACGGGCGCTCGGCGGGGGTGGCGGGGATCCGGCCCTCGGACCAGTCCGGCCGCTCGGTCGGGGAGCTGCTCGGCGTCGGCGAACCGCCGACCCAGGAGGGACGCTCCGCCACCAGGGGCGGGCCTGCCGGGGCCGGGGGTGCGTCGGTCAGCGTGGGAGGCGGCCCGGCCGGGGCCGGAGGTGGCGCGTCGGCCGGCACGGCTCCGGAGGCCCAGGAGGGCCGCGTCGGCGAGGCGCTGGGCGGTGTCGGATCGGCTTCTCCGGCCCAGGACGGCCGCGCTGGCGTCGGGCTGCTGGGCGCGGGGTCGGACCCGCCGGCCCAGGACGGCCGTACCGGCGGAACACTCGTCGCCGCCTCGGAGCCGCCGGCCCAGGACGGCCGTACCGGCGGAACGCTCGTCGCCGCCTCGGAGCCGCCGGCCCACGACGGCCGCGCCGGCGCCGGGCTGGTGGGCGCGGGGTCGGACCCGCCGGCCCAGGACGGGCGGTCCGTGCGAGGTGCGCCGGACCCCGCCCAGGAGGGGCGATCGGCGGGCGGGCCGCTGGTCGGCGGCGGGCCACCGGCCCAGGAGGGGCGATCGGCGGGCGGGCCGCTGGTGGGCGTGGGACCGTCGGCCCAGGAGAGGCGCTCGACGACCGGTGGCGCCATGCCTGATGACACCGGCGGTCCGCTGGTGGGGGACGCGTCCGCGTCGACAGCCCGGGGTGGAACGGTGGGCGGCGCGACCCAGGACGGGCGCTCGGACGGCGGCGGGGTGCTCTGCTCGCCGGGGTGCGTCGGCGCGGCGTCGGACCCGCCCGTGACGTCGTACCCCCGGGGCGGATCGGCACGCACCGGCTCGTACGGGCGGGGCGACTCGGCGCGCAGCGGCTCGTACGGCAGGTGGGGCTCGGCGACCCAACTCGGCGCGGGCTCGTCCCGGGCCTTGGGAGCAGCCGGCTCGTCGTCGGAGCGAGACCAGGGCGGCGCCCATCCGCCGCCCGAGCTCGGACGGTTCCAGTTTGGCCCGGACCAGTCCGGCTCGATGGCCGGCGACTCGCCGGCTCGGTGCGTTTCGCCTGGTCGGGGGATGCCAGCGGCGCGACCCGGCTCGGTCGCGTCGGCGTGCCCGGCCGGCCCCGATGCTGCCGGCTGGACGGGCGGGAGCGGGTCCCGCCAGTCTCGTGGCGCGGCCGGTTCGTCGGCGGCCAGCCGCTCGCTGGTCGGCGCGCGGAAGCCGGGCGGCACCTCGAAACCCGACGCGGCGGTGCCGACGGGCGGCACCTGGACTGCCGGCGGCGCGGACGTCGGCAGGCCGGGCTCGGCCCAGCGAGCGCGGTGCGCGGCGGCCGGGTCGACGGTGGAGCGTGTGGGGGTGCTTTTGTCGGGCTCGCCGGCACCCTGCTCCCGTGGCGGCGCGGGGCGTTGGGCGGGCACCACCAGCCGGTCGCCGGTCGCCTCGGGCCGACCCTCGGCGGGCAACCCCGGCGGCGCGCTCACCGGCGCGGGGCGGCCGGCGGGTGGTTCGAGACCGGGAGGGCGGATGCCGTTGGCGTCGTCCGGATGGTGCACGCCATTGGCGTGGTGGCCGTTGGCACGAGTCGGCGGATCGAGGTCCCCCGGCAGCCCGACCAGGGGCGCCGGCAGGTCGCCGTGTCGGCTGGACGAGGCGCGCCAGCCAGCGGCGGGATCGGGTTGCCAGCGCGGCGCCTCGTCCCGGGCATCCTCGCGATCGGCGGCTCGGGACCACCCGCCCGTCGCTGGCGCCCACCCGCTGACGGGACGGCCCGGGTCGTCGTGCTGACCCGCTCCGTCACCGTGTTCTCCCGGGGTGGCGGCTCCGGGTTGCCCTGTTTCACTCACCGCGCGCTCCTTGGTCGCCCCCGCTGAGGCTACCGTGTGCCGAGAGTGGCGATAAGTTACAGCGGCGGGCCATTTCCACGACGGGGGTCACGGGCTTCGCCCGGTCTGGGGGGAAAATGCCGGCTCGTACGGAGAACTCGGAGGATCCCATGACCGCTGCGGGGAACGGTGCACAGACCGCTGGCCGGCCCACCCGCCTGCCCCGCTCCGCGCGCCGTAAGCAGCTTCTCGCTGCGGCGCAGGAGGTGTTCGTCGCGCAGGGCTACCACGCCGCCGCGATGGACGACATCGCCGAGCGGGCCGGGGTCTCCAAGCCGGTGCTCTACCAACACTTCCCGGGAAAGATGGATCTCTACCTGGCGCTGCTCGACACGCACTGTGACGCCATCGTCGCTCAGGTGCAGGATGCGATGCGCGGCACCAGTGACAACAAGGAGCGGGTCGGCGCGTCGGTGCGCGCGTACTTCGACTTCGTCGACCACGAGAGCGAGGCCTTCCGCCTCGTCTTCGAGTCGGACCTGCGCAACGACCCGGCGGTGCGACAGCGGGTGGAGCGGGTCGAGCAGGGCTGCATCGCGGCGATCACCGACACCATCATCTCGGACACCGGCGTGAGCCGGGCCCACGCCGAGCTGCTCGCCTCCGGGCTGGTCGGCGCGGCGGAGACGGCCGCGCAGTTCTGGCTGGCCGGTGGCCGGCAGGTGCCGAAGGCCGAGGCCGAGGCGTTGGTGGCCGCGCTGTCCTGGCGGGGCATCGCGAGCTTCCCCCTGCAAGGTGAGTCAGCCTGACCGCCGACCCCGTGATCGGATAGCCTTCGCAGGGCGGTTCTTTCGCCCCAGTTGAGGAGGCACAGTGGAGGTCAAGATCGGCGTGCAGTACGCGCCGCGTGAGCTGGTAGTAGACAGCGCGCAGTCGCCGGCCGAGATCGAGCAGATCGTGACCGACGCCTTCGCCGGTAACGGCGGCACGCTCTCCCTGACCGACGAGAAGGGCCGACGGGTCATCGTGCCGATCGAGAAGGTCGCCTACGTCGAGATCGCCGAGGCGTCGTCCCGGGCGGTCGGTTTCACCGTCCGCTGACCGGGCCGGCCATCGCGGCAGGTAGGCGTGGGGCCACCTGCCGCGGGCCGGCATCGGTGCTCGGCGGTCCCGGCCGGCGCACCCTCCGCAGGGTGCCGCGCCCGGCCGTCGTCCGTTCTGTTCGGGTTTTGCCGCACCTCTCTCGATGACGTCGCATGACCCCCATCCGGCCCGGAACGCGTGTCGGTGACTCGCGCGGGGTACGCCGAACCGACCCACTCGTGACGCAGGTCACAATCATCGCCCCCGCGTGTCGCCTGCCCGACCGGGAATCGGGACGAAGCCATGCCTGTTCAGGTAGCATGGAGCAGTTGCCGTGGGCGCCGATCTGATCGACGTTCAGCCCGCGGCGCGCGTGCGGCCCGGTCCGGCTCGGCAATCTGCCGCCGACCGTGTGGCCCGCGTCATACCGAACGCGCCCTGAGGACATGACGGGCGCACCCACGAGAGGGCACCCCCACATCCACATGAGCGACCTGACTCAAGATTTGCTGGACGGCCAGGAACTGGCCCCCACCGCCCCGGTTCGACCGGAGGCCCCCACGTTCGCCGCCCTCGGCGCCCGCGCCGAGACCGTCGAGGCCCTGGCCTCGGCCGGCATCACCCGCGCCTTCGCCATCCAGGAGTACGCGATCCCGATCGCGCTGCGCGGCGTCGACCTGATCGGTCAGGCGCCCACCGGCACCGGCAAGACCCTCGGTTTCGGCGTACCGCTGCTGGACCGGGTCTTCGCCCCGGGCGAGGGCAGCGACGGCGTCCCCCAGGCGCTCGTCGTCGTCCCCACCCGTGAGCTGGGCATCCAGGTCGCCAAAGACCTGGCCGCCGCCGGCCGGACGCGTGGCGTCCGGGTGCTGCCGATCTACGGCGGCGTGGCGTACGAGCCGCAGATCGACGCGCTGCGCAAGGGCGTCGAGATCCTGGTCGGCACCCCCGGCCGGCTGATGGACCTGCAGAAGCAGAAGCACCTCCGACTGGACCGGGTGCACGCGCTCGTCCTCGACGAGGCCGACCGGATGCTCGACCTGGGCTTCCTCGACGACGTCGAGAAGATCCTGGCGATGCTCCCGGAAGACCGCCAGACGATGCTCTTCTCGGCCACCATGCCGGACCCGATCGTCACCCTGTCGCGGCGTTTCCTGCGCCAGCCGATGACGATCCACGCCGGGCACACCGCCGAGACCGGTCCGTCGCCGCAGACCCAGCAGCTGGTCTACCGCACCCACTCGATGAACAAGGTCGAGGTGGTGGCGCGCATCCTCCAGGCGGAGGGGCGTGGGCTGACCATGATCTTCACGCGTACCAAGCGGGCCGCCGACCGGGTCGCCGAGGACCTCGACTTCCGCGGGTTCGCGGTCGCGGCGGTGCACGGTGACCTCGGCCAGGGTGCTCGCGAGCGGGCACTGCGCGCCTTCCGGGCCGGCAAGATCGACATCCTGGTCGCCACCGACGTGGCGGCCCGCGGGCTGGACGTCACAGGCGTCACCCACGTCATCAACTACGACTGCCCGGAAGACCAGGACACCTACACCCACCGGATCGGTCGTACCGGCCGGGCCGGCGCGACGGGCGTCGCGGTGACCTTCGTCGACTGGGACGACATGCCGCGCTGGCGGATCATCGACAAGACCCTCGGTCTGGAGATGCCGGAGCCGCCGGAGACGTACCACACGTCGCCGCACCTCTACACCGACCTGCACATCCCGACCGAGGTCAGCGGCACCCTGCCGACGGCCGAGCGCACCCGGGCCGGGCTGTCCGCCGAGATCGAAGAGGATCTGGGTGGCACGACCCGCTCCCGCCGGGGCGACAGTGGCGGCGGCCGGAGCCCCCGACGCGGCGAGAGCCGTGGCGAGGGCCGTGGCGAGCGCCGTGGTCGGGGTGACGGTCGTCGGGACCGCTCCGACGCCGGCACGCCGGCCGTCGCCGAGGCCCCCGTCGCCGACGTGCCCGTCGGCGACGCGGGCGAGGAAGGCACCCGTACCCCCCGCCGTCGGCGTCGCCGCCGGGCCGGCGAGGCGGTCGCGGGCGAGCCGACCGCGGTGATCACCGCCGACGCCGGCCCCACCGAGCCGGTCGCCGCGTCCGACGGCGAGGCGTCGAAGCCGCGCCGCCGTCGACGCCGCCGTGGTGGCGGTTCCGATGCGGGTACGCCGGCCGAAGCGACAGCCGACTGACCACCAGCAACACCTGACATCCCCCGCACCGCCTCGCGCGGTGCGGGGGATGTTCCCTTCTCCCACCCCACCTGCCGGGAATGGAACGATGCCGGAATCACTGGAAGCCGCCCTGACCGAGGTCCGAGCCTTGCTGCTCGACCCCGCGCTGACCCGGGCGGTTGCCGCCGGACGCCGCCGCGGGCGCCGCCCCACCGTCGAGCGGGCGGAACTGCGGCCGGTAGCGCTCAAGGCCGGGCCGCGAATGCAGATCACCACGTCCGACGGCGCTCGCCCGTACACCCGCAACCTCGCCGCCGGCCCGGACGCCGCTGCGGCGGTCGACGAACTGCTGGCCGAGCCGTTCGGCAACTGGCACGTGGAGACGACCGCGGCGACGCTGCAACTACGGGTGACCAAGTCCGGTGAGGCGCAGGTGCACCGGGCCGCGGCGTCCCGCCCGGCAGCCGCGCCGAACGGCAACGATCGGGCGAAGGAGTACCTGCTCGACCCCGGGGACCCGATCTTCGCCGAGATCGGCGGCTCGGCGGCCAAGCGCCGCCAGGTGGACGCGTTCCTGCGCGCGCTGGCGGCGACCCTGCCCGACGACCTGACCGGTCCGCTCCGGGTGGTCGACCTGGGCTGCGGCAACGCCTACCTGACCTTCGCCGCGTACCGCTACCTGACGACTCGTGGGCTCGACGTGCAGTTGGTCGGCGTGGACGTCCGGGAGGACCAGCGGCGGCGCAACACCGAGCTGGCCCAGCGGTTGGGCTGGGCCGACCGGATCAGCTTCGTGGCTGGCACGATCGCCGACGCCGTCGTCGACCCCGCCCCCGACCTGGTGCTGGCGCTGCACGCCTGCGACACCGCCACCGACGAGGCGCTGGCCCGTGCGGTGCGCTGGGAGGCCCGCTGGGTGCTGGCCGCACCGTGCTGTCACCACGACCTGGCCAAGCAGCTCCGCGCCCATCCGGCTCCGACCCCATACGAGCTGCTGACCCGGCAGGGCATCCTGCGGGAGCGCTTGGCCGACGTGCTCACCGACGCGCTGCGGGCCGGGCTGCTGCGGGTGCACGGCTACCGGACCGAGGTGGTGGAGTTCGTGGACTCCCAGCACACGCCCCGCAACCTGCTGATCCGCGCCCGACGCACCGGCGCCGAGGCGACCGGACCGCAGCGCGAGGAGTACCGCGAGCTGGTGGACCAGTGGCGGGTCACACCCCGGCTGGAGACCCTGCTGGCCGCCGACGGACAGCCGGCCGACGGGCAGCCGGCGACGTAGTCGACACGCCCTAACGACGCCGTTCGCCGTTGCCGCGATCCCGGCCACCGGTGCGCTCGCCGGCACCACGGTCGAGGACCGTCACCCGCTCGCCACCGCTCCGCTGACCGGCCCATCCGCCGTCGGCCGGGGCGGTGGGGAACGGCACCACCTTGCCCGTGCTCTCGGCGTTGCCGGCTGCCGCGAAGGCGTTCCAGGAGATGTCGACAAGCAGCTTCTTCATCTCCGCGTGCCGGATGGCGGCGTTGTGTTGCAACGCCATCCGGGCACCCAGCACCACGCCGACGAGCGTGGTGGTGATCGCGCCGGTAGCCGCCAGCACGTGTTGGCCGGTCGCCGAGTCGGCGCGGAGCACCAGGACCAGCAGCCAGATCCAGAACCCGGCGGCGAAGACGCCAGCCTTGGCGACGAAGAAGAGGCTGACCGCACCGGGCTGGTACGGCTGGGGGCGGCTCGATTCGGCCATGGTGCTCCTCGGCGGTGGTCTGGTCGAACATGGCTGGCGTTCAGACGCCATGCCGGGGCGGGCACCGAGCCTAATGGAAGAACGACAGTGATCGCTCGATGCAATTTTCATTCTGCACACACGCTTCCAGAGAAAAGTCTCATCCACGGGACAGTTTGTGCGCTCAGTCAATTGTTTCGCGCCCCGGGCGTACTACCCTCGGAAGGCGCATCGTCCCGGTGCTCCGGTAGGGGGGAAGACACGCAGGGATGGGATCAGCCGACGTAACACCGCAAATGGCCTTCGCCCGCTTCGTTCGGCGCGCCATCGACGACGCCCGCGACGACCGTGGCTGGACCGTGACCGATCTTGCCGCGCACACCGGTGTGGGTCGCTCCACCGTGTTCCGCTGGCTGGCCGGTGACTGGCAGGACTACCCCGAACTGGCCAAGGTGCGCGGCTTCTGTGCCGCACTGGACCTGCCGGTTGCCGCCGCGTTCCGGGCGCTCGGCCTGCCCGACGCCGGCCCCACTCCCCGCCGACGCCACGACGACGGCCCGGTCGAGGCCGACGTCCGGGCCATCCTCGACCGGCTGGCCGACCCGACGGTCCCCGCCGAGGAGAAACACCACATCCGCGACCTGCTGCGCTACCTGGCCCGCCGCCCAATCCGCCGAGCCGGCTAACCCACCCCACGCCCGCGCCCCGCTCCCGCCGCGCTCAGGCCGTTGAGGATGGTGGGGGTGCGGGCGCGGGGGCGGGCCTAGGGGACGGTTAGGGTGAATTCGGCGGTTTTGACCTCGGCGTCTACCTGGAAGTCCAGGTAGAGGCGGTAGCGGCCTGGACCGGGAGTGGTCAACCAGAACTTGACCTGGCCGTCCACCAGTTCCGGCTCCGGGTGCACGTGCAGGTAGCCGAGGTCGCCCTCGCGCAACGCCACCAGGTGCCCGTACGCCCCGAGGTACCGCTCCAGCGGGGCGGCACCGCCGGCGCCGTCGATCCGGAAGGTCACCGGCACCGTCGCACCGGCCTGCGGAGTCCCCAGGTAGCCGACGGTGAACCCGTCCACCGTCGTCGAGGTGGCCGGGGCGGGCAGCGACCGAGGCCGGTAGTCGCCGGGCACGACCAGGTCGGCGCCGAGGGTCACCGCGGTCTGCGCGCCGTTGTCGGCGACCACGGTGAAGTCGGCGTACGCGCGCCAGACGCCGGGCTGCGCGAGGGTCAACGGCACCGACCAGGTGCCATCCGCTGCCATGGTCGGATGCAGGTGCTGGTAACCGGTCAGGTCCCGCCGGACGACGATGAGGTGCAGCGGCTTGTCGTGCACGATGGCGAACCGGGTGACCGGCCGGCGCTGCGCGTCGCGTACCTGGAAGCGGAGCTGACCGGGGCGACCCGCCGCGAACTCGGTGACCAGGGGGGCCAGGGTGAACCCGGCCGCGCTGACCGCCAGCCCGCCCGGCTCGGTGGGCGCGCCCTGATCGGTGGTCGTGGCGGAGCCGTGGTTGTGCGGCGCGACGCCCGGCGGGTCGGTGTGCTCGGCGGCCAACGACGGGCTGCCGGTGGTCCCCGTGGCGTTCACCCGGCCGAGGCCGAAGCCGAGCAGCACCGCCAGCACCAACCCGCCGACCACCAACGCCAGCCGGAGTGTGCTCCGATCCGGTGCGGCGGAGACCGGGTCAGACACCGCCGCCGAATCGGAGACCCGGTCAGAGACCAGCGCCGGATCGGGGACCCGGTCAGAGATCACCACCGCGTCGGGGACCTGGTCAGGCACCACCGGCACGGCGGCGGGGCGCTGGTCGGTCATGCCGCCCACCGTACCGCCGCGACGGACCACCCCGGTCCGACGCCCGGACGGCGTGGCGACCGTCGCATTCGCCGCCGCCCGGGAACTATCCGGCACCGACGTGCGCGCGGCGGTCCACCCGGGTCGCGGCAGGTCAGCCGGCCACGGCGAGGGCGAGCGGGAGCACGTCGGGCGCGCCCGCCCGGCGCAGTGCCCGAGCCACCAGGGTCATCGTCCAGCCCGAGTCGACCAGGTCGTCGACGAGCAGCACCGGGCCGTCCAGGCCGGCCACGGCGTCGGCCAGGTCGACCGGCACGGTGAACGTGTCGTGCAGCGCGCGCACCCGTTGGGCGCTGTTGCCGCGCGGACCGGCCGGCCCACCCGGACCGGCCGGGGTGACCTCGCCGAGCAGCGGCAACCGGCCCACGGCGGCGATCCGTTCGGCCAACGAGCCGACCAGCCGGGGTCGTCGCCGGGAACCCACCGCGACCACACCCACCGGCCGGCGCGGCCACGGGTCGTCGCCGTGCGCCCACGCCTTCAACACCTCCACCACGGCCGCGACGACGTCGTCGGGCACCGGCGCGTCCGGCGCCTCCGGGCCGACGAGGTCGCGCAGCCGGCCGCCCCAGCCCAGGTCGGAGAGGCGCCCGACGGCCCGCCCCGGCAGCGCCTGCTCCGCGGGGGCGATCCGGCCCTTGAGGGGTACGCCCACCGCGTCCAAGCCGGTCGGCCAGAGCTTCTTGGGGGCGATCTCCACGCCAGGTCGGCCCAGGAACGTCTGCGCGGCGGCGAGCGCGGCCGTCGACACGTCGGCGACGAAGATCGGGTCGGCGCACCTGTCGCACCGCCCGCAGTCGGCCGCCCCGGCGTCGTCCAGGCACTCCCGTAGATACCGCATCCGGCAGTCGGGCGTGGTCGCGTACTCCCGCATGGCCTGTTGCTCGACGGTGCGTGCCTCGGCGACGCGGCGCAACCGGGCCTCGTCGTAGACCCAGGGCTCTCCGGTGGCGAGCCAACCACCGCGCACCCGGCGGACCGCGCCGTCCACGTCGAGCACCTTGAGCATCAGTTCCAGGCGGGTCCGGCGCAGGTCGACGAGGGGTTCGAGGGCCTGGGTGCTGAGCGGGCGGTCGGTGTGCAGCGCGGCCAGCACGGCACGCACCTGCTGCTCCGGAGGGAACGCCAGCGAGGCGAAGTAGCGCCAGATGGCCGCGTCCTCGACGCCGGGCAGCAGCAGCACCTCGGCGTGCTCCACGGCGCGGCCGGCGCGGCCGACCTGCTGGTAGTACGCGATCGGTGAGGGGGGTGCGCCGAGGTGGACGACGAAGCCCAGGTCGGGTTTGTCGAAGCCCATGCCGAGCGCGCTGGTGGCGACCAACGCCTTGATCTTGTTGTCGAGCAGGTCCTGCTCGGCGGCTCGCCGGTCGGCGTCCTCGACCTGCCCCGTGTACGAGGACACCGGGTAGCCGCGGGAGCGCAGGAACTCGGCCGTCTCCCCCGCTGCCGCCACGGTCAGCGTGTACACGATGCCCGAGCCGGGCAGCTGGTCCAGGTGGTCGGCGAGCCAGGCCAACCGGTGCGCCGGGCTGGGCAGGTCGAGCACACCGAGGCGCAGCGACTCGCGGTCCAGGGTGCCGCGCAGGACGAGGGCGTCACCCAACTGCTCCGCCACGTCCTGGGTGACCCGGGTGTTGGCGGTGGCGGTGGTGGCCAGCACGGGCGTGCGCTCGGGCAGCTCGGCAAGGAACGTGCGCAGCCGCCGGTAGTCGGGGCGGAAGTCGTGCCCCCAGTCGGAGACGCAGTGCGCCTCGTCGACCACCAGCAGCCCGGTGGTCGCGGCCAGCTTGGGCAGCACGCCGTCGCGGAAGTCCGGATTGTTGAGCCGCTCCGGGCTGATCAGCAGCACGTCCACCGCACCGGTCTGGATCTCCGCGGTGATCTCGTCCCACTCGTCGAGGTTCGCCGAGTTGATCGTGCGGGCCCGGATGCCGGCCCGGGCGGCCGCCTCGACCTGGTTGCGCATCAACGCCAGAAGCGGCGACACGATGACCGTCGGGCCGTGCTCGCCGCCCTCCCGCAGCAGGGCGGTGGCCACGAAGTAGACAGCCGACTTGCCCCAACCGGTGCGCTGCACACAGAGCACCCGCCGCCGGTCGACGACCAGCGCTTCGATCGCCCGCCACTGATCTTCGCGCAGCCGGGCGTGGTCGCCGGCCAGCCGACGCAGCACCGCCTCGGCCCGTTCCCGTACCGCCGCCCGCTCGTCGCCCATCCGGCATTTCTACCAGCAACGGGAGACGTCCCTGCCCGTCGCGCCCTGTGCGGGTCGCCTCACTCGACCCGGCCGGGTGTGGGCGCGGGCGGGGCGGGCACCGGCGGCGGGGGCAGGAAGATGAGCAGCTCGCGCAGGGAATCGGTGAGCACCGGCGGGAGGAGGCACCGGCCGGCCAGGTCCTCCATCGAGCCGAACGGCCCACGGAGCCAACGGTCCATCACCACCTGCCGTGCCTGCCCGGCGGTGATCCCGGGCAGCTCGGCGATCGTCGGCTCGCCGACCGCGTTGACGTCCACCAGGCCGCCGTCGTCGAAGGTGCGGTACAGGTCGGGCCGACCGATGTGCAGCTCCTGCCGCGCCGCCGGATAGTGGTGGAGCAGGTAGCGGGCCTGCTCACGGCGGACCCGACGGTCGTCGACCACCGGCGGAGGCGACCCCGCGATCCGATTGGTGAGGGCCGACCAGAGCGCGCCGTTGAGCAGAATCGTGTGCACGACCCCGATCAGCCAGACGAGCAACCAGGCCACGACCAGGAGACCTTCGGTGTCGCTCATCTCCTCCGAGTCGCTGTTGCCGAATATCGCGATGATCGTGGCGGTCAGCGACAGATAACCCACACCGATGAGTCCGTTGCGCCAGCTTCGCCGCCAAGTGGCGTAGAGCAGGACCACCAGCCAGGTGAGCAGACCGAAGGAGAACACCGCGGTCAGCGTGCCGACGATCGTCACGCTGACACTCAGCCAGCTCGGCGCCGACTGCCCCCGGGTGTTCCGGGACGGATGCCCGTCCGGGGGCACCGCGACCGGAAACGGAACGGGCGGTGGGGTGAACGCGACAGCCGGCGACCCGGGCGGGCTGGGCTGCGCGGTCGGCGGCGGCAGGGGCGGAGCGGCCGGCGTTGGTACGGGCGGCACGGGCGGCGTTGGTACGGGCGGCACGGGCGGCGTTGGTACGGGCGGCGTTGGCGCGGCCGGCACGGGCGTCGGTGACGGTGCCGCCGGCGCGGGCGGGTCGGCTGGTTGTCGAGGGCTGGGAGCCGGCGTGGGTCGGGGTGGTTCCGGCTCGCTCGACGGCTTCGCCACGGTGAGGGTCGGGTCGGAGCAGAGGATGCGCCGGTGCAGGGCCTGAAGCGCCTCGCCCGGCCCGATGCCGTACTCCTCTCGGAGGAGGTCGCCGAACTCCCGGTAGGCCGCGAGCGCCTCCGCCTGCCGCCCACCGCGATAGAGCGCCAGCATGAGTTGGTGCCGCGGTCGTTCCCGGACCGGGAACTCGGCCACCAACTCCACCAGTTCCCCGACCATCTCCCGGTGCCGGCCGAGGTCCAGCATCAGGTCGGCCCGGGTCTCCAACGCCACGGCCCGCAGTTCGATCAACCGTTGCCGGGCCGCCTCCAGGAACGGCCCGGTGAAGCCGGTGAACGGCTCGCCCTGCCAGAGCGCCAAGGCGGAGGCCAGTTCGGTCAACGCCTCAGCGGCACGACCCTCGGCCCGTCGCTGCCGGGCGCGGTGGATCCCCCGCTGGAAACGGACCGCGTCGACCGCGTCCGGATCGACGCGGAGCAGGTACCCGGCATCGGTCAGGCTCAACACCTGGCCCGGCGTACGCGGCGACCGCTCCGGCTCCAACACCCGGCGCAACCCGGCGACGTACTTCTGCACCACGTTGGGGCCGTTCGCGGGCGGATCCTCCGGCCAGACCGCCTCGACGATCTGCCCGGTGGACACCGGACGGCCTGCGGAGAGCAGCAGCACGGTCAGCACAGCACGCTGTTTGCCGGGGCCGAGGTCGATCTCGCGGTCGGCGTACCAGGCCCGCTGAAGCCCGAGGATCTCGAAACGCAGCGTTGCTGACATGCCTATTCCCGCTCCTGACACCTCCGGCAGCGCCGGACGGCAGTGCCCGGCAGCCGGACGGCAGCATATCGGCAGCCGCACCGCCGTGCCTGCCGACAACATGGTCATCGGCACCAGCCACGCAGCGAGAAAGAGAATGTGATGACACAGGCAACGGGCACCGCGAGCACCACCCGCCGCACGGTCGGCGTGATCGCCGCCATGCTGGCCACGACCACCCTGCTCGGCGGGTGCGGACCCAAGAGCGAACCGACCTCGGCGCCGCAGAGCAGCCCGAGCGCCAGCCCGACCGCCGACCCGAAGCAGGTGCTCCTGGATGCCGTCCCGGACGGGGCCGAGGGGACGTTCCGGTTCAGTGGCAGGGACGCGTCCAGCACGATCGCCGGACGAGTCGACCCGGACGCGAAGGGCGTCGAGCTGAACACCACGATTCCGCCCGGCGCGGATGGCATCACCGTCAAGATGTCGGTGCTGATCATTGCCGAGGAGGCCTGGATGAAGATCAAGTTGACCGGCCAGGCGGGCCTGCCGAAGTTCCCGGACAAGTGGATGAAGCTGGACCGCACCAAGCTCGCCGACAGCGAGACCATTCCGGCCTACGACGGCGTCGACCAGGGCAACGTGGGTCCGCTCATCCAGGCGGCCACCTCGGTGGAGGAGAAGAGCCCCGGGCAGTACGCCGGAGTCATCGACGTCAGCACCGGTAACGCCGCAGAGGTGTTGGAGGAGGGTGAGGCGGCGGCGCTTGGCGAGGCGGGCAAGACGGTGCCGTTCACCGCTGTCGTCGGCGCGGACAAGCGGCTGTCCTCGCTGACGCTGAAGATCCCGGCGGCCGGCAAGGCGAAGGCGTACGACTACGTCGTCAACTACGCCGACTACGGCACCACTCCGAAGATCAGCGTGCCGGCCGGCGCCGCCGCGACGATCGCGCCGAAGATGGCGTACGAGATCTTGAACGGCTGACCGACCACGTAGGAGGACGGCGACCACACGGGGGTCGCCGCCCTCCTGTGTTCGTGTGGTCAGCGGCCGAGGACCGAGCCCCCGTTGACGCCGAGGACCTGGCCGGTGACGTATCCGGCGGCCGGGCTCGCGAGATAGCGGGCGGCCTCGGCGATGTCGTCCGGCAGACCGGCCCGCCCGACCAGGGTCGCCGCCACCCGCTGCGCGTGCCCCTCGGCGGTCATCCGGTCGCCGAAGAACTCGGTTTCCGCGACATAACCGGGGCTCACCACGTTGACCGTGATCTGGTCCGGGCCGAGCCTCGCCGCCAGGTCGTACGCCCAACCGTGCAGGGCCGCCTTCGCGGCCGAGTACGCCCCACCGCCGCCACGCTGGGCGGCGATCGAGCTGACCAGGATCACCCGCCCGCCGGGCCGACGCAGGACCGGCCGCAGCGCCTCGGTCAGCAGCACGGCGGTGAGCACGTTGGCGTCCAGGTTGGCCCGCCAGTGCGCGGCGGTCCCCTCCAACGTGGAGGTGTCCCCGCCCAGGTAGCCGCCGGCGTTGTTGACCACCACGTCGACCGGCCGACCGCCGACCGCCGCGAGCACCCGGTCGAGCTGCTCCGGCTCGGTCAGGTCCGCGGTCACGGGTGTCACGGCGTCCGGCCGCCCGCAGTCGACCGAGATCTGCGAGGCGGCGGCCGACAACACGTCCGCGCGCCGCCCGACGATCAGTACGTCGTACCCGTCCCGAACGAGCGAACCGGCAACGGCCGCCCCGATCCCGGTCCCACCCCCACTGACAACAGCGACCCGAGAGTCCATCTCCCCAACCTCCCCCTGCACCGAAACCCGTCGATCATGAAGTTATCGCCATCCGCCGTGTTGTGGCGATAACTCCATGATCGACGGGCTCAGAGGGGGTGGGGTTAGCGTGGGGGGCGGAGGGAGCGGGTTAGGTGGGTTAGGCGGGGGGCCAGGCTGGTCAGGCCTCCTGGGAAGAAGTAGACGGCCAGGATGAAGACCGTGCCCAGGACGAACAGCGGCTGGCTCAGCGGGCGGCTGAGGACGGCCGGCAGGTTGTCCACCGCGTCGCTCGTGCCGAACGCGGTGAGCCGGTGGTCCAGGTACATGTAGAGGACGCCGCCGAGCACCGGCCCCCAGCGGGTGCCCGGACCGCCGAGCACCACCATGACCAGCAGCGACAGGGTCAGCTCGGAGGACGTGATGTGCGGTGAGGCACCGCCGACGATCAGGACGTAGACCACCCCGCCCGCCGACGCCAGCCCGCCGGCGAGGGTGAACGCCACCAGCTTGTAGCGGTACGGGTCCAGCCCGAGCACACCGATCCGCCGCTCGTCGTCCCGCAGACCGGCGAGCACCCGACCGGTCGGTGACCCGCTCACCCGGTGCACCACGAAGACCACAAGCGTCAGGTACGCGAGCGCCAGCCAGTACAGGTTGACGGTGTTGGTCACGCCGACCAGCCCGGCGGGCAGCCCGGACACGTCCAGCGGCAGGCCCTCCTCGCCGCCGGTGAGCCCGCCGAAGTCCCGGGCCACCAGGATCGCGCCGACCTGGGCGAAGGCCAGCGTGACCATGGCGAACGCGATACCCACGGTCCGCAGCGCCACCGCGCCGAGCAACGCGGCGAGGACCGTCCCGCCGGTGATGGTCAGCAACGCCGCCTGCCACAGCGGCAGACCGGCCCGGGTGATGAGGATGTCGGTGCCGTACACGCCGGCGGCGAAGTACAGCGCGTGCCCGAAGGAGAGCATGCCGGTCCGGCCGAAGAGCAGGTCGTAACCGGCCGCCAGGCCACCGAAGATCAGGCAGATGGCGAGCAGTTGCAGGGTGCCGGGCGAGTTGACCGGCCCCTCGAAGATCCCCGGCAGGGAGATCGTCGAGTACGGCAGGATCGCCAGCACCACCACCGCGACCAGCGGCAGGAACGGGCGCACCCGGTGCCACCGCCCCCGCTGCGGGGTCAACTCGTCGGGCACCTGCGCCGGAGGCGCGTCGATCACCGTCATGCCGTTGCCACCTTTCCGGCGATGCCCTGCGGACGCAGCAGCAGCACCACGGCCAGCAGCCCGACCACGCAGATGTCGCCGAGCCCGGACGTGCCGTAGTAGTTGACGAACTGCTGCACCAGCCCGACCACGACCGCCGCGTACGCGGAGCCGACCACCGAGCCCATCCCACCGATCACCACCACGATGAACGCGAAGATCAGCAGTGAGCTGCCCTGGCCGGGCGAGACGGTGCCGAAGTAGACCCCGCCGAGCGCCCCGGCGAGCGCGGCGGCCGCCCCACCGATCGCGAAGACCAGGGTGAACGCCTTGCGCACGTCGATGCCCAGCGCGGTCACCATCTCCCGGTTCTCCACGCCGGCCCGGATCACCAGCCCGTACCGGGTCCAGCGCAGGAACGCCAGGATCGCGCCGAGCACCAGCACCGCCGCGATGATCAGCAGCAGGCCACCGTTGGGCACCTGCGCGCCGAGGATCGCGGTCACCTGCCGGGTCCAGTCCGGACGCGGGAACGGCCGGGCGTCCGCACCCCAGGTGGCCTGCAACAACGCCACCCCGGCGAGGGACAGGCCGACGGTGACGAGCACCTGTTCGATGGTGCGGGAGTAGAGCGGGCGGATCAGCACCAGCTCGACCAGGATCGCCACCAGCGTGCCGGCGGCCACCCCGAAGGCGACCGCGAGCACGAAGCCGAACCCGTCGGAGCCCGCGCCCGGCAGGTTGCCGGCCGCCCACCAGGTGCCGTACGCGCCCACGCCGAGGAACAGCCCGTGCGCGAAGTTGAGCACGTCGGCCAGGCCGAAGACCAGGGACAGGCCGGACGCGACCAGGAAGTACAGCGCCGCCAGGCCGAGCCCGGTCAACGTCAACAGGATCACGGTCCCCATCAGTGGGACACCTCCGCCGAGCCCACACCCAGCAACGACTTGGTCAACGCGGTCTCCAACAGCAACTCGTGGGCGTCGCCGGTCCAGGCCACCTTGCCGGCGGCCAGCACCACCGCATCGCGGGCCAGCCGGCGTACCACCGCCAGGTTCTGCTCGACGAGCAGCACCGGGACCGACTCCGCGACCCGTTCCAACACCTCGGCCACCTCGGTCACCACCTTCGGCGCCAACCCCTTGGTCGGCTCGTCGACCAGCAGCAGCCGGTTGTCGTTGAGCAGCACCCGCCCGATCGCGAGCATCTGCTGCTGCCCGCCGGAGAGCGAACCCGCCCGTTGCCGTCCGCGCCGGTCCAGCTCCGGGAAGAGCGCGAAAACCTTGTCGTACGCCGGGCTGGTGCCGCGCCGTTCGGCGAGCCGCAGGTTCTCCGCGACGGTGAGGCCGGCGAACACGCAGCGGTCCTCGGGCACGTAGCCGAGCCCACCGCGGACCAGCCGGTGGGTGGGCCGGGCCAGCAGGCTCTGCGCGCCCATCCGGATGGTCCCGCGGACCTCGCCGGCGGGCGGGGTGAGGCCGACGATCGCGCGCAGCGTGGTGGTCTTGCCGACGCCGTTGCGGCCGAGCAGGACGGTCACCCCGGTCGGCGCGACCGTGAACGACACCCCCTGGAGGATGTGCAGCCCGGAGATCCGGACCGACAGGTCCTCCACCGTGAGAACTGGTTCCATCAGAGCGACTCCCCCAGGTAGGCCTCTTGCACCGTGGGGTTGGCCATCACCGTCTCCGGGGTGTCGCAGGCCAGCAGCGCGCCGTGGTGCATGACGGCGATCCGGTCGGCCAGTTCCAGGATGACGTCCATGTGGTGCTCGACCATCAGCACCGCCCGGCCGCTGTCGCCGGTCAACGACTTGATCACGGCCACCAACTCGGGTACGTCCTCGGCGCTGACCCCGGCCATCGGCTCGTCCAGCAGCATCACCCGCGGTTCGCCGGCGAGCAGCAGGGCGATCTCCAACTTGCGCTTCTCGCCGTGGGCCAGGGTGCCGGCGAGGGCCGTACCCCGGTGGGCGAGGCCGACCCGGTCGAGTGCCGTGTCGGCGGCGGCGGCGACCTCCCGGTCGGCCGCCGCCCGCCGCCACAGTGCCATCGAGCCCCCGCGGTGCGCCTGCACGGCGAGCCGGACGTTCTCCCGCACGCTGAGCGAGCCGAAGACCGAGGACGCCTGGAAGGTACGGCCCAGCCCGAGGCGTGCCCGCCGGTGCGGCGGGAGCTCCCCGATGTCCTGCCCGTCCAGGACGACCCGGCCCTCCGTGGCCCGGCGCAGGCCGGTGATCAGGTTGAACAGTGAGGTCTTGCCGGCGCCGTTCGGCCCGATCACGCCCAGGAACTCTCCGGGCGCGAGGTCGAGGTAGACGCTGTCGACGATGGCGACCTCACCGATCCGCCAGGTCAGACCGCGGGTGGCGAGCATGACTCAGCCCTTCATGGCCACGGCCGGCGGCGCGGTCTCGTCACCGGTGAGGCTCTTCTGCGCGGTCGCCGTGAACGCGGTGCCGCTGCCGGTCAGCTTGGCCTGGAACATCGGCTGGAGCAGCGCGTGGTCGGCGGCCCGGATGGTCATCTTGCCCTTGACCCCGTCGAAGCTCCAGTCCTCCAGGGCGGTGACCATCTTGTCGACGTCGTCCCCACCCTCCTGCACCGCGCGGACCACCATCTGGGCGGCGGCGAAGCCGTCCGGGTGGAACAGGTCGATGGTGCTGACCTTGGCCTTCAGCGCCTTGCTGGCCTCGGTGTCGCTGGCACCGTCGAAGTAGTGCGACAGGAAGGAGATCTTCGTGCCGGCCGCGCCGAAGGTGGGCCAGGACGAGCGGATGTCCAGGCCGGTGACGACAGTGGTGGACGAGAGCACGCCCTGCTGGTCGAGGCTCTGCCACATCGCCGGGGCGGTGGTGCCGGCCCAGGCCACGAAGAGCAGGTCCGGCTTGGCCGCCTTGATCTGGCTGGCGAACGGCGTGAACTCGGTGGCGCTGGCCGGCGCCCGGACGCTGCTCACGGTGGCGCCCGCGCCGCCGATGACGGCCTTGACGGCTGCCTCGTTGGCGTCGCCGAACGCGCCGTCCTGGGCGAAGACCACGACCTTCTTGCCGGTCGGGTCGCCGATGAACGACTTGGCGGTCACCACGTCCTGGTAGGACTGCCGCCCGGAACGGAACGTGTACTTGTTCGCGCCCGTCACCGCGTCGGTGGCGGCCGGGCCGGAGATGAACAGGACCTTGTTCTGCGCCGCGATCGGCGCGACCTGAAGCGCCACGCCGGAGGCGGTGGAACCAGCAATGATCTTCGTGCCCTTGCCGATCAGGTCCTTCGCGGCGGAGACAGCCTTGGCCGGGTCACCCGCGTCGTCGACCTCGGTCAGCTCGATCTTCCGGTCACCGACCTTGCCGGTGCCCTTCGTGGCGAAGTCCAACCCCGCCTTGAACCCCTCGATGTACTGCTTTCCGTAGCTGGCCAGGGCTCCCGACTGGGAGTACACCAGACCGACCTTGACCGGCGCGGCGTTGTCGCCGCCGCCGGTGGCGGTGTCCTGCGGGCTACCACAGGCCGTGGCGGCCAGTGCCGCAGCCATCATCGTGGCGGCGGAGAGGAACGCCCGCCGCGTGTGCCGGACCGTCATCGCGACTCCAGGGTGAGGACAGGATGCTGTGTTGTCGGCTCACGCTAGAAGTGACGTCACCCACGAGCTATGTGGCGGAAACACACAAGTAACAGGAATGAGGTGGCCGGGGGTTACAACGGGCCGCACCGCCACTCGGGAGCCCTTCCCTCCCGATGGCCCAAACCCCTACGGACCACCCGGCGGATGTGTCGCCTCGCGCCACCCGCCCCGCCCGGTCAACCGCAGGGCCCGTCGTGGTCGGCCGGGCGCGGACACCGCCGACGACCGCGGAGCAAGCTGTCACAGAAAACCTGATGCCGTACGCACTGAGTAGCCCAAACCAACCCCACCCGCCAAGCCCAGCGGCCAAGATCTGCGCAACCTCCCCGAGGTTGCTGCCTCGATCGGCTCTGAGACAGCAACCTCGGGGAAGTTGCCGCCTCAGGCCCGGCCCATCCCCTCATGGTCGTGCTCGATCCTGGATGTAGTGGCATATCGACGCGGCGACCCCACTCGATCCCGGATCGAGCACGATCTTGCGAAGTGAAACCGTCAGAAGCGGACATCGCCCTGCGCCAACCCTCGACAGAACGCGATCTTGCGAGCGGTGGCCTGGACGTGCCGCTGGCCCGTCGTCCGGGTGGCGGACGACGGGCCAGCAGATGGGCCGGGCGTGATCGGCCCGGTGGTCAGCTCGGAGCGGATCAGCTACGGGCCGACGTTCGAATGGGTCAGAGGCCGGCGCGGGCGGCGACGGCGGTGTCGGGGTGGTCGCTGAAGACGCCGTCCAGGCCCAGGCCGAGGAAGAGTTCGTACTCGGCCGTGATGTCGCCGCGCCCGTTCGGGTCGGTGCCGATCCGGAAGTCGACCGGGAGGAACTGGTTCTCCGCCCGGAACGTCCAGGAGTGCACGAGCAACCGCTCCCGGTGCGCGTCGCGCACCACGTTGGTGGGGGCGAGCAGGGCGCCGGTGGCGTCGCGGGGCACGATCAGGTTCTTGTTCGCGCCGATGCCGTCGGCGTACCCGGCGATCCACTTCAGCCCGGCCGGCGTGGCCAGGTCCTGGTAGCTGCGGGTGTCGCCGGCGGCGGTGAAGTCGTACGGGCGGCCGGTCGCGTCGAGCAGTTGGACCAGCTTGACGTCGGTCAGCTTGCTCAGGCGGCGCAGGTTGGCCGTCTCGAACGACTGGATGAAGACCGGCGAGTTCTTCCGGTCCAGCTTGTTCTGCCGCAGCACCCGCAGCAGCGGCTCCTCCAGCGGCCGGCCGATCGAGGCGAAGTAGGTGGGGTGCTTGGTCTCCGGGTAGATCCCGATGGTGCGGCCCCGTGCCCGCCCCTCGGTCCGGGCCAGGTCGATGACCTCCTGGAGGGTGGGCACCTCGAAGCGGCCGTCGAACGCGGTGTTCGCCACGCGGACCTGCGGCAGCCGCTCCTTGGCTCGCAGCGTCTTCAGCTCGGCGAGGGTGAAGTCCTCGGTGAACCAGCCGGTCACCGCGACACCGTCGATGGTCTTCGTCGCCTTACGGGCCGCGAACTCCGGGTGCGTCGACACGTCGGTGGTGCCGGAGATCTCGTTCTCGTGCCGGGCGACAAGCACCCCGTCGGAGGTGGAGACCAGGTCCGGCTCGATGTAGTCGGCGCCCATCCGGATCGCCAACCGGTAGGCCTCCACCGTGTGCTCAGGCCGGTAGCCGCTGGCGCCCCGGTGAGCGATCACGATCGGCCGGTCGTTCGCTCGGGAGCGGTCCGCGTCGGTCGCCGTGCCGGCCTCGGCCATGGTCGGCACGGCCACGGCGGCGGCGAGCAGCACGCCGGCCAGGCCGAGGGTCGGAAGGGTACGTCGCATCGCGGCTCCTGTCATCGGGGGAAAGCCGCTTCAGCAGATCGCCCCGCGTTGACCGGCAGTTGGTCGATGGCTGGCCGGAAGGTGAATCTCCGGAATGCGCGTTCCCCCGCCAGGCGACGGGCGGAAAAGGAAGATTGTCTGGTGCGCCGGTTCTTCCGCAACCCCGTGCGGCTGGTGCCGTTCGCCTTCCTGGTGCCGATCCTGCTCGGTGCCGGGCTGCTCATGGCACGGTGGGCGACCATCGATCACCAGCGTCCGCCGCTGGTCACGGCGCTCTTCACCGCCACCTCGGCCGTGTCCGTCACCGGCATGGCGGTCACCGACACCCCCAACTACTGGTCCGGTTGGGGACTGCTGGTGATCACCCTGCTCACCCAGCTCGGCGGTCTCGGCATCCTCACCGCGGCGGCGCTCGTCATCCTGGTGGTCTCGCGCCAGCTCGGCCTGCGCAACCGGCTGCTGGTGCAGGCTGAGACGGCGGAGTTCGGCATCGGTGACGTGGGCCGGCTGCTACGCCGGATCGCGATCACCGTCTTTGCCTGCGAGGCCGTGCTGACCGCTCTGGTCGCCGGCCGGCTCTGGTGGTCGTACGACTACCCGCCCGGGCGGGCGCTCTGGTCGGGCGTGTTCCACGCCGTCCAGGCGTTCAACAACGGCGGCTTCGCGCTCTACACCGAGGGCCTGCTGGCCTTCGACCGTGATCCGTGGGTGTCACTGCCGTTGGCGTTCGGGGCCATCGTCGGCGGGCTGGGGTTTCCCGCCCTGTTCGAGGCCGTTCGAGAGTGGCGCAAGCCGGCGGGCTGGGCGGTGGCCACCAAGCTGACCATCTGGGGCAGCATCGCCCTGCTGCTGCTCGGTTTCGTCGGCCTGCTCGCCGCCGAGTGGACAAACGCCAGCACCATCGGCTCGTACGACGCCGGAGGCAAGGTGCTCGCGTCGTTCACCCAGATCGCGCTGAGCCGCACCGGCGGTTTCAACGTGCTGAACATCGCCGATCTCCAAGAGGAGAGCTATCCGCTGCTGATCGTGCTGATGTTCATCGGTGGCGGCAGCGCCAGCACGGCCGGCGGCATCAAGGTGTCCACGTTCTTCCTGCTCGCGTTCACCATCTGGGCGGAGTTGCGCGGCGAGCCCGACGTGACGGTCGGGCACCGCCGGGTGGCCACCGCGAGCCAGCGGCAGGCGGTGACCGTGGCCCTGCTCAGCGTCGCGCTGGTCACGGCCGGGACCATGCTCCTGCTGCTGCTCACCGAGGGCGTGCGGTTCGTCGCCGCCCTGTTCGAGGTCACCTCGGCGTTCAGCACCACCGGGCTCACCGTCGGTCTCGCCAGCGAGCTGCCGGCCAGCGGTCAACTGGTGCTGACCGTGCTGATGTTCATCGGCCGGGTCGGGCCGCTCACCCTCGGGTCGGCGATCGCCCTGAACACCAGGCGCAAGCTCTACCGCTATCCGCAGGAACAACCAATTGTCGGCTAGGAGCGAGGAGGGTCGAGGTGTCGGCGAGACGATCGGACGGCGGCGGCATCGTGGTGATCGGGTTGGGTCGGTTCGGCTGCCACCTGGCCGCGTCGCTCACCCGGATGGACCGCGAGGTGCTGGCCGTCGACCGTAACCCGGACCAGGTGCAGCGCTTCTCGGACCAGCTCGACCGGGTGGTCCAGGCCGACGCGACCGAGGATGGGGCGCTGCGGCAGCTCGGCGTCACCAGCTTCGGCCGGGCGGTGGTGGCCATCGGGGCGTCGGTGGAGGCGAGCGTCCTCACCGTGCTGGCGTTGGTCGAGTTGGGTGTGCCGCAGATCTGGGCACGGGCCACCTCGCAGAAACACGCCAAGATCCTGTCGTCGGTGGGCGCGCACCACGTGATCTTCCCGGAGGCGGAGACCGGCGACCGGGTGGCGCACCTGATCGTCAGCCGGCTGCTCGACTTCATCGAGTTCGACGACGACTTCGCGATCGCCACCGTCCGGGTGCCGGAGTCGCTCGTCGGGCGCACCCTGCTCGACCTGCGTCCGGAGGAACGATCCGGGGTCCGGGTGATCGGCGCGAAGGCACCCGGCGAGCGTTTCCGGTACGCCTCGGACGACACGGCGCTGGCCCAGGGTGGGGTGCTGGTGGTGGAGGGTGGCATCGACCAGGTGCAACGGTTCGCGGGACGACGCTGACCGTCACTTCTTACCGCCGTGCCCCTTCCCCTTGCCCTTTGTCACTTCCCCGCTTTTCCCGGACCACCACCCGGCCCCTTGCCCTTGCCCGGCTTCTCAGGCTTGGCCTTCGTCGCTCCGCTGCCCGCAGCGGGGCCACCCGGGCCGCCGCCAGCCGTCGCCGCCTTCGGCGGGGCCTTGGGCAGGGTCTCCGTCGGGGTGGCCGCCTGGCTCGGCGGGGCCGTGGACGGGGCACTGCCGGCGACCCCGGAGACGCGCACCCCGCAGGCCACCTCGCCGAGTCGGAACTCGACAGGCAGCGGGTTCGCCCCGCTGTACGTCCCGGTGAGGGTGAGCTTCTCGGCGGCACCGGGCGCCAACGTGTTGCGGTGCTCCGCCGGCCGGACCAGCACGGTGCTTCCCTGCTGGTACGCGGGTGCGGGTTCCGACTTCGTCACCGTCTGCTGACCGGGGAAGCTGAAGCTCATCGCCCAGTCCCGCAGCTCCCGGTCGCCGGTGTTGGTGAGCGTCAGGTCCGCGGCGAAGTCGGTGCCGGAGTCCGTGCGCAGCGCGTACGCCACCTCGCACGGCACCTTCGCCGGCAGACCCATCCGGGCCTCGGTTGTCGGCCGTCCCTCACCGCTTGCCGGACTGCGTGAGGTGAAGCCCCACATCGCCCCGGTGACCGCGATCAGCCCGACGGCGGCCACCCCGGCCTCCACCCGCCGCCGCCGGGTCACCCGCTGCCGGACTCGCCGGTCCCGATTGCGGGTACGCGACAGCGGCAACGCGTCGGTCGCCGCCGACCAGGGCAGGATCGTGGTACGCGCAGCGCCCAGCAGGGCCGGGTCCAGGGGTCCGCCGGCCGGGGAGACCGGCACCGCCGCGAGCATGCCGGCCGCGTCGGCGAGGATCCGGGTCACCTCGGCGGTGGCCGGTCGGTCGGCGGGCCGCTTCGCCAGGCAGCGCCCCACCAGCTCGGTCACCTCGTCGGGCAGCCCCTCGACGGCGGGCATCGGTTCCGGTTCGTTGTACATGTGTGCGCGCAACATCTGGGTGGTCGTGGTGGCGCGCCACGGCAGCCGCCCGGTGAGCATCCGGTAGAGCAGCAGCCCGACGGCGTACACGTCGGTGGCCGGGGACACCTGGCCGTTGTCCAGCCGTTCCGGGGCGAGGTACGCGGGAGTGCCCAGCAGCGCGCCGTCCGGCCCCTTCTCGCTCTCCCCCACGAGCGCGGAGATGCCGAAGTCGACCACCTTGACCCCGGTCGACGTGAGCATGACGTTGCCCGGGGTGACGTCGCGGTGCACCACGCCGCGGGCGTGCGCGGTGGTCAGCGCCGAGCTGACCTCCGCGCCGATCGTGACCGCCTCGCGCCAGGGCAGTTGGGTCTCCCGGCCCAGCCGGCTGGCCAGCGAGGCGCCGTCGACCAGCTCCATCACCACGTACGGCACGGTCAGACCGACCTGCTCGGACTCGCCGTAGTCGTACACGTTGGTGATGTTGGGGTGGCAGAGGCGTGCGGCGGCCTGCGCCTCGATCCGGATCCGGTGGCGGAACGCGCGGTCGCTGGCCAGCCTGGAGGCCAGCACCTTCACCGCGACCTGACGGCCGAGCACCTCGTCGTAGCCACGCCACACCACGGACATCCCGCCCGCGCCGAGCTGCTCGATCAGTCGGTACCGCTCATCGAGGAGCTGCGCGCCGTTTCGGTCCCCACTACCCATGGTGACCGTTGTTGCCCAGGATCAAACGTCCTACACCTGGAGTGTCGGAATCGGTCAGAGTTGTCACTCGATCAGGCGGTGGCCAGCAGTTGGTCCACCGGGGCGTAGTCGTCGGTCAACACCAGCGCCCCGCCGACGAAGTCCGTCAGCTCGGTGCCGGAGAGCAGGCTGACCTTCGGGTCCACCTCGGCCAGTCGCGCCCGCACGGCCTCCAGCGGCAGTGGCGCGTCGGAGCCGACGATGAGGAAGTTGGAACCCTGCTCCTCGGCGAGCGCCTCCGGCGGCGCGATCAACGCGACGTGCCGGAACTCGGCGGCCACCGTGGCCAGCTCGGCGCGGATGAACCGCAGTGGCGGGTAGTCGATCACGTTCTGCACGTACACGCCGCCGGGGCGGGTGACCCGCCGGACCTCGGCCGCCATCTCCCGGGTGGCCAGGTGCCAGGGCACCACCAGGTGACCGAACGCGTCACCGACCACCAGGTCACGGCTGTCCGTCGGCTCGTCGCCGACGAGCATCCGGGCGTCGCCCACCACCGCCCGCAGCTCCGGCCCGGTCCGTACGCCCAGCTCCTGCTCGCCCAACTCGACCAGCCCACCGTCGATCTCGAACACCACGTTGTCGGTGCCCGGCCGGGTGGCGGTCAGGTAGCGCGGCACGGTGAACCCGCCGCCGCCCAGGTGCAACGCGTCCAGCCGCTGACCGGCCGGCGCGGCGACGTCGGCGACGGCTCCGATCCACTTCGTGTACGCGTACTCCAGGTGTTTCGGGTCGGCGAGGTCCACGTACGAGTGGTGGGCCGAGTTGAGCAGCAGCGTCCGGCCGGTGGGCCGGTTCGGGTCGGTGGTGACCCGGGCGCAGTGGTACGCCGTCTCGATGTCGCACGGGTTCGGTGCCACGGTGGCGAGGCCCGCCCCGACCAGGCCGAGCACGGCCAGCGCGGCCCGGGTCCGGGCCGGACCGGGCAGCTCGGTGGGCTCCTGTCGGCGCAGATACCAGCCGAGGCCGATGCCGACCAGCCCGAGCGCGATCGCCAGGGTCACCAGGATGACCGTGCTGCGCAGGGCGGCGACCAGCACGAAGCCGGTGAGCAGGGTCGCGGTGATGCCGCCCAGGGTGCCGATCCCGGAGAGTCGACCGACCACCTGGCCGGTGCGACGCAGGTCGGCTAGTTGAAGCTTCACGACCAACGGGGTGACCGCGGCCAACAGCGCGGCCGGTACGAACACGGCAAGCGAGACCAGGAGCAGGATGCCGCTGGCCGCGCCACCGCGCAGCACCTCTCCGGCGTACCGGACGACGGGCAGGGTGACGGCGGTGGCGATGCCAGCCAGCACGAGCGCCGGGGCCAGCAGGCCGCGCGGGTTGCGCCGGTCGGCCAGCCAGCCGCCGGTCCACGCCCCGTAGGCGATCGCGGCCAGCGCGACACCGATCACCGAGCTGGTCACCTGGAGGGTCACCCCGACGTACGGGCCGACCAGGCGCAGCGCGACGGTCTCCAGCACCAGCACGGCGCCGCTGGAGAAGAAGACCAGGAAGGCGGCCAGGCCGTTGGGCAGCGCCCGGCCGGTGACCGGCACGGACGGGGCGGCGGCGGCCGGCGGGGCCGCGACGTCGGGCGGTGGGGAACTCATCGTCGCGATGGTACGCAGTGAAGCTGGGGCCCAGGGTCAGTACAGCGATAGATGAACGTGGTTCGTGTGGGACGCGGCGGGACTGCCGCTGCCGCTGTACGAACGCCACCCGGTGCCGGGATGCCAGATCTGCCGGTACCAGATCACGTAGAGCACGCCCAGTCGGTCGGCGTTGCGCACGTGCCAGGCGGCCAGGCTGTCGCCGTACGCCTTGTCGCCACCTGTCGCGTTGCGGTCCTCGAAGCCGTTGGTGGCCGCGGCGAAGTCGCAGGCCCGCCCCTTCGGGTGCTCCCCGCCGCCACCGCTGCGCTTACAGGAGACGTGCCGCTTGTAGCCGGCCGCCTGGGTCTGCTTGAGCGCGTTGAGGGTGCGCGGGGTGATGCAGCCGGAGGTGGTCGGGTCCTTCACGGAGCAGGACTCCGACGGCCAGGATCCGTCGGAGTTACGCGGCGCGGGCTTCGCGGAGGCGGAACTGCCCCCGCTGAAACCGTTGCTGCTGCCCGAGCTGACCTCGGCGAGCGCCGCCTCGGCCTCCTTCTTCTTCTTCGCCATCACGGCGAGCTGCTTCTGCTGCTCGCGGACCTCGGCGTCGATGGCGACCTTGGCCTCGTGCGCCTGCTGCCGGGCTGCGACGAGATCACGCAGCCGCTTGCTGTCCCGCTGGGCCATCAGGTCGAGATCGCTGGCGCGCTCCAGGAACGCCTGCGGCGTGGCGGTGTTGAGCAGCATCGACGCCGGCCCGAGCCGACCGATCCGGTAGGACTGAGCGGCGACCTCGCCGACCTGGGCGGTGAGCCCACCCATGCGACCCTCGATCGCCGTCAACTCGCCGGTCAACGCCGTCTGGCGGCGCTTGGAGTTGTCGAGCTTGGCCTTGGCCTCGATGTGCCCCTTGGCGGTCAGCTCCAACGCATCCTGCAGCTTCTTGCTGCCGCCCTCACCGGGCTCGGCGTACGCCGGCACGGCGGCACCGCCGAGCACCAGGGCGACGGCGGCGAGCAGAGTGAGCAGGGTGCGGCGACCGAGCCGCGGGTCGAGCCTGGTCCTGGGCACGAAAGCGTCCTTCCGTCGACCGCCGGCCCCCGGTGAACAACTGCGCGGCGGCGTCCCCACCGGCGCCGGTCGGCGGCCTGCTGGCGGAGACCGCCGTCACGATACCGGACGGTGAGCCGCTGGCCAGCCCCCCGACGCCGGGAACGCCCCGATGTCGACGGAGCGTTCCGACGCCGTCGCGCAGTGCCCGGATCAGGGGGCGAGAAGGGCTTCGCGCACCTCGGTCCAGACCTGCTCGTTGGCTGCGACGAGCAGACCGTGGCCGTCGTCGGCGGGGTGGTAGTCGACACCGTCGAACCGGCGGGCGACGCCACCCGCCGCGCGGACCAGCACGGTGCCCGGGGCATGATCCCAGGGCAGGGTGCGCCAGAAGAGGACGAACTGCTGCTCGCCGGTGAGGATGTCCAGGTATTCCCGGCCGGCGCAGTGCTGGCCGGGCAGCAGCTCGCCGAGCCGCCGACCGCCGGCGCGGACCCGGTCGCGGGTCTCCGGCGGCAGGAACCGGGTCATCGCCGCGCCGCGTAGCTCGCCGAGCGGCGGCACCGGGATGGTGCCCTCCACCGGCTGGCCGTTGAGCAGGGTGCCGTCGTCCGCCCAGCCCCCGGCGAGGGTGTCGGCGAGCGGGTCGAGGATCCAGCCGGCGACCGGCTGCCCGTCGGTCAGCAACGACACCATCAGGGCGAACGGCCGGCGACCGGCGGCGAAGTTGGCGGTGCCGTCGACCGGGTCGACCAGCCAGACGTCACCGGCGTCCCGCAGGTGCCGCAGCAACCCCGGGTCGTCGGCGACACCCTCCTCACCGACCACCGTCGAGCCGGGCCGCAGCCGGCGCAAGCCCGCCGAGAGCAGCTCCTCGGCCCGGCGGTCGGCGACGGTGACCACCTCGCCGGGCGCCTTCTCCGACACGTCGGCGTCGTCGAGTTTGCGGAACAACGGCAGCACGACCTGGTCGGCGGCCTCCCGCAGGAGGTCGCCGACGTCGTCGAGCAGGGTGTCAGCCACGCGGCGGCAACTTGACCACGCTGACGAAGAACTCGTCGATCTGGCGGACCACCGAGATGAAGCGCTCGAAGTCCACCGGCTTGGTCACGTAGGCGTTGGCGTGCAGCTGGTAGCTGCGCAGGATGTCCTCGTCGGCCTGGGAGGTGGTGAGCACCACCACCGGGATCCGACGCAGGTTCGGATCGTTCTTGATCTCTTCCAGCACCTCCCGGCCGTCGCGCCGGGGCAGGTTGAGGTCGAGCAGGATCAGGTCGGGCGCCACCGCGTCCGCGTACTGGCCCTCCCGGCGCAGGTAGGCCAGCGCCTCGGCGCCGTCGGAGACGACGGTCAGCCGGTTGCGCAGCTTGTGCTCCTCGAACGCCTCCTGGGTCATCAGCACATCACCCGGGTCGTCCTCGACCAGCAGGACCTCGATCGGGCTCTTGCCATCCGCCGGCGCGGTCATCCCACCGTCTCCCTCATGTCACCCGTTCTACCGCTTTCCGGCGCCTCGTCGGCCCGGTCCGGCTGGTCCGAGGAGTCGGACTGCTCGGTCGCCGCTGCCGGAGTCTCGTTCGAGGGCGTGGCGTCGCCCGCCGGCAGGGCCTGCGGCTGCTCCGACGAGTCGGCGGCGGCCGCCGCCTCCAGGTCCGCCGGAAGCGCCGGCAGGGTGAACCGGATCGCCGTGCCCTCCGGCACGTCGGTGTCCACCCAGACCCGACCCCCGTGATATTCGACGATCTTCTTGACGATGGCCAACCCGATGCCGGTGCCCGGGTACGCGTCCTTCGAGTGCAGCCGCTGGAAGATCACGAAGATCTTGTCGGCGAACTCCGGCTCGATCCCGATGCCGTTGTCCTGGCAGGTGATCTCCCACTCGGCGTCCACCAGCCGCGCCGAGACGTGCACCCTGGGTGGCACATCCGCCCGGCGGAACTTGATCGAGTTGCTGACCAGGTTGGCCAGCAGGTTGGTGAGCAGCGGTTCCTCACCGGAGATCACCGGCAGGTCGGTCCAGGTCAGCTCCGCGTCGGCGTACTGCCGCGCGGCCTCGGTCTGACCGGCCACGTCGCCCATCACCTTGTTGAGGTCGACCTCGACGAAGCCGGTGGTGAGCCGGCCGATCCGGGAGAACGCGAGCAGGTCGTTGATCAGGCGCTGCATCCGCTGTGCGCCGTCCACCGCGAAGGCGATGTACTGGTCGGCCCGTTCGTCGAGCTGCCCGGCGTAGCGACGCTGGAGCAACTGGCAGAAACTGGCCACCTTGCGCAGCGGCTCCTGGAGGTCGTGCGAGGCCACGTACGCGAACTGCTCCAGGTCACGGTTGGACCGGGTCAACTCCTCGGCCTGCTTCTGGAGCTGGCTGTTGACCCACTCGATCCGCTCGCGGGCAGCCCGCACCTCGGCCAGGTCGGCGGCGATCTTCTGCCGCATGGCGTCCACGTCGTCGCCGAGCTGGATGAACTCCGGCGGGCCGGTGGTGGCGATGCGGTGCTGGTAGTCGCCCTCGGCGACCTCGCGGACCTGGGTGGCCAGGCCGGTCAGGGGCCGGATCACCATCCGGTCCAGCGAGAGCAGCAGCACCGCGCCGGCCACGACCACCACCAGGGCGGCGACGATCAGCAGTACGACAAGCACGTTGCTGCTGGTCCGCACGTTGTCGGCGGTCTGCTCCCGGGCGGCCAGGACCTCCCCCTGGAGGTCGTTGACCGCCGTGCGCACCTCGTCGAACTGCTGCCGGGCCTGCTCGGTGACGAGTGCCTGGCCCGCGCTGGTGCCGCTCTGCTCGGTGGTGGTGATCACCGGCTCGGCCACCGACTGCCGCCACTGCGTGATGCGCTCCTCGACGGTGCGCAGCTCCTGGCTGATCTGCGGGTAGTTGTCAAGCAGCGACCGCATCGAGACGGTGACGCTCTTCTCCTGGGCGAGCCCCTCCCGATAGGGGTTCAGGTCGTCCGGGTCACCGCTGACCGCGTACCCACGGATCGCCGTCTCCTGGTCGAGCAGCGCGTTGAGCAACTCCTGGGACTGGACCCGCAGTGGGCCGGTCTCGTTCAGGACGGCGTCGATCTGGGTGCGGTTGCGGGCGGCCATCGCCGCCTCCGCGCCGGCCAGGGCGATCAGCAGCACCCCCACGACGGTGAGCAGCGTGATGACCCGCCGGCGCAGACTCCAGCCGCCGACCACCGGCTTCACCGGCCACCACCCCGGCTCACCAGCAGCATGGCCACGTCGTCGGCGAGCGCGCCGCCGTTGAGCCGCTCGGCCCGGCCGACCAGCCAGGCGGGCAGCTCGGGCAGCGACACCGAACGGTTGGCCGGCTCGTCGAGCAGCCCGCTCAGCCCCAACACGTCGAGGCGATCGTTGCCCGCTCCCACCCGCCCCTCGATGAGCCCGTCGGTGTACATCAGCAGGGACCAGTCATCGGTGTCGAACTCCAGGTCGTAGGCGATCGGCCGGCGGGGTCGTACGCCCAGCAGTCGGCCGCCGGGCGCGGGCACCGGGGCGACCCGGCCGCCGGCGAGCAGCAGCGGCGGCGGATGCCCGGCGAGTCGGACTGTCGCACGGTTGGCGTCCAGGTCGAGCCTGGTGGTGGCCACCGTCGCGAAGATCTCCTGAAGGCGGCGCTCACTCATCAGCACCTGCTCCAGCGCGGGCAGCACCTCGTCGTCCGGCACTCCGGCGAGCACAAGTGCCCGCCAGGCCACTCGCAGCTCGACGCCGAGCGCGGCCTCGTCCACGCCGTGCCCACAGACGTCACCGACGATCAGGTCGAGACGGTCCGGACGGGTCTGCACCACGTCGAAGAAGTCCCCGCCGATCAGGGCGGCGTGCCGGCCGGGCCGGTAGAAGGTGTGCACCGCCACCTGGTCGGTCGTCATCAGCGGCTGGGGCAGCAGACCGCGTTCGAGGCGGGCCGACTCGGCCTGCCGCAGCTCGACCTCCCGCAACCGGCGGGCGTTCTCGTCGGCGCGCTTGCGTTCCACGGCGTAGCGCAGCGCCCGGGTCAGCAGCACTCCGTCGACCTGGCCCTTGACCAGGTAGTCCTGTGCGCCCTCGGCGACCGCCACGACGCCCAGGTGCTCGTCCGAGCGGCCGGTCAGCACGCAGACCGCGGCGCCGCTGGACATCTCCAGCACCTGACGCAGCCCGTCCAGCCCCTGCGCGTCGGGCAGGCCCAGGTCGAGCAGGACGCAGTCGACGTCGTTGATCCGCTGCCGCGCCTCTCGCAGGCTGGTGGCGACCAGCAGGTCGATCATCGAGTTGGTCTCGGCGAGCAGCTCACCGACCAGGAAGGCGTCGCCCTCGTCGTCCTCCACCAGCAGCACCCGCAGCCGTTCGCCCGGCGGCAGGTTGGCGTGCCGCGCCAGGCCACCGTGCGGGTACGGCACAACTGGGGACCCGGCCGAGCCGGACCCCCGGTGCGGCCGGGTCACCGCCGCGAGACGCGGGAGTTCGCTGGTGATGTCGGGCTCCTTCCGAGTGCCCTGCTGATCCTGTATTAGACAACGGTCGCACACAACACGATGCCCACGGCACGGGCGGGGATGGGGCGCATCACTGCCCGCCGACTGACAAACCTCGCGGGTGATCGGTGCGGGGCCGTACCGGCCATGCCGTCCGGGACCGCCGGGGGGCAGGATGGTGCCACCCCAGGCCCCACCACCCCCCGAGGAGTTTCCGTGGGCGCACCCCCCACCCCGGCCCCGACTGGCACACCGGCCCGTCCTGCTCCGGGCGTACCCCCTGCGGATCGTGCGCTGACCAGGCCGCACCGGCGGCTCGTGGCCGCCGCGGCGGCGCTCGTGGCGTTGGCCGCCGTGGGCGCCGGCAGCCTGCTCGACCTGCGGACGCCGACGCCGAAACCGGCGGACGCGCCGGTGGGCGAGTTCAGCGCCGGCCGGGCGTACGAGGACGTCCAGGTGATCGCCGCCCGGTCGCACGTCGCCGGCAGCCCTGCCAACGACCAGGTTCGGGCGCACCTTGAGCAGCAGTTGCGCGGGTTGGGCCTGGAGACCGAGGTGCAGGACACCGTGGCCCCGGAGGCCGGGCAGCTCAGCGGCGCGGCGGGCGGGGCGACCCTGGCCCGCGTCCGCAACGTGGTGGCCCGGCTGCCCGGCACCGCCTCGACCGGCCGGGTCTTCCTGGTCGCCCACTACGACTCGGTGCAGACCGGGCCGGGCGGCAACGACGACGCGGCCGGCACCTCGGCCATCCTGGAGGTGGCCCGCGCGCTGAGCACCGGTCCGCGGCCCCGCAACGACATCGTCTTCGTGTTGACCGACGCGGAGGAGGCGTGCCTCTGCGGCGCGTCCGCGTTCGCCGCCAGCCACCCGCTGGCCGCCGACGGCGGGGTGGTGCTCAACCTGGAGGCGCGCGGCTCCACCGGGCCGGTGATCATGTTCGAGACGTCCCGGAACAACGCGAAACTGGTGGACGTCTTCGGCCGGGCCGCCCCGCACCCGGTCGGCACCTCGTTCGCGGTGGAGATCTATCGGGCGCTGCCCAACGACACCGACTTCACCGCGTTCCTGGACCAGAAGTTCGTCGGGCTGAACTCGGCGTACATCGACGGAGGCGCGATCTACCACACCCCGCTGGACACGCCGGCGGCCATGGACCGGGGCAGCCTCCAGCAGCACGGCGACAACGCGCTGGGCCTGGCCCGGGAGTTCGGCCGCACCGACCTGACCGAGCTGCGCTCCGGGCACGACGCGACCTACTTCCCGGTCCCCGGTGGGCTGGTCCACTACCCGGGCACGTTCACCCTGCCGTTGGCCATGCTCGCGGTGGCCGCGGTGGCCGCGCTGGGCTGGCTGGTCCGTCGACGGGGCCGGGCCAGCACCGGCCGGCTCGCCGCCGGCTTCGGGCTGGCCCTGGCGCCGATCGTGGTCGCGCCGGTCGCGGCCCAACTGCTCTGGCTGGCGATCACCACGATCCGACCGGGGTACGCGGAACTGCTCGACCCGTACCGCCCGGTCTGGTACCGCCTGGCCGTCGTGGCGCTCGCCGCCGCCATCCTGTTCGCCTGGTACGCGCTGCTGCGCCGCCGGATCGGCCCGGCCGCGCTCGCCGTCGGCGGGCTGGCCTGGCTGGCCCTGCTCGGGGTGCTGCTCGCCGTGGCGGTGCCCGGCGGGGCGTACCTCACCACCCTGCCGGCGCTGGCCGGTGCCCTCGGTGGGCTGATCGCGCTGCGTACCCGGCAGACCGGGCCGTGGCCGGTGGTGGCGGTGACCGCCGCCGCGGCCGTCGGTGTGGTCATCCTGCTGCCCACCGTGGTGCTGCTCTTCCCCGCGCTGGGGATGGGCATGGGTGGGGTGGCCGCGCTGGTCGCCGTGCTGCTCGGCCTGGCCGCCCTGCCGGTGGTCGACCTGCTGCACCCGCAGGCCGGCGGCCAGCGCGGCGTGCGGGCGTTGCGGGCGCGCCGGCTCGGCCTGCTGCCGGCCGTGGCCGCCGCCGTGGCGACGGTGGTGCTCGCCGGGGTCGGGCTGGGCGTCGACCGGTTCGACGCCGCGCATCCCGCGCCGACCCACCTGATGTACGCGATGGACGCCGGCACCGGCCAGGCCCGCTGGCTCAGTCACGAGAGTGACCCGCAGTCGTGGACGGACGGCTACGTGGACGGGACGGCGGACGTCGGCGACGACTTCCCCGGGCTCGGCGACGGTGAGCTGCGGGCCGGGCCGGCACAGCCGGCGAACCTGCCGGCGCCGAAGCTGGACGTGCTGGGCGACGCCACGTCTGGTGGAGAACGCACGCTGCGTCTGCGGCTCACCCCGCAGCGGGCCGCCCGGCTCGCCACCCTGCACGTCGACACGTCGACGGCCACCGTCCTGCGGGCCGAGGTCGCCGGGCGGGCGGTGCCGGTGGAGCTCCGCGCGGGCAGGTGGGGCTTCGGGCTGGTGTTCCACGCCCCGCCCACCGAGGGCATCGAGGTCACGTTGACCCTGCGGCCCACCGCCGGGCAGGTGGCGCTGCGGGCCATGGACGCCAGTGACGGGTTGGACGCGCTGCCCGGCTTCCGCCCCCGGCCGCCGGCCGTCGGCGTGGTCGGGTCGCACAGCTCCGAGATGCTGGCGGTCGCCCGCACGTACCCCTTCTGACAGACGACACGGTGGTCCGGCCGGCCGCGCTCGGCCGGCCGGTCCCCCCAAGATCGTGCTCGATCCAGGAAAGAGGGCCCTCGACCACGAGCGAGGGGACTACAACCAGGATCGAGCACGATCATGCACCCGCTTTCGTTGCTTGCTGCACTCCTGCGCCGGCTGGGTCGCACCGTTAGCGTTCGCCACCAAAGAGGGCGAGGTAGCGGCTGAGGTAGAGGGGCCACCCCGTGTCGCTGTCGACCCCGTCCCGGACCGACTCCCAGCCGGGGCCGTGCCGGTCGAGGTGCCGGTGCTCCAGCTCGATCCGGGTCTGATCCGGAGTCTCGGCGACGAAGATGACTTCGACCTCGCTGGTGAGGTCCGGATCGGTCTCGACCTGCCAGGTCGGCCCGATATCCCAGCTGAAGAGGACCCGGGTCGGCGGTTCGTACGCGAGGATGCGCGCCCATCGGCATTCGCTGCCGTCGTTACCCCGGTCGTAGATGTGACCGCCAACCCTGGGCTCGAACACGGTCTCGGCGATCGGGGCCTGAAGCAGGTTGTGCTCGCGCGGCTTGAAGTCGCCGAACCGCTCGGTGAACACGGTGAAGGCCCGCTCGATCGGTGCGTTGACGACGATCTGTCGGCGGACCACCGCCGTAGCTGCTTGCGTCATGAACTCTCCTCGGTCGATTCAACGACGTCCTGATAACCGTCAAGCGCCCGTCGCCAGAAGGTGTCGAGCTGGTCCCGTAGAGCGGTCAACCCGACCGGACTGAGCCGGTAGACGCGGCGGGTTCCCACCGACTGGTCGACGACCAGGCCCGCGCCCTTGAGCACCTTGAGGTGCTGCGACACGGCCGGCCGGCTGATCGGCAGGTCGTCTGCCAGTTCCCCGACGGCGTGCGGACGCTCAGCCAGCCGCTGAACGATCGCGAGCCGGCTGGGGTCACCCAACGCCTCCCAGCCCGGGTGCACTCCGTAAGTGGCCACGAACGTAAGCTACGACTTACCGTTACGGTCGTCAAGGCGAATCACCGATCGGCTACGCCGCCCGAGGCGCTCGGTTCGGGACGGCCCGGATCGAGGGTGGTTGTTATCGTCGCCGGATGGTCGCGGGGAGCAACAAGGGCCGGGGCAAGCCGCGCAGGCCGATGTCTGTTCAGGAGCGGGCGCAGGCGGAGCGGGACATCCGCGGCGCGATCGCCGACCTACAGGAAAGTGCTTACGCCAACTTTCGCTCCGCGGTCGCCAACGTCGCGATCTTCTTCGGATTTGTCGGCGTGTTCGGGATCGTCGCCGGGGCGGTTGACGGGCTACGCCTGATCCCCATGGTCGTCCTTGTCCTCGCCGGACCGGTCGGAGTCGCCTACTACCCCTTCCGGCAGCAGTGGAAGATCGCCGTCAGACTGTTGATGACATCGAGCGCGCTCGTGGTGATCGGACTGGCCGGTCTCGTCCTGGTAGCCACGGTTCTGGAGAAATGACGAGCAGCGGCCCGCGCTGAGTACCGGGACGGATGCGCGCTGGAAAAGCAACAGGTCCGTCCTCGATCGGCTCGTCGCCGAAACCGGAGGCGAGCTACTCACCTTGATTCCCGGCGCTGTGTCAGCTGCCAGCGACCATTTGGTGAATCGAAACGAGTTCAGCAAGCGGGATCGGCTTACGGGACACCACCGAGAGATCCTTGCCCTCCCTGGTCCATGGCGGCGGCAGTGTGTGGATCCCCTGATCCAGGGCGACGTTGGCCACCTCGACTTCCCAGCCCGGCCAGCGCAAACCCTCATAGAAATCGGTCAATGAGCCGGCGAGCATCGCCTCCAGCCAGTCGCCATACCCAAGCTCAAGATCTTGCCAAGCCACGTCCTCCGGGCCGAAGTAATGCACCGTCGGCCGTACTCCCGGCTCCGCCTGCAACCACGCGAACTGCCCGCCCATCACATCGAAGGCGACGACCAGACGAGCAGTTCCAGGGACCATCTCGGCAGCCACATCCGGCAGCGCGTCGTGCCCGCCGCCGAGCACCCGAAGCCAACCGTGGTCGATCACCAGCCCGCCACTGTTGGCCACCACGGCACCGAGCCACGACCTGGTCGTGACTTCCAAGGCTGCCAAGCAGGCTGCCGCCCGCTCAAGATTGACCGGCAACACCTCCACCGGATACGGAGCCGCCGCCGCCAACGCCGAAATCTCGGCCCACGCAGACTGTTCCACCCCCGCAGCCTCCCAGGAGCATCAACCACGTGGCTGTGCGGGCCTGCCACTAACCAAGGAAGACGGTGCCCGCCTCGATCAGTAGAGCCACCGGTCGAGCACTCCGGGCCAGAAGTGGGTTGTGTGGTCGCCGTCCCCGTACGCGGGCGGGTCCAGGTCCCTGATGCGTTCCAACAGGTCGGCGATCTCTGCGAGCGCCTGCTCCTCGGCCTGTTCGTCCTCGTCCCAGCGGTCGATGACGGTTGAGCTGGTCAGCCAGCTACCAACCATGTGCAGCGAACACAGCCAGTGGATGATCGTCGAGTTGACGAACGCGGCGCCGCCGTCCGACGACCACAGGTGCACCTCACCGGTCCCCGGCGCGGCGCCGTACACCCAGCGCGGATCGTCGTCGTTCGCCAACCGGTACCTCGTCGGCTCTGCGGAGAATGACACCGCACCGACGAGGCCATCGATCAGCGGTACCCCAGAGGAGCTCAGCGCGGCCTTCTGCGGCTGGGGAAGCCGCCACGTCGCCACGTCCTGCTCTGTAGCCCGCACCACCCGTCCGGTACCAGCCCAGGCCGTCATCGCGTCGAACGCGGGAGGCAGCAGAAGATCATCAGCGGGCACGCCGTCGCTACTTCCAGCGAAAGTGCACGAAGAGGCGACCGAAGTTCTTCGAGTCCTTTTCCACACGGTGGTAGAGCTGCTTGACGTCCTTCTGGTCGAGGAACCGCAGCACCCGCTTCTTGAGCTGCCCCGACCCCTTGCCGGGGATGATCTCGACGAGGGTGGCCTTCTTCGCCACCGCCTCGTCCATGATCCCGCGCAGCGCGCGGTCGATGTCCTGCCCCTTGTTGAAGATCTCGTGCAGGTCCAGCTTGAGCTTCATGCCGCAGCCCCCGCCCGGTCAGGTCCCATGCCCGCCATCCTAGGCACGCCCGGCGGTAAGCCCACCGGACGACGAAGGGGCGGCCCCGAAGGACCGCCCCCGCACGTCCACGCTCAGCGCGTGCCGCCCACCCGGGTTTCCACCCGCTCCAGCGCGATCCGGTAGTCGTCGTTCGTCGCGTACATGGCGGCGGCGATCCGCAGGTGCCGCAGCGCGTCGGTGTGCCGGTTCAGCCGCTCCAGGGTCCGACCGAGCACGTGGTGCGCGTAGTGATCGCTCGGGTCCCGTTCGACAAGCTCGCGCAGGTGCTCCTCGGCCCGGTTGAGCTGGGCCGACTGGAAGTACGCCCGAGCCAGCAACTGCCGAACCGCCGCGTTGCCGGGTTCGGCGTCGACGATCGGCTCCAGCAGTCGGGCCGCCCCGCTCGGGTCACCGGTTTCGAAGAACATGGTCGCCCGCCGGTAGTCCGCCAGAAGATCCATCTGCCCACCTCCTCGGGTCGCACCGTCACCTGTTCCGACGCTGGCACAACGTCAGGCGTTTGGCGACTGTTCCCGAGGCCGAGATCCGGCGAGATCACGTCAGGTTCGCGCGTCCCGGCGGCCTGCGGCCAGCTCCCAGGCGCGGACGCCACCGACGATCCCCGCCGTGTTCGGCACCACCACCACGTCGTCGCCCATCCGGGCCAGCTGCTCGGGCCGGATCAGTCGGGAGTTGCCCCCGCCCAGGTAGAGCCGGTCCCAGCGGAACACCGGGCGGAGGCCGTCCACCACCTGCCGGATCCGCCGGGACCAGAAGGCGTCGCCGAGCCGCCGCCGTTCCGGCTCACCCACGTACGTGTCGTAGGTGGTGCCCCACCGCACCGGCGCGTGCGACAGCTCCAGGTGCGGTGCGAGCACCCCGCCGTCGTAGAGCGCGCTGCCCAGCCCCGTCCCCAGGGTCAGCACCAGCTCGCAGCCGGTGCCGGCGACCACCCCGGCGCCGTGCACCTCGGCGTCGTTGAGCACCAGCGCCGGCACCCCGAACGCGTCGGCCAGCGCTCCGCGCGCGTCCCAGCCGGACCACTCGGCGAGCAGGTCCGGGTCGACCCGGGTGCGCGGGCCGCTGCGGGTCACGTAGTGCGGTGTGGTCACCACCACCCCGTGCCGGATCATCCCCGGTACGCCGACCGTCAGCCGGTCCGCCGTTGGCAGGCGCCCGCCGAGATCCAGCAGGGTCCGGACGAAGAGCGCGGGCGGCAACGGGTACGGGGTCGGCACGCGCAGGGGTCGCGCCCGCATCGTCCCCGCCTCGTCGAGCACGGACGCCTTGATGCCCCCGCCGCCACAGTCGATCGCCAGTGTGGTCACCACGCCGTTGAGTCTGCCCGCTGGGGGCTGGTCGTATGCGGGCGGCCGGATAGGCTCCCGAACTGATGAGCGCCACGATGATCGTCAAGGACCTGGCCGCCGGGCACGGCGACCGCCCACTCTTCGCCGGACTGGACCTGGTGGTGGCCCCCGGCGACGTGGTCGGCCTGGTGGGGCCGAACGGGGCCGGCAAGTCGACGCTGCTGCGTACCCTCGCCGGTTTGTTGCCGGTCGAGGCCGGCACCGTGCGACTCAGCCCGCCCACGGCGAGCGTCGGGCACCTGCCGCAGGAGCCGGAGCGGCGGCCGGGCGAGACCGTGCGGGACTTCCTGGCCCGCCGGACCGGGGTGACCGCCGCGCAGGCGGCGTTGGACGCGGCGACCGAGGCGCTGACCGCCGGGGCGGTGGGCGCCGACGACGCGTACGGCGACGCGCTGGAGCGGTGGCTCGCCCTGGGCGGCGCGGACCTGGACGAACGCGCCGAGCAGGTGAGCGCAGACCTGGGGCTCGCGGTCGACCTGGACCACCCGACGACCGGGCTCTCCGGCGGTCAGGCGGCCCGGGCCGGGCTGGCGTCGCTGCTGATCAGTCGGTACGACGTGTTCCTGCTCGACGAGCCGACCAACGACCTGGACCTGGCCGGGTTGGAGCGGTTGGAGGAGTTCGTCACCGGGCTGCGGGCCGGCACGGTGCTGGTCAGCCACGACCGCGAGTTCCTCCTCCGCACGGTGACCCGGGTGCTGGAGCTGGACCTGGCGCAGCAGCAGGTCAACCACTACGGCGGCGGTTACGCGGCCTATCTGGAGGAGCGCGAGGTGGCCCGCCGGCACGCCCGCGCGGAATTCGAGGAGTACGCCGACACCAAGGCGGGGCTGGAAGCTCGGGCCCGCACCCAGCGCGGGTGGATGGAGAAGGGCGTGAAGAACGCCCGACGCAAGGCCACCGACAACGACAAGATCGGCCGCAAGTTCCGCGCCGAGGCCAGCGAGAAGCAGGCCGCCAAGGCCAAGCAGACCGAACGGCTGATCGAACGGCTCGACGTGGTCGAGGAGCCCCGCAAGGAGTGGGAGCTGCGGATGGAGATCGCCGCCGCACCCCGTGCCGGCGCCGTCGTGGCCACGCTGCGAGGTGCGGTGGTACGCCGGGGAGGGTTCACCCTCGGCCCGGTCGACCTCCAGATCGACTGGGCGGACCGGGTGGCGGTGACCGGGGCGAACGGCTCGGGCAAGTCCACCCTGCTGGCCGCGCTGCTGGGGCGGCTCCCGCTGGACGCCGGCACCGCCTCACTCGGACCCGGGGTCGTGGTGGGCGAGGTCGACCAGGCACGAGGGCTGTTCCTCGGCGACGCGCCGTTGATCGACGCGTTCCACGCGGCCGTACCGCACATGTCGCCGGCAGACGCGCGGACCCTGCTGGCCAAGTTCGGCCTACGGTCGGCGCACGTGCCGCGACCGGCGGCCACCCTGTCCCCGGGTGAGCGGACCCGGGCGGCGCTGGCGCTGCTCCAGGGCCGCGGGGTCAACCTGCTGGTCCTCGACGAACCCACCAACCACCTGGACCTGCCCGCCATCGAGCAGCTCGAGTCGGCGCTGGCCAGCTATCCCGGAACGTTGCTGCTCGTCACGCACGACCGGCGAATGTTGGCCGCCATCGAGACGAACCGTCGGCTCCGGGTGGACGGCGGGCGGATCGCCGAGGATTGATCCGTGCCCGCGCGGCCGCGCGGGGTGAGAATGACGCCATGCTCAAGTGGGAGTACGCCCTGCTGGTCCGCCGCCGCCAGGCGGCGAGCAACGACCTCGGCTGGGAGGTCGTCTTCGTCTGGTACGGCCCGGACGGCTCCATGGTCGACGTGACGCCGTACGGCGACACCTCGCTGGCCCACCTGAACCGGGCTGGTGACCAGGGCTGGGAGTTGGTCGCGATGAGCGAGGACCCGTCCCTGCCCGGCCACCACGAGTTGCACCGCTACCACCTGAAGCGGCCGAAACCCGCCGCCCCGCAACCCCGCCAGCGGGTGCGCGGGGGCCGTCGGACCCTATCGGGCTGACCCGACCGGCCCGGCCCGTCGGTGTGGGGCAAGGCTCTCGCCAGGCCGACCGCCGGCCTGCGGCGAGGCGACCTGGCCTGCCGCGTGTTCGCAGGAGCCGATCTGACCGGTGGCGGTTCGGCACGGGACGGCGTGCCTCCGTTGAGCCTGATGCCCCTGAGTCATCTTGATGCCGGTGTGGCATCAAGATGATTGCCGTCCTGCCCCGCAACCTGCGACACGCCCATGCCCGCCGCGCCGGAGGGGGCGACGACGCGGACGAGCCGGGCATAGCGGGCGCGATTGCGGGTATCGCGCGGCGGGAGGTGGCCCGCATGGTCGCTTTGGCACAGACTCCACCCTCGGCCGACCGGCTGCGGGCGATCGACGATTCCCTCGCCCAGGCATGGGCGGACCAGGCTCGGCACGACGACCGGCTGCGGGGCCTGGCGGTCGAGGTGCGGTTCGACCGGGGGGTGGCCCACCTCACTGGGGACGTGGCCGAGCCCGCCGAGCTGCGGCTGGTGCGGGACCTGGTGGGGCGACTGGCCGGCGTCTACGGCGTCTGGTGCCGGGTCGGCGTCGGCGGGCGGGCGCCGGTCGTGGTGGACCTCGGGTGCGGTCCGACCAAGCAGTGGTCGACCAACCTGGGGCTGGACATCTACCCGGCGCCGGGGGTGAACGCGGTCGCGGACCTGTCCGGCTCGCTACCGCTTGCCGACGATTCGGTGGATGTCCTCTTCGCGGTGCACATCCTGGAGCACCTGATCGACTTCCTGCCGCTGGTGGACGAGTGCCACCGGGTACTCCGTCCAGGCGGCGTGCTGCACGTGATGAGCCCCTGGTGGGGGCACGTGAACGCGGTGGCCGACCCGACTCACGTCCGACTGATGGACGTCCAGACGTTCAAGGGGATCTGCCAGGGCCGGCCACCCGGCGCCCCGCGCTGGTATCCCCTGCACGCCGGCTGCGACGGCGCCTCGATCTTCGCCGACCTGACCCCCCTGCCCCCGAAGGCCGAGACCGCAGCAAAGTCCCACCTGGCCCGCTTCTTCGACTGACCCACCCGGCCCGACGTCAGGGGGTCCGGGTGGATTCGCGGAGTTCCAGGCGGTAGGGGGCGGAGAGCTCTCTCGTCGGGGCGGAGCGGTCGCCGTCCAGCCGGTTGGCCAGCAGTTCGACGGCCAGTTCGGCGATCCGCTCCTTGTCCGGGGCGACGGTGCTGAGCGTGGGAATGGAGAACCTGCCGTCCTCGATGTCGTCGAAGCCGACCACCGCCACGTCCTCGGGCACCCGCAGGCCGGCCTCGTGCAGAGCGCGCAGGGCACCCAGGGCGAGCGTGTCGTTGAAGCAGAAGACGGCGTCGGGGCGTACGCCGGAGGTGAGCAGGCCCCGCATGGCGGCCGCGCCGTCGGCGCGATGCCAGGCCGACGCGGGCGCCACCAGGGTTTCGTCGTAGTCGAGCCCGGCGGCGCGCAGCGCGTCGGCGTAGCCGGCCAGGCGCAGCCGGGCGCTCGCGCCCTCGTCCGTGCGCTGGGAGCCGATGGCCGCGATCCGGCGGTGGCCGAGTTGGATCAGGTGCTCGGTGATCTGCCGGGCGGCGGTCACGTTGTCGATCACCACGCGATCCGCGGGGCCGTGCTCGACCCGCTCACCGAGCAGCACCATGGGGGTGCCGTCCAGGCCGGCCAGGTCCTCGGCGGTGAGTGCCAACGGGCTGAAGATGAGCCCGTCGATGAGGTGGTCGGTGATGCCGGAGGCGACCACCCGTTCCTGTTCGCGTCGACCGCCGGTCTGGTCGATGAGCACCGTCCAGCCGTACGCGGCGGCGGCGGTGACCACGTAGCGGGCCAACTCGGCGAAGTACGGGATGTCCAGTTCCGGGACCGCCAGCGCGATCACGCCGGTGCGGCCCTTGCGCAGGTGGCGGGCCGAGAGGTTGGGCCGGTAGTTGAGTTCGGCGATGGCCTCCTCGACGCGGGCACGGGTGTCCGGCCGGACGTGCAGGTAGCCGTTGACGACGTTGGAGACGGTCTTCACCGACACTCCGGCCCGTTCGGCCACGTCCTTGAGTCTGTGTCGCACTCCGCAACCTCCCCGAGGTAACCCAGCGCACCCTACCTTGTCACCTGCTCTTTACAACGTTGCCTACAACGTTGTAGAAACGATGGACACCGGGTGAACGGTGACTGCGCTCACCCGGGCATCGGCACGAGGAAAGGTGGCACCCCCTTGCGGACCGCGCAGCTGACGGTCGATCCGGCCTTCTCCATCGGCCCGGCCGACCGACGCCTCTTCGGCTCCTTCGTCGAGCACATGGGGCGGTGCGTCTACGGCGGCATCTACGAGCCCGGCCACCCCAGCGCCGACACCCGTGGCCTGCGCCGCGACGTGCTGGACCTGACCCGCGAGCTGGGCGTCTCGGTGGTCCGCTACCCGGGCGGCAACTTCGTCTCCGGCTACCGCTGGGAGGACGGGGTCGGCCCGGTCGGCAACCGGCCGCGCCGGCTCGACCTGGCCTGGAAGACGATCGAGACCAACGCGTTCGGGTTGGACGAGTTCATGACCTGGGCCACCGAGGCCGGTGTCGAGCCGATGATGGCGGTCAACCTCGGCACCCGCGGGGTGCAGGAGGCCCTGGACCTGCTGGAGTACACCAACCACCCGGGCGGCACGGAGCTCTCCGACCTGCGGCGCAAGCACGGCGCCGAGGATCCGTACGGGGTGCGACTGTGGTGCCTCGGCAACGAGATGGACGGTCCGTGGCAGGTCGGCCACAAGACCGCCGACGAGTACGGACGCGTCGCCGCCGAGGCCGCCCGCGCGATGAAGATGATCGACCCGTCGATCAGCCTGATCGCCTGCGGCAGCTCCAACCGGCGGATGCCCACCTTCGCCTCGTGGGAGGCGACGGTGCTGGAGCACACCTACGAGCACGTCGACTACATCTCGGCGCACACCTACTACGACCCGTCCGACGGCGATCAGGCCAGCATCCTGGCCTCGGCCGTCGACATGGACAACTTCATCACCGAGGTCGTCGCGACCGCCGACCACGTGGCCGCCAAGCAGCGGCACAGGCGCAAGCTGAAGATCTCCTTCGACGAGTGGAACGTCTGGTACGAGTCCCGCCTCCAGGCCGACCTGGACCGGCGCGGCTGGGTCGAGGCTCCGGCGCTGATCGAGGACACCTTCACCGCCGTCGACGCGGTGGTCGTCGGTGATCTGTTGATCACGCTGCTCCGGCACGCCGACCGGGTCGGGGTGGCCGCGCAGGCCCAGCTGGCGAACGTGATCGCGCCGATCCGCACCCGCACCGGTGGCCCGGCCTGGCGGCAGAGCATCTTCCACCCGTTCGCGCTGACCGCCCGCTACGCGCGGGGCACCGTGCTGCGTACCGAGCCGGTGTCGCCGCGCTACGACACGAAGAAGTACGGGGACGTGCCGGTGCTCGACACCGTCGCCGTGCACGACGAGGAGACCGGTGAGTTGACCGTGTTCGCGGTCAACCGGGACTCCACCGATCTCCCGCTGGAGATCGACCTGCGCGGCATGCCGGGTATGTCCGGTCTGTCGTTCGAGTGCATCGCTGCCGGCTCTGACCCGTCGGCGACGAACACCGAGGCCGAGCCGGACCGGGTGACGCCTCGGGACCTACCGATCCCCACCCCCGACGGCGGCCGGTGCACCGTGCTCCTGCCCGCCGTGTCCTGGAGCGTGCTCCGTTTCGGCCCGGCCAGCGCCTAGCTGTCGCACCTGGCTGAGCAGGCACAATTCATACCGTCCCCCCTCAAGGAGAGATAAAGCATGATCCAGAACGACATGAGCCGGCGGCGCCTGCTCGGCCTCGGTCTCGGACTCGGTGCCGCGGCCTCGCTGACCCTCGCGGGTTGCGGCGGCGGCGATGACAACGCCTCCGGGCCGGCCGCCGGCAACGGCGGCAAGGAGTACACCGGCCCCAAGGTGGACCTGAAGCTGTGGAACGGCTTCACCGGCGGCGACGGGGACATCTTCAAGGCGCTCGTCAACCAGTTCAACACCGAGCACCAGAACATCGCGGTGTCGGTGGCCACGTACCAGTGGGAGGACTACTACAACAAGCTCCCCGGTGCGGCCTCCAGCGGCAACGGCCCGGACATCGCGGTCATGCACATGGACCAGCTCGCCACCTTCGCCGCCCGCGGCGTGATCAGCGAGCTGGACGACGTGGCCAAGAACCTGGAGCTCTCCGAGGCGGACTTCGCGCCCACCGTGTGGCAGGGCGGGCTCTACAACAACAAGCGGTACGGCATCCCGCTGGACATGCACCCGCTGGGCTTCTACTACAACAAGGCCGTCATGCAGAAGGCCGGCCTGGACCCGAACAAGCCGCCGACCACCAAGGACGACTTCACGGCGGCGCTCGCCGAGTTCAAGAAGTCGGGCGTGCAGGGCTTCTGGCTCAGCCCGTTCCAGTTCACCGGCGGCATGACGTTCTACTCCCTGCTTAACCAGTGGGGGGGCAGCCTCTTCGACGCCGAGGTGGCCAAGGCCACGTTCAACTCCGGCCCGGCGGTCGAGGCGTGCACCTGGCTGGTCGACATGGTCAAGCAGGGCCACTCGCCGGCCAACGTCGGGCAGGACGCCGAGTACCTGGCGTTCAAGAGCGGCAAGAACGCCTTCACCTTCAACGGCATCTGGCAGATCAACGATCTGAAGAAGAGCCCCGAGGTGCAGTGGGGCGTCGCCCCGCTCCCCCAGCTCGGCAGCAAGCCGGCGGCCTGGGCCAACTCGCACAACTTCACGATCGTGAAGCAGCGGGCGAACAACGCCAACAAGGTCTCCGGCGCGAAGGTCTTCATCAACTGGCTGAGCCAGCACTCGCTGGACTGGGCCAAGGGCGGCCAGATCCCGGCCCGTAAGGATGTCCGGGAGAGCGCCGACTTCAAGGCGCTGCCGGAAATCTCGGCACTCGCCCCCGAGCTGGAGTACGCCGCGTTCCCGCCGGCGACCCCGGGCCTCGGCGAGGTCATCAAGACCTTCTACGACTCGTTCAACGTGGCCGCGCTCGGCAAGAAGTCGCCGCAGCAGGCGCTCGACGAGGGCGTGGCCAAGGCCAACAAGCAGCTCGAGGAAAACCGCAAGAAGTACGGGAGCTGATAACCAGTGGCGGACGTGATCGAGGTCGGGGCGGCGCGCGGTGACGCGCCGCCCCCGGCGGCCAACGAAGCCCGCCGGACCGCTTCGGCGGGTCGGACCAGACGGGCGACGCCATACCTGTTCCTTGCCCCCTACCTGGTCCTGTTCGGGGTCTTCGGCCTGTTGCCGATCATCCTCGGCCTCTGGCTGAGCGTGCACCAGTGGGACTTCCAGCTGCCCAACCGGCCGTTCGTCGGGTTGGACAACTACAAGCAGCTCTTCTCCAGCGACTCCGCCGTGTACGGCGACTGGTGGCAGAGCATCCGCGCCACCGCGATCTTCACGGTGCTGTCGGTGCCGCTGCTGGTGGTCGTACCGCTGGGGTTGGCCCTGCTGCTCAACCGCTCCTTCCCGGGCCGGACTTTCTTCCGGGCGGTCTACTTCGCGCCGTACGTGCTGGGTGTCGCGGTGATCGGCCTGCTCTGGCGGTTCCTGCTCGACGCCAACCTGGGCCTGGTCAACCGGCTCCTCGGCGTGGTCGGGTTGCCGTCGGACACGCCCTGGGTGACGAACATGCCATGGGCGTGGATCTCGCTGGTCGGCGTGACCGTGTGGTGGACCTCCGGCTTCAACGCGGTGATCTACCTGGCCGGGTTGCAGGACATCTCGCCGGAGTTGTACGAGGCGGCCCGGATGGACGGGGCCAGCGCGTGGCAGCGGTTCCGTAACGTCACCCTGCCCGGGTTGCGTCCGGTGCTGCTCTTCGTGATCACGACGACCGTGCTCGCGTCGGCGAACATGTTCGGCCAGTCGTTCCTGATCACCCAGGGGACGCCCGGCACGGAGACCCGCACGGTGGTGTGGTTCATCGTCGAGGAGGGCCTGCGCAACAACAACGCCGGCCGCGCCGCCGCGATGAGCATCGTGTTCGCCCTGCTGCTGGCGGTCGTGAGCATCGCCAACTTCCGCCTCTTCCGCTACAAGGAAGACTGAGGGGATCGCCATGACGACGCCCACGCCGACCTCCAACGGCTCCGGATCGGGGCCGCGCCGGGTCGGGCTCTACGCCATCCTGGTCGCGCTGACCCTGGTCTTCCTGGTTCCGCTGGTGTGGATGGTCATCACCTCGCTGAAGACCTACACGGCCGCCCAGGAGATCCCGCCGAGTTGGCTGCCGAATCCGCTCGCGGGTTACGGCTACGAGCAGATCCTCAACAACTCGGCGAACCCGGTGCTGCGGTGGTTCCTCAACAGCATGGTGGCCGCCACGCTGCACTCGCTGCTGGTGTTGGTGACCGCCTCGATGGCCGCGTACTCCCTGGCCCGGCTGAAGTTCCGGGGGCGTGGGGTGACCTTCGCCCTGATCGTCGGGACGCTGTTCATCCCGCCGACCTCGTTGATCATTCCGAACTTCCTGATCGTCGACCAGCTCAACTGGATCGACACCCTCGCCGTGGTGGTCGTGCCCGGCGCGGCCAGCGCGTTCGGGGTCTTCTTCCTGCGGCAGTTCTTCCTCTCCCTGCCGAACGAGCTGGAGGAGGCCGCCACGCTGGACGGCGCCAACCAGTGGCAGATCTTCTACAAGGTGGTGCTGCCGCTGTCCAAGCCGGCCCTGGCCACCCTGGCCGTGCTGTCGTTCCTCACCAACTGGAACGACTTCCTCTGGCCGATCTTCGTGCTGTTCAGCCCGGAGAAGCTCACCCTGCCGCCGGGCCTGGGCCTGCTCCAGGGCTCGTACGTCACCGACTACCCGGTGATCATGGCCGGTGCGGTGCTGGCCAGCGTGCCAGTGCTGATCCTCTTCGTGCTCGCTCAGCGGCACATCATTCAGGGCGTCTCCCGCAGCGGTCTGAAGGGATGACGCGCACGACCGCCCGGCGACGTGGCGCGGCGGCGATCGTTCTCGCCGCCGCGCTGCTCGTTTCGGGCTGCGCCGACGACACCGAGCCCACCCCCACCACGAGCAGCGGGAGCGAGCCCAGCATGTTCACCAACCCGGTCGTGAAGACCGACGCCCCGGATCCGCAGGCGATCCAGGTGGGCGACACCTGGTACCTGTTCCACACCAACTCCGGCGGCCGCAACGTCCCGGTGCTCACCTCGACGGACCTGGTCGACTGGATCGAGGCCGGGGACGCGCTGCCGACGCTGCCGGACTGGGCGGACGCCGGCAAGACCTGGGCGCCGGAGGTCATCCAGTTGGCGCCGGACCGGTTCGCGCTCTACTACACCGTGGCCGGCCGGGAGTCGGGCCGGCAGTGCGTCGGACGGGCGGTGGCCAGCGCGCCGCAGGGGCCGTACTCGGACGACGCGGCCGGCCCGCTGATCTGCCAGGCCGACCTGGGCGGGGCGATCGACGCCAGCCCGTTCCGGGACACCGACGGCAGCCTGTGGTTGCTGTGGAAGAACGACGGCAACGCGATCGGGGTGGACACCTGGCTCTGGTCACAGCGCCTCGCCGACGACGGTCTGACCCTCGTCGGCGAACCGACGAAGCTGCTGAAGCAGACCGAGGCGTGGGAGGGCACCCTGATCGAGGGGCCGTTCTTCCACCGCCAGGACGGTCGGCTGCTGCTCTTCTTCGCCGCCAACGCCTACGACCGGGCCGAGTACGCGGAGGGCTACGCGGTCTGCGAGAGCCCGACCGGCCCCTGTGTGAAGGCCGCCGAGAACCCGATCCTGAAGAGCGCCGAGGCCGCCTCGGGCCCAGGTCACGCCTCGATGGTCGTCAAGGACGGCCGGACCTGGCTGCTCTACCACGCCTGGCCGCCCGGCCAGGAGGGCAGCACCGACCCCGGTCGGCAGGTCTGGCTCGACGAGGTGACCTGGGTCGACGGCAAGCCGGTGGTCAAGGGTCCGACCGCCACGCCGCAACCCCGTCCCTGAGCTGATCGTGCGGAGGGGCCGCCCGGCCCCTCCGCACCTCGGTCAGGCGCTCGGCTCGCGCGGCGCCGGGGCGACCGCCGGTTCGTGCTGGGCCAGCCGGTTGCGGCGGTAGCCGTAACCGAAGTAGATCAGCGCGCCGAGCAGCATCCAGGCCAGGAACCGAAGCCAGGTCTCCACCGACAGGTTGAGCATCAGGTAGAAGCAGGCCAGCGCGGAGACGATCGGCAGCACCGGGGAGAACGGCACCCGGAACGGCCGCTCCAGGTCCGGGCGCTTGCGACGCAGGATCGGCACCGCGATCGACACCAGCACGAACGCGCAGAGCGCGCCGATGCTGACCAGGTCGGCCAACGCGGAGAGCGGCAGGAAACCGGCCAGCAGCGCGACCGCCACCGTCATGATCGCGGAGATCCGGTACGGGGTGCCCCACCGCGGGTGCACCTTCGCGATCGACGGCGGGATCAGCCCGTCCCGCGCGATCGCGAAGCCGATCCGGCCCATCGCGACCAGGTCGACGAGGATGACGCTGGTCAGGCCGGCGACCGCGGCGATGGAGACCAGCACGGCCGCCCAGCCCGCGCCGACCGACTCGAACGCCGAGGCGATCGGGGCGCCCCGGTCGATCTCGGTGTACGGCACCATCCCGACCACCACCAGCGAGACGCCGATGTAGAGCACGGTGGAGATCAGCAGCGTGCCGAGCAGACCCAGGGTGAGGTCCCGCTTGGGCTTCTTCGTCTCCTCGCCCAGGTTGGCGACGGCCTCGAAGCCGGTGTACGCGAAGAACACCACGGCGGCGGCGCTGAGCACCCCGACGAAGCCGAAGACGGACGGTTCCAGCCCGAAGAGCGCCTGCGTCACCGGTTGCTTGATGCCGTCGTCGCCGCTCCCGGCGGGCTCGGCCGGTGGGATGAACGGGCTGAGGTTCGCGGCCTTGACGAAGAACAGACCGGCCACCACCACGAACACGCAGATCGCCACCTTGACCAGCACCAGCAGGTTGGTGATCCGGGACGACTCCCGGATGCCGACGATCGCCACGATGCCGAGGATCAGCACGATGGCGATGGCGCCGACGTTCACCGTGCTGCCCTCCTCGCCGAACCATCGGGTCGGCAGGTCGAGCAGTTCCGCGAGGTAGCCGGACCAACCTCGGGCCACCACGGCCGCGCCGAGCGCGAACTCCAGCAGCAGGTCCCAGCCGATGATCCAGGCGACGATCTCGCCCATCGTGGCGTACGCGTAGGTGTAGGCGCTGCCCGCGGTCGGCACGCTGGAGGCCAACTCGGCGTAGCAGAGGGCGGCGAGCAGGGCGACCACGCCGGCGATGGCGAAGGAGATCACCACGCCCGGTCCGGCGCTGTCCCGGGCTTCGATGCCGGTGAGGGTGAAGATGCCGGTGCCGATCACGATGCCGATGCCGAAGCCGGTGAGGTCGAGCGCGCCGAGCCGTCTCTTCAGGCCGAGCGTGCCGTCACTGCCGTCGGCCTCCCCTTGGGCTATCACGTCCTTGATTGGTTTGGTGCGCAGCACGGACACGCGGTCACCCCTCCCACCGTGCGACCACCTCCGTGGCGGCCGGTGACCGCCGTTGCTACCCAGCGGCGCGATTGGTCAACCACGAACCCTTGCGGCGCTTGCCAAATTGTGAAAATTTTCTACCAGCAACGCGGACATCCACGGCGAATCTTGCCGCGCGCCGCGAACCATCCGGGAGCCCCAACGAAGGGACACACCGCATGAGAGCCACCCGACTCGGAGTCGCCGGGCTGGTCGCAGCCCTGCTCGGGACGACCGTCACCGCCACCCCCGCGAGCGCCGCGACCGATGCCGCCACTCCCACCACCACCTGCGTCACCGACCCGGCCACGCCGAAGCGCCAGTTCCGGGCCATGTGGATCTCGTCGGTCGTCAACATCGACTGGCCCAGCAAGGCGTCCCAGACCAGCCCGGACCGGGTCGCCACCCAGCAGGCCGAATATCGGGAACTGCTCGACCTCGCCCAGCGGCTGCACCACAACGCCGTCGTGGTGCAGGTCCGGCCCACCGCCGACGCGCTCTGGCCCTCGCCGTACGAGCCGTGGTCGGAGTACCTGACCGGGACCCGTGGGCAGGACCCGGGCTGGGACCCGCTGGCCTTCCTCGTCGACGAGTCGCACAAGCGCAACCTGGAGTTTCACGCCTGGTTCAACCCGTACCGCGTCTCCATGCCGGCCCCCGGCGGCGCCGGCGCCGACCTCACCCAACTCGCTCCCGGCCACCCGGCGCGGCAGCACCCGGACTGGACCTTCGCCTACCCGCCGGCCGGCGTGGCCGGCAGCCGGCTCTACTACAACCCCGGCATTCCGGAGGTACGCGAGTTCGTGCAGACCGCGATGATGGACGCGGTCCAGCGGTACGACATCGACGGCGTCCACTTCGACGACTACTTCTACCCCTATCCCAGCGGCACCTACCAGGTGCCCGACGACGCCACCTTCGCCGCGCACAACCGGGGCTTCACGGACCGGGCGGACTGGCGGCGGGACAACATCAACCTGCTGGTCCAGGAGATGAACGGCAAGATCAAGGCGGCGAAGCCGTGGGTGAAGTTCGGCGTCAGCCCGTTCGGCATCTGGCGCAACAAGGCCGCTGACCCGCTCGGCTCGGACACCACCGGCAGCCAGTCGTACGACATCATCTCCGCCGACACCCGCACCTGGATCAAGCAGGAGTGGATCGACTACGTGGTCCCGCAGCTCTACTGGTACATCGGCCAGTACCCGGCCGCCGACTACGCGCGACTCGTCCCGTGGTGGGCCGAGACGGTGCGCGGCACCCGCGTGCAGCTCTACATCGGCCAGGCCGACTACAAGAGCGGCGACCCCGCGTACGGACCGTACTGGCAGAACCCGCGTGAGCTGTCCGACCACCTGACGCTCAACCGGTCGTACCCGGAGGTGCAGGGCAACGTGCACTTCTCGGCCGTCCAGGTGCGGGCCAACCGGCTCGGCGCCACCGACATCTACGCCGCCGAGCACTACTCCCGGCCCGCGCTGGTGCCGGCCATGCCGCACCTGCCGGCCAGGCCGCTGCTCTTCCCGGTGGTCACCAAGGCGACCCGACAGGCCGACGGGGTACGGCTGACCTGGCGTCAGCCCGCCGACGGTGTCCGGCCACTCGGCACCGCCACCTCGTACGCGATCTACCGGTTCGACGGCACCGCCCTGCCCGGTCGGTGCGGCACGGCGGACGCCGCGCACCTGGTCAACACCGTCCGCGCCACACCCGGTGGCACGCAGTCCTGGGTGGACACCTCGGCCGTGCCCGGTGAGCGCTACACCTACCAGCTGACCGCGTTGGACCGGTCGGCCAACGAAAGCCCGACCAGCCCGCCGGCGTTCGTCAGGCGCTGACCCGTTCCCCGGAATGCCCCGGTCGCCCCGAGCGGCCGGGGCATTCGTCTGTTTGAACCCATGTCACCAATTGTTGGCGAGGCACATACCGAGCAGTTGATCAGCTGATCGAAACTTGTCGACATCCGGTGACCCGCCGGTAACTTCCCGCCCCACCCGCCCACCCCCGCGGAGGTAACAAGTGCCCCGACGTCTTGCCACCCTGTTCGCCTCGGGCGCGCTCGCGCTGCTCGCCACCCTCGCCATCGCCTCCCCCGCCGCCGCCGCCGTCACCCCCGCCCAGAAGCTGTCCGTGCTGTCCAGTTGGACGCAGACCAGCGCCTCCAGCTACAACTCCTGGAACAGCGCCCGGGTCAACCGGGCACCCTGGGCCGAGTACAACTTCACCTGGTCCACCGACTACTGCTCGTCCAGCCCGGACAACCCGCTCGGGTTCACCTTCAGCCTCAGCTGCTACCGGCACGACTTCGGCTACCGCAACTACAAGGCGGTCAGCCAGTTCCCCGCCAACAAGTCCCGACTGGACAGCGCCTTCTACGAGGACCTGAAGCGCGTCTGCACCACGTACAACACGGTCGTCCGACCGGCCTGCTACAGCCTGGCCTGGACCTACTACCAGGCGGTCAAGACCTTCGGCTCGGTAGCAGCCGTCCAGCAGGCCGACATCGACCGCGCCGCCCAAATAAAGGCCGAAGCCGAAGCAGCCGCCGCCCGCGCCTAACCCCCCACCCCCCACCCCCCACCCCCCACCCCCACCCCCACCCCCTCGGCGGCGTTGATCAAGAGGTTTCGGTCACCAGGAGCCTGTTTCCTGACGCAAATCTCTTGATCAACAAGGCTGAGGGGGGGTGGGGGCAGGGCTGGGGTTAGGCGCGTTCGGTGCGGGTTGCTGGGTGGCGGTCGGGGTCGGCGGGGCGGCGGGGGGTGGGCTGGGACAGGCCGGTGCTGAAGCGGGTCGAGTCGGCCGCCAGGTCCGGGTGTTCCACGTCCAGTGCCAGCGCGGCGGCCTCGTCCAGCCCCAACTCGGCACCCTCGCCGTACGCGTCGTCGAACACCGCGTCACCCAGTTGCGCGCGCAGTTCGGCCTGCTGTTCGGCCCAGTAGCCGCCGTAGATGCCCGGGGTCGCGCGCATGCTCGCCCGGGTGGCCTGCGCCGCCCCGAACAGGCGAGCCGCGGTCAACCGGTCCCCGCCGATCACGCAGCGCACCGCGACCGCGTTCAACGTGTCACACGCCCGACCGTGGTAGCCGTGGCCCATCCGCGAACGCAGTGCCACCAGCAGGTGCTCGTGCGCGGCGATCACATCGCCCCGGGCCAACGCGACCATCCCGAGCAGCATGTCCACCGACCGCCGGCCCCGCTCCACCGGGCGGGCCGCCTCCACCGGACGCACCGCCCCCAGCAGATCCGCCGCCTCCCCCAGGGCGCCCCGCCGCCAGAGCAGCTCAGCCAGGCTGAACACCGCCAACAGCGCCTCGCCGACCACGTCCTGCCCGTGCGCCCAGTCGATGACCTCCCGGCACACCCGCTCGGCCTCGACGAACTGCCCCATGTCCACCAACGGCGCGGCCCGGCCGGCGAGCACCCGGGCCAACAACCCGGCATCACCGGCCTGCCGGGCGGCCGCCTCCGCCCGCTGGGAGTAGCGCAACTCCTCGGCGAACTCACCGTCCGCGCCGGCGTGCAACGAATGCATGTGGTAAACCGCCGCCAGCTCCGCCTCCGGGATCCGCTCACCCGTCTCGGCGATCCGCCCGTACAACCGGAACAGCCACAGCCGCCCCTCCCGGGCCAGGCCCCGCTCAAGCCACCACTGGTCCAGCCCACCGGCCAGACCGAGACCGGCACGGGCACTACCGCCCGTGGCGCACCACCGCAACGCTGCGCGTACCTCCCCGGCCAACGGGTCGAGGGCGTACAGCGACAGCGTCACCGGGCGGCCGTCCTGACCCAGGTGTGCCCGGTCCACCGCATGGGCCGACCAGGCGACATGCCTATTCCGGGCGGCCCGCTCCTCACCCGCCTCGGCCAGCCGCCGCGCCGCGTACGCCCGGATCGGGTCGAGCATCCGGTAGGTGCTACCGGTGGCCCGCGGCTCGGCCAACACCATCGACTTGTCCACCAGCACCGACAGTGGATCCAGCGGGTCGTCGCCCAGCAGCCACTCCACCGTCGCCAGGTCCACCGGCCCGGCGAAGACCGACAGCCACCGCAGCAGGCGGGCGGCCCGAGGCCCGAGCGTCCGGTACGACCAGGTGACGGTGGCCTGCATCGTCAGGTGCCGTTCCGTGGCCGACCGCTGCACCGCCCTGCTCGCCGCGGTGGGTGGCGACGCCCCGGACGCCGCGGCCACCAGGTCCACCGTGTCCTGCTGGTTGCCGGACCAGCCGCGCTCCACCGGTGGCGGATCCGGGTCCTCCCGACCGGCGTCCAGAGTGCCGAGAACATCGTCGAGGCGTTCCGCGAGCTGGCCCACCGAGAGCACCCGCAGCCGGGCGGCGGCCAGCTCGATGGCGAGCGGTAACCCGTCCAACCGCTGCACCACCCTGCGGAGATCGGCCGACTCGGCCGGGTCCGGCCGCCGGCCGCCTCGCGCCGCCGCCGTACGGTCCAGCAGGAGCGCCACCGCATCGCTCTCCGCACCGTCCGCGCGCGGGTCGACCGAGAGCGGCGGGATCCGCCACACCACCTCACCCGGCAGGCTGAACGACTCCCGGCTGGTCGCCAGCACCCGTACGCCACCACCGCCGGACAACAACCGCGCGATCACCTCCGCGCAGGCGGCCGGCTGGGTGTCACAGGTGTCCAGGACGACAAGCATGCGGCGGCCGGCCGCGTACTCGACAAGGGTGTCCAGCATCGGCCGGCCCGGTTCGGGTCGCAGGCCGAGCACCGCGGCGATCGCGAATGCCACCAACCCCGGGTCGGTCACCGCGGCGATGTCGACGAACCACACCCCGTCCGGGTACGACTCGACGACCCCGCTGGCCAACTCCACCGCGAGCCGGGTCTTGCCCGCCCCGCCCGCGCCGAGCACCGTGATCAGGCGGTGCTGCTTCACCAGCAGGCCCAACTCGACGCGCTCGGCCTGCCGACCGACGAACGACGTCACCTGGGTCGGCAGATTGTGCGCCACCGCGTCGGCGGTGCGGGGACGCGGGAACTGCCGCTCCAGGCCCGGCGCGACCAGTTGGAAGAGCCGCTCCCGGTCGTCGAAACCGCGCAGCCGGTGCAGGCCGAGGTCGAGCAGGGTCGCACCGGGCGGCAACGGCTCGGCCCGACGGGCGGTGGGCGCCGAACAGAGCACCTGCCCGCCGTGCGCCGCGGCGGCCACCCGGGCGGCCCGGTGCACCTCGGGGCTGGCGTAGTCGCCGTCGCGCGGCTCGGCGTAACCGGTGTGCAGGCCCATCCGCACCCGGGGTGCGGCTTCGGCGGTCGGCCAGTCGTGGTTGGACAGCGCCCGCTGGGCGGTCAGGCAGGCGGTCAGCGCCGCTGCCGCGTCCTCGAAGGCCAGGAAGAACGAGTCGCCCTCGGTCAACAACTCCGCGCCGCCCGTGCTGGCCAGCGTCCGGCGCAACAGCCGTCGGTGCTCGGCGAGCACCGGGCGGTAGTCGGGGCCGAGCAACTGGGCCAGCCGGGTCGAGCCCTCGATATCGGTGAACACGAAGGTCACCCAACCGCTCGGGAGCTGGATCCGTGGCGACATGCGTGGAACCTCCGCCCGTGACGTCGGGTTCATGCTGCCTGAGTCCGAGCGGTAACGCATCGTGAGAACGGTCGGGCAGATGCCGCCTCAAAGTGCCACTCGGACCCGGTCACGGCAAGAACAGCCCACCAGGTGGCGGGGAATTGGTCCGATCAGCAGCCGCAGGCGCCTCCGCAGCACCCACCACCGGAGGACGCCGGGGCGCCACCGACGGCCCCACCCCGACCGGTGACCGCGACCGCGGAGAGCAGCTTCACCGTGTCGGTGTGTCCCTGCGGGCAGACGGCCGGGTCAGCGGCAGCCGCCATCGGACGGTTGACCTCGAAAGTGTCGCCGCAGGCGCGGCAACGGAACTCGTACCGGGGCATGCGCCCAGGGTACGGGAACTGACGTCCGGCGGAGGATGGGTGATACTCGACGGGTGGTGGACGGCGAGGACGACACGCGTGTGCAACCATTACGACCGGCCGCGCCGCTGGACGGGCCACTCGAAGGCTCGGGGGCCGCGCCCGACCCGGTTCGCGCGGTGCCCCGCCCCCGCCGGCCCTGGCTGAGCGGCCGGACCGCGAGTACGCCGCCCACACCTGCCACCACCTCCGGACCGACCGACGCCCCCTCGGCCAGCCCGACCGACGCCCCCAGGTCCGGGCCAGGCGCGGCCGGCGTCGGCGCGAAAGACCGGGTCGAGCCCGATCCGGTCGCCGACGACAGCGCTGACACGCGGGCAGCGGCCCCCAGGACCGATAACCCGAAGACCGACAACCCGAAGACCGAAGACCCGAAGACCGGCGGCCCGAAGGTCGGAGACCAGGCGACCGGAGACGCGAAGGCGACCGGCAGCGCCACTGCTCCGGGCGCGCCGCAGTCCGCCACCGGGCCGAGTGCCGACAAGTCGACAGACGACACGAAGGCCGGTGCGCCGGCCGACGACACGAAGCCCGGTGTGTCCGCTGACGAGACGAAGCCCGTCACCAAGGTCACCGCGGATCTGGCGAAGACCAGTGTGGACGAAATTCCCGCCGTGCCGGCGTCCGGCGCCTCCCGGCGACGGCGGGTGCCGTTCGCGCACGCGGTACGGCTGCCGCCGCGCCGGGTGGCAGCCTCGGCCGTCCGTGCGACCCGGGCCTGGGCTCGTCGACCGAGTGGCCGGCTCACCCTGCCCGGCCTCTTCCTGCTGGCGCTGGTGGCCGCGACCGCGGCGGCGGGCGCCCTGCTCGTGCCGGCCACGATCCGCGCACCCCGCCCGGTCGCGGCCGACGCCTCCGGCACGCCCACCGTCCCGCCGGGGGTGCCTGCCCGCCTGCCCACCGGCCCGGTGCCCGAAGGCGGCCTACCGGGTGGCGGACTACCCAGCGGTGGACTACCGAGCGGTGGACTGCCCACCGGCGGACTGCCGACCGGCGGACTGCCCACCGGCGGACTGCCCACCGGCGGACTGCCCACCGGCGGACTGCCGAGCGGTGGACTGCCGACCAGCGGACCCGGCATCGGCGGCCGGCCGTCGGACGCCCTGGCTGGCTGGGCTCAACAGGTCGGTGCCAAGGTGAATATCCCGGCCGTCGCCATGCAGGCGTACGGCTACGCCGAGCTGATGCTCGCGCAGACGAACCGCAGTTGCGCGCTGAGCTGGACCACGCTGGCCGCGATCGGGCAGGTCGAATCGGGGCACGGGTTGGCCAACGGCGCGCGGTTGGGGCAGGACGGCAAGGCGCTACCGAAGATCATCGGACTGCCGTTGGACGGCAACGGCGGCCGGATGCGGATCATCGACACCGACCGTGGGGTGCTCGACGGGGACCTGACCCTCGACCGGGCGATCGGGCCGATGCAGTTCATCCCGACCACCTGGCAGGAGATCGGCGCGGACGCCGACAATGACGGGATCAAGGACCCGCACGACCTGGACGACGCGGCCCTGGCGGCGGGTAACTACCTCTGCAAGGGTGGTCGGAACCTGAGCATCCCGGGCGACTGGTGGAACGCGATCCTGTCCTACAACGATGTACGGCGGTACGCCCAGGACGTCTACGACACCGCCAACCGGTACGGACGGGCCAGCCGCCCGTGACGTGATCGTCTCGATACGTTGGAGAACTGGACACTTCCCCCCGGCCTCTGTTAGCGGCAAGCTAGACGGGTGATGGTGCGCGAGTGGGACCCGAGGACCGCGTCGTCCGCCGAGATCGCGTCGCTGCTGGTCACGCTGAACGCGGTGCTGGCGGCCGACCTGCCGCAGGATCCGCCGTGGCGGGAGACCTCATTGCGCGAATACCTCGCCGAGGTGATGCCCGGCGAGCGGCGGATCTCCTGGATCGCCCAGGCCGAGGCGACCGACCCCGGTGCTCCGGGCGCGGTGCTCGGCCAGGTGCACGTGCTGCTCCTCGGTGACATCGGCGTGCTCGAGGTGCTGGTGCACCCGTCGGTGCGGCGCAGCGGTCTCGGTCGTGACCTGGTGTTGCGTGCTGCCCGCCGGGTCTACCAGGAGGGCTTCCGGTCGATCGGGGTCGAGGTGGTCGGCGACACGCCCGCGGTCGGGTTCTACGAGTCGCTCGGCTTCACCCGGGAGTACGTGGAGACGCGCAGCGTGCTCGACCTCACCGCGGTCGACTGGGCCGAGCTGACGCAGATGGCCACCGGCATCGCGGCGGGCTACCACCTGGAGTTCTTCCCCGGTGGGCCACCGGACGACCTGATCGAGGCGTACGCGCGGGCGAAGGCCGAGGTGCGCGACGTCGACGACGGTGAGCTGCGCCCCAGCTCCTACGAGCCGGAGCGGCTGCGCGACAGCCTCGACACCCTGCACCGGCGGGGCATGAAACCGTACATCGTGCTCGCCCGACACGAGCAGAGCGGCGAGGTGGCCGGCCTGACCGAGGTGGTGGTGCCCGCGCAGCACCCCACCCGCGCCGACCAGTACGACACCATCGTCGCGCAGGACCACCGGGGCTACGGCATCGACCGGGCGATCAAGGCCCGGATGCTGTTGGAGCTGCGCTCCGCCGAGCCGGAGCTGATCGAGGTGCAGACCTGGAACGCGCAGGCCAACGAGGCGATGCTGAAGGTCAACGCCGAGCTGGGCTACCAACCGGACCGCGACTGGTGCGAATACAGCGTCGACGTCGCCGAGCTGGTGCACCGGCTCGATCCGCCACGCTGAGGGAATTCACGCAACTGTCCACTGGGGGATGGACGGTGGACCACCGCGCACCTTAACGTGCGTTGACCCCATCCACCCATCGTGGAGGCCCTATGCGCCCGCGCCGCTCAATCGCCGCGCTCGCGACCGCCACCGCCGCCGTGACCATCACGGCGCTCGGCGTCGCACCCACCGCGGCCAGCGCCGCGCCCACCGATCTGTTCATCTCGGAGTACGTCGAGGGTTCGTCGAACAACAAGGCGATCGAGCTGTTCAACGGCACCGGCGCCCCGGTTGACCTCGCCGCCGGCGGCTACCGGCTCCAGCTCTACTTCAACGGCTCCACCACGGCCACCACGATCGCGTTGACCGGGAACGTGGCCGCCGGTGACGTGTTCGTGTTCGCCAGCGCGTCGGCCGGGGCCGCCATCCTCGCCCAGGCCGACCAGACCACCGGGGCCAGTCTGTTCAACGGTGACGACGCGGTCGTGCTGCTCCGGGGCGTCACCGTGCTCGACTCGATCGGGCAGGTGGGCGTCGACCCGGGCACCGAGTGGGGTGCGGGCGCCACCAGCACCGCGGACGACACCCTGCGCCGGCTGCCGACCGTGACCAGCGGCGACACCGACCCGACGGACGCGTTCGACCCCGCGGCCCAGTGGGCCGGCTTCCCGGTGGACACCTTCGACGGCGTCGGCGCGCACTCCGTGGACGGCGGCGGGCCGGTCGACGTCCCGGCCACGCTGACCTGCGGCGGCCCGCTGGTCACCAGCGCGGGCACGGCGGCGAGCCGGGAGGTCACCGCCACCGATCCCGATGACACGATCGTCGACCTGGTGGTGACCTCGGTCAGTCCGACCCCGTCCGCCGGCTCGATCACCCGCACGGCGCTCACTCCCGCGGGGGGCGTCGGCGGCACCGCCCGTGCCACGATCGACGCGAGCGCCGACCTGGCCGCCGGGGCGTACACCGTCACCCTCACCGCGACCGACGCGGACGGCGGCACCGCGAGCTGCGCGCTGGCCGTGCAGGTGACCCGGGAGTTGACCGTCGGTGAGGTGCAGGGCCCGACCACCGACACCGAGTCCGGCCCCGCCGACCGGTCGCCGCTCGCACCGGCGAGCGGCAACGGCACGAGCAGCACGCTGTACGACGTACGCGGCGTCATCACCCAGTTGACTCTGGCCCGCACGTCGGCCGGCGCGGAGCAGCGCGGCTTCTTCCTGCAGAGCCGCACCGGCGACACCGACGGCGACCCGACCAGCTCCGACGGCATCTTCGTGTTCATGGGCGCGTTCACCTCGCTGATCGGCGGTTACGTGCCGACGGTCGGCGACGAGGTCGTGCTGCGGGCCCGGGTGTCGGAGTACTACAGCTTCACCCAGCTCTCCGGCGCGTCGCTGGTCCGCCGGATCGGCGGTGGGCTGGCCGTGGACACGGCGGTCGCGGTGACCGACGCGGTGCCGCCGGCCGTGCTGACCGACGCGCAGCGCTTCTGGGAGCGGCACGAGGGCTCCCGGATGCGGGTTCGCGCGGGCAGCGGCGCGGTGAGCGGCCGGGACGTCTTCTCCTCCACGGCCGACGCGGAGCTGTGGGTGGTCGACCGCGACGACCCGTTGCTGGACCGCGCCGACCCGTACTCCCGGCGGGTCTTCCGGGACTCGCACCCACTGGACAACGACCCGACCCGCGGCTTCGACGACGGCAACGGTCAGCGGACGCTGCTCGGCAGCATGGGCGTGAAAGCCACCGCCGGGGACAGCGCCGCGCTGCTCCCGCCGGCGCACACCTTCGACACGCTGCGGGCGGACGCGGTGGGCGGGGTCTACTACTCGTTCGAGAAGTACGGCGTCCAGGTCGAGCGGGCGGAGTTCGCCGCCGGGGCCGACCCGTCGAAGAACAACCCGCCCAAGCCGGCCGACCGGTCGCAGGAGGTGGCCGTCGCCACCTACAACGTGGAGAACCTGTACGACTACCGCGACGACCCGTTCGACGGCTGCGACTTCACCGGTAACGCCGGCTGTCCAGGTGTCGACCCGCCGTTCGACTACGTGCCGGGCAGCGAGGCAGAGTACCGCGAACAGCTGGCCGCGCTCGCCGACCAGATCGTCAAGGACCTGCACGCACCGGATCTGATCCTGGTGCAGGAGGCCGAGGACCAGGACATCTGCACGGTCTCCGGGGCGGCGCTGAGCTGCGGCGACACCAACAACGCGGACGGCGCTCCGGACAGCATCCAGGAGTTGGCGCTCGTGGTGGCGGCGGCCGGCGGACCGGCGTACGCCGCGGCCTATGACCGGACCGGCGCGGACGCCCGTGGGATCACCGCGGCGTTCCTGTACCGCACCGACCGGTTGTCGCTGACGGCCGCGACGGCCGACGATCCACTGCTGGGCTCGACACCGTCCGTCCAGTACCGCGCTGCCGGCCTGCCGGCCAACGCGGACGTACAGAACCCGAAGGCCCTCAACGCGGTGCTGCCGGCGGATGTGGACACCTCGACCGGGCGGGACGGCACCAACGTCTTCACCCGCGCCCCTCAGCTGGGCAGGTTCAGCGTGGCCGCGTCGCCCGGTTCGACCGAGCGGTTCACCCTGTACGCGCTCAGCAACCACTACTCCTCCGGCCCGGACAGCCGGGTGGGGCAGCGGCGGGAGCAGGCCCGCTACGGCGCGGCGATCGTCACCGCGATCGAGGCGGCCGACCAGAGCGCCCGGGTGGTCTACGGCGGGGACCTGAACGTCTTCCCCCGCCCGGACGATCCCATCGCCACCGGCGAGCAGCCCACGCCGTCGGACCAGCTCGCGCCGCTGTACGAGGCGGGTCTGCACAACCTGTGGGACAACCTGGTCGCGGAGGTGCCGGCGTCGGCGTACTCGTACAGCTTCGAGGGGCACGCGCAGACACTCGACCACCTGTTCGTCAACGACGCGCTCTACGGCGATCTGGTGCAGGTGCGGGCGGCGCACATCAACGCCGACTGGCCGGCGGAGTTCAGCGGCGACGGGTCACGGGGTTCCAGCGACCACGACCCGCAGGTGGCCCGGTTCCGGTCCCGCGCCTCGCTGACCGTCGCCGACGCGACGGTGGTCGAGGGCAACCAGGGCACCCGGCAGCTCACCTTCACCGCGACCGTGTCCCGGCCGTTGTCCCAGCCGGTGCTGCTCTGTGCAACCACCGTCGGCCTCACCGCGCAGTCGGGTTCGGACTTCGACCCGTACGCCGGGTGCAAGGTGTTGGCCGCCGGGCAGACGGCGGTGGCGTTCCCGGTGACCGTGCGCGGCGACCGGAGGCGGGAGTCGGACGAGAAGCTGACGCTGCTGGTGGCCGGCGTGCCCGGCCTGCGGCTGGCCGACCCGCTCGCGGTCGGCACGATCACCAACGACGACTGAGGGGTCTCCGCCCGCCCACGAATGATCGCGCTCGATCCAAGATGTAGTGGCCTCCGCCGACCAGGAGGCCACTACATCTGTGTTTCTGCACGATTTTGGCAAAAAGCGCGGCGCTGGCGGATGTAACGCCGAATCGCCGCCGAACCAAGGAAGGGGTGTAAGGACGGCCAACGAGAGGACGGCCTGTGAGTAGCCCGAGCCCAGGCGGGGACGACCTAGCCGCCATCGGTACGGACCCCGCGGCGTTCGAGCGGTTCTACCGCCGACACGTCGAGACGATCGGGCGGTTCGTGGCCCGCCGCGTCGACGACCCGCACACCGCCGCCGACCTCACGGCCGAGGTGTTCCTGGCGGTGATCGACTCCGCGGCCGGTTTCCAGCCGGAGCGCGGAAACGAGCTGGCCTGGCTCTTCGGCGTGGCCCGCAACGTCATCGCGGCCGAACACCGCCGGGCTACCCGTCATCTGCGGGCCAGCGGTCGCCTGGCGGGACGACGGCTGTTGGACGCCGACGACATCGCCCGGATCGAGGAGCGCATCGACGCGGAATCGCTGGCGCGCCGTACCTATCGCGCTCTCGGCGGTCTGCCGGAGCACACGCGCGCCCTGCTCGAACTCGTCGCCGTCGACGGCCTGTCCCTGACGGACGCGGCCGCCGCGCTCGGGATCTCCCCGGTCGCCGCGCGGGTCCGGGTGCATCGGGCCCGCCGGGCGGTACGCCTCGCTCTCGCACAGTCCGAATCCGCGCTCGTCTGATCGGAGGGAAGGTCACCATGAGCAGAACCCCGCAACTGGGCAACTTCGAGGCACGGCTTCTCGCCGAACTGAAGGAACACCTCGGCGCCCGAACCACCGAAAGCGCCCCGGCCGCCGACGCAGCCCCGACGACCGTCCGTGCGACACGGGGCGCACGGTGGCGTAGGCCGGGCTGGCGGCTGGCCGGGGTCGGTGGGCTTGTCGTCCTGCTCACCGCCGTCGGACTGGTGACCCAGACGGTCGGCGACGCCCCACCGACGGCGAGCGCGGCCGAGGTCCTGACCGAGGCCGCGGACACGGCCCGGCAGCAGCCCGACCTGGTGGCGCGTCCCGGCCAGTTCCTCTTCATCGAACTGCGGCTGACCGCCCGGGAGGAGCCAGCGGCCGGCCCGTACGTCGATGAGCGGCTCCAACGCTGGGTGCCGGTCGGCGACGATCCGACCTGGCAGCAGCGGCGGCGGTTGGAGAGCCGCCCGGACGAGTGGCGAACCGACAACGTCTCGCACCTGCCACCGCCGCCCGGCTATTTCCAGGGCCTGCCCACCGAGCCGGAGCAGATGGCGCAACACCTGCGGGATCACCCGATCCCCCTGGACCTACCCGCCGGCGCGGACCTGGAGGCCATCCAGAACGACCCGACCACGATCTTCACCGACGGGATGTGGATGCTGGAGGGCTACGTGCCGCCGCAGTCGCTCGGCGCGCTGTTCCAGGCGATGGCCCGAGTACCGGGGGCGAGCGTGTTGCCCGGCGAGGTGCGGGACGCCGCCGGCCGACGGGGCGTGGCGCTGCGGACTCCCGGCGTGTTCGCCGCCCACGTCGACCTGATCTTCGACCGGGAGACCCACGTCTACCTCGGCACCCGCCGGCTCACGGTGCGGGATGGCAAGGAGTCGCCGTACATGAGCACCGCCGTCACCCGGCTGGCCGTCGTCGATCGGCTGGGACAGCTGCCCTGATCGGCAGAACGGGCCGATGATCGGAAATAGTGGCCTCTCCTGCCGAGGAGGCCACTATTTCCGCATGATCGCGCCGCGGGCAGCCCGTGATCGCGCCGTAGGCGGCCCGCCTCAGTAGCGCTGGCGCAGCAGCCCGGCGGCCTCGACAGCCCAGTAGGTGAGGATGACCTGCGCGCCGGCCCGCTTGATCGAGGTGAGCGTCTCCAGCATCACCCGCTCCCGGTCGATCCAGCCGTTCGCGGCGGCCGCCTCGACCATCGCGTACTCGCCGGAGACCTGGTAGGCGGCTACCGGGACGTCCACCGCGGCCCGTACCGCCGCCACCACGTCGAGGTAGGGCAGCGCCGGCTTGACCATCACCAGGTCGGCGCCCTCGGCGACGTCGAGCGCCACCTCGCGCAGGGACTCCCGCAGATTGGCCGGGTCCTGCTGGTAGGTGCGCCGGTCGCCCTCCAGCGCCGACTCCACCGCCTCGCGGAACGGGCCGTAGAACGCCGAGGCGTACTTGACGGCGTATGCCAGCACGGCCACGTCCTGGTGCCCGGCGGCGTCGAGCGCCTTGCGGACCACGCCGACCTGGCCGTCCATCATCCCGGACGGCCCGACCATGCCGACCCCGGCGGCGGCCTGGGCCACCGCCATCTCGGCGTACGCGGCCAGGGTGGAGTCGTTGTCGACCTCACCGTCTGCGGTGAGCAGCCCGCAGTGCCCGTGCGAGGTGAACTCGTCCAGGCACAGGTCGCTCATCACCACCGCGGCGTCGCCCACCTCGGCCACCACGTCGCGGATGGCGACGTTGAGGATGCCGTTCGGGTCGATGCCGCCGGAGCCGGTCGGGTCCCGCCGTTCCGGCACGCCGAAGAGCATGATCCCGCCGACGCCGGCCTGGACCGCCTCGGCCGCCGCCTTGCGCAGCGAGTCCCGGGAGTGCTGGAGCACCCCCGGGAGCGACCCGATGGCACGGGGCTCGCTCAGCCCCTCCTTGACGAACATCGGCACGACCAGCTCGGCCGGGTCGACCCGGGTCTCGGACACCAGCCGGCGGATCGCCGGGTTGCGGCGCAGCCGGCGGGGCCGGATCTCGGGGTACGACATGGCAGGCCTCCTCGAACGACTACCGGAAGCGCAGAGCGGTCGGGCCCTGCACCTTCGAACCGCGGCGCTGCTTGGCCGGCATGGCGGCCAGCTTCTCGCGCAGCTCGACGGCGTAGGCGGCAAGCGCCTCCACCAGGTCGGGCACCGAGGCGTGCGGCGGCTGGACGTCGACCCGCAGGCCGAACTCCGTCGCGGTCTCCGCCGTCTTGGGCCCGATAACCGCAACCACGGTACGCGCGTGCGGCTTCCCGGCGATACCGACCAGGTTCCGCACGGTGGAGGATGACGTGAACAAGACAGCGTCGAACCCGCCCGACTTGATCGCGTCCCGGATCTCGGCGGGCGGCGGCGCGGCCCGCACCGTCCGGTACGCGGTCACGTCGTCGACCTCCCAGCCGCGCTCGGTGAGCCCGGCGGCGAGCGTCTCGGTGGCGATGTCGGCACGCGGCAGCAGCACCCGGCCCACCGGGTCGAGGATCTCGTCGTGCGGGGAGAACTCGGCGAGCAGCCCCTCGGAGGACTGCTCCCCGGCGGGGATCAGCTCCGGCTGGATACCGAACGCGCGCACCGCGTCGGCCGTCGCCTCACCGATGCAGGCGATCTTGACGCCGCCGAAGTGCCGGGCGTCCAGCCCGTGCTCGGCGAACTTCTCCCAGACCGCGCGAACCGCGTTCACCGACGTGAAGATCACCCAGGCGTACCGGCCGTCGACCAGGCCCTTGACCGCCCGCTCCATCTGCGCCGGAGTACGCGGCGGCTCGACCGCGATGGTCGGCACCTCACACGGGATCGCCCCGTACGCGCGCAGCCGCGCGCTCATCGCGCCGGCCTGCTCCTTGGTCCGGGGTACGAGCACCTTCCAGCCGTACAGCGGGCGGTTCTCCCACCAGCTCAGCTTGTCGCGCTGACCCACCCCGACACCGACGGTGAGCACCACCCGGCCGGTGAAGCCGAGCGCGGCAGCCACGAAGCTGTCCACGGTCGACGTGGTCGTGTACTGGGTCTCGCCGGTGCCGTCGCCGGTCACCCCGACGCCGGTGGTGCCGTCGACCCCGGCGGAGAGCAGCCCGTCCCGGACGGCGGCGAGGTCACCGGCGTCCACGGCCAGCGCGAGCGAACCCCGGCCGACGGCAGCGGCCAGCGCCTCGAAGTCCAGTGCGCTGACGTCCTCGACGTCGGCGGCGGTACGCACACCGGGCAGCGGAACACCCGCGTAGGTGGCCACACCCTCGGCCTGACCGACACCGGGCACCACCTCGAAGTGGGCGGCGGTGCGGGCCACCGCCTGCACCTCCTTCACCACCGAGTCGTGGCCGAACGGGTCGCCGGCGACCAGGTGCACCGCGTTCAACCCGGATCGGGCCGCGGAGATCAGCACCTTCGCCACGTCCCCCGGCGCGCCTTCGGCGGGGGTGAACTCGGCATCGTCCCTGGCCTCGGCGCGAACGACGGCGAGCAACGACTCCGGGACTCCCCGGTCGTAGATCACCTGGTCAGCGTCGACCAGGGCGTCGTGGGCCCGACGGGTCAGCAGCCCAGGGTCACCGGGGCCAGCCCCGACGAACGCGATACGGCCGACGGGCTTACGGGTGCGGGTCATTCTGTGCTCCCAAATTGCTGGGTCCCCGGGCCGGTGTGTCCATCGTGGCCGAGGATCGAGTCGGCGCCGAGGTCGAGGAGTTCGGCGGCGAGTGCCTTACCGATCTCCGTCGCGTCGGCGGGCGTTCCGGTGCGGGACAGCCGGAGGTCACGAGTGCCGTCCGGGCTGATCACCGCCCCGCGCAGGTAGATCTCATCGCCGGTATCGCCCTCGGCGAGTTCCGCGTAGGCGGCGACGGGTGCGCTGCACCCAGCCTCCAGGGTTGCCAGAAACGCGCGTTCCGCGGTGACCGCGGCTCGCGACGGTGCGTGGTCGAGCACCGCGAGCAACTCGACCAGGCTCTGGTCGTCGACCCGGCACTCCACGGCCAACGCTCCCTGGGCGGGGGCGGGCAGCATCAGCATCGGATCCAGCGTCTCGGTGATCTCGTCGGCCCGACCGATCCGGGCCAACCCGGCCCGGGCCAGGACGACGGCGTCGAGGTCGGCCTCGGGACCGACCACCCGCGCCAGGCGGGTGTCGATGTTGCCGCGGATCGGGGTGACCTCGAGTTGCAGGCCGAGCGCGTGCAGTTGGGCGATCCGGCGCAGCGCGCCGGTGCCCACGGTGGCGCCGGGCGGTAGTTCGGCGAGCGTCCGGCCGCCCCGGGCGATCAGCGCGTCGCGCGGGTCCAGTCGGGCCGGCACCGCCGCGATGTGCAGCCCGGCGGCGATAGCCGTGGGCAGATCCTTGTAGGAGTGCACCGCGAAGTCGATCGTCCCGGCGGTCAGGGCGTCGCGCAGCGCGGAGACGAACACCCCGACGCCGAGCCGGTGCACCGGTGCGTTGGAACGATCGCCCGCGGTGACCACCTCGACCAGCTCGACCGGGCGACCGGTGGCGGCGGTCACCGCCTCGGCGACCTGGCCGGACTGGGCCATCGCGAGGGCGCTGCCGCGCGTGCCGAGGCGTAGGGGGGCGGTCATCGCGCACCTCCGGTGGGTGGGGTGGGCTCGGGGGCGTCGGCACCGGACACCGGGTCGACACCGGGCAGCGCCATACCGAGGTCGGGGGTCAGCACGTCCGGGACGGTGTCCACCGGAGAGGTCTGCGGCACCTCGAGGTCGAACAGCTCGCGCAGCAGGGCCGCGTACTGGTCGCCGCCGGGCTCCGCGGCCAACTGGCGGACCTTGACGGTGGGCTGGTGCAGCAGCCGCTGCACGACCCGGTGCACGGTACGGGCGACCTCGGCGCGCAGGTCGTCGCCGAGGTCGGGGCGACGTTGGGCGAGCCGGCGCAGCTCGGCGGTGACCACGTCGTCGGCTCGGCCGCGCAGCGCGGCCACGGTGGGCGCCACGTCGGCACCGCGCAGCCAGGTGAGGAAGCTCTCCACCTCGCCCCGCACGATCCGTTCGACGGCGGCGGCGTCCGCGGCGGCCGGACCGTCGGCGAGCAGCGCCGCCATCCGGTCGATGTCGATCACCTCGACGCCGGACAGCTCGGCGACACCGTCCTCGACGTCACGCGGGACGGCAAGGTCGAGCAGGACCAGCGGGCCCCGGACCGGGTCCCGTTCGGCGAGCGCCGCGCTGACCACCGCCCGGGTGAGGACCGGTTCGGTGGAAGCGGTGGCGGCCACTACGATGTCCACTGTGGAAAGGGTGTCGGCCAGCTCGGTCATCGGCGCGGCACTCGCCCCGTACGACTCGGCGAGCCGGACGGCCCGGTCGGCGCCCCGGTTGCTGACGGTGAGCGGACCGGCGCCCCGCCGGGACAGCGTGGCCACCCCGAGTGAGCCCATCGCGCCGGCGCCGACCACCAGGGCCGGGTGGCCGGCGAGGTCGCCGTCGAGGTGCCCGGCGGCCAGCTCGAGCGCGGCGGTGACGACGCTCTGGCCGGCACGGTCGATGCCGGTCTCGGCGTGGGCGCGCTTGCCGACCCGCAGGGCCTGCTGCATCAGCTCGTGCAGCAGGCGGCCGGCCGAGTCGGCGCCGGTGGCCCAGTGGTACGCGTCACGCAGCTGGCCGAGGATCTGCGCCTCGCCGACCACCATCGAGTCCAGACCGGTGGCGACCCGGAAGACGTGCTCCACGGCAGCGGTGTCGTAGTGCACGTACAGGTGGCTGGCGAGTGCCGCCGGCGAGGTGCCGGCCTGCTCCGCCAGGACGGCGCACACGTCGCCGAGCCCACCGTGGAAACCGGACACGGCGGCGTAGACCTCCACCCGGTTGCAGGTGGAGACGATCACCGCCTCGGCCACGTAGGGCTGGGCGACCAGGCGGTCCAGGGTGCGGGTGAGGTCTGCGGGAGGCACGGCCAGTTGTTCCAGCGTGGCGACCGGGGCGGTCCGATAGGACGCGCCGACGACGAGCAGTTTCACGTGCCGATCGCCTCCTGGGTGTCGGTGGCCGCGAACCCGCCCGGCAGGGCCGTGAGAGCGGACCCGCCGGTGGCGGGCAGCGCGGTCAGCGACGCCTTGCGGTGCTCGTGGAAGGACAGAATCTGCAGCTCGATGGCGAGATCGACCTTGCGCACGTCGACCCCCTCCGGAACCGAGAGTACGCACGGCGCGAAGTTGAGGATGCTCGTCACGCCGACGGCGACCAGCTGGTCGGCGACCTGCTGGGCGGCTGCGGCCGGGGTGGCGATCACGCCGATCGCGAGGGATTCCTCCGCGGCGACCGTCGCCAGATCGTCGACATGCCGGACCACCAGGCCATTGATCTCTTCGCCGACCCGGGAGGGATCGGCGTCGAGAAGTGCGGCGATCCGGAAGCCCCGGCCGGCGAAGCCGTCGTAGCCGGCCAGAGCGTGACCGAGATTACCCACGCCGACCAGGGCGACCGCCCGGCGTTGGGTGAGCCCGAGCACATTCTCGATCTGCTCGATCAGCAGCGTGACGTCGTAGCCGACGCCCCGGGTGCCGTACGAGCCGAGGTGCGAGAGGTCCTTGCGAAGCTTGGCGGAGTTGACGCCGGCGGCTGCGGACAGCTCCTCGCTGGAGACCGTCTCGTGCCCGGTGTCGGCGAGGTTGTGCAGCGCGCGCAGGTATTCCGGGAGCCGAGCGACGGTGGCCTCGGGCAGATCCGGGAGCGCTGGTACGGCACCGGCGCGGCCGGGCGCGCCTGGGTGACGGTGCTGACTCATGAGACTCCGTGCGGTGCGATCCTCGGCCAACTCCGCTGGTCGGCCGCTTATGGACTCCCGCTGGCGACCGAGGTTGCCGGCTGTGCTAGCAGGGCGCGTCGGAGTCACAGAGTAGGCGCTTGTGAAGACGTGCACAAATCGCGATCTTGTCGCTGCGTGCCGCGACTCCACCAACAGCTCCATTCCGCAAGATCGATTTAGCGACTTTCGTCCGTGCCGCCCAGGCAATTATTGCTCAATACCGACTTCTCTGACCAATCCCGCGCTGAGCCTCACCGGGCCGTTCCGCAGGTGGTAGGGGCAGCACTACGGGGGAGAGGCAGGGCTTCGGGATGGGGACCGGAAGTCGGAATGCCTAGCCTTTTCCCATGACCGCCGTTGCCGCCACCAGCGACCCACCGACGCTGGCACCGAGCATTCCCCGCCAACTCTTCGTCGACTCCGGCTACGTGCTCCTCGGTCTGCCTCTGGCGGTGGCCAGTTTCGTCGTCCTCATCCTCGGCACCGCGGTCGGCATCGGCCTGGTGGTCACGGTGATCGGTCTGCCGATCCTCAGCGGCACCCTGTACGCCGCCCGTGGGCTGGCCGACATCGAACGGCTACGGCTGCCCGCGGTGCTCCGGCAACCCCGGATCCGGCCGCACTACCGGCTGCCCGAGGCGGGCGCGAACGCCTGGCGAAGGATCTTCGTGCCGATGCGGGACGCCCAGTCCTGGCTCGACCTGGCGCACGGCATCCTGCGGCTCATCGCGGCGGCCGGCACGTTCGTGGTCGCCGTGGTCTGGTGGGCCGGAGCGATCGCCGGCTCGCTGTACTGGGTCTACGACTGGGCCCTGCCCCGCGCCAGCGGCGAGGGTGACCAGGACCTCGCCCAACTGCTCGGCCTCGGCGACTCGACCACCGCCCGAATCGGCCTGAACACCGCGATCGGGGTGTTCTTCCTGATCACCCTGCCGATCGTGGTGCGGGGATGCGCCCTGCTGCAGGCCAGCTTCGCCAAGGCCATGCTGACCGGGGTGGCCGAGATGCGCGACCGGATCACCGTGCTGGAGGAGCAGAAACGGGCCGCCGTGTCCGCCGAGGCGTCCGCGCTGCGCCGGCTGGAACGCGACATCCACGACGGCCCCCAGCAGCGCCTGGTCCGCCTGGCCATGGACCTCAGCCGCGCCCGGATGCAGCTCGCCTCCGACCCGGAGGCCGCCGGCCGGACCATCGACGAGGCGGTCACGCAGACCCGGGACACGCTCGCCGAGCTGCGGGCACTGTCCCGGGGCATCGCCCCGCCGATCCTCGTCGACCGGGGCCTGCCCAGCGCCCTGGCCGCGATTGCCGGTCGCGGGCTGATCCCGATCGAGCTCCAGGTTGATCCGCAGCTCGGCACTCCGGGCGGGCGGCTCGACCCGGCGGTGGAGAACACCGCCTACTTCGTGGTGTCCGAGGCGTTGACGAACGTCGCCAAGCACGCGCGGGCCACCGAGGCCGTGGTGGCCGTCGCCCGGCAGGGCACCCACCTCCAGGTGCGGGTGGGCGACGACGGTCAGGGCGGCGCACACCTGGCCAAGGGGCACGGGCTGGCCGGCATCGCCGACCGGGTCCGGGCCGCCGGCGGTGAACTGGCGGTGGTGAGCCCGATCGGCGGCCCCACCGAGATCCGCGCCGAGCTACCGCTGTGAGCAGTCCCGCGCCGCCCCCGCACGACGCGTCGGACGTGGTAGACAACACAGCCATGCGCATCGTGATCGCCGACGACGGCGTCCTGCTCCGCGAGGGACTGGTCCGGCTGCTGACCGAGAGTGGCCATCAGGTGGTGGCCGCCGTCGGGGACGGCGACGCGCTCGTCGAGGCGGTGGTGGAGCACCAGCCGGACGTGTCGATCGTCGACGTCCGGATGCCGCCGTCGCACACCGACGAGGGACTCCGGGCGGCGGTGGAGGCACGCCGGCTGGTGCCGCGTACCCCGATCCTGGTGCTCTCCCAGTACGTCGAGGTCTCGTACGCCGATGATCTGCTGGCCACCACCGGCGCTGCCGGCGGCGGTATCGGCTACCTGCTCAAGGATCGGGTCGCCGCGATCGACGAGTTCCTGGACGCGCTGCGCCGGGTGGCGGCCGGCGGCACGGTGCTCGACCCGGAGGTGGTCGGCCAGCTCTTCGCCCGACGCCGCCGCGACGACCCGCTGCGCGAGCTGACGCCCCGCGAACGTGAGGTGCTCGCCCTGATGGCCGAGGGACGCTCGAACACCGCCATCGCCCGCGCCCTGGTGGTCAGCGACGGCGCGGTGGAGAAGCACGTACGCAACATCTTCACCAAGCTCACCCTGCCGCCGGACACCGAGCAGCACCGGCGGGTGCTGGCCGTCCTCACCTACCTGCGGAACTGACCTCCCGCGCCAGGTTGACCGCGTCGAGGAGGGTGTCGGCCACCGGGTGGCCGGAGGCGCGCAGCCGGGCCGGGTCGGTGAACCCGCCGGTGTAGAGCACCGCACGACCGCCGACCGCGAGCGCGGCGTCCGCGTCGTCGATGGAGTCCCCGATCAGCACCACCGAGGCGCCGTCCACGCCCAGCTCCGCCAGGTGTGACCGGAGCGACTCGGCCTTACGGCCGCCGCCGACCGTGGCCCGCAGCCCGTCGACCCGGGTGAAGTGGCCGGTCAACCCGTACGTGTGCACGGTCGGCACCAACTCCTCGTGGAACCACATGGAGAGCAGACTCTGGCTGCCCGGCCAGGAGGCCATCGCGTCGCGCGCGTCGGCGGCCAGCTCACAGGTGGTGAGGCCGGTGCGGTACGCCTCGTGGAAGATCCGGTCCAGCCGGCCGAACTCGTCGTCGTCGACGGCCTGCCCGAGCACCTCGGCGTAGTACTCGGCGATCGGCCGCCGGAACCGCACCCGGTGCTCGTCCAGGGTGACGGTCGGCCCACCAAGGCTCGTGAACACGACGTTGGTGGCGGACACCACCAGGCTGAGGTCGTTGAGCAGGGTGCCGTTCCAGTCCCAGACGAGGTGCGGGGGTGCGGAGGTCATCGGAGCACCATAGGTACCGCTCAGAGCTGAGGTGTGGTCAGGTCCCGCAGCAGCCGGTCCTCCTCGACCCGCCAGTAGCCGTGCTCCTTGCCGTCGAGCAGCACCACCGGCAGTCGGTCTCCGTACTCCCGCTCCAGCCCCTCGTCGTCGGTGACGTCCCACTCGACCCACTTGTCGCCGGTCACCGCCACCACCCGGTCGAGTGCCGCCTTGGCGTCGTCGCACAGATGGCAGCCGGGTCGGGTGATCAGGGCGAGCCGGGCGTCACTGGACATCGGTTACCTCCGTATGGGGTTTTCGGCGCTCGCCGGCAGTTCGGTCGGCATCGTCACCGGTCGCGCCGACGCCGCCACCACGTACGCCCGCACAGTCTCGCCGGTCCGCGGGGGCGGCACACCCGGTACCGCCGACTCGGCCGGCGCGGTGATCAAGTCTGGCACAGCGGCCGACGACCCGGCCACGACCGACGGTGCGAACAGGTGCCCGAGCGGCGCGAGGGCGACCGTCCCGTACACGGGACTGTCAGGTGTGCCATCGGTGGTCCGATCAAGTCCCGCCGATGGGATGGTCGGCGTCGTCCGCAGACGTTTCGGCCACGCCCGCGCCGCCACCCGCAGCGACCGGTCCAACCGAACGGGCGACCCACCCCACCAGGGCATCCACCGAGGAACACCGGGTCGACGGAAAGTCAATCGCACACGACGGACAACCGGTCCGGCACCGCACGGAGGGAGCGGGAAATACTTCCGCCTTGTGTAACGGACTTGCCACGCGCGGGTGACGTTGGCCCTATCATCACTCGGGTCGGCTCACCCCATTTGCCGTGAGTCGACACCCCTCAGCCCGAGGAGGCCCCCGTGCCTGTTAGCGCATTGGACCAGCACCTCCAGGGGATTTGCCGCCCATCGGCAACCCCCGTGACCGTCCTGCCCGGCCGACTCCCCGGTCGGTCCGCCCCGACGACGCACAGACCGGCCCATCCGGCGACCGACGGGACGGGGGTAACCCGGTGACCACCTTCGGTTACGCGGAACGCCCAGTCGGCCTGACCGGCCAGCCGGCACGCTCGCACGTCAACGAGAGACCGACGGCCCGTGCCCCACTCGACGAACCCCACGGCGCCGCCGTGCTCGGCGACGGCACAGCCCCCCGCACCCGCAGCCGGCCGCACCACAACGAGCCGCCGCCGCGGCCCGTGGTGCCCGGCGGGAACGCGCGGCCGACCGGCGGCCGGGTCGCCGTTCCGCCTCGACCGACGATGCCGGCGCAGGGTCGACGGGTCAGCGAGACACCGACGGTGACCACCGATCCGGCGGCGGGCGAGACGGCGGTGATCCCGGCGGTGCCGGCCGCCACCGCCACGACCCCGACCGGCTTTCCGAGCCGCCCCGACCCGTCCGACCCGGCCACCGAGGTCTGGACGCTGATCGAGCGCGCCCAGGCCGGCGAGTCCGAGGCGTTCGGCCTGATCTACGACCGGTACGTGGACACCGTCTTCCGGTTCATCTACTTCCGGGTCGGCAACCGCCAACTCGCCGAGGATCTCACCTCGGACACCTTCCTGCGTGCGCTCAAGCGGATCGGCAGCTTCACCTGGCAGGGCCGCGACCTCGGCGCCTGGCTGGTGACGATCGCCCGCAACCTGGTCGCGGACCACTTCAAGTCGGGCCGGTACCGGCTGGAGGTCACCACCGGTGACGTGCTCGACGCCGATCGGGAGGACCGGGGCCCGGAGGGCAGCCCGGAGGCGGCGGTGGTGGAGCACATCACGAACGTCGCGCTGCTCACCGCCGTGAAGCAGCTCAACCCGGAGCAGCAGGAGTGCATCGTGCTCCGCTTCCTCCAGGGCTTCTCGGTGGCCGAGACGGCCCGTGCGATGGGCAAGAACGAGGGTGCCATCAAGGCCCTCCAGTACCGGGCCGTACGCGCCCTGGCCCGGCTGCTCCCGGACGGCTTCCAGCCGTAGTTTGCGACGGCGGGACCGATGGGCGTCGATCGACGTCCGCGCAGCTCAGGGTCGGTCCCGCCCGGTGACGACGATCACTTTCTGTAATTTCCGCTCCGCCCGGCCCGTAACCCGTGAACGGTCCGCCGCGTTTCTCCGGGTGCGACCGGTGGTTGTCCCGGCAGGCCGGGTCACCGAGGTCCGACCGGCAAGCCGGCGGCGCCTCACCTCCGTGGTGTCACACTGCCGCCCGGTCTCCGGCAAGGACGGCGGCCGACCGGCCGTGACCAGCGAGAGGAGGTGCCTGCGGTGGACGACATCCTCATCTCCCGCCGGCGCGCCGAGCGCTTCGCGCAGCTTCTCGACGAGGCCAACGGCGCTCGGCGACACCACGTACGAGCCCGGGTGGACGGTCAACTCGCGCCCCTCGTCGCGGTGGGCCAACGGATCAGCACCGACCCCCCGACGGTCGAGGTGGACCAGGACTTCCGGACCGGCCTGCGGGCGATGCTGCTCGCCACCGCCGAACGGGAAGGGCTGGGCACCACACCGGCGGCCAGCGAACCGGCCGCCACGCGTCCGGCCACGACCACCCGGGGACGGCTTCTGCCGGCGGTCACCGCCCGGCGGGCCCGAGCCCGGGGCGCGATCCTGGTCGGGATCGCCGCGGGCGCCATCGCCGTCTCCGGCATTTCCGCCGCCAGCGAGAACGCGGTGCCCGGTGACGCGCTGTACGGGATGAAGCGCTCGACCGAACGGGCTCAGCTCGCCCTGGCCAGCTCCGACATCAGCCGCGGTCAACTCTTCCTGGACTTCGCCCGGACCAGACTCGGCGAGGCCGCCGAGTTGCGCGGCGACCGGATCGGCTACAGCGCCGTCCTCGACGACATGGACGCCGACACCCGGCAGGGTGTACGCCTGCTGACCACCGCCGCGGCACAGCGGGCGGAGCCGGGCAGCCTGGACACGCTCAACACGTTCGTCACCGGGCAACGCCGGGCGGTGAGCGGTCTGCTCGACGGGAGCACCCGCGTCGACCGGGAACGGACCCAGCGGTCCCTGCGCCTCCTGGACAGCATCCGGGAGCGCTCGGACTCGCTGCGCGCGGCGATCGCCTGCGGCCTGCCGGCCCCGACCGCCAGCGACACCCTCGGCCCCGACCCGAGCACCTGCCCCGGGGCTCGCTGACCTCCCACCCCCTATACCGCACGTCCGACCGGCCTCGCCACAGTTCGTGCTGTGCCCGGCCGGTCGGCCGCGCACGGCGGCTACCCTCGCTGGGGGCATCCGTCGTATCGGTGAGGAAGGGAGTCGCGTGGCGCGCAGCCGTAAGGTGACGGTCAGCACCGACGCCGAGGGGCACACCGCGGGCTGGGCCGAGACCGACCTGACCCCGGCCGTCGCCTCCGCACCGGACCCGACCGCTGCGGCCTTCTTCGACGTGGACAACACGATGATGCAGGGCGCGTCGATCTACTGGTTCGCCCGTGGGCTCGCCTCCCGCAACTACTTCACCTCCGCCGACCTGGCCCGCTTCGCCTGGCAGCAACTCCGGTTCCGGTTGTTGGCCCGTGAGCACGCCGGTGACATGTCGCTGGCCAAGGAGGCCGCGCTGGCCTTCGTCGAGGGCTGGCGCGTCGACGACGTGGAGCACCTCGCGGAGGAGATCTTCGACGAGATGATGGCACCCCGGATCTGGGCCGGCACCCACCAACTCGCACAACGGCACCTGGCGGCCGGCCAACGGGTCTGGCTGGTCAGCGCCGCCCCGGTGGAGATCGGCCGAGTGATCGCCGCCCGGCTCGGCCTGACCGGTGCCATCGGCACGGTGGCCGAGGTGGTGGACGGGGCATACACCGGGCGGTTGGTGGGTGACCTGATGCACGGGCCGGCGAAGGCCGAGGCGGTCACCCAGCTGGCCGCGGTGGAAGGGCTCGACCTGGCCCGCTGCGCGGCGTACAGCGACTCGGCCAACGACCTGCCGCTGCTCTCCGCCGTGGGCCGGGCGGTGGCGGTCAACCCGGACGGCGCCCTGCTGCGGCAGGCCCGCCAGCACGGCTGGGAGGTACGGGACTTCCGCACCGGTCGGCGAGCGGTCAAGATCGCCGTACCGTCCACCGCGGCCGCCGGGCTGGTCGTCGGCGCGGTCACCGCCGGGCTGGCGTTGCAGCGCCGCCGCCGCGCCGGCTGAGATACGTCAGGGACCGAACGGGTCGGGTCGGCGCTCCAACAGTGTGTGCAGGGTCTGCTGAATGGTCTCCCGCACCTGGTCGGCGAGGTTGAAGACCACCAGCGGGTCGTCCGCCGAGTCGGTCAGGTGCGCGGTGGGGATCGGCGGACAGAACTCGATGAGCCACTTGCTGGGCAGCGGCACCATGCCCAGCGGCCCGAGCCACGGGAAGGTCGGCGTGACCGGGAAGTAGGGCAGCTTGAGCAGTCGCGCCAGGGGCTTGATGTCGGCGAGCATCGGGTAGATCTCCTCGCCGCCGACGATGGCGACCGGCACGATCGGGGTGCCGGTGCGCAGCGCCGCCGAGACGAAACCGCCCCGCCCGAACCGTTGCAGCTTGTACCGGTCGGCGTACAGCTTGCCGATGCCCTTGAAGCCCTCGGGGAACACCCCGACCAGGTCGCCGCCGCTGAGCAGCCGCTCGGCGTCCGGGTTGCAGGCCACCGTGCCACCGGTCTTGCGGGCCAGCTCGGAGACCACCGGCATCCGGAAGACCAGATCGGCGCCGAGCAGCCGAAGGTAGCGGTGGGCGGGATGCTTGTCGTGCAGCGCCGCCGAGAGGATCAACGCGTCCAGCGCCACCGTCCCCGAGTGGTTGCCGACCACCAGGGCTGGTCCGTCGACGGGCACGTGCTCGACGCCGCTGACCTCGGTGCGGAACCAGTCCCGGTAGAGCAGCCGCAGCAGGGGGTGGAAGACCGCGTCGGTCAACTCCGAGTCGAAACCGAACTCGTCGACCTCGTAGTCGCCGGAGAGACGCCGGCGCAGGAAGGCCAGGCCGTTCGCGACCCTGCGGTCCCAGTGGTCCCCCGGCCGGTCCGGCACCGCCGGTTCGGTGCCACCCGACGTCGGAACGTCGACCAGGTCCCCGGCGGGCTCGTCGGTGGTCGCGGTGTCGATCTCGTCGGTCGGCGTCGGGGTCGGCGCGGCCTGAGCGGCCGGTCGATGTCCGTTCCGCCGCGCCGGCTCCACGTCCGCCGCCAACGGCTGCGGTACGTCGAAACGCCCGACCCCCCGCGGATCGCGCCCCTCACCGGGCCCGGTCACGACCGATCCCGAACTGCGGAGCGGACCTGCCGGATGCCGTCCAGGACGAGTTGCTCGGCGGCCGCCAACTGCCCCCGGGTGACCACCACCCCACCGTGGTGGGCGCGAATGAAGTCGTCGAACGCCTCGGCGGTCGATCGGGGTGTGAAGCCGTACTCCTGCTCAAGCTGGCTGGTGTCGACCACCCGGCCGTGCACGAAGAGGTCGACCTGGTCCAGGCCGTAGCGGCCGAACCCCATGGTGCGGGCCAGCGCGGCGGCACCGGAGAGACTCGGCTCCAGCACCGGTACGGCGACCCGACCGGCCCGCCGGATCGCCTGCGACAGCGACAGCACCCCCGGACCGGCGACGTTGTAGGTGCCCGGATGGTCCTCCACGATCGAGAGGTGCAGCACCTCCAACGCGTCGTCGAAGTGCAGGAACTGCAGACGGGGGTCCCGGCCGAAGACGGTGGGCACGAACGGCTGCGCGAAGTAGCGGGTCAACGTGGTGTCGGCGGTCGAGCCGATGAACGGGGCGAAGCGCAGCACCGTCGCGGTGACGTCGGACCGGCGGCGCCGGAAGCCCCGGACGTACCCCTCAAGGTCGAGAATGTCGCGGCCGAAACCGCCACGCGGCACCTCGCGGGGCTCGGTCTCCTCGGTGAAGACCGCCGGATCCCGGAACGACACCCCGTACGCGGCAGTCGACGACCGGACCACGAGCTTGCGCAGCCGGGGAGCCCGTTGGCAGGCGGCCAGCAGGTGCATGCTGCCGATGACGTTCTGGTCCTTCATCGCGGACCGGCCACCGTGCTGCTTGTCGGGGGAGCTGACCAGGGCGAGGTGCACGACGGCGTCGACGTCCAGGTCGGCGAGGAGGCCACCGAGCGAATCGTTGTCGACGCGGATCCGTTCGACCCGGTCCAGCAGATCGGTGAACTCGGTGCCGGAATCCGGTGCGTCGACGCCGATGACCCGCTCGATACGCGGGTCGGCGGCCAGGCGGGCCGCCACGTGGGCACCCAGATAGCGGCCCACCCCGGTGACGAGGACGACCCCCGGGGCACCTGAGGTGCCACCGAGGGTCATCTGACGCACCTACCCCGGCAGGAAGGACCGAGCCGGGACGACCACGGCCTGATCACCTGAGCCTCCGGGGGTCGACAGTTTGGCAAGTGCCGCCGAATGCCGGGCTCAGCGCCCGGCGGCGATCACTTGCCGAGACGGCGACGCTGGACGCGGGTCTTACGCAGCAGCTTGCGGTGCTTCTTCTTAGCCATGCGCTTACGGCGCTTCTTGACCACCGAGCCCATACGACAGCCTTTCGATACAACGTGCGGGGCGGACCGGATGACACCACGCAGGTGGCGACGGCGACCGCTTGCGGACAACGGACCGGACCAGTCTGGGCGGCGGGGCGCACCGGTGGGGTCTCGGTCGGGCTCCAGGGTAGCCGGAGGGCCTCGGCCGGACCAACGCGCCCCCGTCGATGCCGGTTGGACGGCACCCGGGGAGCCGAACGACGGCTCAGGCGGTCTCTTGGAAAGCGCCCCGGAGATATTCGTGTACCGCGTGCTCGGGCACCCGGAACGACCGGCCGACCCGGACGGCGGTGAGCTCACCGCTGTGCACCAGGCGATAGACAGTCATCTTCGAGACCCGCATGACCGTCGCCACCTCCGCGACGGTCAGGAACCTGACCTCCGACAGTCGCCCGTCGGACTGTGACCCGGCCATGGCTCACCAACCCATCCCATGCCCGGCGCGTGCCAACCCGACGGATGCTCCGGGCCGGGCGGCGACGCGCGTGTTACCAGTACGGTAGCGGGGCGGCTGTGACCGGCGCGATCCCTTCGTACAACTGATCATGTTTCTTCTCGCCGTTCACCCGATCCACACTCCCGGAATCTCCCCGCCCGCGCCCGGCGTCCCGGTTCCACCGACGCCGCCCGGCGTCCCGGCCAGCTCCGACGCCGCCCGGCGTCCCGGCCAGCTCCGACGCCGCCCGGCGTCCCGGCCCGCTCCGACGCTGTTCACTCGGCGCGTAGCGCGACCACCGGGTCGAGTCTGCCGGCGCGCTGCGCGGGGACGACCCCGAAGACGATGCCCACCACCGCGGACACGCCGAAGGCGAGCGCCAACGACCACCAGGTGATCGCGGCCGGGATCGGTGACAGCCCGTTGATCAGCAGGGCGGTGCCCACGCCCAACGCCATTCCGGTCACCCCACCGATCGTGGTGAGCAGCACCGCCTCCAGCAGGAACTGCACACCGATGTCGCGGGGGCGGGCCCCGACTGCCTTGCGTAGCCCGATCTCCCGGGTCCTCTCCCGAACGCTCACCAGCATGATGTTGGAGACTCCGACACCGCCGACGAGCAGGGAGATGCCGGCGATGGCCGCCAGTACGCCGGTGAGAACGCCGAGGATGTCGCCGAGCACACCGAGGATCTGCTGCTGGGTGACCGCGCTGAACTCGGTGTCCGGGTGCCGGCGGTTCAGCTCCGCGACGATCCGTTCGCCCAGCTCGTCGATCCGTTCCCGGTCCGGGGCCTTCACGGCGATGCCGTCCACCCGCTGGGTGCCCCAGAGCCGCTGCGCGGCGGTCACCGGCACGTGCACCTCGTCGTCCCGGTCGACGCCGAGGCTCTGCCCGAGGGGCGCGAAGACGCCGATCACCCGGAACCGCACCCCGGCCAGCGTCACCTGCTGGCCGAGCGGGTCCCGGTCGGGGAAGAGCGTGCGGGCCACCGAGTCGCCGAGCACCGCCACCCGGCGGCTGGTGTCCACGTCGGTGCCGGTGAGGTAGCGACCCCGGGCCAGCGACCGCGTGAACACCGTCGGGGTGGTCTCCAGCACTCCCTGCACGGTGGTGAAGTCGGAACGGGCACCGGCTCGCGCGGTCGCCCCGGAGGCGACGGTGACCGCCACCCGGTCGGGGTCGCCGACCACCCGGGTGACGGCGTCGACGTCCTTCAGGGTCAGCGGCGAGACCACCGGGGCGTTGCCCACCTCGATGCGGCCGGGCACGACCAGCAGCAGGTTGGAGCCGAGGCCCTCGACCTGCTGTTCGACCTTCTGTTTGGTGCCGGTGCCGATGGCCACCAGCAGGACCACCGAGGCGACTCCGATGATCACCCCGAGCATGGTCAGCGCGCTGCGCAGCCGGTTGGCCCGCAGGGCGCCCAGCGCCACCCGCCACGCCTCGGCGACCCTCACGGCTCGCCCCCCGGACGCTCGACCTCGGGCCGGCCCGGGTCCACCTCCTGCGGAAGGCGCCCGGTGGCTCCGGCGGCGCCACCGGAGCCACCGGACGGGTGCCCCGGACCGCTTCCGGACGCGGACCGGGGCTCCGCGCTGGGAGCGGAGACCAGTGTCGCAGGTCGACCGGGATCGACGGACGGCGGTCGATCATGAGGGTCGTCGCTGTCCGCCACGACCACTCCGTCGCGCATCGTGATCCGCCGCTGGGCCCGGGCCGCCACCTCCTGGTCGTGGGTGACCATCACCAGCGCCACCCCGGACTCCACGTTCAACTGTTCCAACAGCTCCAGCACCGCCGCACCGGTGACGCTGTCCAGGTTGCCCGTCGGTTCGTCGGCCAGCAGCACCGTCGGCTCGGTGACCAGCGCGCGGGCGATCGCCACCCGTTGCTGCTCCCCACCGGACATCTGGTTGGGCCGGTGGTCCAGGCGGTGCCCGAGGCCGACCCGGCCGAGCATCGCCGCCGCCCGCTCCCGACGCTGCCGCGCCGGCACGCCCCGGTAGACGAGCGGGAGGGCCACGTTCTCCACCGCCGAGGTACGCGGCAACAGGTGGAACGCCTGGAAGACGAAGCCGATCGTCTCGTTGCGCAGGGCGGCCATCTCCGGCGGCGTGAGGGCGTTGACGTCCCGACCACCGATCACCAGACGCCCACCGGTCGGCCGGTCCAACCCTCCGAGGAGGTGCATGAGGGTGGACTTGCCCGAGCCGGACGGACCGACCAGGGCCACGTAGTCACCCGCTCGCACGACCAGCGACACCCCGCGCAGGGCCTCGACGGACACCCCGTCCAGTTGGTACGTCCGGGACACCTCCACCGCCTCGATCGCCGGCGGGGCGTCGGTCACCGCACCTCCTGGCCGTCGCGCACCTGGTCGGTGCCGCGCACCACGATCCGGTCGCCGGGCTGCACGCCGTTGATGATCTGCACCAGATCCGACCCCTGGACGCCCACGGTGACCGCCGCCCGCCCGGCCCTGCCGTCGCGGACCACCCAGACCGCGTCCCGGCCGTCGGCGGAGAACACCGCCGAAGCGGGTACGGTCACCGCGTCGGCGGCCTCACGCACCCGCAGATGGACTATCGCGTTCATGCCCGGGCGGGGCGTCGGAGCCGGCTCGTCCTCGGCCAGCTTTCCGGCGCCCAGCGCGAGGCGCACCCGGTAGGTCACCCCGCCCTGGGCGGAGTTGGTGGGCAGCACGTCCACCGAGCGCACCGTCGCGTCGTAGCTGGCGCCGCTGACGGCGTCCAACTCGACGGTGGCGGTCACCCCGGCCTTTACCAGCAGCACGTCGGTCTCGTCCACCTCGGCGAGCAACCCCAACTGCCCGGTGTCCACCACGGTCAGCACCGGTGTGCCGGCGGTGACCTGGCCGCCGACCGCGACCGCGTCGTCCACCCCGGGAGGCGGCCCGCCCTGGCCGGACGTCAGCGCGGACGGGTTGAGACCGGCGGCCTGGGCACCACCGGCCTGCTCCAACAGCCCCGCGAGGCCACCGGTCGCGCCACCGCCCGCCCGGGTGCCGCCCGGTTGCACGATGCCGGCGATCGGGGCGCGCAGGGTCAGCGCGTCGACAGTCGCCTTCGCCAGGTCGTACGCCTGCTGGGCCTGGAGCCGTTGGGCCGCGGAGAGCGCGCCGACGGCCGAGCTCAGCCCGTTGATCCCCCGCTGCACCGCGCGGACGGCCTGGTCGGCGCTGCGCGCGGCGGCCGCGTACTGCCGCTGCGCGGACGTCACCTGGGTCAGCAGGGCGTCCCGCAACTGCGGTTCGGCGATTTTCTCGGCGGCCTTGCGGGCGGCGTCGAACGCCTCGTCGGCCGCCTTGTCGGTGCCACGTCGACTGCTTGCCAGGTTGCCCGTGGAGACACCCCGACCGGCGCGCTTGGCCGCGTCCAACGCCTCCTTCGCCTGGCGCAGCCGCTGCCGGGCCGAGGGCGAGTCGACCACGGCGAGGACCTGGCCGGCTTTGACCCGCTGTCCGGGCTGGACACGCAGGCTTGCCAGCGAGCCGTCGGCGGGGGCGGTCAGGGTCGCGGCGGCGCGGGCGGTGACGGTAGCCGGAGCGTCGATCAGCTCGCTGACCGGGTTGCGGGCGGCCGACGCCAGCGCGAGGTCGGGGCCGTCATCGCCGCACGAGGCGGCGGTGGTGGCGGTGAGGACGACGGCGGCGGTCAGGGCGACGAGCAGGCGGGGCCGGACGGTGCTGCCCGGCCGAGCTGACTGAGGGCGGCGCACGCATCGATGGTACGGCGCGCCGTCCCGCCACCTGCGAGCACGTCAGGCGGTGGCGGCGCGGACGTACGCGACGCACTCGTCGTGCAGCGTCGACCACTGCTCGCCGAACGCCTCCTCGGCAGCCACCTCGAGGGTCTTGCGCTCGTGCACCACAGCCTTGAAGAAGGTGAGCAACCGCTGCGGCCCGTACCTGTCGACGAGGTGCCGGACGGCCAGGTAGCCGACGCCGTAGCTGCCGGCGACCTGCTCGGCGGAGGCGTCGTCGGCCGGGTTGACGCCCGCCAACTTGCCGTCCCAGCCGGCCCGGACCAGTTTGCGCACCTCGGCGAGCCCCTCGTACCTGTCGACCGCCTGCCCGCCGGCGCCCGCGAACTCGGCCAGCCCCTCCACCAGCCACCAGGTGGTCTTGCCCGGGTAGCCGCGTTCCGGAAGCGAGGCCGCGTGGGTCAACTCGTGCCGGAGCAAATCGTCGGTGCCGCTGCTGGAGAGCCCGTCGGCGTTGAGCACCACCTCGTGGTGGCCGCCGCCCACGGTGACCGCGTAACCGCCGGTCCACCCTGGCCGGTCGCCGCCGTACCAACGCTTCCACTCGGCGGGGCCGGCGTAGAAGATCCGGTAGCGGTCCGGCGGCGAGCCGGCGACCGCGTACCCGTCGGCGACCTTTGCGGCCGCCTCGGCCTGGGCGAGCAGGCCGGGCAGCTTGCCGCGCAGCGCCGGGGTGGTGGCGACGATGGTCCGCGCGCCGATCGCCACGGCCAGGTCGCTGATCTCCCACGGTCGGGTGCCGGTCTCCACCGACTTGGATTCCTCCATGGCGACCAACCGGGGCTGGTCGCCGGACTCCCGCCAACGGGTGCCGATCAGCACCGGGCTGGGCCGGCAGTTCGGGGCGACGAAGCAGTACTGGAAGCGCACCAGGAGCCGCCACTCCCCCGGCTTGCCGACGATCGGCGCGGGCAGGCCGCTCGGTTCGGCCCGCCAAACGGTCACCTTCAGCTCGCGTAGTGCCGCGAAACGTCGGCGCAGGTCGGCGTGCACGGCGGGTTCGGCGATCGCGAGGAACCCGGCGCGGTCGCCGCCGAGCAGCGCCGTGGACTGCCGGTCGAGCTGGGCGGTCATCCGGTCGGTCAGCTCTCGGGCCGCTGCCGTGGCGGGATCGTCGGCCGTCGAGACACCGGCCCGGCTGATCGTGGACCGGGCGCCACTCTCCCGGATCACGCCCGCGACGAGCAGGGCCGGCAGGCCGCAGCCCAGCAGCAGGACGACCACCACGAGCACCGTCCACAGCGGCCAGAGCCGCCGTGGTGCTGGCTGCTGCACCCCGTCAGTCACCCGCCGAAGGGTACGACCAAACCCTGAACGCGGCGAGGCCGCCCCGGCCGATCGGTCCGGCCCGTCGGCCGGGGCGGAGGAACTACTTCTTGGAGATCAGGGCGCGGCCGAAGAAGACCAGGTTGGCGGGGCGCTCGGCGAGCCGGCGCATCAGGTAGCCGTACCACTCGTCGCCGTACGGGACGTACGTGCGCACGGTGTAGCCCTCGCCGGCCAGTCGGGCCTGCTCCTCGGGGCGGATGCCGTAGAGCATCTGGAACTCGAAGCGCTCCGGTCCCCGGTCGAACCACCGGGCCCGGTCCTCGCCGATGGCGATCATCCGCGGGTCGTGGGTGGCCAGCATCGGGTACCCGTCGCCGGACATCAGGATGTTCATGCAGCGCACGTACGACTTGTCCACCTCACGGGCCGACTGGTACGCCACCGACTCCGGCTCCTTGTACGCGCCCTTGCACAACCGCACCCGCGAACCGGCCGAGGACAGCTCCCGGCAGTCCGACTCGGTCCGGCGCAGGTACGCCTGGAGCACGGCACCCGTCGACGGGAAGTCCTTGCGCAGCCGGCTCAGCACCTCCAACGTCGAGTCGGTGGTGGTGTGGTCCTCCATGTCCAGGGTGACAGTGGTGCCCGCGGCGTCCGCCGCCGCGCAGATCGCCCGCGCGTTGTCGTACGCCAACTGCTCGTCGAACATCTGGCCGAGGGCGGAGAGCTTCACGCTCACCTCGGCGGGCGGGGTGAGCCCGGCGCCACCGAGCATCTTCAGCAACTTCAGGTATTCGTCGCGGGTGGCGATGGCCTGCTCGGGGGTGACGGTGTCCTCACCGAGGTGGTCGAGGGTGACCGCGAGACCGTCGTCGACGAGCCCGCGGGTCGCGCGCAACGCGTCGTCGGTGGTGGCGCCGGCGACGAACCGGCGAACGACGTCCCGGGTGTACGGGGCGGTCGCGACGAGCCGCTCGACCTGGGATGACCGGGAGGCGGCGAGGATGACGGAACGGAGCATGAACCGAGCGTATCGCCCCTGCCAGGAGCCCCGCCGGGGGGCGGGGAGAGCCGCCTCGCGCGGGGGGCGGGGCGGCGGCGGTGGCGCCCATCGGCTACAACGATGCCGTGGACCAACGCCCCCGCCGCCGGCTACGGTCGGCCTCCGTGCAGCTCGGCGCGCTCACCGCTCTCGCGCTCGCCCTCTCCGGCTGCAACATGACCTCTGACGACGACGATGACGACGACTGCGCCCTCGGGCCGGTCGGCGGCGGCGACACTGTCGCGTTGGCGATGCGGGTCCCCGACCCGGCCACCGGCCGCGCCGCCCCGGAGCCGACCACAGCCGCCGTGCCCGACCGGGGCGGGTTCGGCACCCACCTCGCCTCCTGCGGCGGCTGAGGTGCGCCGCGAGAGGGTCACGCCCCGCCCCGACTGGGACACCACGATCCGGGCGCAGGGACTGGTCTACGTCGACACCGAGCTGCCCGATGGCGACATGATGTCGTACTGGGACGAAACCGGCGCGTACGCCTTCGACCTCGACGAGGTGCTTCGGCTGGAGGAGGCCACCGAGGAGCTGCACCGGATGTCGGTGGCCGCCGCCGAGCACGTGGTGGCCACCCGCCGGTACGCCGAGTTCGGCATCCCGGAGTGGGCGACCGAAGCCGTGGCCCGGTCACTGCGGGAGGCCCCACCCACCCTCTACGGGCGCTTCGACCTGGCGTACGACGGCACCTGGCCGCCGAAGATGCTGGAGTACAACGCGGACACCCCCACCGCGCTCGTCGAGGCCAGCATCATCCAGTGGTACTGGCTGGAGCAGACCCGACCGGAGCTGGACCAGTGGAACAGCCTGCACGAGCGGCTGGTCGGCGCCTGGGCCAAGATCGGGGCCGGGCTGCACGAGCGCCGGGTGCACGTGCTGTGGTCGAACGAGGAGGAGTCCGGCGAGGATCACATGACCGCCGGCTACCTCGCCGAGACCGCCCGTCAGGCCGGACTGGACGTCGAGTTGCAGCCCATCCAGAAGATCGGCTGGGACGGCCGGCGCTTCGTCGACGCCGACGACCGCCCGGTGACCACCTGCTTCAAGCTCTACCCGTGGGAGTGGATGCTGGCGGAGCCGTACGGGCCGGCGGCGCTGGCCCCGGGCACCCCGACCACCTGGATCGAGCCGGCGTGGAAGCTGCTGCTGTCGAACAAGGCGCTGCTCGCCGTCCTGTGGGAGCTGTACCCCGACCACGACTACCTGCTCCCGGCGTATCTCGACTCGCCACGCGGCATGACGGAGTACGTCGCCAAGCCGCTGCTCGGCCGGGAGGGCGGCTCGGTCCGCATCGTCACGGCCGAGCAGGAGATCACCAACCCGGGGATCTACGGCGACGAGGGCTGGTGCTACCAGGAGTTCCGGGCGTTGCCGCAGTTCGACGGCAACCGGATGGTGCTGGGCAGCTGGATCGTCGACGGTGAGTCGGCCGGCGTGGGTGTGCGGGAGAGCGCCAGTCTGATCACCGATGGCTACGCGCGGTTCCTGCCGCACTACATCGACGCGCCGCGTACCGCATGAGTCGTCTACCGTTGGGGGCGTGAACTTCGACGCGTACGCCCGGACCGGCGTTGACCTGGTCAACGCCCGCCTGGACGACCTCGACGACCTGCGGGCACTCTTCCCCGACGACAATGCCTGGATGCGCGACGAGGTCGCGGACCGGGACGTCGCGATCTTCCGGCGGGCACAGAAACGGTTGCGCGACGTCTTCGAGTACGGCACCTCGGGGCGGGACGGCCAGGCGGTCACCGAGCTGAACGCGCTGCTCGAGGCGTTCCCGGTGCAGCCGCGCATCTCGGGGCACGACTCCAGTGACTGGCACATGCACGTGACCAGCCGGGGTGCCTCCGTCAGTGCCGAATACCTGGCCGGCGCGGTCTGGGGGCTGTCGGTCTGGCTCTGCGAGTACGGCAGTGCCCGGTTCGGGGTCTGCGCCGACGAGCGGTGCGGCAACGTCTACCTGGACACGTCGTCCAACTGCTGCCGGCGGTTCTGCTCGGAGCGCTGCGCCACCCGTTCGCACGTGGCGGCGCACCGGGCCCGCAAGCGGGCGGCGGTCGGTGAGCAGTTGAGGGTCGCCCCGCAGCCGACGAGCGCCGCGGACTCGCTCTCACCGGTCAGCTGACCCCGGCGCCGCCCGTCGCGGGCGGACGTGGTCAGGCGTCGACCGGGGACGACGCGGTCAGGTGCTGACGGGCGAACTCCAGCGCGGCACGCAGGTCCGCCTCGCGTACCGCGCGGCTCTTCGCGCCCCGGGTGGCGACCTCCACCGCCACCGCCCCGGTGAAACCCCGACCGGCCAGCGAGGAGAGCAGCTCACCGCAGGGCTGGGTGCCGCGCCCGGGCACCAGGTGCTCGTCGCGGCCCTCGCCGGTGCCGTCGCCCAGGTGCACGTGCGCCAGCCCGGCGCCCATCCGGTCGGCCATCTCCAGGGGGTCGCTGTGCGACGCCGCGCAGTGCGACAGATCCAGGGTGTACGACGGGTAGCCGGTGTCGGTGGGATCCCAGCCCGGCACGTACGGGACGAACTGCCGGCCCGCCATCCGGACCGGGTACATGTTCTCCACCGCGAACCGCAGCCCGTTGAACCGGTCCGCGACGGTGGCCAACCCCTCGGTGAAGTTGCGCGCGTAGTCACGCTGCCAGGTGAACGGCGGGTGCACCACCACCGTCGGCGCCCCCAGCGTCTCGGCCAGCTCGGCGGCCTTGCGCAGCCGCTCCCACGGGTCCGGGCTCCACACCCGCTGGGTGACCAGCAGGCAGGGCGCGTGCACCGAGAGCACCGGCATGCCGTAGTGCGTGGAGAGGCCGCGCAGCGCGCCCGCGTCCTGGCTGACCACGTCGGTCCAGACCATCACCTCCACCCCGTCGTAGCCGAGTGCCGCGGCCAGTTGGAACGCCGCGGCGGTCGGCTCGGGGAAGACCGAGGAGCTGGACAGGAGCACGGGAACGCGGGAAGTCACATCAGCCAGCGTAGCCCGGCAGCGCTGTCGTCATTGCGACGAGCGCCGGCAAATCGGCCGAAACCGACCCCCGGGTCAGCTCGGTTCGAGTTGATCGAGTCGACGGAGGATGACGCCCTCGCGCAGCGCCCACGGGCAGATGTCGAGCGAGTCCAGATCCAGGCGGCGCATCACCGCCTCGGCGACCACGGCACCCGCCAGCAGCTGGTGCGCACGACCCGCGCTGACCCCCTCCAGCTCCATCAACTGGGCCGGCGGGATGTGCCGGATGAACCCGATGACCTGCCGCAGGCCCGCCCGGGTCAGGCTGCGCCGCGCCCAGAGCCCGGCGCCGGAGGGCGCGGCCCCGGCCAGTCGGGCCAGGGTTCGGAACGTCTTCGAGGTGGCCACCACGCGGTCCCAACCGACCTGGGTGATCTGGTCGACCACCTTGTCCAGCCGGCCGTCCACGTACTCCCGGAGCTTTTCGACGGCCTCCGCCGACGGTGGGACCGCGCTGGCCGGGTCGACCCCCAACCGCTCCCGGGTCAGCCGGCCGGCCCCGAGCGGCAGCGAGACCGCGACGTTTGGGTCCTCGTCGATGCCGGCGGCGATCTCCAGCGAGCCGCCGCCGATGTCCAGCACCAGCAGCCGACCCGCCGACCAGCCGAACCACCGCCGGACGGCCAGGAACGTCGACCGTGCCTCGTCCGCGCCGGAGAGCACCGCGAGTCGTACGCCGGTCTGGTCCCGGACCCGGGTCAGCACCTCGGCCGCGTTGGTGGCGTCGCGCACCGCGGACGTGGCGAAGGCGATCAGGTCGTCGGCCGCCAGGCCGGTGGCCGCCGCCTTGGCCATGCCCACGGCCTTGACCAGGCCGTCGGCACCCGCCTCGGTCAGCGCGCCGTCGGGGCCGATCTGCTCGGCCAGCCGGAGCACCACCTTCTCGGAGTGCGCCGGCCAGGGGTGCGCGCCGTGGTGCGCGTCCACCACCAGGAGGTGCACCGTGTTGGATCCGACGTCGAGAACACCCAGTCGCATGGTGAAGACCCTAGGTGCAACACGTTTGCGCGGCTCGCCGGCCTGCGCCCCACACCGCGCGTACGCTGGGCCGGGTGACGATGGAGCTCCGTGTGCTGGTGGACGACCCAGGCGACCCGCGCAGCCGTGAGGTGGCACTGGACTTCCCGCGGGAGTGGATCGAGTTCACCGATCCGGCTGACGAGACGCACCTGATCCGCGCCGACCTGACCTGGCTGCTCTCCCGCTGGACCTGCATCTTCGGCAAGGGCTGCCACGGCATCATCGCCGGGCGGGCCGCCGACGGCTGCTGCTCGCACGGGGCGTTCTTCACCGACTCGGACGACGAGAAGCGGGTCCGCAACGCCGTCAAGCGGCTCACCCCGGCGACCTGGCAGCACTTCCGGCGCGGTTTCAAGAACTGGACCGACGAGGACACCATCGACGGCAAGAACCCGGCCCGCCGCACCGCCACCCAGGGCGCCGACGGCCCCTGCGTGTTCCTCAACGACGCCGACTTCGCCGGCGGTGGGGGCTGCGCCCTGCACGGTCAGGCGTTGCGCGACGGGGTGCACCCGTTGGAATACAAGCCGGACGTCTGCTGGCAGCTACCAATCCGCCGCGATCAGGACTGGGTCAAGCGGCCGGACAACTCCAAGGTGCTGGTCTCCACCCTGTCCGAGTTCGATCGGCGCGGTTGGGGCGCCGGTGGGCACGACCTCGACTGGTGGTGCACCTCCTCGACGGATGCGCACGTCGGCACCGAGCCGATGTACCTGTCGTACGCCCCGGAGCTGAGCGCACTGATCGGCGCTGCCGCCTACGAGCGGCTGGCCGAGCTGTGCGCGGCGCGGGTCAAGCAGGGCATGGTCGCCCCGCACCCCGCCGACGAAATCTAGCTGATCTTGGTAGCAATCTTGCTACCATTTGCCGCGTGGCCATGACGCTCCGACTCGACGACGACCGCGAACGGCAACTCCGTCACGTCGCGGACGAAGAGGCGCGGTCGATGCACGCCGTGGTCGTCAGCGCGATCGACGACTACCTCGCACGGCGCAACGTCAAGGAGTTCGGCGACCTCGCCGACGAGATCATCGAACGCCACGCCACCCTGCTCGCTCGCCTGGCGGAGTGATGACGGAGGTCCGCTACCCCACGCTCGCCGACGTGGCCAGCATCGCCCGCAAGATCGGTGTGGGGATCAGGGATGCCGGCCTGGTGGAGTCGGCCGTGGCCCGGCCGCGGACGAGCGTATTCGGCGAAGATGCCTACCCGGACCTGTGGACCAAGGCCGCCGCGCTGCTGCATTCACTTGTCAACAACCACCCGTTCGTGGATGGCAACAAGCGGATCGGCTGGATCGCGGCAATCGCCTTCCTGCTGCAGAACCGGGCCATCACGATCGCGCAGCTCGACGAGGTCGACCAGGACGTCGCGTACGACCTGGTGATCAGCGTGACGGAGAGCCGGCTGACCGAGGTGGCCGAGATCGCCGCCGCGCTGCGCAAGCTGGTCTGAGCGCTCGGGTCAGCGCAGGGCGTCGTCGACCAGGGTGCGGGCGCTGCGCCGAGCCGCCTCGGCGATCGCCGGATCGCCGTCCAGCACACCGCTGGCGAGCCCGCCGTCGAGCAACAGGGTGAGCTGCCGGGCGAGCAGTTCCGGTTCGGCAGCGCCGGCCTGCCGGGCCAGCTCGGTCACCCAGGCGCGGACCACCGTCTTGTGCTCGACCGTCCGGGCGTGCACCGGCCCGCCCGCAGGTGACTCGGCGGCGGTGTTGATGAACGCGCAGCCGTGGTAACCGTCCCGGCGACAGGCGCCGACCAGCGCGTCGAACATCCCGACCAATTGGTCGCGCGGCTCGTCGCCGGCGTCCCGGGCCGCCGCCCGCAACGCGCCGAACCACGCCTGGTCGACCCGATCGAGGTACGCCAGCACGAGATCGTCCTTGCGCGGGAAGTGCTTGTAGAGCGTCGCTTTCGCCACGCCGGACTCGGCGATCACCGTGTCCACGCCGACGCCGCGCGGCCCGTGCGCGTAGAACAACCGGAACGCGGTATCCAGGATCCGGTCCCGGGCCGAGCCGGCCGGGGTGCGGGGCGCGGGCATCGACACTCCCTCGATCTGCTGGTGGCGGCACAGATCCTACAGACAGTTCCGTCTGCATATCCCACCGCGTCAACGGCCGGCATCGCCTGGGCGCGTCCTCCCGCCCCGCCCCACCCCGGCGTTTGCACGTGCCGTTGCTGCGCAGGACGCTCTTCGCGGGGCAGCAGTAGACAGACCTGTCTGTTAGCCTGCTGGCACTCGGCATGAGTCCACTTGGCACACCGACGGAGGATCGATCGACATGCGTATCGCAGTTCTCGGAACCGGCTCGGTCGGGCAGGCGATCGCCGCTCGCACGGCGGAGCTGGGCCACCAGGTCGTCATCGGCACCCGCGACGTCGCGGCCCTGCGGGCCGGCGCACAGGCCGCCTGGGTGGCGCAGCACCCCGAGGTCGGCCTGGCCACCCTGGCCGAAGCCGCCAGTGCCGCCGAGCTGGTGGTGAACGCCACCAACGGCAACGGCTCGCTGCCCGCCCTGACCGCGGCCGGCGCACCGAACCTGGCCGGCAAGGTCCTGCTCGACATCGCCAACCCGCTCGACTTCGGCGCGGGCTTCCCGCCCACCCTGTCGGTACACAACACCGACTCCCTCGCCGAACGCATCCAGCGCGAGTTTCCACAGGCCTTGGTGGTCAAGTCGCTCAACACGCTGACCGCCGAGCTGATGGTGCATCCGCGTCAGCTCGCCGACGGCGAGCACAGCGTCTTCGTCTCCGGTGACGACGCGGAGGCCAAGCGGATCGTCACCGGGCTGCTCATCAGCTTCGGGCACACCGACGTGATCGACCTCGGCGACCTCTCCACCGCGCGGGGCACCGAGATGCTGCTGCCGCTCTGGTTGCGGCTCTACGGCCGGCTCGACACCGCCATCTTCAACGTCAAGGTCGTCCGCTGACCGAGCGCGAACAGCCCGAAGGGGGCCTGCGTCGAACGCAGACCCCCTTCGGGTACGCCGATCACGGCTCGAACTTGTAGCCCAGGCCCCGAACGGTGACGATGAAACGCGGCGCGGACGGCTCCGGCTCGATCTTGGAACGCAACCGCTTGACGTGCACGTCCAACGTCTTGGTGTCACCGACGTAGTCGGCACCCCAGACCCGGTCGATGAGCTGGCCGCGGGTGAGCACCCGGCCCGCGTTACGCAGCAGCAGCTCCAGCAACTCGAATTCCTTCAGCGGCAGCTGCACAGCTCCGCCCTCGACGGTCACCACGTGCCGTTCGATGTCCATGCGCACCGGGCCGGCGGCCAGCGTCGGCGCCCCCGCCTCGGCCACCTCCGGGCTCTGCCGGCGCAGGACCGCCCGGATCCGGGCAACCAGTTCCCGCGGCGAGTACGGCTTGGTGACGTAGTCGTCGGCGCCGATCTCCAGCCCGACCACCTTGTCGATCTCGCTGTCCCGAGCGGTGACCATGATGATCGGCACGGCGGACCGCTGCCGCAGTTGCCGGCAGACCTCGGTCCCCGACATCTCGGGCAACATCAGGTCGAGCAGCACGATGTCGGCGCCGGTCCGGTCGAACTCGGTGAGGGCGTCGGTGCCGGTCGCAGCGACCGAAACCTCGAAGCCCTCCTTACGGAGCATGTACGACAAGGCGTCGGAGAACGACTCCTCGTCCTCGACCACCAGAACGCGGCTCAACGGGGATTTCCTTTCATTGCTGTCAGACCTGCCGTAGCCCAGCCGGACCGGACTCGATCCCAACCGGCGGCAGTGTCGCCAGCAGGTCGTCCGGTGGGCTGGCGGGCAGCCGGAGGGTGAACGTCGATCCACCACCAAGAGTGCTCGACACCTCGACCCGTCCGCCATGGTTGCTCGCGATGTGTTTCACGATTGCCAGGCCGAGTCCGGTGCCGCCGGTGGCCCGCGAACGGGCCTGGTCGGCCCGGTAGAACCGCTCGAAGATCCGGTCCACGTCGGTGGGGGCAATGCCGATGCCCTGGTCAGCGACCGCGATCTCGACGTGCTCGTCGTCGCCGCGGAGGGTGACCCGCACCGCCGTGTCCTCACCCGAGTAGTTGATGGCGTTCTCCACCAGATTCGCCACCGCCGTGGCGAGTTGGGAGTCGCTGCCGTACACGGTGAGGCCCCGCTGACCGTCGACTGTCACCTCGACATTGCGGGCGGAAGCCGTGGTGCGGGTCCGGTCGACCACCTCGGCGATCACCCAGTCCAGCGCGACCGGCTCGGGTGGCGGTTGCGGTTCGGCGCCCTGCAACCGGGTCAACTCCAGCAACTCCTGCACCAGCCGACCCAGCCGGGTCGACTCGTGCTGGATCCGCTCGGCGAACCGGCGCGCGGCCACCAGGTCCTCGGAGAGGTCGGGCGCCGCCGCGTCGGCCGGCTCGGTGGCGTCGAGCAACGCCTCGGCGAGCAGTTGGAGCGCCCCGATCGGGGTCTTCAGCTCGTGACTCACATTGGCCACGAAGTCGCGTCGTACGCGGGTCAGCCGGTGCGACTCGGTCACGTCGACCGCTTCCACCGCGATGAAGCCGTTGCCGAGACCCATCGCCCGCAGGTGCACGCCGAGCGGGTTCTCCCCCGCGCTGTCGCGACCCCGGGGCAGGTCGAGTTCGATCTCGCGCCGCACCCCGGTGCGTCGCACCTGGCCGGCAAGGGTACGGATCAGCGGGTGCGCGGCGATCGAGCCGGGGGTGCTGCCGGTACGCAGGAGCCCCATCGCGCGGGCGGCCGGGTTGATCAACACAGGGACGTCGTCGTTGTCCAGTACCACGACACCGGCCCGGAGTGAGTCGATCGTCCGGCGGCCGAGCCCGGCCTGCTGCTCGTCGGCTATCGCGGGCCTCCCCCTGCTTGAGCGGGAGTTGACACTCCCCGTCGACGTGGAGCGTCCGTCCCGCGAGGGCAGGAACCGGGGCAGCAGGAGACCGGCGACCAATCCGGCCACCAATGCCACGGCCACCACGACCGCCACCGTCCACTCCACCCGGCGATCGTAGGGTCATTGTTAACCTGGCTACCACACAGAACGGGACGAACCACCCTCACTTTCAGAAGTGTTCACCCCCGCGTCCGGCGTCGTTCACCGTGGTTCATCCGAGGTCCGCCCGCGCCCCATACCGTTGGCGTCGCACCTGCTCAACCCCCCTGCGCCGGCACCCGCCGGCGGCGACCGACCACAGGACGTGATGATGCGCGACGAGTTTCGGGCCGACCTCCAGATCGTCAGCCAACTGCTGGTGGACATGGCGGAGGGCGTCCGCGCCGCCATGCGCCAGGCCACCCGCGCCCTGCTCACCGCCGACCGGCAGGCCGCCGAGACGGTCATCGAGCGGGACGGCGAGATCGACGACCTCTACCGACACGTCGAGGAGCGGGTCTGTGACCTGTTGGCCCGACAGGCACCGGTCGCCTCCGACCTCCGGGCGATGATCACCGCGCTGCACGTGGCCGCTGATCTGGAGCGGATGGGCGACCTCGCCGAGCACGTGGCCAAGACCGCGCTGCGCCGGCACCCCTCCCCCGCCGTCCCGGCCGAGCTGCGGACGGTCTTCACCGAGATGTCCGAGATCGCCGACCGGATGGCTGTGAAGATCGGCTCGGTGCTGGCGAAGCCCGACGCCGACCTGGCCGGCGAACTGGACCGCGACGACGACGCCATGGACGAGCTGCACAAGAACCTGTTCGCGGTGCTGCTCGGCGACGACTGGCCGTACGGGGTGGAGACCGCGATCGACGCCACCCTGCTGGGCCGCTTCTACGAGCGCTTCGCCGACCACGCGGTCAACGCCGGCGAGCACGTGATCTACCTGATCACCGGGCAGAGCGGACCCTCCGCGAGCTGAACCAACCAGGACGAAGGCCCCCGGAATCCCGGGGGCCTTCGTCGTCGGCTCAGCGGCCCTGGTTCGCGACCGCGGCGGCGGCTTCCTTCGCTGCCGTGGGGTCGAGGTAGGTGCCGCCCAGGGTGAGTGGGCGCAACTGCGGGTCGAGGTCGTAGCGCAGCGGGATGCCGGTCGGGATGTTCAGCTTGGCGATCGCCTCGTCGGAGATCTGGTCGAGGTGCTTGACCAGGGCGCGCAGCGAGTTGCCGTGCGCGGCCACCAGCACCGTCCGGCCGGCCAGGATGTCCGGCACGATCGAGTCGTACCAGTAGGGCAGCATCCGCTCGACGACGTCCTTGAGGCACTCGGTACGCGGCATCAGCTCGGTCGGCAGCAGCGCGTAGCGGGGGTCACCCACCTGCGACCACTCGTCGTTGTCGTCGATCGGCGGCGGCGGCGTGTCGTACGACCGGCGCCAGAGCATGAACTGCTCCTCGCCGTACTCGTCGAGGGTCTGCTTCTTGTTCTTGCCCTGCAGGGCGCCGTAGTGGCGCTCGTTGAGCCGCCACGACCGGCGCACCGCGATCCAGTGCCGGTCGGCGGCGTTGAGCGCCAGCTCGGCGGTGCGGATCGCACGGCGCATCACGCTGGTGTGCACGACGTCCGGCAGCAGGCTGTGCTCGCGCATCAGCTCGCCGCCGCGCCTCGCCTCGCGCTCGCCCTTCTCGGTCAGGTCGACGTCCACCCAGCCGGTGAAGAGGTTCTTGGCATTCCAGTCGCTCTCACCGTGTCGCAGCAGGACCAGCGTCCCGACGGTGGGCCCTTCGCTCGCAGTCATGCGGATCATCCTGCCTCAACCGCCGAGGGGACACGCGGGCAGCCGTCGTGACGACCACCACGTGAATATGCGGATGACCAGCGGCCGCGCCCGCCGCTAGGGTTGTAAGGCACGACAGTCACATCGGTCATTACTTGCAAGCGGGGCGCCCTATGCGGACGATGCGGAGCTGGTTCCGGGACACCACCGGAGGCCTGCCCACCACCTTCTGGTACCTGTGGTCGGGCACCCTGATCAACCGGCTCGGCTCGTTCGTCCTCGTCTTCCTCGCCATCTACCTCACCCAGGAACGCGGCTTCTCGGCCTCTCAGGCCGGCCTGGTGATCGGCCTGTGGGGCGTCGGCGGCGCGTTCGGCACCACCGCCGGCGGCACCCTCGCGGACCGGTGGGGTCGCCGGCCGACACTGCTCACCGCCCACGTGGGCGCGGCCGTGATGATGCTCGGCCTCGGCCTGGCCCGGGACCTCTGGGCGGTGGCGCTGGGCGCCCTGCTGCTCGGCATGTTCGCCGAGGCGGCCCGGCCCGCGTTCGGGGCCATGATGATCGACGTGGTGCCGGCGAAGGACCGGCTGCGCGCCTTCTCGCTCAACTACTGGGCGATCAACCTCGGCTTCGCCTGCGCCGCCGTCCTCGCCGGCCTCGCCGCACAGGCCGACTACCTGCTGCTCTTCGTGGTCGACGCCGGCACCATGCTGATCACCGCGCTGATCATCTTCACCCGGGTGCCGGAGACCCGGCGGTCCGGTATCGCCGCCACCGCCGCGACGACCGCCCCGCGCGGCGCTCTGCGCACGATCCTCACCGACCGCGTCTACCTCGGTTTCGTGGCTCTCAACCTGTTCGCCGCGCTGGTCTTCCTCCAGCACATCTCGATGCTGCCGATCGCCATGGGCGACGACGGCCTGAGCCCGGCCACCTACGGCTCGGTGATCGCGCTCAACGGGATCCTCATCGTGGTCGGCCAGCTCTTCGTGCCCCGGTTGATCCGGGGTCGGAGCCGCTCCCACGTGCTCGCGCTGGCGTCCGTGGTGATGGGCGTCGGGTTCGGGCTGACCGCGTTCGCCGGCACCCCCTGGTTCTACGGGCTGACCGTGCTGATCTGGACGGTCGGCGAGATGCTCAACTCGCCGTCCAACTCCACGCTCATCGCCGAACTCTCCCCGGCCGAGCTACGCGGCCGCTACCAGGGCGTCTTCTCCCTGTCCTGGCAGATCGCCGGGGCCAGCGCGCCGATCCTCGGCGGCCTGGTGCGCGAGCACGTCGGCAACGACGCGCTCTGGTACGGCTGCGCCGCGCTCGGCGTCCTGACCGCCGTGGCCCACCTGGTGTCGGGACCGGCCCGGGAGCGGCGCGCCGCCGCGCTGCGCCGATCCGGCGAGGCACTGGCACCTGTCGACACCAGCCGGACGCCGCAACCCGCCGAGGCAGCCGCCTGACGACTGGCGCCGGGGCGGCCCGATTTCCTACCCTGCACTCGGAACAGTTAAGAAAGCGAACTGTATGGAGGTCGGGTGCACGCCCTGCGGCGCTGGTGGCACGACACCGCGGGCGGGCTACCCGCCACCTTCTGGTACCTCTGGGCCGGACTGCTGATCAACCGGGCCGGCGCGTTCGCCATGCTGTTCCTCTCGCTCTACCTCACCGACGTACGCGGAGCGAGCATCGGGCTGGCCGGCACCGTGGTCGGCGCGTACGGGGCCGGCGGTGCGGCCGGCGTGCTGCTCGGTGGCGTCCTCGCCGACCGGTGGGGCCGCCGGGCGACCCTGCTCGCCGCGCACGTGAGCACGGCCGCCCTGATGGTGGCACTCGCCTTCAGCCAGCACCTGCTCCTGATCGCGGTGCTCTCCGCGCTCGTCGGCGTGGTCCACTCGATGCCCAGTCCGGCGTTCGTCGCGGCGATCGTCGACGTGGTGCCCGCCGAGCGCCGCTCCCGCGCGTTCAACCTTCAGTTCTGGGCGTTCAACCTGGGCATGGCGGTCGCCTCGCTGCTCGCCGGGGTGCTGGCCGAGGCGAGCTTCACGGCGCTGTTCCTCGTCGACGCCGGTGCCACCCTGACGGCGGCCGCCGTGATCGCCTGGAAGGTGCCGGAGACCCTGCGCCTGGCCGCCCCGCCCGCCGACCCTGCGCCGGCCAGTCGCGCGTCGGTCCGGCCTCGCCGGCAAGGGCTGCAAACAGCGCTCACCGACCGCACCTTCCTGATCTTCGTCGGGCTCACCTTCGTGCTGGCCGTCCTCACCATGCAGACGTCCACGATCATGCCGCTGGCCATGCGCGCGGACGGTCTGGGCCCATCGGCGTACGGGCTGGTGGTGGCGCTCGGCGGCGCGCTGATCGTGATCGGGCAACTGTTCGTGCCCAGGCTGATCGACAGGCACCGGAAGGACGTCGTACTGGCCGCGTCCACCGCGCTGCTCGCGCTCGGCTTCGGGGCGCTCGTCGTCGCCGACGAACTGGCCGTCTACCTGGGTGCCGCGGCGGTCTGGACGATCGGTTCGATGCTCGCCGCCCCGCCCAACGCGCAGATCAATGCCGACCTGGCACCGCCGCGGCTCCGTGCCCGATATCAGGCGGTCTTCTACCTGACGTTCCCGGCGGCGGCGTTCGTCGCTCCCACCCTCGGCGGGGTGAGCCTGCAACACCTCGGCGACCGGCACTGGCTGCTCGTGGGTGGGCTGGGCATGGCAGCGGCGGTCGGGCACCTGGTCGCCGGACCACCCCGGGAACGACACGTCGCCGCGCTACGGCGAGAGCAGACATCGTCGTCCGCCGACCGGGTGCCCACCGCATGACCCCTCGACACGGCAAAGCGCCCACCTCGACCCTGAGGTCGTGATGGGCGCCCGCCGGTGGGGCCGGCGGCGGCGGGCAAACACTCACCCCCGTAAGCATCGCCCGCTCAGCCGCCGGTCCAAACAGGTGGGCCACCGTCCCCCAACGGTAAATCCACCCGTCCCCTCGCGCCTCGCCTGGTGCGCGGATCTGATCGATCCGCCGCTCCCCCGAACGTTTCCAAGCGTGGCGCGGTGCAATAAAGTTAGTTCGCCCGGATTCTGGATTCAACCCAGAACGTCTGTCTCGCCGGTCACAACTGACGAGTATCCGCTGCTCGGGCCTCAATCTCTGGCAACAGCCGGGTACCCGTCAGCCATTCCCGCAAACGCCTCAACCGTCCTCCCGATCGGGTGACTCGGTCCGGAAGAAGCTGCTCTGCCGACCGCTGCGCAACTGTTCCTGATAAATCAGGTTCAGTCGCCGCAGATCAAAGGTATGGAACCACTCATCCCAGGTGATCTCGCGAATTCGGCTACTTTCCCGGTAACCGGGGATGTTGAAGGTCAGAACGCCCGCCCGACCGTCGCGCTCGGTGCCCGCGATGGTTGCCGGCTTGGCCCCACGCTCCCGGGCCCACCGCTGGATCACCTCGTGATTCGTGGTGATCAAACTGCGCCCCGGCCGCTCCGGCCGGTCCAGCACCGACGAGATCACCTGCGAGCTGCGGACCGACCGCCCGGTGCCCCGTCCGGTCCGGATCCCACCGGCCGTCGTCCCGCCACCGGTCGACGGCGTCAGCGTGCGCTTCGCCGACGTGCTCTTGGCCGGCGTCGCACGCTTCGCTGTCGTGCGCTTGGCCGGTGCCGTGCGCTTCGCTGTCGTGCTCTTGGCCGGTGCCGTGCGCTTCGCTGTCGTGCGCTTGGCCGCCGTGCTCTTGGCCGGTGCCGTGCGCTTCGCCGCCGGCCGGGCCGGTGCCTTCTTCGCCGGCGCCTTCCGCGCGGGCGCCGTACGCGCCGTCGCTGTCTTGCGGGCCGCTGCGGTCTTGCGGGCGGCCGTGGTCCGGCTCGCGGCGGTGGTCTTGCGTGCCGCCGTAGTCTTGCGTGCCGCCGTGGTCTTGCGTGCCGCCGTCGACGCCGCCGCTGTGGTCCGCTTCGCGGCGGTGGCCTTCGTTGCGGCGGTGGTCTTCTTCGCCGGCGCCCTCTTCGCCGCCGCCGTCGACTTCCGCGTGGCGGTCGCCTTCGTTGCGGCGGCCCGCTTCGCGGGAGCGCTCTTGTTCGCCGGTGCGGCCTTCGCGCGGCTCGATGCCGGTCTGGCCGCCGACTTCTTCGTGGCGGCGGCACGACCCGCCGACGCCCGGGTGCCGGTGGCCCGGCCCGTCGGGCCGGTGCTGCTCCGACCTGCGCCGGCCCGCATCGAGCGCACCAGCTGTTTCACCAGGTCGGGCTTACGCAGCGCGGAGATCCCGGAGACCCCGCGTTTGCGCAGTTGCCCGCGGATGTCGTCCACCCGCATCCGGGAGATCTCCGACTCGGAGACTCCCGGGGTACCCGGCGTCTGGTTGCCGGCCTGTCGCTTCGTCCTGGTCGCAGTCGCGCCGCGACCTGAGCTGTTCCGCTGAGCCATGGGACGCTCCGCTCCTTGACACTCCGTCCTCGGCGCGCGGGGGTCCCTCGCCGCACCGCGCGGAGCGGCATACCCGTCAGGAGCAGTCCGAACCACCGTCAGCTCGCCATGATCGTGCTCGATCCAGGATCGAGTGGCCTCGCCACGTCGACGACACCCCTACATCCTGGTTCGAGCACGATCATGGCGAGAGAGGACGCCGGGCGCGCGCGGGCGCCGGGCGCGCGCGCCCCCCGCGCGCGCGGGGGGACGCAGGGCGCTCACGGGGCGCAGGGGTCAGGAGTGGTCGGGGCCGGAGCCGGAGGGCTCGAAGAGGTGGGCGAAAGCGGCCAGGTTGGCTGTCGACTCGCCGCGCTTGACCCGCCACTCGTACTCGCGGCGGATCGAACTGCCGAAGCCGATCTCCAGCATCGTGTCGAACGACTCGTCGGCGTACGTGAGCACGGAGCCGAGCAGCCGGTCCAACTCGTCGGCGTCCACGCCGGCCGGGTTGACCCGCCCGGTGAGGTACACGTCGCCGACGGCGTCGGTGGAGAAGGAGACGCCGTACATCCGGGCGTTGCGCTGCAACAGCCAGGCCCACAGCTCCTCGCGGCGCTCGTCCGGTTGGCGCATCACGAACGCCTCGACCCGCAGTGCGTGCTCCCCGATGATCAGGTTGCAGACCGTCTTGAGTTTGTGCGTGCCCGGCAGGGTCACCGCGTACGAGTCGGGGCCGGTCGACTCCCAGGCCAACTCACGCTCGGCGCAGACCGACTCGATCAGGGTCGCAAGATCGCTCTTCGGGCTCACCGGACCCACTCTACGACCGACCCGCCCGGCGCACCCGTTGACGGCGACGCCCCTCGGTCACCAGGAGCAGGAGAGTGCCGGGTTGGCCACCAGGTCGGCCGCGAGCCGGGCGCGGTGTGCGGCGATGGCCTCGCCGTAGACGCCGAGCAGACCGGCGACCGTACGGTCCCAGGAGAAGTTCCGGGCGTGCTGCTCGGCTCCTCGGCCAAGGGCCGCCCGGAGGGCTCGGTCCGGCAGTAGACGGCCCAGCGCCCCGGCCCAGTCGACCGGGTCGTGGCCGTCGATCAGTACGCCGCTGACCTGATCCCGCACGGCGGTGACCAGTCCTCCGACGGCGGCGGCCAGCACCGGCGTACCGCAGGCCTGTGCCTCCAGGGCGACCAGCCCGAACGATTCGTTGTGGGATGGCACCGCGACCAGATCCGCCGCCCGGTACAGGGCAGGGAGATCGTCTCCGGTGAGCGGCGGCAGGAACCGCACCCCGTCGGTGACACCGAGGGTGCTGGCCAGTTCGATGAGCGCGGTGGGCCGATCCAGCCCGCTGCCGCTGGGTCCGCCGCAGATCACCACTGTCACCTGGTCGGCCAGCGCCGGGTCGCGTTCGCGCAGCGCGGCGATCGCGCGGATCAGCACGTCGGGGGCTTTGAGTGGCTGGATCCGACCGACGAAGGCGACGACGTACCCGTCGGACGGCAGCCCCAGCCGGCGGCGAGCCTCGCGGGTGGCCGCGGGCCGGTTGCCCGGCGCGGGCCGGAACCGACCCAGGTCGACACCCGGCTGCACCACGCTGACCCGGTCCGGGTCGGCGTCGTAGCGGGTGAGGAGGTCGCTGGCCTCGACCCTGGTGTTGGCGACCAGCCGGTCCGCCTCGGCGACGACCTGCTCCTCGCCGATCACCCGGGCCTTGGGCTCGGGCCGGTCACCGGCCGCGAGCTGGGCGTTCTTGACCTTCGCGAGGGTGTGCGCGGTGTGCACCAGCGGCACGCCCCAGCGTTCCTTGGCCAGCCAGCCGACCTGCCCGGAGAGCCAGTAGTGGGAGTGGATCAGGTCGTAGTGCCCGGGTGGGCGGGACGCCTCGGCGCGCAGCACCCCGGCGGTGAAGGCGCAGAGCTGGCCGGGCAGCTCTTCCTTGGTGAGGCCCTCCAGGGGGCCGGAGGTGATGTGCCGGACCTGTACGCCGGGCGCCATCTCGACCACCGGGGGAAGGTCGCCGGAGGTGGCCCGGGTGAAGATCTCCACCTCCACGTTGGCCTCGGCGAGACGCCGGGCGACTTCGAGGATGTAGACGTTCATGCCACCGGCGTCACCCGTGCCGGGCTGGTGCAGGGGGGAGGTGTGGACCGACAGGGTGGCGATGCGGCGAGGCCGGGGCCACGGCTGGGCACCTCGCTGACGCCCGACACCGGTGTGCATTTCCGCCACATCCGCTCCTTTGTCACGGTTGATGCCGTCTCGCACGACCGGCGCTTCTCGGTCAACCTGTACGCCGGATGTCATCTTCCCCATCGGGCTTCGGAAATTCCCCGGCGCGGCCCCTCGGCGTGACGGACCTCATCACCCGACGCCCACCCACGGCCGCCGTACGCCCGGTCGGGGCGGGTCGTACGCCCGGGGTGACAATGTCGGGATGACCTCAGTCGCCATCGTCACCGGAGCGTCCAGCGGGATCGGCGCGGCCACTGCCCGCCGGCTCGCCGCCGAAGGCTTCCACGTACTCGCCGCCGCCCGCCGCGCCGAGCGGCTCGCCGACCTGGTCGCCGAGATCACCGCCGCTGGTGGGCAGGCCACCGCGGTGACCTGCGACATCACCTCGGACGAGTCGGTGGCCGGGCTGGCCGAGGCCGCCGCCCAGGCACCCGGACCAGTCACCCTGCTGGTGAACAACGCCGGCGGAGCGCGCGGGCTGGACCCGGTGGAGTCCGGCTCGGTCGCCGACTGGCAGTGGATGTACGACGTCAACGTGCTCGGCACCCTGCGGGTCACTCAGGCGCTGCTGCCGGCGCTGGAGGCGTCCCGCTCCGGCACCATCGTGGTGGTCTCCTCCACCGCCGGCCTGACCGTCTACGAGGGCGGGGGCGGCTACACCGCCGCGAAGCACGCGCAGACCGCGATCGCCGGCACGCTCCGCCTGGAGCTGTGCGGCCGACCGCTGCGGGTGATCGAGATCGACCCGGGCATGGTGAAGACCGACGAGTTCGGGCTGGTCCGCTTCGAGGGCGACGCGGAACGGGCGGCCGCCGTCTACGCCGGGGTGCCGGGGCCGCTCGTCGCCGAGGACGTCGCCGACTGCATCGCCTGGTGCGCCACCCGCCCCGAGCACGTCAACATCGACCGGCTGGTGGTCCGGCCCCGGGCACAGGCCGCCCAGCACAAGGTGCACCGGGTCTAGCGAGAAGCGCGCCGGGTCTTCGAGCCCTGCGGTCGCGAACGGAGATTGGCCCGGAGGTCGACATGAGCCCTGTGGCGCGGCGCCGGCCGCTCGGCGTGGTCACCCGCGGGACGACGAACCCGAACCGACTCCGGCGGGTGGACAACTGGATCGTCGCCACCTGCGCCGACCGGCTCCTGGCGGCGGAGGACCCCCTGGTGGTCGACCTCGGCTACGGCGCCACCCCGGTGACCGCGGTGGAGTTGCGCGCTCGACTGGCGGCCGGGGTCCGTCCGGACGTACGGCTGGTCGGATTGGAGATCGACGCGGCCCGGGTGGCGGCCGCGGCCCCGGCCGCCGACCCACCCGGGCTGACGTTCGCTCGGGGTGGGTTCGAGTTGGCCGGGCTCCGGCCGGTGCTGGTCCGCGCGTTCAACGTGCTGCGACAGTACGACGAGAGCGAGGTCCCGGACGCCTGGCGCACGATGACCGCCGCGCTCGCCCCGGATGGGGTGCTCGTCGAGGGCACCTGCGACGAGTTGGGTCGGCTCGCCAGTTGGCTGCTGGTCGACGCCGACGGCCCGCGGACGCTGACCCTGTCCGCGAAGCTCAGCACGCTGGGCAGCCCCGCCGAGTTGGCCGAGCGGCTACCCAAGGCGCTGATCCACCGCAACGTTCCCGGTGAGCCGGTGCACGATCTGATCCGCGCCCTGGACGACGCCTGGCAGGCCGCTGCCCCGTACGCCACCTTCGGCCCCCGCCAACGCTGGCTGCACGCGGTGACCCGGCTCCGCGAGACCGGCTGGCCCGTCCTGGACGGCCCCACGCGCTGGCGCCAGGGCGAACTAACCGTCCCCTGGCCCCTCCCGTAACCAGCCCGCCCCGCCCCAGCCCAGCCCCGCCCCGCCCCGCCCCGCCCAGCCCAGGCCAGGCCAGGCCAGTCGATCATGGAGGCGTGGTGGGCGCTTTAACCCCGAAGGCGGCAATTGTCCCCCGCCACAACTCCTTGATCAACGCGGTCGGGCCGGGGGTGGAGGCGTGCCGGGGCGGGGTGGGGTGGGGTGGGGTGGGTTAGAGGGCGCAGTTGATGAGGACTGGTTCGGGGTGCAGGGTCACGCCGAAGCGGTCGTGCACCGTGTCACGGATGTCGCGGGCCAGGGCGAGCAAATCACCGGTGCTGGCCGTGCCGCTGTGGTTGGTCAGGGCCAGGGTGTGCTTGCTGGAGATCGACACTCCGCCCTCGCCGGGGTGGCCCTTGGTGAAGCCGGCCTTGTCGATCAGCCAGGCCGCGCTCACCTTGACCAGGCCGTCGGCTCCCGGCCAGGCGGGCGGGTCGCCCAGCTCGGCGGCGCGCTCCAGGAGCAACTCGTACGTCGCCTGGTCCAGCACCGGGTTGGTGAAGAAGGAACCGACCGAGCGAGTGTCCGGGTCGGTGGCGTCGAGCACCATGCCCTTGCCCGCGCGCAACCGCAGCACCGCCGCTCGGGCGTCGGCCAACGGCACCTGGTCACCCACCTCGACACCGAGCGCACGAGCCAGCTCGGCGTAGCGCACCGGGCCGGAGAGCGGGGACGGGGTGAGCCGGAAGTCGACGGAGAGGACCACCCACCGGTCCCGGTACTTGAAGATGCTGCCTCGGTAGGCGAACCCGCAGTCGGCGGCGGGGATGCTGTGGCGGGTGCCCTCGGCCCGGTCGTACACCTCGACGGCGCTGATCGTCTCGGCGACCTCCTGGCCGTACGCGCCGACGTTCTGGATCGGGGTAGCGCCGGTCGAGCCGGGGATGCCGGAGAGACACTCCAGCCCGGCCCAGCCGTTGGCCACCGTGGCGGCGACCAGGTCGTCCCACGGCTCGCCGGCGTCGACCCGTACGGTGACCGATCCGGCGTCCTCGCCGATGACGCGCAGCCCACGGGAGCGCACCAGCACGACGGTGCCGGGGAAGCCGGAGTCGCCGATCACCACGTTGCTGCCGCCGGCCAGGACCAGGACCGGCTCGTCCGCGGCGCGGACGGCGCGGATGATCTCGTCGGCACTGTCGGCGACCACGATCCGCTGGGCCGCCCCACCCATTCGTAGAGTGGTGTAGCTGGCCAGTGGACCAGGGATGGCACGATCGGCTTCGGTTGTCGGCTGGGCGGAGGCGTCTGGCACGCCCTTCACCTTAGGCTGACCGATAGCCGTGGCACCCACTGGTCGTCCGGCACCCCCGGGAGGATGGCGATGAGCAGACTGCAGGGCAGCAAGGATTTCTGGGTCGGGGCACTCCGAACGGAGGGTCCCGCGTTCGCGGCGGCGGTGGCCGAGGCGCCGCCGGAGACACCGGTTCTGTCCTGTCCGGGCTGGACGGTCGGCGACCTCACACTGCACCTCGCGGGCATCTACCAGTGGGTTTCGTCGTTCGCCGGTGCCGGCCAGACCACTCAGCCGGCCCGCCGGGAGCCGCTTGAGGCGGCCCCGGGCGTGCCCCCGCTGCAGCTGTGGCAGCAGGGGTACGACCAGCTGATGACGGTCTTCGACGGGCTCGACCCGGAGGCGCCGGCGTGGAACTGGGCTCCGCAGCCGAAGAAGGCCGGCTTCTGGCCGCGCCGGATGGCGCACGAGACGGCTGTGCACCGTTGGGACGCCCAGCTCGCCATCGCGGCCGGCGAGCCGGTGGAGGCGAAGCTCGCGGCCGACGGGGTGAGTGAGGTGCTGGACACCTGGCTGCCGGCGGGTCGACGGCGGACGCCGGGCGACTGGCGCGGGGTGGTGCAGCTCACCGCGACCGACGCGGCTCAGGAGTGGTATTTGCGGCTGCGCGGCGAGGGTGTGGCGCTGCTGGACACGGCGACCATTCTCGACCACGACGATCATCACGCGCGGGCGCAGGTCAGCGGCACGGCGAGCGACCTGCTGCTGGCGCTCTGGGGTCGGGTGAGCTTCGAGACGCTTGACGTGGCTGGTGACCGCGCCCTGCTGGACGGCCTGCGGGCGAAGTGATCCTTTGGATCGACGAGGGCGTCACCCCGACGGGTGGCGCCCTCGCCCGTTCCGGGGCCAACCCGCAAGATGCCGAGAGAGCGCTCTCTTGACAGCGCGGGAAGCGCCGGTCACGCTGTCGTGACTCAGCGGCGCACACTGATGGCCAGGTGCGGGCGTTGAGCACCCGGTACGGGCGGTGACGAGCGTGAGGAAGGCGCGATGACGACGGTGCAACGGCCGACGCTCGAAGCGGTGGCGGCGCGGGCCGGGGTGTCCCGGGCCACCGTGTCCCGTGTGGTCAACGGCTCCACCACCGTCGCCGAGCCGATCCGGGAGGCGGTCACCCGGGCGGTCGCCGAGCTGGGCTACGTGCCGAACCTCGCCGCCCGCAGCCTGGTCACCCAACGCACCGACTCGATCGCCCTGGTCATGCCGGAGGCGGCCACCCGGGTCTTCTCCGACGACCAGGTCTTCCCCGGCATCATCCGTGGCGTCAGCCAGGAGCTGGAGGCCGCCGACAAGCAACTGGTGCTGATGCTCGCCGGCTCGCCGGCCGGACACCACCGGGTCGAGCGGTACACCACCGGCCGGCACGTCGACGGGGTGCTCTTCGCCTCGCTGCACGGTGCCGACCCGCTGCCCGGCACACTTGCCCGGCTCGGCATCCCGGTCGTGGTCAGCGGCCGGCCGCTCGGCGACGGGCCCGTGCCGTACGTCGACGTCGACCACGTGGGCGGGGTGACCGCAGCCGTCCGACACCTCGTCGCCAGCGGTCGACGGCGGATCGCCACCATCGCCGGCCCGCAGGACATGATCGCCGGAATCGAACGACTCACCGGTTACCGCAGCGCGGTCCACGACGCGGGGCTGCCCGAGTTGGTCGCCGTCGGCGACTTCACCAGGGAGTCCGGGTCGGCGGCGATGCACCGGCTGCTCACCGAGCACCCCGACCTGGACGGTGTCTTCGCCGCCTCCGACCTGATGGCGCACGCCGCCCTGCGGACGCTGCGCGAAGCCGGCCGACGCGTGCCGGAGGACGTCGCGGTCATCGGCTTCGACGACATCGAAACCGCCGCCTACACCGAGCCACCGCTGACCACCGTCCGGCAGCCGATCGTGGAACTCGGCCGGCGGATGACCCAGCAACTGCTCCGCCTCGCCGCCGGCCAAACGATCGAACAGTCGGTCATGCTCCCCACCGAACTGATCCGCCGCGTGTCCGCCTGACCGCGCCGGGCGCGGTCAGGCGCCCGCGCGCTGCGGCAAGATCCGCACAACTGCCTCCTCGCCGTACGGGCGCGAGGTTAATGCCTCGCTGCGGCGGGCGATCGTGGTTAGTCTCGCCGGCATGCCGGACCATGTCGCGCTGCTGCACGTCCCCGCACTCTCCGACGTCGCCGAATACGCCTACGCGGCCACCGTCGAACCAAACACGCGACTGGTCTTCACCGCCGGTGCCTGCCCGCTCGACGCCGAGGGACGCACCGTCGCGCCAGGCGATCACGCCGCGCAGGCCCGGCAGGTGCTGGCGAACCTCAAGACCGCCCTCGCCGCGGCCGGCGCCATCCCCACCGACGTCGTCAAGACCACGGTGTACGTGGCGTCCTCCCGGCAGGCCGACCTGGTGACCGTCTGGGAGGTGGTGCGCGACTTCTTCGGCGACCACGACCCACCCAGCACCCTGCTCGGTGTTGCCGTTCTCGGCTATTCCGACCAACTCGTCGAGGTCGAGGCCGTCGCCGCCGTACGGACGGGGGCCTGACATGCGGATTCGGGTGGCAACGCCGGACGACGCCCCGGCCGTGGTGGCCCTGCGGGCGACGGTAGTTCCGTACCTGGTGCGCGGTGTCGAGTCGACCCGGAAGATGATCGCCGAGCCGCCGCCCGAGGAGGACTGGGCCGCCTTCGTGGCCGAGGTCGACGCGCGGGTCGTCGGCTGGGTGTCCGCCGAACGGATCACCTCGACATCGGTGGCGAGCGTCGGCGGCATCAACCTGCTGCACGTGCACCCGGAGCACCGGGGGCGCGGCGTCGGGACGGCCCTGCTGACCGCCGCGACCGACCACCTTCGCCCCTTGGGAATCCGCCGGGTGCGTGCCATGGCACAGCCGGAGGCGCTGCCGTTCGCCCGCCGACACGGTTACGAGCCGAGCCGAGAGGTGCGCTACTCGGCACTCGACCTGAATCCGGCGCCAGCACTGCCCGAGCCGCCCCCGGGCGTACGACTGCGCCCGATCGCCGACCTGGACCCCCACCTGCTGTACGTGGCGAATGTGGCCTCGGCAGCGGACGAACCGGGCGACGTGCCGGTCGACGCGATCAGCTACGAGAGCTGGCAGTACGACGTGTGGGACAACCTCGGACTGGACAAGACGGCCAGCACCGCCGCCGAGGTCGACGGTGAAGTGGTCGCCTTCAGCCTCGTCAAGCGGGACGGGGACCGGATGTGGTCGGACTACACGGGCAGCATCCCCGCGTACCGGGGGCGTGGGCTGGCCCGGCTGGCCAAGACGGCGGCGCTGCACCGGGCCGCCGCCAACGGCGTACGGATCGCGTACACCTCGAACGACGAGACCAACGCCTCGATGCTGGCGATCAACGCCCGACTGGGCTACCGCCCGGTGGCGTCCCAGTGGACCTGCCTGGCCGACCTGACCTGACCAGGACGGCGTGATCGAGGCGGTGGCGCGCCGACGTCAGGCGGCGTCGAAGACCTGGCGGGCTGTCGCGTGGGTGTCGGCGCCGAAGAGCACCAGGCGTGCCTCGGTGACGGCGACCGGCGTGGCCGAGCGCAGCACCGACAGTGCCTGCCGGACCGCGTCGTCGATCGGCCACCCGTAGATGCCAGCGGAAATCAGCGGGAACGCCACAGTGGACGCGGCCAACTCGTCGGCCACCCGCAGGCTGTTGGCGTAACAGTCGCGCAGCAGCGCCGACCGGTCCTCGCTCGCCGACCAGACGGGACCGACGGTGTGGATCACCCAGCGAGCCGGTAGCTCTCCGGCGGTCGTCGCCACCGCCTGACCGGTGGGCAGGCCCTTGCCGTAGTGGGACGCCCGCAGCGCCCGGCACTCGGCCAGGATGGCCGGCCCACCGCGCCGGTGGATCGCGCCGTCGACCCCTCCGCCCCCGAGCAGGGACGAGTTCGCGGCGTTCACGATGGCGTCCGCCCGCTGGGTGGTGATGTCCCCCTCGACCAGGGTGATCTCCATGTCAGTCCTTCTCGATCGACTGGCCCATCGAGCGGCGGGCCAGCAGGGTGGCACCGGCGACCGCCGCCGGCATGATCAGCACCGCGCCGAGTGGGATGAGGAAGCAGAGGAAGACCGCCACCCCGAAGCCGAGCGAGGTGGCCCGGTCGGCCTTAAGGATCGTCCGGCGCTGCGGCAGCCGCATTCCGCGCCGGTAGAACGGCGCGCCGACCAGTTCCACGGCGAGGAACCACCCGCCCACCGCCGCCCCGATGACCGGGACGACCGTCTGACCGACCACCGGGATGAAGCCGGCGATGAACAGCGGAATCCCCACCAGCACCGTGAGCGCCACCAGCCGTACCGAGTCGGCGAGGCTGCGCCGCAGCGACGACCAGAACGGTACGTCCACCGCGCCGGGCGTGCCGCCGTACCGCTGCTCGACCCGCTCGGAGATCTTCTCGTAGAACGGGTCGCCGATGACCAGGGTCACCGCGGTGAAGGTGAGCACGCCGAGCAGGCCGCCAACGCCCAGGAAGGCCAGCCCGGCGATCACCCGGACCAGGCTGCGGGACGTGGTCGACCAGTCGTCGGCGAACGGGGTGACGAGCGCGGCGAGGTCGTCCACGAAGTACACCAGGGTGGCGAGCGCGGCCAGGAACAGCGCGCCGGAGATCAGCGCCGGGACGACGCCGAGCAGCATCAGCCCCGGGCTGCGGACGTAGAGACCCAGCCCGCGCAGGAGCAGCCCCGCTCCGGCGAAGAAGCGTCCGACGACCCCGGTGACCGGGCTGGCGACTCTGCTGACGTCCACGATCGAGCAGCCTAGCGAGCGGTGATCGAATCCGCCGGGCAGCGCGCTAGCAGCGACCCGCACCGCACGCATCAACCGGTTGACGGACGGAGGCGATCAACCGGGGACACCGGCGATCATCGCCGACCGGTCGATTCGCCGCCGGGTCACCCCGACGACCCTTGAGGGGTACGAGGCCAGCGGCGGAAGGCGGCACGATGTCGGTCATCGAGGTGACCCACCTGAGGAAGCGGTACGGCGATCTGGTGGCCGTGGAGGACGTGTCGTTCGCGGTGGAACCCGGGGAGATCTTCGGCGTGCTCGGCCCGAACGGCGCCGGCAAGACCACCACCGTCGAATGTGTCGCCGGGTTGCGTGTCCCGGACGGGGGCGAGGTGTCGGTCCTCGGGCTCGACCCTCGCCGGGACGCCACCCAGCTACGCCAGCGGGTCGGGGTGCAACTCCAGGAGAGTCAACTGCCGGACCGGCTGCGGGTGGCCGAGGCACTGGAGTTGTACGCCTCTTTCTACCGCAACCCGGCCGACCCGGCCGCGTTGATCGACAAGCTGGGTCTCGGCGAGAAGCGGAACACCGCGTACAAGAAGCTCTCCGGTGGTCAGAAGCAGCGCCTCTCCATCGCGCTGGCCCTGGTGGGCAATCCGGAGATCGCCATCCTCGACGAGCTGACCACCGGGCTGGACCCGCAGGCCCGCCGGGACACCTGGGGCCTCATCGAACAGGTCCGCGACAGCGGGGTGACGATCGTGCTGGTCACCCACTTCATGGAGGAGGCCGAGCGGCTCTGCGACCGGGTCGCGGTGATCGACCGGGGCCGGGTCGTCGCGCTGGACAGCCCGGCGGGCCTGGTGTCGACGGTGGCGCCGGAGCAGCGGATCCGGTTCCGGCCGTCGGCTCCGGTCGACGACCGGTTCCTCACCGACCTGCCCGAGGTCACCGACGTGCACCGTACCGGGAGCCAGGTGGTGGTGACCGGCACCGGCGAGTTGCTGCACGCGGTCACCTCGGTGCTGGCCCGTCACCAGATCGTCGTCGCGGACCTGCGGTTGGAGCAGTCCACCCTCGACGATGCCTTCGTGGAGCTGACCGGGCACCGGTCCACCAACTGAGAAGGGAGCCACCATGCACGCCTTTCGCCAGATCCTGAGGATCGAGGCGCGGCTCTACCTGCGGGACCGGCCGACGCTGCTCTCCACCGTCGGCGTGCCCACCCTGATCCTGACGGTGCTCGGGTTGATCCCCGCGCTCCGCGAGCCGGATCCGAAATTCGACGGGCAGACCTTCGTCAGCTACTTCGCACCGTCGCTGCTGGTGGTCACCCTGGTCATGGTCGGGGTGAACACCCTGCCCGCCGTGTTGGCCACCTACCGGGAACGCGGCGTGCTGCGCCGGCTGGCGACCACCCCGGCGCACCCGGCGGCTCTGCTCGCCGCCCAACTGGTGCTGGCCCTGGCCGGGATCCTGGCCAGCGCGCTGCTGCTCATCGTCGTCGCCCGGCTGGCTTTCGGGGTGCCGCTGCCCCGGCACCCGCTCGGCTTCACCGTGGCGTTCCTGCTCGGTACGGCGGCGCTGCTGGCGCTCGGCCTGCTGGTCGCCGCCGTGGCCCGGACGACGAAGGCGGCCCAGGCCCTGGCCGCACCGTTGTTCATGGTCACCATGTTCTTCGGCGGGGCCTACCTCCCCCGGTTCCTGCTTCCGGATTTCGTGGCGCGGATCGGTGACTACACGCCGCCCGGGGTGCAGGCGCTCCTCGACGCCTGGACCGGCACGTCGCCGCAGCCGCTGCACCTGGGAATAATGGCGGTGATCGCCGTGGCGGCCGGCGCCGGCGCGGCGAAACTGTTCCGCTGGGAGTGAGCGGAGATGCGATGACCTGCAACGGTGGGCACGACCGTCTGACCGGTTGGCGTGAGCGCGAGGCGAGCCTCTATCGGGTGTTCCCCTTCGGCGGGCTGGCCCTGGGCACCTTGCTGGCCCTCGTCGCACCGGCGCCCCGCAGCCTGGGGGCGATGCCGACCCTCGCCGTCGCCGCGGCGGCCGGGTGCTGGGTCGCCTGGTTCATCACCCTGCACCCCGGGTGGCAGAGCCGGCGCGGGTTGATGGCGGTCTACTACGCCGGGCTGCTCACGTTCGCCGCCGTGCTGGTGGCCGCCAGTCCGTGGTACGGCTTCTTCGCCTGGGTCGGTTACATCCACGCCTTTTCGGTGCTACGCACTCACTGGCGGATCGTCGGTGTCGTCACCACTGCCACCCTCGTCGCCACGTCGCAGGGCGGCGGCCTGACGGTGGTGACGTCGAACCTGCCGCTCTGGCTGGTGCTGGTGCTGTTCAACCTGGTGGTGGCCGGCTCGGTGAGCTGGTTCGCGATGGTCGCCGAACAGGAGGACGCCAAGCGCCGGCGGTTGGTGGTGGAACTCGGCGAGGCCAACCGCCAACTCACCGAGACGGTCCGGGAGAACGCCGGGCTGCACGCCCAACTGCTCACCCAGGCTCGGGAGGCCGGGGTGCTGGACGAGCGGCAACGGATGGCGCGGGAGATCCACGACACCCTGGCGCAGGGGTTGACCGGCATCATCACCCAACTGGAGGCGGCCGAGCAGGGCCGCGACCGGTCCGCCGACTGGCGCCGGCACGTCGACAACGCGCTCGCCCTGGCCCGGGAGAGCCTCACCGAGGCCCGTCGCTCGGTGCAGGCGGTCCGCCCGGAACCGTTGGAGACGGCCCGGCTGCCGGACGCCCTCGTCGAGCTGGGCGGGCGCTGGTCGGCCCGGAACGGGGTACGGGCCGACGTGGCCACCACCGGCACGCCCCGCCCGCTGCACCCGGAGGTCGAGGTGACCCTGCTGCGGGCCGCCCAGGAGGCGCTGTCCAACGTGGCCCGGCATGCCGACGCGTCGCGCGTCGGGCTGACCCTGTCGTACATGGCGGACGTGGTCACGCTCGATGTCCGGGATGACGGGACCGGCTTCGACGTCACCGACCGGCCGGCGCCCCGCGAGCCGGGCGGCGGGTACGGGCTGACCGCCATGCGGCAGCGGGTGACCCGGGTCGGTGGCGAATTGGCCGTCGAATCCGAGCCGGGCGGCGGCACCGCGATCTCGGCGTCCGTCCCCGCGCTACCCGGAGGTGCCGGTTGACCGCCCCGATACGACTGCTGATCGTCGACGACCATCCGGTCGTGCGGGACGGCCTGCGGGGCATGTTCACCGGCGACCCCGATTTCGAGGTTCTCGGCGAGGCCGTGGACGGCTCGGAGGCGTTGGCCCTGATCGCGACGCTGCGGCCGGACGTGGTGCTGATGGACCTACGGATGCCCGGGATGGACGGGGTGACCGCCATCGGCCGGCTGGCTCGCGCCGGGAGCACCGCCCGGGTGCTGGTGCTCACCACGTACGACACGGACGCGGACGTGCTGCCGGCGATCGAGGCCGGTGCGACCGGTTACCTGCTCAAGGACACCCCTCGGGAAGACCTGGTGCGCGCGGTCCGGGCGGCGGCCCGTGGTGAGTCGGTGCTCGCGCCGAGCGTCGCCGGGCGGCTGATGGGTCGGCTGCGCGCTCCCGCCGAGGAGCCGCTGAGTCATCGGGAGCTGGAGGTGCTCACCCTGGTGGCCCGGGGTGCCTCCAACCGGGAGGCGGCGACCCGCCTGTTCATCAGCGAGGCCACCGTCAAGACCCACCTGCTGCACGTGTACGCCAAGCTCGGGGTCAACGACCGCGCTGCCGCGGTGGCCACCGCGTACGACCGGGGGTTGCTGACGCCCGGCGGGCGGTGAGCGGCACCGGGCAGGATGGGCGGGTGCGCGCGTCCCGGCTGATCTCGTTGCTGTTGCTGTTGCAGGCGCGCGGGTCGATGACCGCGAGCGAGCTGGCGCGGGAGTTGGAGGTCTCCGAGCGGACCGTCTACCGGGACGTGCTGGCCCTCTCCGCCTCCGGGGTGCCGGTCTACGCCGACCGGGGTCGGGCTGGCGGTTACCGGCTGCTCGGCGGCTACCGCACCCGACTGACCGGGCTGACCCGGGACGAGGCGGAGGCGCTCTTCCTCAGCGGGCTGCCCGGGCCGGCCGGTGAGATGGGGCTCGCCGACGCGGTCGCGTCCGCCGAGCTGAAGGTGCTCGCCGCGCTGCCGCCCGCACTGCGCGACGCCCCGGCCCGTGCCGGGCAGCGGTTCCACTTGGACGTACCGGGCTGGTTCCGGGAGACCGCGCCACCGCCCTGGCTTCCCGAGCTGGCCCGGGCGGTCTGGGCGGACCGGTTGGTGGAGTTGCGCTACCGGCGCGGCGACCGGGAGGTGACCCGCCGGCTCCAGCCGTACGGCCTGGTGCTGAAAAGTGCGGTCTGGTATCTGGTCGCTCGGGCCGGCGACGACGTGCGCACCTACCGGGTGGACCGGGTCACCGGGGTCGAGGTGGGCGACGAGCAGTTCGACCGCGACGAGGGCTTCGACCTGGCCGGGCACTGGCGCGAGCAGGCCGGGTCGTTCCTGCGGACCATGCTGCGGGCCGAGGTCGCCGTCCGGCTGAGCCCCGCCGGCCTGCGCCAGCTCCGGCACCTGGTCGATGCCCCCTTCGTGTACGACGAACTGGTCGCCGCCGCCGGTCCGCCCGACGGGCAGGGCTGGGTGGTGGCCCGGCTGCCCGTCGAGTCGGTCCCGGTGGCGTACCGCCAACTGCTGGGGCTCGGCCCCGAGGTCGAGGTGCTCGATCCACCCGAGTTGCGGCAGTTGTTGGCCGACGCGGCGGACCGCCTCGGCGCGCTCTACCGGTAGCCGGTGACGTCCGCCGGCTTGCCCGCGTCGACCACCTCGGTGATGTACCGGAAGCCCTCCGGTTGGCTGCCGTCGAGGTCGGTGAAGCCGTACACCTTGGACAGCGTGCCGGCGTCGACGGACTGGCCGTTCCAGCGGGCCTTGTCCTCGTCGGCGGCGAGCGCGGCCACCGCGCGGCCGACGAAGGCCGGGGTCTCCGAGATGAGGAAGTTCGGGTCGGTGGCGGCGCCGTCACGCCAGTTCTCCTCGGTCACGCCGAAGTGCTCAAGCATCGCCTCGGAACGGATCCAGCCGGGGGTGAGCGCCACGGCCGTGCAACCGTGCGGCTTCAGCTCGTGCGCCTGAATGAAGGCGAGCCGGTTGACCGAGACCTTGGCCAGGTCGTAGAAGACCGAGAGCCGGTAGTTCTCGTCGTTGTACGCCTTGGTGCCGTCCCCCATCTCCACCACCAGACCGCCGGGCTTGCGGATCAGCAGCGGCAGGGCGAAGTGGCTGGTGATGATGTGCGTGTCGATGGCCAGCCGCAGGGTGCGGAAGCCGGCGTCCAGCGGCTGCTCCCAGACCGGCTTGTCCCAGGTGACCAACGGGTCGCCACCCCAGATGTCGTTGACCAGCACGTCGAGCTGGCCCTGCTCGGCGTCGATCCGGGCGACCAGGTCGCGGACCTGCTCGGGCACCAGGTGGTCGACCCGAACGGCGATGCCGGTGCCGCCAGCCGCGGTGACCGCCTCGGCGGTCTCCTCGATGGTCTCCGGCCGGTTCATCTCCGAGCGGCCGGCACTGCTGCTGCGGCCGGTGGCGTAGACGGTGGCGCCGGCGGCACCGAGCTGGATCGCGATCTGCCGACCGGCACCCCGGGTGGCACCGGCGACAAGCGCGATCTTTCCTGCGAGCGGTTGTGTCATGCCTGCGACGTTGCCAGCGATACCTGACAACCGGCGTCCGAATTCGTCACCCGATCTAGTCCACCAACCGGACGCGGACGCGGCGGTTGGCCCGGCCCTTGCTCTCCACCTTCACGACCTGCACCTTGCCGATCTGCGCGGTGGACGCGACGTGGGTGCCGCCGTCGGCCTGCACGTCCAGCCCGACGATGTCGACGATCCGGACCTCCTGCTCGTCCGGCGGAATGAGGTTGGACTGGGTACGGATGATGTCCGGCAGGGCCAGCGCCTCGGTACGTGGCAGCACCCGGGTGGCGACCGAACGGTCGGCGGCCACCTCCGCGTTGACCAGCTCCTCGATCCGGCTCTTGAAGTCCGGCGGGACCTCGGGAAGGTTGAAGTCCATCCGAGCCTCGCCCGGTTCCATGGAGTTGCCGGTCACCAGGGCGCCGAAGTCGCGGAACACCACACCGCAGAGCACGTGCAGGCCCGAGTGGGTACGCATCAACCGGGTGCGGCGCTCATCCTCCAGCGCGCCGACGACCTCGGTGCCGACCGGCGGCAGCGGGTCACCCTCGGCGGGGATCAGGTACGGGTCGTCGCCCTTGCGGGTGCCGACGATCCGGGTCTGCACGCCCTGCCACAGCAGCACTCCGTGGTCCGGCGGTTGGCCGCCGCCGCCCGGGTAGAACGCCGAGCGGTCCAGCACGATGCCCTGCTCGGCGTCGGCGTGCAGGACCGTGCACGTCCACTCGCGCAGGGTCGGGTCGGCGAGGTCGAGCCGGTGCGTGCGGCCATGTTGTGTGACGCCCATGACAGGGCAGGTTACTCGTTCAGGAAGCCGGCGATGCGGTCCCGCAGGTCGGCGCGTTCCGTCCAGAGGACGCCGGGCCTGTCGTACACGTGCAGGGTGGCCTGGGGCAGCGCGACGGCGAGCCGCTCGGCGACCTCGACCGGATGCAGGTCGTCGCCCGCGCAACCGATGACAAGCGCCGGCGCGGTGACCGCCGCCAGGTCGCCGATCTGGCGCAGCGACGTCTGCTCCGCAAGCGTGCCCAGCCCCTCGGCCAGACCGTCGCGCAGCAGCTGGTCGAGCCGCTGCCGCAGGTACGCCCAGCCGGCAGGTGTGTTGCGCACTGCCGCGGGCAGCTCCAGCGCGACGACGTCGGCGACCGCCGAGGCCTCCCCGCTCTGCACCGCCGCCAGCAGATCCGTGATCCGTTCGTGGGCGACCGGCCCGCGCGGCTCGTCGAGCACCGCCGGCAGGAAGAAGACCAGCTTCTCGAAACGCTCCGGGCTCTCCGCGAGCAACCGGCAGAGGGCACCGGCGCCGAGGCTGGCGCCGAACGCCCGGCTGGCCCCGCCGAGGTCTGCGATCGCGCGCAGATCCCGGGCCAGGTCCAGGTAGTCCCACGACCCGTCCGGGGCGTCGGAACGGCCGTGCCCGCGGAACTGGAAGAACACCTTGCGGCCGGTCACGCCACTGCCGAACGGGCGGGTGGTGGCGATGCCGTTGCCCAGCCCGTGCGCGAACACGGTGACCGGATCACCGGTGCCGGTGACCAGCCGTTCCAGGCGTACGCCGTGCGGGGTGGTGACCAGCTCGGTCTCCGGCTCCGGCAGCGCCGGTCGGCCGGTACGCGGCCCACCCGGGCCGGGACCCCAGGTGCGGGGTCCACTGTCCGGTGGGGGTGGCCAGCGAAAACCTCTCACCAGAACCCTTTGCCGTCGCTCAGGTCGCGCAGACCGACCCGAACGTCGAGGAGGTAGATCAGGCCGGCGGCGATCCCGATCAGACCGAAGAGGCTGATCGGGCCGAAGCCCAGCAGGGTCAGCACGAGGCAGACGGCGAGGATGGCGATCCAGCCGCCCTTCGGGAGGGTGCCAATGGCGGGGAAGGCGTCGGAGCGCTGGGTGATCGCGTGCACCAGAGCGACGCCCTGGACGATCAGCGCGAAGACGAGCAGGATCAGCTCGATCACGGAGCGGACTTCGAACGCGAAGATCGGCGCGGCGTTGGCCATGCCGGCAAGCTTATGTCGAGGACCCCGGCTACGTCCGACAAGGACGCCGCCGGGGTCGTCGACCTGACGAACTACTCGGCCGCCGGGCGGGTCCGCTTGGTGGCACCGGGAAGCTTCGCCGACGGGGTCGCGGCCGGCTTGGCGGCCTTCGGCGCACGGGCGGCCTTCTTGGCGGCGGCCGGCTTGGCCTCGACGATCTCGGCCACGTCGGCCGGGGTCGGCACGTCGGCGGAGGTCGACACGTCGGCGGGGGTCGCGACCGGGGCGGCCGGGGTGGCGGTGACGGGCGTCACTGTCTCGGTCGCCTCGATGTCGGCGTTGACCGTCTCGGCGGCCTCCAGCACGCCGGCGCCGACAACCCGCTCGCCGCGGGCGACAAGCGCGCCGTACGCCGCGTAGGCCCGTTCCTGGGCGGCCTGCGCGCCCGCGAAGACCATGATGGCGTTGCGGGTCGCGGCAGCCCGCAGCTTGTCGAGGTCGGCGGCCTCGCGCAGCTTGGCCAGGTCGGCCGACTCGCGGAGCTTGGCCAGGTCCAGCTCGCGCAGCGTGCCGGCGGTCTCGTTGGCGGTACGCAGCGTCTCGGTGGCCTTCTGCCGCAACTCGAAGCCGGTCAGCACGGCCCGGCCGCCGAGGTCGGCGACGACCCGGGTGCCGAGGACGCCGACCACGGCCGGCAGCTTGCGCAGGTGCTCGATGGCCAACTCACCGGCGCCAGCGGCGGCGTAGATCGGGGCGGGGATGCGGTTGGTCTTCGGCTCGCTCATGAGGTCTCCTCTTCGGCCACCGTGGCGGCCTCGCGGGCCGCCGGACCGGCGGCCTTCTTCTCGGGGGTGCTGGTGCTGCCCGGGGCGGGTGCGGTGCCCGCCTCGGTGACGGCGACCGACTCGAGCACGGCCTCGGTCGGGGTGCCGCCTGCGGTGGTGGGGCCGGTGGCGGCCAGGTTGGCCACGTCGGCGGGCTGGTCGGCGACGTCGGTCGGAGTGGTCGCTCCGGTCGTGCCGGCGCCCTCGGCCTCGGCCGTGGCCTCGGCCAGCCGGGTGTTCTCCCGGCGGAACGTCTCGTAGATCTGGCTGAGCGACTGCTTCTGGGCCATCGTCAGGTCGGTGTCCACCGCGATGGCGGCCAGCACACCGTGGCCCTCCTTGTCGTCGAGCAGCCCGGCGCGCAGGTACATCGCCGGGGTGGAGACCCGCAGCGCGCTCGCCAGTTGCTGAAGCACCTCGGCGCTCGGCTTGCGCAGCCCGCGCTCGATCTGGCTCAGGTACGGGTTGCTGACCCCCGCCTGCTCGGCGAGCTGCCGCAGCGAGATCTTGGCGTTGCGCCGCAGATCGCGGATGAACCCGCCGACGTCGGGAAGGTCCTTGGGTGTGGCCATGGGAGCGACGCTAACCAATCGCGCTAGCTGTTGCAAGCAAAACGCTAGCCATAGTTAGCAACGTCTCAACGCCCTGTTTGCGCGCCGCAACGCCGATCCGTACGGTCCGTTCGTGCACACGATCACAGTCAACGGAGCAAGCATCGCGTACGACGAGGCCGGCACCGGTTCGCCGGTCGTGCTGCTGCACGCCGGCATCGCCGACCGGCGGATGTGGCGGGGGCAGGTGCCCGCGCTCGCCACTCGGCACCGGGTGATCGTTCCGGATCTGCGCGGCTACGGAGACTCGGAGTTGCCCCCCACCCCGTTCACGCACCACGACGACGTGGCCGGGCTGCTGGACGCGCTCGACCTGCCCCGGGCCGCCCTGGTCGGCTGCTCCTTCGGTGGGTCGGTCGCCATCGACACCGCGCTGGCCCACCCGGACCGGGTGAGCGCGCTCGCGCTGTTCGACACCGCGGTCTCCGGCAACGAGTGGTCCGAGGAGGCGAACGACCTCTGGGACAGCCTGGTCGGAGAGGTCGACCCGGACGACTTCGTCGCCGGGGCGGCCGGCGAGGTGCGGTTCTGGGTGGTCGGCCCGGCCCGCCAGCCGGAGGACGTCGACCCGGAACTGCTCGCGTTCGCGCAGGAGATGGACCAGCGTGCCCTCGCCGCCGAGTTGGCGCTCGGCGCGGTCGAGGTGGGCGAGCTGACGCCACCGGCGATCGGTCGCCTCGGCGAGTTGACGATCCCCGTCCTGGTCACCGCCGGCGCCGCGGACGTGCCGGACATCAGTCGACTCGCCGACCGGATCGCCGCCGAGGTCCCCGGCGCGGTACGGCTGCCCGACGTGCCGGACGCCGGGCACCTGCTGCCGCTGGAACGTCCGGAGCCGGTCAACGCCGCCCTGCTCGACTTTCTGAACTAGCGGCACGGGCGGCGAGCCGCCCGTGCCGCTGGTGTCACCAGAGCGGGCGGACCGCGCCGACCGGGACGCCGCCGCCGAAGAGCGGCACCTCCGCGTACTCGGTCAGCACCGGGGCGTCCACACCTAGCCGGCGCAGCGCGGAGACCAGCACCGGCATCCGGGCCCGGTCGGCGCCGTCGTCGATCTTCAGTGCGACGGCGCCGACGCCCGGCAGGGCCACCGCGATCACACCCTCGGCACCAATCTTGGCCAGCAGGCCCGGGACCCCACGCATGAGCCGGGTGTCGTCGGCCTGGGTGCCACCGACGATCTCCGGGTACGCGCGCATGGCGTCGGCCACGGCGCGGGGCACCGAGCCGGGCTCGGCGTCGACCAGCCGGAGGAACGCCCCGGCAAGGCCGGTCAGCGACACGGCGAGCACCGGGGCGCCGCAGCCGTCCACGCCCACCGCCCCCGCCTGTTCCCCGGTGAACTCCTCGATGGCCGCCCGCAGCCGCTGCTGCAACGGATGCTCCGGCCGCCAGTAGCCATCCCGCGGCCACCCGGCGGCCTCGCAGGTCAGCAGCATCCCGCTGTGCTTGCCGGAGCAGTTCATCTGCACCCGGGTGGGTCCGCCACCGGCGCGCAACACGGCCTCCCGGGCCGCCGTGCCCGCCGGCAGGTCGGGTGGGCAGTGCAGGGCCGAGGCGTCCAGCCCGGCGCGCTCCAGCAGCGCACCGACCCGGGCCAGGTGGAAGTCCTCACCCGCGTGGCTCGCCGACACCAGGGCCAGGTCGGCCGGGTCGGTCAACGACAGACCGGCCCGAAGCATCCCGATCGCCTGCATCGGCTTACTGGCCGAGCGGGGGAAGATCGGCGACGTCACGTCCCCGGCGGCGGCCACCGGCGCCCCAGTGGGGTCCAGCACCACCACCGAGCCGCGGTGCGCACCCTCCACGAACCCGGACCGGACCACCTCGGCGAGCGGCGCGCCGCCCTCGTACGTCTTCGTCACGCGCTGGACGGTACCGACGGTCCCGGGGTGCCCGTCGGCCGGGTGACCAGGTGGTCCTCCACCCGGGTGACAGGAGCGCGGGACAGACCCGGCCTTACAGCCCGAGCAGCTCGCGGGCCTCGGTGGTGGTCAGTGGCGGGCGCTGGGCGAGCTGGGCGAACCCCACCGCGCGGGCGACCAGTTGCATGTTGGACTCCACCGGACGCCCCTTCGCGTACGTCACGGTGTCCTCCATGCCGACCCGCAGGTGCCCGCCGGTCGACAGCGCGGCCAACAGCACCGGAAGGGTGCTGCGGCCGACGCCGGTGGCCGAGAAGGTGGTGCCCTCGGGCAGGTCGCGCAGCATCCGGTGGGCGGCGACAAGGGTCTCGGTGGTGCCCGGCATGCCGCCGGGCACGCCCATCACGAAGTCGACGTGCACGTGCCCGCCGGCTGGCAGCCCGTACTTGCCGAGCAGTCGCTGCAACGCGGACAGGTGGCCCAGGTCGAAGATCTCGTACTCCGGCACGATCCCGCGCTCCTGCATCCGCGTGTGCAGGTCGACGATGAACTCCCAGCGGTTGAGGAAGACGTCGTCGCCGAAGTTGACAGTGCCCATGGTGCAGGAGGCCATGTCCGGCCGGGCGTCGAGCACGGCGAGCCGGGCCGCCTCCGGGTCGGTCACCGCGCCGCCGGAGGAGAGCTGCACGATCAGGTCGGTGCTGTCCCGCAGCGCCGCCACCGTGTCGGCCAGCCGCACCGGGTCGAGCGTCGGCCGGGCCTCGTCGTCGCGGATGTGGACGTGGATCACGGCGGCGCCGAGCGCCTCGCACTCCTTCGCGGTGAGCAGCAGCTCGTCGAGGGTCACCGGCAGCGCCGGCACCTCCGCCTTGGCCGACTCCGCGCCCGTCGGAGCCACCGTGATCAACGTCCCTGTCGTCATGCCGGCGATCCTAGACGCCCCGCTCAGGACGGGTCGATCGCCGCCGCCGTCTCCCCGATCCGCAGCGCGGCGTCGTCCGGGACGTTCCGCTTCAGCACCGCGAGAGCGACCTGCCCCAGCTCGTGGTGCAGCACCGCGCTGCCGACGAAGCCCACCGCCCGGCCGTCGAGGGTCACCGGCGTACCGGCCACCGGCGGCTGGTCGGTGGTCACCCCGTCCAGGTGCAGCAGTACGAGGCGACGCGGCGGTCGTCCCATGTTGTGCACCCGGGCCACCGTCTCCTGCCCCCGGTAACAACCCTTGTCGAGATGCACCGCCGGGCCGATCAGATCCACCTCCGCCGGAATGGTCCGGTGGTCGGTGTCCACCCCGACCCGGGGCTGCCGAGCGGCCACCCGGATCGCCTCGTACGCCCACAGCCCCGCGACCGGCACGCCGGCGCCGCGCAGTTCCGCCACCACCTGGTCCATCACCGAGCGGGGCACCAGCAGGTCCACCCCGAGCAGGCCGCGCCGCGCCCAGCCGCCGATCGGCAGCGGTTTGACGTCGTACCGGACACTCGCCCGCGGTGGCACGGCGCCGGCGGCGAACTTCGGACCCGGCACCGCGACCAGGTCCGGTGCGGCCAGCCCGGTCACGCCGAGTGTGGCCAGCGCCTCGGTCGCCGCCGGCCCGACCAGCGACAGCAACGCCCGTTCGGCGGTCGCGTCGCGCGGGTCGACCCGGCTGAAGAACCGCATCTTCTCCAGGTAGGTCAGGAGACCCTCGGTCGCACCCGGCTCGGTGTCCAGCCAGGCGGTCTCACCGTCCTCCGCGACAAGTGCGTGCTGCTCCACGTGGCCGTGCGGGGAGAGCACCAGCAGCTCGGTGCCCTCACCGGCGGCCAGCGTCGTCAGGTGCTGCGAGGTGATCGTGTGCAACCAGCCGGCGCGCTCCTCCCCGGGCACCGCGATGACTCCCCGGTGCGACCGGTCGACCAGGCCGACCTCGGTGTCGAGGGTGCGCTGCTCGCGCAGCGGGTCCCCGTAGTGCGCGGCCACTCCCCGCACCCCGGCCGCGACGTGCGCCGGATCCGGCTGGTCGCGGCTCGCCTCGTCGATGCTCTCGACGGCCACCGCACCCGCGATGTCGATCATTTGTTGTCCCCGTTCTCGCAGCGTACGCAGACGCCGAAGAGTGACACGTGCCCGATATCCACCCGGAACCCCCGCTGCGCGGCCAACTCGTCGGCGAGCGGCCGGAGCAGCCCCGGATCGATCTCGTCGATCGCCCCGCACTCCCGGCAGACCAGGTGGACGTGTTGGTGCTCACCTGCGGCGTGATAGGTCGGTGAGCCGTGCGACAGGTGCGTGTGGGTGACCAGGCCGAGCCGTTCCAGCAGCTCAAGCGTGCGGTAGATGGTGGTGATGTTGACGCCGGCGGCGACCTCCCGGACGGCGGTGTGCACCTGCTCCGGGCTGGCGTGCCCCAGATCGAGCACCGCCTGGAGGACGAGCTGTCGCTGGGGCGTCAGCCGCAGCCCACGGGCTCGCAGCATTTCCGCGAGGGAGGATTCGGACACCGTCCGATCATAGTTCGGCCACCGTGCCGGTCCGGGCACCGCGATCGACCGCCGCTACGCTCGGTGGTCATGGTGAAGTCCCCCGCCGGAGAGGTCGGGGCCGATCCGACCGCGCGGACTGTCGTCCTCGGGCGCGGCCCGGTGCCGGCCGGTGACCCGATGCTCCGCGGTGACGACCTCGGCGTGCTGCACGGCGACGGCCTCTTCGAGACCATGCACCTGCGTCAGGGCCGGCCGTGGCTGCGCGACGAACACCTCGCCCGGCTGGTCGCCGGGGCCGACGCCGTCGAACTGGCCGTGCCGCCCACCGCGGCGCTGATCGACCTGCTCGACGAGGTGTGTGCGGGCTGGCCAGCGGCGGTGGAGGGGGCACTGCGGTTGGTCTGCACCCGAGGCCCCGAGACCGGCGGCCCGCCCACGGTGTACGCCACGCTGGCCCCCGTACCGGCGGCCTCCCGGGCCGCCCGGCGGACCGGGATCAGCGTGGCCACCCTGCCGCTGGGGGTGCCCGCCGACGCCCGCAGCGGACTGAGCTGGCTGCCCGCCGGGATCAAATCGACGTCGTACGCGGTCAGCAGCGCCGCCCGCCGCTGGGCCCGCCGGGCCGGCGTGGACGACGCGCTCTGGATCTCCTCCGACGGGTACGCGCTGGAGGGTCCCACCGCGAATGTGGTGTGGCTCACCGACGACACGCTCTGCACGGTGCCGGCCGCCACCACCGGCATCCTCGCCGGCACGACCGTGGCCTGGCTGCTCGCCCGCGCCGCCGAGCTGGGCCTGGGCGCCGCCGAGCGGATGGTCACCCCCGCCGAGCTGCACGCGGCCGACGGCGTGTGGTTCACCTCGTCGGTACGCGGGGTCGTCGAGGTCCACACGCTGGACGGGGTGCGTCGGGACCGTTGCCCGCGCACCCCCGCCCTACAGGCTCTGCTGGGTTTCCCGAACTAGTCAGCCACCGACCCGGACGAGCCGGGCGGAGAGGTGCGGGCTGAGCCCGTGCCCCACGGCGGCCAACTCCTGGGCGTAGAGCAGCGCTCCCTCGACGATGCCGAAGAGCCGCTTCCCGCCGGTGACCTCCTTGGCGGTCGGAGTCCGCACCACCGCGTCGGTGGCGAACTCCACCTGCGTGCCGGTGCGCTTGCCCAGGTGCAGCTCCATGATCCCGGTCGGCGTGGTCAGCAGCGCCTCCAGCTCATCGGTCGCCCGACCGTCCACCAGCACCGGCCGCCACCAGCCGACCTCACGGCCGGCCGGACGGACCGGCTTGCTCTGCTCGTCCAGGATCCAGGCACGGGACTCGTAGTGCAGGAACGGCCGGCCGTCGTGGCTGATCCGGATCTCCTGCGCGTAGTCGAAATCCTCGATGGTGGGGAAACCACCCTTGCCCCGGCCACGCCAGAGGCCGATGTAGGGCAGCAGGCCATCCAACGCCGGGTGCAGCTTCGGCCCGACCCGCAGGTCGTGACTCTCCTCGAAGGGGTACTCCTCGACCGGCGGCGCGTTCAGCCACGGCGGCTGCAGCGGATTCTCGCTCACCGGGCCACCTTTGTTCGCGACTGCGGGGCTCGCAAGCCCGGCTCACTCCTCGCGCTCACCGGGCCACCTTCGTTCGCGACTGCGGGGCTCGCAGACCCGGCTCACTCCTCGCGCTCACCGGGCCACCTTCGTTCGCGACTGCGGGGCTCGCAAGCCCGGCTCACTCCTCGCGCTCACCAACGTCCTCTCGAAATCCGTACGGCAAGGTAGACCAGGCCGCCGGCAAGCCCGCCCAGGCCAGCGACCAACAGGCTGACAAACCCGATCTCGGTAACCATCCCGACCATCCTATGCTGGGCCACATGGCCCGCACTCTCGTCGTCAAGGCCACCGCTGGGGCGGACGCCCCGGAGCGGTGCGCACAGGCATTCACGGTCGCCGCGACGGCGGTCGCGGCCGGCGTGGACGTATCGCTCTGGCTGACCGGTGAGTCAACCTGGTTCGCCCTGCCCGGACGCGCCCAGCAGTTCGAGCTGCCGCACTCCGCGCCGCTTGCCGAGTTGCTGCACGTCATCCTGACCAGTGGCCGGGTGACCGCGTGCACCCAGTGCGCGGCCCGACGGGAGATCGGCCCGGACGACGTACTGCCCGGGGTCCGGATCGCCGGTGCCGCCGTCTTCGTCGAGGAGGCGATGGCCGAGGGCGCGCAGGCGCTCGTCTACTGACCGCTTCACGCGGTTCGTCGATTCGAGCGGAGTGCGGATACCGGCCCGACAACCCGGGCAGCTGCCTACGATTCGGATGTGACCGAGGCGACGGAGAGGTTCTTCGAAGCACTGCCGTCCCGCGCCCCCGACATCCTGGGCGGCCTGGCCGACGGAACGCTTCAGATCGACCTCGGCGACGACCACCAGACCGAGCACTGGCTGGTCCGGATGCGGCCCGGGTCGGTGCAGGTCAGCCGAGGGCGCGGCCCGGCCGACGCCATCTGGTACAGCAGCGCCGCCCTCTTCGACCGACTGATCGTCGGCGAGGCACAGGGCGTCGCGGCGGTGCTGCGCAACGAGAGCACGTTCAGCGGAAACGTAGTGCTCTTCCTCGCCTTCCGCCGGTTCTTCCCGGACCCGCCCGGCACCCGCGACCCCCGCGAAACGGCGCGCAGGACAGCCGGACGACCGGCGTGAAGGAACTCGTCAGCATCCTGGACGGCAACACCTTCCTGGTCAGCGACCGGCGAGGGGACATCGAACCATCCTTCGACTTCCCCACCGGGCTGTTCTCCTTCGACACCCGATTCCTGTCCACGTGGGTGCTCACCCTGGACGGCGAACGGCTGCACGCCCTCTCCGTCGACGACGCCGAGTCGTACCGCACCAAGTTCTTCCTCGCCCCCGGGGAACCCACGCACTATCTGGACGCGAAGGCATCGGTGATCCGCAGCCGGGCGATCGTGGGCAGCTTCGAGGAGGAGCTGACCGTACTGAACCACCTCGGCGCGGAGGTCGAGTGCACCGTCCGGATCGAGATCGGGGCCGACTTCGCCGACCTGTTCGAGATCAAGAACTCGCGGCAGAAGCGGGGCCGGACCACCGTCTCGGTCGCCGAGAACGAGCTGCGGCTGACCTACCGGCGGGAGGCGTTCCACCGGGAGATGGTGGTCCGCAGCAGTGCGCCGGCGCAGGTCGATGCCAGCGGGATGACCTTCCGGATCCGGATCGCCCGGAACAGTAGTTGGACCACCCGGCTGCACGTGTCAAGCGTCGTCTACGGCGCCCGTGGCGAGGACATCCGGGCCACCCTGCCGTACGGGGGCAGCCGCAGCGCGGACGTCATCCGGGCAGAGCAGCAGGAACTGGTCGACCGGGCGCCGAAGCTCGGGTGCGACTGCGAACCACTGGCCGGGGCGTACCGGCGCAGCCTCAACGACCTGGCCGCCCTGCGCTACGAGTCGATCGCCCTGGGCGTGCGGCTGATCGCCGCGGGACTGCCCTGGTTCATGACCCTGTTCGGCCGGGACAGCATCATCACCTCACTGCAGGTGCTGCCGTTCCTGCCGGAGTTGGTCCCACCGACCATCCTGATGCTGGCCGGCCTTCAGGGGCACCGGGTGGACGACTTCCGGGACGAGGAGCCCGGCAAGATCCTGCACGAACTGCGGTACGGGGAGACCGCCGGCTTCGAGGAGCAGCCGCACTCGCCGTACTACGGGTCGGCCGACTCGACACCGCTGTTCATCATCCTGATCGACGAGTACGAGCGTTGGACCGGCGACTCCGCACTGGTACGCCGGCTGGAGCCGCAGGTCCGCGCGGCGTTGGAGTGGATCGACACGTACGGCGACCTGCTCGGCACCGGCTACCTCTGGTACCAGACCCGCAATCCGGAGACCGGCCTGCAGAACCAGTGCTGGAAGGACTCCTGGGACGCCATCTCGTACGCCGACGGCCAGTTCCCCGGGTTTCCCCGGGCCACCTGCGAACTACAGGGGTACGCGTACGACGCGAAGATCCGGGCCGCGCGGCTGGCCCGGACCTTCTGGAACGACCCGGAGTTCGCCGACCGACTGGAGGGCGAGGCCGCCGACCTCAAGCGGCGGTTCGACCGCGACTTCTGGATCGCCGACCGCGAGTACTACGCGGTCGCGCTGGACGCCGACGGCCGGCAGGTGGACGCGCTCACCTCGAACATCGGGCACCTGCTGTGGAGCGGAATCGTGGACGAGTCCCGTGCCGGCAAGGTGGTCGAGCACCTGCTCGGGCCACGGCTGTTCTCCGGCTGGGGGGTGCGCACGCTCGCCGCGGACGAGGGACGGTACAACCCGATCGGCTACCACGTGGGCACGGTCTGGCCGTTCGACAACTCGATCATCGCCTGGGGGTTGTGGCGGTACGGCTTCCGGAACGAGGCGGGGAAGCTCTGCGACACGTTGCTGGCGGCCTCCCGATACTTCGAGGGGCGACTCCCGGAGGCGTTCGCCGGCTACGACCGGGATCTCACCGACTACCCGGTGGAGTACCCGACGGCGTGCAGCCCGCAGGCCTGGTCGACAGGCACCCCGCTGCTGCTGCTGCGGGTGATGCTGGGGTTGGAGCCGCAGGGCGAGCACCTGATCATCGACCCGGCCGTGCCACCGGGGATGGGCCGGGTCGAGCTGCTGGACATCCCGGGCCGGTGGGGCATGGTCGACGCGTTGGGGCGCAGCCGCGAACAGTCGGATCCACCGGGTGAGGGCTGACCCGAGGACCTGCCCGGTTCAGCTCGGGCAGCCGACGGTGGCGGCCAGCCGGGTGTCGTCCGGGACGAGCTCGGCGAGCACCGTGACCGCGCCGGTGCGGTACGCGTACACCGGGGGGTTGTCCAGCAGTGGGGTGGCGTCGGCCAGCGGAGCGAGGGCGGCCGGCGACACGGCCGGGCCGGGACCGCCCGCGGACCGTGCGGTGCGAGCCGACCCGCCGCCCGGGCAGGGCGCGGTGACCAGCTCCGGCGCGGTGTCACCGGGCCGGCCGAGGGCCGCCAGCGCGGCGGTCAGTGCGGCGGCTTCCGGACCGGCGGCGGTCGGCTGGGCTGGTCGGTAGCCGGAGCCGACCGGCCGGCAACCGGTGTCGACGAGCAACAGCACTCGGCCGTCCACGGTCGGCCGACCCTCGACGGCCACGAACTCGCCCGCGTCGGCGTACAGCTCGGGGCCGTCCAGCCCGGAGCCGACGCCGGCCCGCCAGGTCGCCGGCAGCCGATCGGCGATGCCGTCCAACACGGCCTTCTCGGTGCCGGTGGGCGCGAGTACGCCGATCTCGCGTCGCAGCCTCGCCCCCTCCGCGAACGGGGTGACCCGGCAGCCGGCAGCGATCCGCGGCGGGCTTAGCTCCAGCAGGCCGGCGGCACCGGCGGCCCGCGCCAGCTCACCTATCGCCCGGTCGACCACCGGGCCGGCCTGGTCGAGGGAACGCTGCTCGCGAACGGTCGGCGGATCGGTGCGGACCGACATGGTGGTGAGCACGGCCAGCAGCACGGCCCACACCACGGTCGCGGCCAGCAGCCAACGCCGCCGTCGCCGGGCGGGTGCCGGCACGGTGGGACCGGCCGAAGAGGCCCAACCCGTCTGGACAGCACCGCTCACCCGGTCATGGTGTCACGCGCCCGCCGCCGGCCCGGCGGCGGAGGCAGTCGGCGGTACGGTCAGTGGCCGTTCAGCCGGGGCGGCGGGCCGAGTCGATAGCCGACGCCGCGCACCGCGTGCACCTGCGGTCCGCCCGGCAGGCCTCGTAACCTGCGCCGGAGCCGCTTGATCGTGGACTGCAGCGCCGCGGTGTCGGCGCCGCCCAGCGCGGAGGCGCAGAGCTGTTCGTAGCTCCACACCACCAGCGGCGGGCCGATGAGCCGGGCCAGCAGTTCCCGTTCGGCGCGGGAGAGCGGCAGCGGGTCGCCCCGCCAGGTCACCAGGTGTGCGGTCGGGTCGACGACCAGCTCACCCCAGCGGACGGGTCCCTGCGGCGTCGCGGGCGCGGCGACCGGCCCGACGACCGACGTCGAGCCACCCGGCGACGGGGACAGCAGCGCCCGCAACTGGGCCAGGTCGGCGCAGTTCACCACCGAGCCGACCCCGTCGAGCCGGCGCAGCACCCGACCGAGCACCCCGGCGTCCGCGCTGACGCAGACGACGATCGGAACCTCCGCGCCGGACTCGCCGCCACCCTGCGCACCAACCGTGATTTCCACCAGTAGATAGTGACGTACACCAATGGGTTTGATTGGCCGTCCACACTCCTGGCGCCACTGAAATTCTCCCAACCACCACCGCGCCCATCCGCTCGCGCCCCGCCCAACCGCACCACTTGCAAACACTGTCGTGAAACCGACACCAACGCGACCAAACAGCCGGTGCCATCGATTGACGGTGGGTAGTGGACTAGTGACGCGAGGATCCGCAACGCGGTCCGCGTCGTCGGAGGGAGGCACTAGGGTGACGCCAACAGCGACGTCGTCGACGGCGAGAGGACCAGCAATGGGCACCGCCATCGTCAAGACCCCGCAGCAACTGCGCGAGTGGCGCGCTCGGCTCCTGGAGCGCGTCCACATGAGCAAAGAGACGCTGTATGACCTGGGGCGCAACTTCGAGCTCCGCGCCGACGAACGCAGCGTCTACGAGATGGTCCGCTCGATCGACTACCTGCTCGGCGATGACGACTGACGGGACTCCCGTCTCTCCGGACCTGATCGCCCGAGCCAGCGCCTTCGCCGACGACATCACCAGCCGAGTGCAACGAGTCGTGCGGACAGACAAGCACCTGTCCGCGCTGCTGATGCCCGGCAGGAACGGCGGTCGCGTCATGGTGGGCATCGTCGAGGGAGACGATTTCGGAACGTTTCCGCTGTACATCGACAACAAGCACCGCCTTGACCTGCTGATCAAGTTCAACTGCTGCATGGATTCGAGCGGCAGGCACCTGGCCACGGACGCCTCCTGGCTCCATGTCACACCCAAGGGCGAAAAGGCACCCTTGTTCCGCTACGAGTACGTCCGGGAGTTCCAACCCGGCGTGCCTTGCGCCCACCTCCACGTACACGGCCACCGTGACGAATTCGCCTTTGTCATGCAGGACGGGCCGAGCGGACGCCCAAGAGCCCGTAAGCGCAGGCACGAGGTCCCACGGCTTGCCAAGTTCCACTTCCCGCTCGGCGGACACCGCTTTCGGCCTTGTCTTGAGGACGTCCTGCAGGCCGTGGTGGAGGAGTTTTCCGTCGACACCGTCGAGGGATGGCGGAACGCCGTCGGGGAAGGGCGGGAGGAGTGGCGAAAGCTCCAGTTACTGGCCGCGGTACGTGATGCTCCGAGTATCGCCGCTCGGGCGCTGGAGGAACTCCAATACAAGGTGGTTCCGCCCGACTCGGCCCCCGCCGACAACCAGAGCAGGCTGCGGGCTTACTGACCCTGCCGACAAACGACCGGGGCCGGCCACCCGCGTGGGTGTCCGGCCCCGGTCGATCGGAGCAGTGGGTCAGGCGACGGTGACGCCAACCTCGTTGACGCCCCGGCCGGCGGTGACGGCGGTGTCGCCGTTGCCGTGGCGGGACAGTGCCCGCAGCGTCCAGGAGCCCGGCGCGGCGAAGAACCGGAACTGGCCGGCCGCCGAGGTCACCACCTCGGCGGTGAATTCGCCCGTCGAGTCGAGCAGCCGGACGTACGCACCCGGCACCGGCTCGTCCTCAGCGGAGCGGACGATCCCGGTGATGACGGTTTCCTTCTCCAGGTCCAGGCTGGCCGGCAGCGGCGCGGCCTGGTCGGGTGCGGCGCAACCCGCGGCGGTGGGGAGCGTCATGATCAGGCCTCCCCGGGTTCGTCGCCGAGCGCGACCGGCACGCCGACCAGCGAGCCGTACTCGGTCCAGGAGCCGTCGTAGTTCTTGACGTTGCGGTGGCCCAGCAGCTCCTGGAGCACGAACCAGGTGTGCGAGGAGCGCTCACCGATGCGGCAGTAGGCGATGGTCTCCCTGCCGTCGTCGAGGCCCGCGTCGCCGTAGATCCGGCGCAGCTCGTCGTCGGACCGGAAGGTGCCGTCCTCGTTGGCCGCCTTGGACCACGGGACGCTGATCGCGGTCGGGATGTGGCCGCCCCGCTGCGCCTGCTCCTGGGGCAGGTGGGCGGGGGCGAGCAGCCGGCCGGCGAACTCGTCGGGGCTGCGCACGTCGACCAGGTTCTTGGTGCCGATCGCCGCCACGACCTCGTCCCGGAAGGCCCGGATCGAGGTGTCCGGCTCCTGCGCGACGTACTGCGTCGCCGGGCGGGTCACCGAGTCGGTGACCAGCGGGCGGGCATCCAGCTCCCACTTCTTGCGACCGCCGTCGAGCAGCTTCACGTCGCCGTGGCCGTAGAGCTTGAAGTACCAGTAGGCGTACGCGGCGAACCAGTTGTTGTTGCCGCCGTAGAGGATGACGGTGTCGTCGTTGCTGATGCCCCGCTCGGAGAGCAACGCCTCGAACTGCGTCTTGTTGACGAAGTCCCGGCGGACCTGGTCCTGCAGGTCGGTCTTCCAGTCAATCTTGATGGCGCCGGCGATGTGGCCGGTGTCGTAGGCCGAGGTGTCCTCGTCGACCTCGACGAAGACGACGCCCGGGGCGTCGAGGTTCTTCTCGGCCCACTCGGCCGAAACGAGTGCGGTGTCGCGACTCATCGAATCACTCCCTGGTGAGGATGGATGGTGAGCCAACGCGCGAGCATTGATGGGTGTAACTGTCGCACCACGCGCGGGACCCAGCGGAAGGACGGGATCACGGGTTCGTGCGACGGCGCCGCTGCCGGGCATTCGGTGGGATCACCGGAGGGTGCGAGAACCCTGTGCCGGTGGCCGCCGTCAGGCGGCCGGAGACAGCCCCGCCGTCAGATGACGGGGCGACACAGGCAGGTGGCCACGCGGCACAGGTCGACCGCGCGCCGTTTGGTGAGGTGGGTCCCCATGAGCAGGGAGCCTACCAGCCGGTGACCGTGCTGCCACTGGGCCGACCACCATCCGGGAACGACCCGGGCCGTCGTCCGGCCCGGGTCGCCACTCAGCTGACGGAATTGATGGGCACGTTCTTCGCGTCGGCGGTGACCGCCAAGCCTTCCGGCAGCGGGCGGACCTCCCGGACGGCGAGTTGGAACGGCAGATCCGGCAGGGGCACATCGATGGAGATGCTCTTGGCGAAGTTGTTCAGGAAGGTGCGGGCCAGCGGCAGGTTCGGCAGACCCGCGGCGTCCAGGTCGTTGAACCGCAGGGCGACCGCGCCGTTGTCGGCGACGGTGACGTCGGCGGTGCCGCTGATCGTGATCTTCTGACCGAGGATGTCGGCCGGACCCGTGACGGCGAGCTTGCCGTTCTGCTCGCCGAGGACGAGCCCCGGGCGCTTCAGCAGCGCGGTCAGACTCTCGTAGCTGATCGTGCCGGTGCCGTTGACGGTGTCCGCCACGACGTCGCCCTGGCCGGTACGCAGGGTGTCCAGCGAGGCCCGCACGTTGCGAGCGTCCACGTTGAGCACCGGCAACCGCACGGTGTCGCCCTCGACCGGGGCCTGCACGTCCCGCAGTTTGATCGAGATCCGCTCGTAGCGACCGTCGAGCACCTGGGTGAGGAACGGGACTCCGGCGACCTCCACGTCCGGCTTGGCGGCCTGCCCGCCCTGCTTGGCGACCTCCTGCTGGACGCGCTCGCCGATCATCCGCTCGGCGACCCCGACGGCCACCCGGTCGGCGACGACCAGCAACCCGGCCAGCAGCAGGAGCAGCACGAACAGCCCGATGAGCAGCTTGCGGCCACGCCGTCGGGGTCGCGCCTCGTCCACCGGATAGTCCTGCGCCACGCCGCCTCCTGTCTCCGCCCGTCGCGCCGCGACGGGTCGTTCATACCGACGCCGCAGGGCGGCGCACCCGTTGGTACCCGAGCGGCTCCGCGCTCAACCGTGACTCAGAGGAAGAGCATGCACATGGCGTACGCGGCCGGCGCCGCGAGGGCGAAGCCGCCGAGCGGACCCTGCATGTGCCGGGCCACCCACATAGTGGGCGTCTCGCCGGCCATCAGCCGCCCCGCCTCCGCGTACCCCACGGCGAGATCGGAGAGGACGGCGGTGACCGCCGCGACCAGGCCGATCACGGCGGCCCGGGTCGGCGTGAAGGGTGCCACCAGGTAGCTGCCCAGGAGTGCGCTGGTGAGCGTGCCGACCATCGCGCCGGCCACCACGCCAGCGGCGCCGCGCGGCACCTGCGGAGCCAGTCGGGGCCAGGGCAGCACGGCGTCGGTCAACCGGGCGACGGTCAGCGCGACGCCGCTGGCGGACAGGCAGACGGTGATCGCCTGGGTGCCGGCCGGGATCCGGCTGAGCACGATCAGGGTGCCGAAGGCCACCACCCCGACCACGATGAGCAGCGTGGCGCCGAGTGAGTCGGTGACCCGGACCCGGTCGACCCGACGGACCAACTGGCCGAGAACCGCGGCGAGGAACCCGCCGGCCGCCAGGTAGCCCAGCGGCGCCAGGCCGGCGACGTCGGTCTGCACCGCGGCGATGTCGACGAGCGCCGCGACCACGGCGCTGATCCCGGCGACGACCAGCAGCGCGGGCGGTCGCATGGCCATGGTCCAGGCCAGTACGAACAGCAACTGGACGCCGAAGATGATGAAGGCGAATGGCAGGCGGTGACCGGGACCCGAGGTCTGTGCGCCGAGCACCAGACCGAGGCCGAGCAGCGCGGCGAAGCCGGCGATGGTCACCGCCAACTGGCGGCGTACCTCGACCGGGGGTACGACCTCCTCCTCCGGCTCGTCGACCTCGTCCTCGGATCGGCGGGCCGGCTCACCGGCTCGCCGGGCCCGACGAGGCCCACCCCGTTCGCGGCGGTCGCCGTCGGTGGTGGTGGCCGGGCCGGTACGCGGCGCGGACGGTTGGCCGCGGCTCGGTGTGGCGGCCGGACCCGGGTGGGGCCCGGCGGGCCACGATTCGCGGCCGGCCTCGGGCGACGTGGAGGGAAACACGACCCGATCGTGCCAGACCGACGGCCCGAAGCGGTGGTCACGGGTTTCAGCAACGTTAAAACCTGGGCCACGATCAGGGGCAAGGTAGACAAACGGGAAATGGCCTGACGGCGCGGCCAAGGCGATCGGTTACGCTCATCCCGTTACCCCGCCCGTCAGCGACGCCGGGACCACGCAATTTCTCAGCGCGCTCCCCCGTGAGTGTGTCTGGTCGCGTGCGGCCGTGCGCCGCCGGGACGGAGGTGATCGTGGAAATCCTGCTGCTGGTGACTGCGCGCGCAGGCGAACCGTCGGCTGTGCTGCCGGCACTCGACCTGCTGCCGCATTCGGTTCGTACCGCGCCGCGCGACGTTCGCACCCTGGTCGCGGGCCCCAGCCCGGACGCGGTGATGGTGGACGCCCGCTCGGAGTTGAGCGAGGCCCGCGCGACCTGCCGCATGTTGCACGCCACCGGGCTCGGCGTGCCGCTCGTCGCGGTGGTGACCGAGGCCGGCCTGATCGCGCTGAACGCGGACTGGGGCGTCGACGACGTCATCCTCGCCTCGGCCGGCCCCGCCGAGGTCGAGGCCCGGCTGCGGCTGGCGGTGGGCCGGCTGAGCAACGCGACGGCTGGCGCGGGCGGCTCGATCCGGGCCGGCGAGCTGAACATCGACCCGGACACGTACGCGGCCAAGCTCAAGGGTCGGCCGCTCGACCTCACCTACAAGGAGTTCGAGCTGTTGAAGTTCCTGGCCCAGCACCCGGGTCGGGTGTTCACCAGGGACCAGCTCCTGCGCGAGGTCTGGGGCTACGACTACTTCGGCGGCACCCGCACGGTGGACGTGCACGTCCGGCGGCTGCGCGCCAAGCTCGGCTCGGAGTACGAGTCGATGATCGGCACGGTTCGCCAGGTCGGCTACAAGTTCGTCGTTCCGCCGTCGCGTTCGCTGCCCGAGGCGGAGCACGTGCCACTGCCGGTCTGATCCGCGAGTCGCCCCGAGCGATTTCCCATATGCCCTTTTTGCGCAGCTTGGCAGTCCTATTCTGACTGCCGGGTTTGTCGGAGAAGGGGGCGGCTGTGCGCGCAGTGACCACGGGGGCGACGGGCCGGCGTGACCGGCCAGGCGGGCACAGGCCGTGACGCGGGGCAACTCGACCGCGAGGGCGGCCGGGATCGTGACCGTGGTGGTGGCGGCACTGCTCGGCTCGGCGTACGCGCTGGGCCGCAGTCTCGTGCCCGACCAGGTTCCGGGGCTCTCCACCGGGGCCACGACAGGTGCCGACGGGCCGCACTACGCCGACCAGCCCAGCGGTGGCGAGCCGAGCGGCACCCCGAGCGCCAGCACCGGCCCCGCCGAGACCGGTCAGGACGGGTCGGCGCCGAAGACGGGCACCGACAACCTGTTCGGCGCGCACGCCACCTCCGGCTCCCCACGACTCGCGCTGACCTTCGACGACGGCCCCGACCCGCGCTACACCCCACAGGTCCTCGCCCTCCTGCGCGAGTACGACGTGCACGCCACGTTCTGCGTGGTCGGCGAAAACGCGCAGAACCACCCCGACCTGATCCAGGCGATCGTCAACGAGGGGCACACCCTGTGCAACCACTCGTGGCACCACGACGTCGGCCTGGGTGCCCGCTCGGCCGACGCGATCCGCTCCGATCTGCTGCGCACCAACGCGGCGATCCGGGCGGCGGTGCCGAACGCTCCGATCGTCTGGTACCGCCAGCCGGGCGGCGCGTGGACGTACCCCGTGGTGTCGGTGGCTCGGCAACTCGGCATGACCCCGCTGCACTGGTCGGTGGACCCGTCGGACTGGGAACTGCCCGGCGCCGGCAAGATCACCGCGACCGTGTTGACGCAGGCCGAACCGGGCTCGGTGGTGCTGCTGCACGACGCCGGCGGGAACCGGCAGGGCACCGTGGACGCGCTGCGCCGGATCCTGCCCGACCTGACCGCGAGGTTCGAGTTGGAGGCGCTGCCCACCGACCCGACGTGAGGCGCGGCGTCCGGGTCCGCGCCGATGCTGGCGCGAGCGGTCACGCCCCTGGCCGGCCTGCGGCGCTCCCAGACGACGACCCGCCGCGTTGGAGATTCGTCCGGACACGCAGCGGATACGGTGGCGGAATGAGCAGCGCGGAGCCGACCAGCGACCAGGTGACCCGGACCGACCGACTGGCGCCGGCGGAGATCGGCGAGATACTGGCCCTCGCCAGCGCCGCCGGCGACACCGACGGCGCCGACCCGCTGGACGAGCACGTCCTGCTCCGCCTCCGTGACCCGGACGCCCCGGCCCTGCACCTGATCGCCCGCGCCGACGACGGCACCCTCACCGGGTACGCGCACCTCGACACCACCGACCCGGTCGGCGGGATCGGGGTCGAGCTGGTGGTGCACCCCGCGTACCGACGCCGGGGCACCGGTCGCGCGCTGGCCCGGGGCGTACTCGCCTCGGCCACCGGGCCGCTGCGGGCGTGGGCGCACGGCGACCACCCGTCAGCCGCGGCGCTCGGCGTCGACCTCGGGTTCACCCGGGCGCGGGTGCTCTGGCAGTTGCGCCGCCCCCTGGCCGCTCCGCTGGGTGAGCCGCGCCTGCCCGACGGGGTGGCGCTGCGCGCGTTCCGGCCCGGGTCGGACGACGCGGCGTGGCTGATCCTCAACTCACGCGCCTTCGCCGAGCACCCCGAGCAGGGGCGGTGGACCTCGGACGACCTGCGCGTCCGCCTCGGCGAGCCGTGGTTCGACCCGGCCGGCTTCCTGCTCGCCGAGGAGACCGCCACCGGTCGACTGCTCGGCTTCCACTGGACCAAGGTGCACGAACGCCCGGGGTCGGCCCGGATCGGCGAGGTGTACGTGCTGGGCGTGGAGCCGACCGCGCACGGCGGCGGGCTCGGCCGGGCCCTGACCACCGCCGGGCTGGCGTACCTGCGGGACAAGCGGGGCCTGGACCGGGTGATGCTCTACGTGGACGAGTCGAACGCCGGGGCCGTCGCGCTCTACGAGCGGCTGGGCTTCGCCCGTTGGTCCGCGCACATCAACTACCACCTGGGCTGACCGTCGACCCGCTCCCCGGCCGGTCACCGCGCGGTAACGGCCGGGCCTCGGCGGCATAACGGCGAACCGGAAATATACCCATACTTCCGACAGGTGTATCCGGGTTCACTTAACGGACAACTCGCCCTCAGCAAGCGGTCATCTCGGCGGCCGTACGTGTTCACCTCGCGTTCACTTACGACCGGCGAACCGGCTACCTGGCACTTCTAACTTTCGTGTCAGCCGGTCAGTGCCGGTCCTCGGGCCCCGGGATCGGGGCGCCAAGTCAGACGCGAAGGGAAACCCCTCAGGTGAAGCTCCAGCGGTACGGCACTATTGCCTGCCTCGCTCTTGCCGCGACGCTCGGCCTCAGTGCATGCGGCTCGGACAACAACGGGCCCGCCTCCGGCGCGAACGCTTCGGGCTCGGCCGCCGCGGTCGACTGCGCTACCGGCACGCTGAACGCCCAGGGCTCGTCGGCGCAGAAGAACGCCATGGCCGAGTGGATCAAGGCGTACCAGCAGAAGTGCCAGGGCACCACGATCAACTACGAGGCTTCCGGCTCCGGCGCCGGCATCCAGGCGTTCATCGCCGGGACCGCCGACTTCGCCGGCTCCGACTCCGCGCTCAAGCCGGAGGAGCAGCCGCAGGCGGACGCCAAGTGCGTCGGTGGCAAGGCCATCCACCTGCCGATGGTGATCGGCCCGGTGGCCGTCGCCTACAACGTCAGCGGCGTGGACAACCTCCAGCTCAAGCCGGCCACCCTGGCGAAGATCTTCGCCGGCAAGGTCACCAAGTGGGACGACGCCACGATCAAGGCCGACAACCCGGACGCCAAGCTCCCGGCGACCACGATCCAGACCATCCACCGCTCGGACGAGTCGGGCACCACCGACAACTTCACCAAGTACCTCTCGAAGACCGCTGAGAGCGACTGGACCCTGGGCAACGCCAAGGCGTGGAAGGCCCCGGGCGGCACCGGCGCCAAGGGCTCGGACGGCGTGGCCAGCAAGGTCAAGGCTGCCGACGGCTCCATCGGCTACATGGAGTGGTCGTTCGCCGAGAACGCCGGCCTGAAGATGTCCAAGATCGGCAACGGCAACGGCGAGTTCGCCGCGCTGACCGCCGAGGCGGCCGGCAAGACCATCGCCGGCGCCAAGGTCGACGGCCAGGGCGACGACCTCAAGCTGTCGATCGACTACAACACCAAGGAGACCGGGGCCTACCCGATCGTCCTGGCGACGTACGAGGTCGTCTGCAGCAAGGGCCTCGCGGCCGACAAGTTGAAGCTGGTCAAGGGCCTGCTGGGCCACGCCGCCAGCGCCGAGGGCCAGGCCTCTCTCACCGAGCTGGGCTACGCCCCGCTGCCGGAGACGGTCCGCACCAAGGTCGAGACCGCGGTCAAGAACCTCTCCTGACCCGATTCCACACCTCCGCAACCGAATCGAGCGAGCAGATGGGTGAAACCCCTCACCGCTCGGCCGACGCCGGCACCGGTGGGACGCACGTGACTCAGAGTCACGAGTGGTCCGCCGGTGCCTCGGCGCGTGTGGCCGAGGCACCAGTCAGCACCCGTTCCCCGGGCGGCACCGAGCTGGGCGGCGGCGGCGCGCTGCCGCGCAGCCGTAAGTTCGGCGCCGAGCGGGCCTTCCGCGGTCTCACCCTGGCCGCCGGCACCGCCGTTCTGGTCATCATCGCCGCCATCGCGATCTTCCTGGTCGCCAAGGCGGTGCCGGCCCTCCGCGCCAACACCGAGAACTTCTGGTCCTACGAGGGCTGGTCCCCCAACGAAACCCAGCCGAAGTTCGGCATCGGCGCGCTCGCCTTCGGCACCGTGCTCAGCTCGGCGCTCGCACTGCTCATCGCGGTGCCGGTGGCGCTCGGTATCGCGCTCTACCTCTCGCACTACGCGCCGCGCCGGTTGGGCACCGCGCTCGGCTTCCTGGTCGACCTGCTGGCCGCCGTACCGAGCGTGGTCTTCGGTCTGTGGGGGCGGGACGTCTTCAGCAGCCCGGTGCGGGACTTCTCGGTCTGGCTGAACCAGCACTTCGGCTGGATCCCGCTCTTCGGCGGTGACGGCCCCTTCGGGGCGTCCGTCATGCTGGGCGCTCTGGTGCTCGCGATCATGGTGCTGCCGATCATCACCTCGCTCTCCCGCGAGGTGTTCCTCCAGACGCCGACCGCGAACGAGGAAGCCGCCCTCGCCCTGGGCGCCACCCGCTGGGAGATGCTCCGCACCGCGGTGCTCCCGTACGGCCGCCCCGGCATCATCGCCGCGATGATGCTCGGCCTCGGCCGGGCGCTCGGCGAGACCATCGCCCTGGCGCTGACCCTCGGCATCACCTTCAACATCTCGTTCAACCTGATCCAGAACGGCGGCAACACCATCGCCGCCAACATCGCCAACGCGTTCGGCGAGGCGAACGAGACCGGCCGGGGCGCGTTGATCGCCTCCGGCCTGGTGCTGTTCGCCATCACGCTGATCGTCAACATCACGGCGCGGGCGATCATCTACCGCCGCCGGGAGTTCACGGAGTCGGCCGCATGACCACAACCGTCACCTCCCACCGCACCCGGCCCCCGGCCCAGCCCGACTCGCTGCGGGCCAGGCGACTGCCCTGGTACGCCGCCCCGGCCATCGCCGTGGCGGCCCTGGCGCTCTCCGCCGTGCTCGTCTACGGCACCGACATCGGCGGCCCGGTCCTCGTGGTCGTCCTCGGCGCGGTGCTCTACCTGGTCGGGCTCTTCGCCGCGGCCAACGCGGTCGAGGGGCGCCGGTCGGCCCGCAACCGCACCTGGAGCGCGCTGATCCACTCCGCGTTCGTGCTGGCGGTGCTGCCGCTCATCTCGGTGGTCTGGACGCTGGTCAGCAAGGGCACCGAGCGGCTGGACGGCAACTTCTTCCAGACCTCGATGAACAACATCGGGGCCCGGGACGCCAACGGCGGCGCGTACCACGCGATCGTCGGCACGCTGGAGCAGGTCGGCATCGCCACCCTGATCACCGTCCCGCTCGGCGTTCTCTGCGCCATCTACATCGTCGAGTACGGGCGGGGCAAGTTCGCCTTCGCGATCCGGTTCTTCGTGGACGTGATGACCGGCATCCCGTCGATCGTCTCCGGCCTCTTCGTGCTGGCGTTCTGGGTGCTCGTCGTGTCGCCGTGGTTCAACGACGGCCGGCCCAGCTTCTCCGGCTTCGCCGCCGCGCTCGCGCTGAGCGTGCTCATGCTGCCCACCATCGTCCGGTCCACCGAGGAGATGCTCCGCCTCGTCCCGGCGCCACTGCGCGAGGGCGCGTACGCGCTCGGCGTACCCAAGTGGAAGACCATCCTGCGGGTGGTGGTGCCGACGGCACTGCCCGGCATCGTCACCGGCGTCATGCTCGCCATCGCCCGCGCGGCCGGCGAGACCGCACCGGTGCTGCTGGTCGCCGGCGGCGGCGCCGCGATCAACACGAACCCCTTCGAGAACAGCCAGTCGTCGCTGTCCCTCTTCGTCTACCAGCAGGCCGGTGACGCGTCGAAGTACGCACCGGCACGGGCGTGGACCGCGGCACTCACCCTGGTCGCCCTCGTGCTCATCCTGACGATCGCGGCGAAGTTGCTGGCCCGTCGCAACAGGCTCAGCCGATGAACCCCGGAGGTACCACCATGGCCAAGCGCGTCTCCGCCTCGAACGTCACCGCGTACTACGGCGGCTTCAAGGCGATCGAGAACATCAACCTGACCGTCGAGCCGAAGACCGTCACCGCCCTGATCGGGCCGTCCGGTTGCGGCAAGTCCACGTTCCTGCGGTCGATCAACCGCATGCACGAGGTGCTGCCGGGCGCCCGGGTCGAGGGCAGCCTGACCATCGACGACCAGGACATCTACGACCGGGACGTGGACGTCACCGCGGTCCGGCGCACGATCGGCATGGTCTTCCAGCGGCCGAACCCGTTCCCCACCATGAGCATCTTCGAGAACGTGGTGGCCGGGCTGAAGCTCAACGGCGTCCGCCGGAAGTCGATCCTGGAGGACGCGGCCGAGAAGGCACTGCGCTCGGCGAACCTGTGGGACGAGGTCAAGGACCGGCTGGGCAAGCCCGGCGCGGGCCTCTCCGGCGGTCAGCAGCAGCGGCTCTGCATCGCCCGGACCATCGCGGTCGAGCCGCAGGTCGTCCTGATGGACGAGCCGTGCTCGGCGCTGGACCCGATCTCCACCCTGGCGATCGAGGACCTGATGTTCCAGCTCAAGGACAAGTTCACGATCATCATCGTGACGCACAACATGCAGCAGGCCGCGCGGGTGTCGGACCGGACCGCCTTCTTCTCGATCGAGAAGACCGGCGACCCGGGCCGGCTGATCGAGTACGACAACACCCAGAAGATCTTCAGCAACCCGAGCGTGAAGAAGACCGAGGACTACATCACCGGCCGCTTCGGCTGAGCCGCATACCCCTACCCAGGATCGCGCTCGATCAGGGATGTAGTGGCCTCACCGTGCAACGGAGGCCACTACATCCCTGTTCGAGCGCGATCTTTCGGTAGGAGCGAGCCCGGCGGGCAGCGCGGCAACTCCCGGTCAGCCCAGGACGAAGCGGGGTGCGCCGTCCGGGGGCAGGTCCAGGCGTGGGGTGACCGGGCTGGCGGCGTCCCGATCGGCCGCCGCTCGCGCCACCCCGGCCAGGTCACCGGCCGCCGCCACCTGGGCCAGCGTGACCAGGGTCGGTGGCAGCATGGTCAGCTCGCCGGCCTGCGCGCGGGCCAGCGCGTCCGCCGGGCGTATCCACAGGGTGTGGTCGGCCTCGCCGGAGACGTCGCGGGTCCGCTGGCCCGCCGGCAGCAGGGCCACGAAGAAGTACGTGTCGAAGCGACGCGGCTCGAACTCCGGGGTGATCCACCGGCTCCACGGCAGCAGCAGGTCCGACCGCAGGGTGAGCTGCCGGTTGGCGAGCAGCTCGGCGAAGCCCAGCCGGCGCCCCTCCAGGTCCTGCCGGGCGGCCTCCCAGTCGTCCCCGCTGACGTCGCCCACCACGGTCGCCGGGTCCGGGCCGGCAAGCAGCACGCCCACCTCCTCGAAGACCTCCCGGGCGGCGGCATAGACGACGGCCTGCGCGGCTTCCGGGGTCACCCCGAGCCGCCCGGCCCACTCGGCGGGTGCCGGCCCGGCCCAGTCCAGGTGTGCAGCGGAGTCGGAGCGGTCCACCCCACCGCCGGGGAAGGCGTACATCCCGCCGAAGGTCATCGCGGCGACCCGGCGGATGACGTACACCTCGAAGTCGACGTCGGTCGGACGCAGCAGCAGCACGGTGGCGGCGACCCGCGGCGTCGCCGGGGTGCCGCCCTCGGCCTGGAACCGGCGGGCGTGCTCGACCAGGGCGGCCGGGGCGGCGAAGCCGTCACTGTCGATCGTCATGCCCGCGAGCCTAGTTCGCGGCAGCGCGACCGCCGGCAGCGCGCCAGCCTCGTCGGGTGGGTGGGGGCAGTGGCGGGTTTAGCTGGCTCGGCTAGCGTGCCCTGCATGACTCGTTGGGGCATCCTGGCCACCGGCCACATCGCCAGCCGTTTCGCCGAAGACCTCCGGCTGGTGCCGGACGCCGAGCTGGTCGCGGTCGGCTCGCGCGCCGTCGAGAGCGCGCGGCGGTTCGCCGACACCTACGGCGCGAAGCGCGCGTACGGCTCCTGGGTGGAGTTGGCCGCCGACCCGGAGGTGGACGCGATCTACGTGGCGACCCCGCACTCCGCGCACCACGAGGCGGCGATGACCTGCCTGACCGCCGGGCGGGCGGTGCTGTTGGAGAAGCCGTTCACCCTCGACCTGTCCACCAGCACCGAACTGGTGGACACCGCCCGCGCCGCCGGGGTCTTCCTGATGGAGGCCATGTGGATGCGGCTGAATCCGCTGATCCTGCGCGTGGTCGACCTGATCGCGGACGGGGCGATCGGCACGGTGACCGGCGTCCGGGCCGATTTCGGGGTGGCCGGGCCGTTCCCGCCGGAGCACCGGATGCGCAACGCCGCGCTGGGCGGGGGCGCCCTGCTCGACCTGGGGATCTACCCGATCAGCCTGGCCCACCTGCTGCTCGGCGTGCCGCAGCACATCCGCTCCTGGGCGCAGCTCGGCCCGGAGGGGACGGACGAGAACACCGGCATGCTGTTCGGCTACGACAGCGGAGCGCTGGCAACGCTGAGCTGCGGCATGGTCGGGTTGAGCGGGCAGACCGCCTCGATCACGGGCACCACCGGGCGGATCGACCTGCCGGAGCCGTTCTTCCGGCCGGGTTCCGTGGTCCTGCACCGGGCCGGCGCGGAGCCGGAGACGATCGTCGCCGACGGGGCCGGCAACGGCTACCAGTACGAGGCGATCGAGGTGCAGCGCTGCCTGGCCGCCGGGCTGACCGAGAGCCCGGTGGTGCCGCATTCCACGACCCTTGAGGTGATGGCGCTGCTGGACACGGTGCGCGAGCAGATCGGCGTCCGGTACGAGTGACACGAACGGCCCCGGTCGCGGTGACCGGGGCCGTCGAGGTGCCGGGTCCGGTCAGCCGAAGAGCGGCCGGACCAGCAGGTACGTGACGCAGGCGATCAGCGCTGCGGCCGGGAACGTGATGATCCAGGCGAGCACGATGTTGCCGGCGACGTTCCAGCGGACCGCGGAGAGCCGCTTCGTCGCGCCGACACCCATGATCGCCGAGGTGATCGTGTGGGTGGTGGAGATCGGGGCCTTCAGCACCAGGGCGTTGAAGTAGAGCACCGCGCTGGCGACCGTCTCGGCGGCGAAGCCCTCCGGCGGCCCCAGGTCGATGATCTTGCGACCGAGGGTCCGGATGATCCGCCAGCCGCCGGCGTACGTGCCCAGGGCCAGCATCGTCGCCGAGGTCCAGAACACCCAGCCCGGGATGTGCGTCTTGCTCTCCTGGAAGCCGCCGGTGTAGAGCGCCAGCACGACGATGCCCATGGTCTTGGCGGCGTCCTGCATGCCGTGACCGACCGACATGGCCGCCGCCGAGACGGTCTGCGCCCAGCGGAAGCCCCGGTTGAGCTTGCCCGGCTGCCCCTTCCGGAACAGCCAGAGGATGGCGAGCATCAGCAGGTAGCCGAGGGTCAGGCCGACGATCGGCGAGAGCACCATCGGCAGCAGCACCTTCTCGCCGATGTTGCCCCACTGCACGATGCCGCCGGTGGACAGCAGGGTCGCGCCGACCAGGCCGCCGAAGAGCGCGTGCGAGGACGACGAGGGCAGACCGAAGTACCAGGTGATCAGGTTCCAGGCGATCGCCCCGAGCACCCCGGCGAAGACCACGCCGAGACTGTTCACCCCGGTCGGGAGGGTGACCAGGCCGTCGCCGACGGTCTTGGCGACGCCGGCGCCGAAGTGCGCGCCGACGAAGTTGCCGACCGCGGCGAGACCGAGGGCGATCCTGGGGGTCAGCGCCCGGGTGGAGACGCTTGTCGCGATCGCGTTGGCGGCGTCGTGGAAGCCGTTGGTGTAGTCGAACGCCAGGGCTACCCCGATCACCGCCAGGACGGCGATGAGTTCGGGTGTGAAGGTCACCGGCTCAGGACTCCTTGACCGCGATGGTCTCGACCGTGTTGGCCACGTGCTCGAAGGCGTCGCAGGCGGCCTCCAGCTCGTCGGCGACCTCCTTCATCTTCAGCACCGTCAACGCGTCGTACTCACCGGAGAAGAGGCGGACGAGCAACTGCCGGTTGATCCGGTCGCCCTCGTTCTCCAGCCGGTTGCACTCGATCCAGTAGTCCTCAAGATCCTTCATCGACTTCAGTCGGGGCATCGCGTCGGCGGTCAGCTTGGCCTGCTGGTCGAGCACGTTGACCATCTCGTGCAGCTCGCGGGGCAGCGCCGGCAGCTCGGTCAGCCCGTAGAGGTAGAGCAGGTCGCCCACCGCTTCCAGGTGGTCCATCACGTCGTCGAGCAGCGAGCCGAGCCGGTAGATGTCCTCCCGGTCGAACGGCGTGATGAACGTCGAGTTGATCTTCTTGTACAGGTCATGGGTGATCTGGTCGCTGTCGTGCTCGACCTCGGTCAGCCGCTCGCTGACGGACTGGACGTCCACACCCGGCAGGGCCAGCTCGTTGAGCAGCGCGGTGCCCCGGACCAGGTTCTGCGCGGCCCTGGTGAAGAGCTCGTAGAAGGCGCCCTCGGTGGGGCGGAAGGAAAACTTCACAGCACAGACCTCGTCGCGTCGGTGGAAGGGTGGCGGAGCCCGAAGAACGTCCGCTCGGTGAATGCTAGGAGCCGGTAGAACCGCGAATTCGCCGGCCCACCCCTGGCCAAGCCTCATTCACCGCTCGTTCACCTGCTGTTCATCTCGGCCGTCCCACCCGCATCCACTCCCCCAGCAACCAATCGCTCCCGCTCACGATCGACGTCGAAATCGGCAGCCGGATACCCCAGGTCGAGGGTGTCGAACGTCTCACGCAGCAGATGAGCCACCGCCCAGTCCCGGTACCACTTACGGTCCGCCGGCACCACGAACCAGGGCGCGGCGTCCGTGCCGCACCGGCTGAGGGCCTCGGCGTACGCGGCCTGGTAGTCGTCCCAGTGCGACCGGGAGTCGACGTCGGAGGGGTTGTACTTCCAGTGCTTGCGTGGGTCGTCGAGCCGCTCCAACAGGCGCTTGCCCTGCTCGGCGTACGAGATGTGCAGCATCACCTTGAGCACGGTCAGCCGCCCCTCGGTCAACTCCCGCTCGAACGAGTTGATCTCGTCATAGCGTGCTCGCCAGGTCGCCTCCGGCACCAGCGAGCCGACCCGGGCGATCAACACGTCCTCGTAGTGCGATCGGTTGAACATCCCCACGTACCCCGGCGGCGGCAACTCCCGCCGGATCCGCCACAGGAAGTCGTGCCGCAACTCCTGGCGGGTCGGCGGCCCGAACGAGCGGATGTGCAGGCCCAGCGGATTCATCGCGCCGGCCACCCGCTTGATCGTGCCGTCCTTGCCACCGCAGTCCATCGCCTGCAGCACCAGCAGCACCCGGCGCGCCGGGCGATCCGACCCGGTCTTGGCCATCGCGTAGAGCATTTCCTGCTGCCGGGCCAGCTCGCCGCCGACCAGCTCCACCTGCTCCCGCGCCCAGGCCTTACGGTGCTCGCCGCGCCCCGCCGTACTCGGCACGCCGGGCGTGGACCGCGGGTCGACCGCGCCCAGATCCACAGGTGCGGTGACCCGCAGCAACTCCCGCACGGAACCGCCGTCCGGTGCCACGATCTGCCCTTGCTGGGGTGCGCTCATCCACGGATCATCGCCCAATCGCAGGCGATCCGCCCGTCGAGGCCCACCCCGCCCCACCACCGGTCGGCACGGTCCGCGGGTCGGCCCGCCGTCGGACGCGGGGCTGCCGGCGCGCCCGGTCGGCGGGAGGATGGACGTCTGGGCGGTGCCGGCGGGGAGGGTGGTGGGTCGTGCAGGATCTGGCGACGGAGTTCGAGGCCGAGCGGGGGCGGCTGCTCTCGGTGGCCCGCCGGATGCTGGGCAGCCGCAGTGAGGCGGAGGACGCCGTGCAGGAGACCTGGCTGCGCTACGCCGGGGCTCTCGCCGACCCGAGCGCCCGCGCCGAGATCCGCGAGCTGTCCGCGTGGCTGACCACCACCTGCGCCCGGATCTGCCTGGACGTGCTCCGTTCGGCGCGGGTCCGCCGGGAGACGTACCCCGGGCAGTGGCTGCCGGAGCCGGTGGTGAGCCCGTTGGGCGCGGCGGCGCTCACGGACGGGTACGCGCCGGACCCGGCCGAACGGGCGGTCCGCACCGACCAGGTCGGCACGGCGTTGCTCGTCGTGCTGGAGCGACTCGCGCCGGAGCAGCGGGTCGCGCTCGTGCTGCACGACGTGTTCGCGATGCCGTTCGCCCGGGTCGCCGACGTGCTCGGCACCACCGAGGTGGCCGCCCGGCAGCTCGCCTACCGGGCACGTCGGGCGGTCACCGCGCCGGACGTGCCCCGGCACACCGCGGACCTGGCCGAGCAGCGCCGGGTGCTCGAAGCGTTCGTCGCCGCCACCGAGTCCGGCGAGCTGGACCAACTGCTCCAGGTGCTCGCGCCGGACGTGGTCTTCGTCGGTGACTCGGGCGGGCACTACCCCTCGGCCCGCCAGCCGGTCGTCGGCGCGGACGCCGTGGGTCGCTTCACGCTCGGCCTGTTCGGCCGGACCGGCCGCTACGCCGGACGGGTGCTGGCCCGGCTCGTGCTCGTCGACGGCGCGCTCGGCCTGCAGATGGAGACCGTGCACAGTGACGGGCGGCCGATCCGCCTGGTCACCGTGTTCGCCGTGGACCAGGGCCGGATCACCGCCATCTACAACCAGATCAACCCGGAGAAGCTGGCCGACCTGCCCCCGCTCGGCGACGGCGACCGCTGGCCACCGCGCTGGTGAGCCGGCCGGGCGTGCGGCGTCAGACCACCAGGCCCAACCACTTGCGGTACGAGGTGGCGAACGGCTCGGTGCCGTCGCCGAGCGCCCCGAAGAGCCGTTGCGCCGCCGCCTCGGCCTCGGCGACCACGTCGTCCGGGTAGCCGAAGCGCGCCCGGTGCTCGGCGAACTCGTCCTCGTCCAGCAGCTCCACCAGGCCGGTGGCCCGACGCCGGACGACGTCCAGGTCCAGGTCGATCAGGTGGACGGTGTCGTCGGACTCCCAGCGGGCCGGGGTGGTGATGTCGCAGTAGACCTCGCTGGTGCGGGGCGGGGGGTTGAACATGGCCGTCCACCAGGCGCGGTGCGGCACCAGCAGAACGAACGGGATCTTCTCCACCGACGGCCGGCCGTGGTAGACCGACTCGGTGCCCTGGGGCACGCCGAGCCAGATGCCGAGGTCGTCCTCGGTGAGCCGGCGGGCCGGGTAGTCGCGGTGGGCGCTGCCGTCGTACTTGCGGTAGATCACGCGGACCATGTCGCTCGGCATGATTCGCACCCTAACCGATACTGCCCACCCGTCGTAGTGCGGCGGTAACCGGACGGCGCGACCTGGACGACCAGCGTGGCCCGTGGCGCGCCACGCGGCGGAGGGGCACGGCCGGTGTCGGCGGCGGCGGGTACCGTCGCACGGTGACTCCGCCCCGCAGCACCACCGGTTCCGCCACTCCGTCGGCCCGCGCCAAGGGCCGGCGGCGGGGTGCCCGGCCCAGCGGCACGGAGCTGCTGGCGGCGGCGGTCGGCGCGGTGCCCGGCGGCGCGGAACGCCCCGGCCAGCAGCAGATGACCACGGCGATCGAGGAGTGCGTGGCCGGCGGCGAGCACCTGCTCGTGCAGGCCGGCACCGGCACCGGCAAGTCGCTTGCCTACCTCGCGCCGGCGCTCACCGTGGACGGCCCGGTGGTGGTCTCCACCGCCACCCTGGCGTTGCAGTCCCAACTGGTCGACCACGACCTGCCCCGGCTGGCCGACGCGGTCGAGCCGGTGCTGGGGCGCCGGCCCACCTTCGCGGTGCTCAAGGGTCGCCACCACTACCTCTGCCTCGCCCGACTGGACAACTCCACCGAGGAGGAACCGGAGGACACCCTCTTCGACGCCCCCGCGGCCCGGCCGGGGGGCGGCACGAAGTGGCTCGGTGAGGCGGGCCGGTTGGGCAAGCAGGTCGAGCGGCTGCGCGACTGGGCCGAGAAGACCGCCACCGGCGACCGCGACGAGCTGGACCCCGGCGTCGACGACCAGGCCTGGCGGCTGGTGTCCATGCCGGCCCGCGAGTGCGTCGGCGCGACCCGTTGCCCGTTCGGGCAGGAGTGCTTCGCCGAGGCGTCCCGCGCCCGTGCCCGTGAGGCCGACATCGTGGTGACCAACCACAGCCTGCTCGCTGTCGACATGCTCGCCGACCGGCACATCGTGCCGCCACACAAGCTGCTCATCGTCGACGAGGCACACGAGCTGGCCGACCGGGTCTCCTCCGCGGCGCAGGCGGAGCTGGTGCCGGAGCTGATCGACCGGACCACCCGGCGGGCCCGTACGCTGCTGCGGCCGGAGACCGCCGAGGCGCTCACCGCCGCCGGTGACGCCCTCGCGGTCGGGCTGGCCGAGGCGCCGGCCGGGCGACTCACCGCCGGGCTGCCGACGCCGTTGCGGGAGGCGTGCACGCTGCTCGACGCGGCGACCCGCTCCGCCCTGGACGCGATCGGCGACATCAAGTCCGACGACCCCGACCCGGTCCGCAAGCAGCAGGCCAAGGCCGCCCTGGACGAGCTGTCCACCACCGCCCAGCGGCTGCTCGAGGAGGGCGACCACGACGTGGCCTGGGTGGAGAAGAACGACAGCGGCAGCCGTCGGGCGCTTGTCGTGGCGCCGCTGTCGGTGGCCGGCACCCTCGCCACCCACCTGTACGACGAGCGCACCGTCGTCGCCACCTCCGCGACCCTGGCGTTGGGCGGTCGGTTCGACACGGTGGCCCGCGCCCTCGGGTTGGACGCCCCGCCGACCCCCGCCGCCGCCGCACTGGCTGCCCGCACCGGCACGGGTCGCCCGGTTGCCGAGTCACCGGGCCGTCGGCTCGCCGGCGACGCCGCCCCGAGTGCTGTCGTACCGGCGACCGAGGGTCCCGGTTGGCGCTCACTCGACGTTGGTTCGCCGTTCGACTACGCCCGGCAGGGCATCCTGTACGTCGCCGCGCACCTGCCCCGCCCCAGCGTCTCCGGGCTGCCCGACGCCGCCGGGGAGGAGCTACTCGGGCTGGTCGAGGCGCTCGGTGGTCGTACTCTCGGGCTTTTCTCCTCTCGGCGGGCCGCGCAGCAGGCGGCGGAGCTGCTGCGCGCGCGGACCGACCTGCCGGTGCTGTTGCAGGGCGAGGAGGCGCTGCCGTTGCTGGTCCGCCGATTCCGGGAGGAGCGGGCGAGCTGCCTGTTCGGCGTGATGTCGCTCTGGCAGGGCGTGGACGTGCCGGGTGACGCCTGCCAGCTCGTCGTCATCGACCGGCTGCCGTTCCCGCGCCCGGACGAGCCGTTGGCGGCGGCCCGTGCCGCGGCCGTGGATGCGGGCGGTGGTTCCGGCTTCTCGGCGGTCAGCGTGCCGATCGCGGCGGTCCGGCTGGCTCAGGGTGTGGGCCGGCTGATCCGGGCGACCGGCGACCGGGGCGTGGTCGCGGTGCTCGACTCCCGGCTGGAGACGGCCCGTGGCTACGGGCCGTTCCTGCGCCGCTCGCTGCCGCCGTTCTGGTACACGACCCGCCCCGAGGTGGCCCGAGGCGCCCTGCAACGCCTCGCCAAGTCCTGACCCAGCCGCGCCACGCGCCGCCAAGATCGCGCTACAACAAGGAAACAGTGGCCTCCCCGAGCGGGGAGGCCACTGTTTCCACGATCGTGCGTGATCTTGGGACGGCGCGGGGTCAGGGTGCCTGGGAGGCGACGACCACCGCGTCGGGCGGGGTGTCCGGGACCCTGCGGGCGGCGAGCCGGCGGACCCCGGTGTTCAGCACCGCGATGAGCGGCACGGAGACCAGCGCTCCGGTGATGCCGGCGAGTACGACACCCGCGGCGATGCCGATGATCACCGCGAGCGGGTGGAGGGCGACCGCTCGTCCCATGATCAGCGGTTGGAGGATGTGGCCCTCCACCTGCTGCACGAGGATCACTGCTCCGAGGATGATCAACGCGATACCCGGGCCGCTGTCGACGAGTGCCACCAGCACCGCCACGCCACCGGAGAGCGCCGCGCCGACGATCGGGATGAACGCGCCGAGGAAGACGAGCGCGGCCAGCGGGAAGGCGAACGGGATGTCGAAGACGACCAGGAAGATGCCGATGCCGACCGCGTCGATGAAGGCCACCAGAACTGTCGCGCGCACGTAGGCGCCGAGCGTGTGCCAGGAGGCGCGGCCCGCGTCGTCGACCTTCCACCGGGCGGCCACCGGCAGCAGCCGGACCAGGAAGCGCCAGATCCGGTTGCCGTCGCGCAGGAAGAAGAACGTCGCGAAGAGCACCAGAAGCGTGCCGGTCAGCACCTCGGCCAGGGTGGCGGCGGTGCTCAGGGCGCCGCTGGTGAACTTGGAGGTGTTGTCGTTGATCCAGGCCTGCGCCTCGTCGATGTAGCGGTCGAGCTGCGTGTCGGAGAGGTGCAGTGGGCCCGTCTTCAGCCAGTTCTGGATCTGCCGGACGCCCTCCGAGGACTTCTCGCTCAGCTCGGGCACACCTCGGATGAACTCGTTCACCACGAGCGTCAGCGTGCCGATCACCGCGGCGAGACCGCCGACCAGCACCACCGCCGTCGCCAGCGACCGGGGCAGCCGAGCCCGCAGCAGCCAGCCCACCGCCGGCGCGAGCAGCGCGGAGAGCAGCAGCGCGATGGCCAGCGGAATGATCACGATCTTGACGGTGCTGACGATCCTGAGCAGGGCCCAGGCCACCACACCGATCACGATCAGCCGCCAGCACCAGGCGGCGGCGATCCGCAGCCCGTGCGGGACGTCGGCGTCGTCCCGGCTGGAGGTCGAGCTGTGCAGGTCCACCGGAGGTTCCGCGCCGAAGACCGAGGCCGTCGGCGGTGCGGTCGGCCCCGGCACGGCAGGCGACGCCACCCGTGCGGCGTCCGACACGTCACCCAACTCGTCGGGCGAAATGCCCTCGTCGGCGGGGGCCGACTCCTGTCGTGACTGGTAGGCGCGACGAAGCCGCCCGCGTACCCGCTCGAAGCGGCTCAAGCGCACCTCCTGGCAGTTAAACCGGCCCGCCCACAGCGACAGGTCGGACAGCATACGTCCGTTCCGGACACCGTAGGGCAGTTCCGCCACACAATGCCCCGACCACCACCGGCGTAACCACCGGCGGACCCGTCGTCGGCCACACGGTAGCGTCTGCGGCGTGACCGCGGACAATGATCTGGACGCCGGCCTGCCGATCCGCCTGCTGCACGATCGAGTGCTGGTGCGGATGGAGGGCAGCGAGGGCGAGCGCCGTTCCACCGCCGGCATCGTCATCCCGGCGACGGCCCAGGTCGGTAAGCGCCTCGCCTGGGCCACGGCGGTCGGGGTGGGGCCGAACGTGCGCGCCATCGTGTCCGGCGACCGGGTGCTCTTCGACCCCGACGACCGCTCCGAGGTCGAGCTGCACGGCCGCGGGTACGTGCTGCTGCGGGAGCGCGACGTGCACGCGGTGGCCGCCGAGCGGATCGAGAACGACCCCACCGGCCTCTACCTCTGACGCACCTCCCCCGGCCAGCAGGCCGCGCCGCGCATCGTTTGCCCGGCCGCACGACGGGAAGCCATCCGGCGACCGTGGCCCTGGGGAGGGACGATGCCAGTATTCGTGAAGAAGCTGTTGACCTGGGGCAGTGTTGCGTTCCTGATCTACTTCATGGCCTTCCGGCCGGACGGCGCCGCGCAGATCTTCAAGGCCATCGGTGGTGCGCTGATGGCGATGTTCCAGGGCTTCGGTGACTTCCTCACCTCGCTGATGACGTGAGGCCGCCGGCCGGGGGCGCCTGCCGTCAGGGGTGTCCCGTGGGCCACGGCGCCGCCGAGCGCGGGCCGGGCCAACCGGGCGGGGCGTAGCCCACCGGAGGCGGTGGCGCGGGGGCCAGCACCACCGGGATCGGCACCACCGGGTCGTCCGGCGCTTCCACCGGCCGCTGCGTACCGTCCGGGAAGCGCAGGTGGTAGCGGCTGCCGTCCCAGACCCCCGTCGGGGCCTGCGGGTCCCGGCCGACGAAGAACGACCGGTACGCGTTCATCGCGTCCAGCAGCTCCCGCTCCTCCCGCGCGGTCCGTTCCTGGTCGGCGGGCTTGCGGTCCAGGCCGCGCAGCGAGCCGTCGCGCAGCAGGGCCAGTCGGGTGGCGGCGGACTGGTAGCCGCGCATCGCCCGCACCCCGGCGTCGCCGGCCACCCGCCGCGCCCAACTGCGGGCCGCGTGCCGCCGGCCGAGGCTGCTCAGCGCCGCCACCTCGGGTGGGCTCAGCCAACCGGCGCGGACGTAGTCCGGCAGGGTCCGCTCGGTGAGCCGCCCCTCCCAGGCGCGCAACCACACCGCGAAACCCACCATGCCGAAGAAGACCGGCACCATCAGGCCCAGGAAGCCGTACAGCATGATCAACGCCTCGCCGGTGGCCTGGGTAAGCGTGGGCAGCAGGTTCCACGTGCCGTGCAACATCATCGCCAGCAGCAGGCCGGCGATCGGGGCGAGCACCCGGACCCGCCGGTCGGCCGTCCGCGCCGCGATGCCCAGCCCCACACCGGTCATCGAGGTGAAGAGCGGATGGGCGAACCCGAACAGCAGGATCCGCAGGATGAAGATCGAGATGACCTGGTTGACGCCGGTCACCGGACCGTACCGGTCGGCTCCGGACGCGTAGCCCAGCCCACCCAGGTAGAGGATGTTCTCCACCATGGCGAAGCCGACCGCGGACAGCCCGCAGTAGACCAGGCCGTCGGTGATCCCGGACCACTCCCGTCGCCGGAACACCAGCAGCAGGATCGGGCCCAGCGCCTTGGTCAACTCCTCGATGAACGGCGCCACCAGCACGCCGGTGAGCGCGTCGGGCAGCCCCCAGGCGGCGAACCGGTTGGCGGCGAATTCGTTGACCGTGAGCGAGGCGGCGGTGGAGACGAATGCTCCCCAGGCGAAGCAGAAGATCAGATACTTCAACGGCTCCGGTTCGTACCGGTCCAGCCAGAGGAAGCAGGCGACCAGCACCGGCACCGGCAGGATGGCGGCGGCCACCCCGATCAGCAGTGCCTGCGCGCCGAGCGACTGGCCGAGCCTGAAGACCATGAACACCGCGCAGGCGGCGATGAGCAGCACCACCCCGGCCAACGCCAAGAACCGCCGCCAGCCCAGCCGGCGCAGCGGCATCCGGGGCGCTCCGCCGACGGACGGAGCCACGGGCGCGGGCGGCGACGGCAGGGGCGTACCGGGCGGGGTGTCGGCCATGCGGTCAGCGTAGCCATCCGCCGCCGGCTGGTCCGGTCGCATCGGTTGCCGCTATGCTGCCCGCAGGTCACGAGTGCCAGCGTTCAGCCCCGGCTTGCTGGCCGGCAACCCTCGTCGAGTTCGCGGTGGGGTGCCCCGGGTGATGACCGGGCCCAGCCCGATCGGTGTGCTGGGCAAGCGCGGACCCCGTCCCGATGCCGCACCCGGGGTCCCTGACCCCGGAGGTTCCGGCGTGCCCGTCACCCTCGTTCCCTCGCTGCCCACCCTGCCCACCGTCGCGCCCGCGTCGGTGCCGCTGGACGTCCTCGGCGTGCCCGGTGAGATCAACCTGGACTACGCGGCGAGCGCACCCTGCGCGCGGGCCGCGGCCGACGCGGTGGCCGAACTGCTGCCCTGGTACGCCAGCGTGCATCGCGGCGCGGGCGCGCTGTCGCGGCGCTGCACCCTCGCGTACGAGCAGGCCCGGCAGACGATCGGTGACTTCTTCAACGCCCGGGCAGACGATCACGTGATCTTCACCCGCAACACCACTGACGCGCTCAACCTGCTGGCGCGGTCGCTGCCGGCCGGCACCACGGTGGTCACCTTCGCGGGCGAGCACCACGCCAACCTGCTGCCCTGGCCCCGCGGTTCGGTACGGCTGCCGGTGCCGGCCGATCCCGCCGGGGCGGTACGCGACCTCGCCGCCGCCCTCACCGAGCTGCGCCGGGGCAGCAACCCGGCGCTGCCGGTGCTGGTCGCGGTGACGGGTGCGAGCAACGTGACGGGTGAGCGGTGGCCGGTCGCCGAGCTGGCCCGGGTGGCGCACCGGCACGGTGCCCGGATCGTGCTCGATGCCGCACAACTCGCCCCGCACGCCCCGGTCGACCTGTTGGCGCTGGACGTCGACTACCTGGCCGTGTCCGGCCACAAGCTGTACGCGCCGTTCGGTGCGGGCGTGCTGATCGGCCGGGCGGACTGGCTGGACGCCGCCCCGCCGTACCTGGCGGGTGGGGGCGCCACCAGCCACGTCGGCCCGGCCACCCACGACGTGACCTGGGCAACCGGTCCGGCCCGGCACGAGGGTGGCACACCGAACCTGCTCGGCGCGGTCGCGCTGGCGGCCGTGTGCACGGCGCTCGGCGGGGCCGACCGGGATGCGCTGGCCGCCCACGAGCAGGCGCTGCTGACGCGACTGCGGACCGGCATCGAGGCGCTGCCGCACGTGGTGGAGCTGCGCACCTTCGGCCCGAACGCGCCGCGGGTCGGCATCGTCTCGTTCGTGGTCGCCGGCTGGGACTCCGCCGACGTGGCCGCGCGGCTGGCCAGCACGCACCGGATCGGCGTGCGCGACGGGTTGTTCTGTGCCCACCCGCTGGCCCGGCGGCTGCTCGCCGAGGCGGCGGGGCGTACCGGCCGACGGGACCTGCCGCCCACGGCGTTGCGCGCCAGCCTCGGCCTGGGCAGCACCGTCGAGCAGGTGGACCGGCTGCTCGCGGCGCTCGCCGAGTTGGGCTGAGGAGCGCGGCCGCGGTCAGCCGACGGGCGGGGCGGTCGGCGGTTTCGGCGCCTCGCCCGGCTCGGCCGGCTCACCGACCGGCCGCTCCTGCTCCCCGAAGGCGGTGCGGATCCACCGGTTCGCCTCCTCCTGTTCGATCCCGGAGGCCACCAGCAGGTCGCTGGCGGTGGTCCGGATCTGGGCGACGACCACGCTGCCGGAGAAGCCGACGCCGGCGCCGTACGCCCGACCCGCCTCGCTGACCGCGCGCAGCGACCGCTCCCGGGCCTTCTCCGGTTCCTCGCCGGCGGCGAACTCGTGTTTGAGCAGCCGGACCGACTCGGCGAGGTGGCCCATCGCGTCCGGCATCGGATCGGGTACCGGCTCGTCGTCCTCGATCAACGTGACGGACCGGCGGATCAGCGTGCCGGTGTTGCGCATCGCCCGGTCGATCGGGTCGGCCGCCTCCGCATAGTGGATCAGCTCGCTGCGGCGGTGCCAGCGGGCCGGCGAGAGGGTGGCGGTCTCCTTCGCCCCCTCGATCGCCTCGGCCAACGTGGCCAGTTCCTCCTTGTTGTTGCGCAGCCGGTCCAGTGCCCGTTGGACGCCGGCGCGGTCCCGGTTGCGCAGCCCGTCCGCGGTGGCGTCGAGCTGGGCGGCGAGCAGGTCCAGCGCCGGCCGGGCGGCCCGGTTGATCACCCGGAGCGGATTCAGCGGCAGCAGCACGGCGGTCACCAGGAGCGCGACGCCGCCACCGAGGAAGGCGTCCACGAAGCGAGGGATCTCCAGATTCTGGGTTGATGGGCTCAGCGTCACGATCAGCACCGCCGTGGCCGCCGCCTGGATGACGATGGCGACGCTCGCGCCGGCGAAGATGGTGAACAGGATCGCGACGGTGACCACCAGGCCGAGCTGCCAGGCCCCGGTGCCGAGCAGGTAGATCAGGAAGTCGCCGATGGCCACCCCGATCCCCACCCCGGCGATCAGCTCGATGGTCCGGCGGAACCGCTGGCCGACCGACGCGGCGAGGGTGCCGACCGCGGAGATCGGCGCGAAGACCGGTTGCGGGTTGCCGAGCACCTTGTGCGAGATCAGGTACGCCAGCCCGGCGGCAAGCCCCGCCTGCACGGCCAGCCCGCCGGCCATCCGTACCCGGTGCAGCCGGTCGTGCAGGGTGGCCCGGCCGCGGTCGCGCAGTTGCTCGGTGGCCTCGGCGATCCGTGCGCCGTCGACGTCCACCAGCCCGTCGCGCAGCGCGGTACGTCGCACCATTGGTGGTCGCTTGTCCCGGGCCACGGCCATGGGCGCGACTACCCGGGACAGGCCCGCTGAATCCTTCCGCGTCGCGCGCCGTGCCCGGATGCGGCAGACTCGGCCGGTGGTCGATCTGCTGGAGCGGTGGCGGGCGGCAGCCCGGGGTGCTGGTACGACGCCGGACGCGGGGTGGACGCGGGCCGGCGAACGGCTGCTCGACAGGTGGCGGGAGCCGCACCGGCACTACCACACGGTGGCCCACCTGACGGCGGTGCTCGATGTGGTGGACGAGCACGCCGAGCTGGCTGACCGGGCCGACCTGGTCCGGCTGGCGGCCTGGTGGCACGACGCGGTCTACGACCCGCGGGCCGGCGGTGACGCCAACGAACAGGACAGTGCCGCGCTGGCCGAGAGCGTGCTCGGCGGGCTCGGGGTGCCGGCGCCCACGGCGGCCGAGGTACGTCGGCTGGTGCTGCTCACCGCCGGGCACGTCGTGGGTCCGGACGATCGGGACGGCGCGCTGCTCTGCGACGCGGACCTCGCCGTGCTGGCCGCGCCCCCGGCGACCTACGACAGGTACGCGACGGCGATCCGACGGGAGTACGCGCACGTGCCGGAGCCGGCCTTCCGGGCCGGGCGGGCGGCGGTGCTCGGCGGCCTGCTGGCGCTGCCCGCGCTGTTTCGTCTGCCGCCGCTGGCGGCCCGCTGGGAGGAGCCCGCCCGGGGCAACGTACGCCGGGAACTGGCCACCCTCACCGCTGCGGGGCCGCCGACGGGCGCGGGCTGACCAGGTGCTTCGGGCGGCGCAGATCGGCGGCGCGGAGCAACCGGACCAGCTCCCGGCTCGGCACCACCTGGGCGCCGAGCCACACCGCCGCCGCGAACCGGTCGGCGGGGATGTCGTAGTGGTCCCGGTCGAAGCCGCGGCGGGGCGCGCCGAGAGTCTCGGCGAAGGCGTGCAGCTCGGCGTACGAGACGTCACTGATCAGGTGTGACCAGAGCCGACCGCGCCACGGCCAGGCCGGCCGGTCCAGGTAGAGCATGACGTCCAAGCTATCTCGCGTAGTTGATCACGTTGATGATCGCCGGCCGGCGACCTAGCCTCGGCTGCATGGCCCCCACCACGCTCCTGGACGATCTCCGCGCCGCGCTCGGTGCCGACGCCGTGCTCACCGACCCGGACCTGCTGCGCATGCACCAGCGGGACGAGGCCGACCTGTGCGCGGCCGGCACCCCGCTCGTGGTGACCCGTCCGCGCACCACCGAACAGGTGGTCGCGGTGGTCCGGGCGGCGGCGCACCACGGCGTACCTGTGGTGCCGCAGGGCGCGCGGACCGGGCTGGCCGGCGCGGCGAACGCGGTGGACGGCGCGGTGGTGCTGAGCACCGTCGCGATGGACGAGATCCGGGAGATCGACCCGGTGAGCCGGATCGCGGTGGTCCAGCCGGGGGTGGTCAACGCGGCGCTGGCCGGCGCGGTGGCCAGGCAGGGGCTCTGGTACCCGCCGGACCCCGGCTCCTGGGAGTCGTCCACGATCGGCGGCAACGTGGCCACCAACGCCGGCGGCATGTGCTGCGTGAAGTACGGGGTGACCACCGAGTACGTGCTCGGCCTGGAGGTGGTGCTCGCCTCGGGTGAGGTGCTGCGCACCGGCCGGCGGACGGCGAAGGGCGTGGCCGGCTACGACCTGACCCGGCTCTTCGTCGGCTCGGAGGGCACCCTCGGCGTGATCACCGAGGTGACCGTGGCGCTGCGGCCCGCCCCGGCCGAGTCGCTGACCCTGGTGGCGGTCTTCGGATCGACAGCGGCGGCCGGCGCTGCGGTGGCCGAGATCGCGGCCCGTGGGCTCACCCCCAGCCTGTTGGAACTGCTCGACCAGACCCATCTGCGGGCGATCGAGGCGTACCAGCCGATGGGGCTGCGGACCGACGCCCAGGCCCTGCTGCTGGCCGCCGCGGACACCGGCCCCCGGGCCGCCGACGACCTGGCCAGCCTGGCCGAGGTCTGCACGGCGGCCGGCGCCGACGAGGTCTACGCGGCCACCGACGCGGTGGAGGCGGCGGCGCTGTTGCAGGCGCGGCGACTGGCCCATCCGGCGATGGAGAAGTTCGCGGCCGACGCCTACCCGGGCGGCATCGGCGGTCTGGTGATCGACGACGTGGCGGTGCCGCGCGGCTCGCTCGCCGCGCTGCTGGACGGGGTGGCCCGGATCGCCGTGGAGTGCGAGGTGCCGATCGGCGTGGTGGGGCACGCCGGGGACGGCAACATGCACCCGAACATCGTGGTCGACCGGGCCGACCCGGCGAGCGTGCAGCGGGGCCGGCGGGCCTTCGACGAGATCATGCGGCTCGGTCTGGACCTGGGCGGCACCTGCACCGGAGAGCACGGGGTGGGGCTGCTCAAGCGGGACTGGCTGGCCCGGGAGATCGGGCCGGTCGGCGTCCGGGTGCACCAGGCGATCAAGTCGGCGCTGGACCCGGCCGGTCTGCTCAACCCGGGCAAGGTGCTCTGAGCTGGCCGGGGAACAGCCCTTGACCTGAACTGGCCCGGGGTCAGCCCTTGATCTCGGCCGGGGTCGCCTGGGTGAGCAGCAGCAGGATCTCCCCGGCGACCGGCGTGCGCTCCTCGCCGGGGCAGTCCTGCGAAGTGATCAGCCCGGTCGAGGTGAGCAGGCTGGACGTGAGCGCGTCGATGCAGGTGGAGCGGTATCTCCGGACCTGATCGGTCTCGTCGGCAAGTGCCGGGTTGGCGAGCAGCACCTGGAGCCGTTCGGTCAACTCCGGGGCCAGGGTGCCCCGGGACGTGACCCCGTCACCGGCGCAGTCGAGGCACTGCCACGCGCCGTCGCGTTCGACACTCAGGGTGCGCAGTGGGCCGTCCTCGCCGAGCCGCTGAATCAGGCTGACCTGGCCGACCGCGACCGTGGCGGGGATCTCCAGCTGCGCGCCGCCACCCGCCGAGGACGTCGGTTCTGCCACCGGAGTGCCCCGTGGCTCCCGGTCGAACAGCGAGCACCCGGTCAGTGCGCCGCCGAGGACGACGGCGACGACCGGTAGTAGCAGACGAGGGTGCGCGCGGGGAAGCACGCGCGGAAACCTACCCCACCGTAGGTAGCGTTCGAAACCACCATCCGGGCCGGTATCGATGGTTACCAACCAGTAACGTTACAATTCGTCACCTAGTGGACGGCCGCAGCTCAGCCTGATCGTCACCGCCACCCCGATCGGCCGCATAACCCCGGACATCCGGAGCACCGAGCCGGGCCGCGTCCGCCGCGGCGTCGTCCGGCATCAACTGCGACTGCCGCTCCGCCTCCACCCGAGCGCGGTAGTGCTCGACCTCCCGAGCCCGGGTGGCCGCGTCCCAGCCGAGCACCGCGCCCATCAACTCGGCGGTGTGCTCCGCCGACTCCAACCCCCGGTGGCTGGTCTCGAACGAGATCCGGGTCCGCCGGGTCAGCACGTCCTCCAGGTGCAGCGCACCCTCGGCGCGCGCCGCATAGGTGACCTCTGCCGCCAGGTACTCCGGAGCGCCGGCCAGCGGAGACGCGAGCAGCGGATCGGCGTCGACAAGCGCCAACAGGTCCAGGGTCAGGGTGCCGTACCGCTCCAGCAGATGCTCCACCACGCCCACCGGCACACCGTGCCGGCGGGCCAGATCGGCCCGGTCCCGCCACATCGCCGGGAAGCCGTCCGCCCCGAGCAACGGCAGATCGGCCGTACGCGACGAGCGAGCGCCACCGAGCCGCCGGGCGGCCCGATCGACCACGTCGGACGCCATCACCCGGTACGTCGTGTACTTACCACCGGCGACCAGCAGCAGCCCGAGCATCGGCTCGAAGACCGCGTGCTCACGGGAGAGCTTCGACGTCGAGTCGGCCTCGCCGGCCAGCAGTGGCCGCAGCCCGGCGTACACCCCCTCGATGTCGGCGGTGGTCAACGGCCGGTCCAGCACCGTGTTGACCTGCTCCAACAGGTAGTCGATGTCGCGGGCCGAGGCAGCCGGGTGGGACCGGTCCAGCCGCCAGTCGGTGTCCGTCGTACCGATGATCCAGTGCCCGCCCCACGGGATGACGAAGAGCACCGACTTGGCCGTCCGCAGGATGAGCCCCGTCTCGCCGGTGATCGCCGAGCGGGGCACCACCAGGTGCACCCCCTTGGAGGCGCGCACCCGGACGCCGGGCCGCAGGCCCACGTCGTTGAGCATCCGCGACATGTCGTCGCTCCACACCCCGGTGGCGGCGATGACGGTACGGGCATGCACCTCGAACTCCGCGTCGGGTGAGCCCGCCGGCGCCTCCAGGTCCCGGACGCGTACGCCGGTCACCTCGCGTGCCTGCCGGATCAGCCCGACGGCGCGGGCGCTGCTCACCACCGTGGCGCCGAGGCTGGCCGCGGTGCGGGCCAGGGTGACGACCAGCCGGGCGTCGTCGACCTGCCCGTCGTAGTAGCGGATCGCGCCGGACACCGCGTCGGCCCGGAGGCTCGGGAAGATCCTCCGGGCACCCTCCCGGGTCAGGTGCCGGTGCAGCGGCATGCCCCGGCCACCGCCGAAGACCCCGGCGAAGACGTCGTACGCGGCCACCCCGGCGCCGTAGTACGAGCGGCGGAAGATCCGGGCCGGCAGGTCCCGCAGGCCCCGTCCGGCCGGCAGCGGCACCATGATCGGCACCGGGCGCACCAGGTGCGGCGCGAGCCGGGTGGCCAGCAGGCCGCGCTCGGTGAGCGCCTCGTGGACCAGGTGGAACTCCAACTGCTCCAGGTAGCGCAGGCCGCCGTGGATCAGTTTGCTGGACCGGCTGGAGGTACCGGCGGCGAGATCGCGCGCCTCGACCAGGGCCACCTTCAGGCCCCGGGACGCCGCGTCCAGTGCGGCACCCGCACCGGTCACCCCACCACCGATGACCAGCACGTCGAAGCGCTCGGCGCGCAGTCGCCGCAGGTCGGACGCACGGCGGATCGGCGAGAGCTGACCGGCGACGGATCGGGAGATACTGGGGTCACGCACCCTTCCACCGTAACCGCCGCGCCGGCATGTCGACATTCGCCGCCCGCTCCGTACGGCGTCTACCTGCGACGTGTCGCCCGCGACACGCCTCGCTGCCCCGTCCCCGAACGGACCACGCCGGTCCGGTCCACGCCTGTGCGCCGCGGACGGGGTCGGCCCACAACGCGACGGCCGGGTCGAAATCCTTCGTCGTGGTCGTAAGGTTCTCGGATGCACGGTCACCCTGCGTACCCCGGAGTCAGCGACCGCAGTTCCCCGTGGCCGGTGGTCGCGGCCGTGTTCGTCGGCTGCTGGACGGTTGCGGTCACCGTGGCCACCCAGACCGGTGGTTGGCTCACCGATCAACTGCTGCTGGGCTTCGGACGGGACCGGATCGCCTGGCTCTGGCCGGTGCTCGGCCTGGCCACCGTCGTGCTGGCGGGCACGCCCGCCGTGCTGCTGGCCAAGCTGCCCAGGTCGGCGACGGTCCGGGCCACCGGGCGGGTCTGGCTGATCGGCACACTCGTCCTCGGGGTGCTGACGCTGCTGCGGGTCGTGCCGCCGGTGCACCACGAGGCGTACCTCGCCGCCCTGACCGGCGTGGCGGCGCTCAGCACACTCGCCGTGCGCTGGTCGGCGCGCCGGCGGGCGTACCCCGGACCGGCCGGCTCGGTCGGCGGCCCGGCACCCACCGACGACGGCGACGCCGCACGGACCGAGCCCACCGGAGACCGCGACGCCGCACGGACCGAGACCCTCGGGAGCGCGGGGCCGGTGGGGCGTTTGCGGCGACCCGGTCCCGTTCCGCTACTCGCGGTCGCCGCCGGGGTGGCGCTGCTGTTGCCGTGGGCCTGGCTGGGCGCGCTCGGCGGGCTCCTGGAGACCGCGCTCGCGCTCCTGGCGGCGGCCACGCTCGGGGGGCTTGCCGCGACGCTGCTGGACGCCACCTTCTGGTCGCGGTTCGCGGTCGGCCGGCCACCCCGGCCGGCTCGGCTGGTGCTGGTCGGCGGTCTGGTCGCCGGGGTGGCGCTGCTGCTGGTCGCCGCCGGCGCCGGCCAGTCCGGCGCGCAGTTGCCCGCGTTGCTGACCCTGCCACCTGTGGGTTTCGCCCTGGCCGCGCTCTGGGCCGCGACGTGGCGGCCCGCCGCCGACCCGGCCGACGCCGCGCGCGCCGGCCGATCGGCGACCGGCTGGCTGGTGGGCCTGGCCGCACTCGGCCCCCTGGCCTTCACCGACCCGGAAGAGATCACCCTGCTGCTGGTCGGGACCCGCGACGTCCCGTTCTGGGTGGCGGCCGCCGCCGCTGCCGGGCTCGCCGTCGCCGTCCTGGTCGCCATCGGGTACGCGGTGCTGCTCGCTCGGCCGACGGCACGCACCCCGAGCCGTCGGGTCGCGGCGGTGGCAGCCGTGGTGCTGCTGGTGACGTTCGGCGTGGTCGACCTCGGCCCCGGCCAGCCGGGCCTGTACGGGGAGCGGCTGTTCGTGGTGCTGCGCGCGCAGGCCGACCTGACGGGTCTACCGGCCGGGCAGCCCGGTCGGGCCGGGCGGGACGCCCGCGCGGCGGAGGTCTACCGGCGGTTGGTGACGACCGCCGAGCAGAGCCAGGCCGACCTGGTCCGGGGGCTGAGTCGACTACGACTCGACCCGATCTCGTACTACCTGGTCAACGCGGTCGAGGTGGACGGCGGCCCGGCGGTGCGAGCCTGGCTCGCCCGTCGCCCCGAGGTGGCCCGGGTGCTGGTCAGCCAACGCCTGCGGCCGCTGCCCGCCCCGGCGGGGCAGAGTCGGGGCACCGCGCCCAAGCCCTCCGGGCCGGAGTGGAACATCAGCCAGATCGGCGCCGACCGGGTGTGGTCCCAGCTCGGGGTGACCGGCACCGGCATCGTGGTCGGCAGCTCCGACTCGGGCGTGGACGGCACCCATCCGGCGCTGCGGCCCGGGTTCCGTGGCGGGGACGACTCCTGGTACGACCCGTGGGACGGCACCCGCAGCCCGACCGACCAGGGCGGGCACGGCACCCACACGGTGGGCAGCGCCGTCGGGCGGGACGGCATCGGGGTGGCGCCGGACGCGCAGTGGGTGGGCTGCGTCAACCTGGACCGCAACCTCGGCAGCCCCGCGCACTACCTGGACTGTCTCCAGTTCATGCTGGCGCCCTTCCCGGTCGGCGGCGACCCGTTCACCGACGGCCGTCCGGAGCGCGCCCCGCAGGTGCTCACCAACTCGTGGGGCTGCCCGCCGATCGAGGGCTGCGACAGGGGTGTGCTGCGGCCGGCCACAGCCGCGCTGGACGCCGCCGGGATCTTCGTGGTCGCCGCGGCCGGTAACACCGGGCCGTGGTGCGCGTCCATCGACGACCCGCCGGCACCGTACGCGGACGTGTTGACCGTGGGCGCGGTGGACAGGCAGCGCCGGGTCGCGGAGTTCTCCTCGCGCGGGCCGGCGCCCGGTGGCCCGGGTAAGCCGGACGTGCTGGCCCCGGGCGTGGGTGTGGTGTCGGCGATGCCGGGCGGCACGTACGCGGCGTTGGACGGCACCTCGATGGCGACCCCGCAGGTGGCGGGCGTGGTCGCGCTGATGTGGTCGGCGAACCCGGCGCTGGTCGGCGACGTGGACCGTACCCGGCAGATCCTGCGGGACACCGCGACGGCGGCGACACCCACCTACCGCTCCGACAACCCGGCCGACGCCTGCGGGGGTCCTTCCAACGTCACCGGCTCGGGCCAGGTCGACGCGTACGCGGCCGTCCAGGCCGCCCGGCGGTGAGGTACCCGGACCGGCACCCGGTGATCTAGGGTCGGCGACCATGGACGCCGAGATCACCGTCACCGAACTGACCCCCGACCTGGCCCCCGCCGTGGCGCGGCTCTGCGAGCAGGCCCTCGATCTGCCCGAGGACGCCGCCGAGGCGGCCCCCATTGTGGACGTGCTCTGGCCCCGGGCCGCCGCCGACCGTTCGGTGGTGGGGCTGGGCGCGTACCGGGGTGTGGACCTGGTCGGGGTGCTGCTCTGCTCGGTGTCGGCGATCGAGCCGGGTGTCGGGCACGTGGACCTGGTCGCGGTCCTGCCCGAGCACCGCCGCCGGGGCGTCGGTCGGGCGCTGCTGCGGTCGGCCGAGCAGGCGCTGGCCGAGCGCGGAGCGACCGAGGTGTTGCTGGCCGGCAACCCGCCGTACTACGCGTGGCCCGGCATCGACGTCCGCTACACGCCTGCGGTCTGCGCCGCCCTCGCGCTCGGCTACCAGCAGGACCGGACCGCCTGGAACATGACCGCGGACCTGTCGTACGACGGGTCGCCGGCCCTGCGGTCCACCGAGGCGGCGGAGCGGCGGCTGGCCGGTCAGGGCGTCACCGTACGTCGGGCGGAGCCGGCGGACCTGCCGGCGTTGACCGCGTTCGCCAGGTCCACCTTCGGCGGTACGTGGGACGGTGAGCTGGTCGGGTCGGTGGGGCGCGACGGCGCCGGCTGTCACCTGGCGGAGCGGGACGGCGAGGTGCTCGGCTTCGCCGCGTACGGGTCGTCCCGGCCGAGCTGGTTCGGGCCGATGGGCACCGCGCCGGCAGCCGAGGGGTCGGGCATCGGCGGGGTGCTGCTGCGGCGGTGCCTGCGGGATCAGCAGGCGGCGGGGCTGACCCGGGCGGAGATCGGCTGGGTGGGGCCGGTGCCGTTCTACTCGGGCAGCGCGGGTGCCCGGATCGAACGGGTCTTCTTCCTGTACCGGCGAACCCTGCCGGTGGCGTAACCGGGGCAAAAGGGGCATTGCCTCATTCGCCCGCGTCGGCCATCGACGCCCCCTACCGTTTTGGTAGAGGAGGCAGCCATGACCACGGATGACGACCAGACCGAGGACGGCCCGCCGATCACCTGGAAACCGGTAGGCGAACTCCCCGGTCACGTGCCGTTCGACCGGCTCGACTACGGCGACGCCGAGCAACTGGCCGAGATGACCACCGACGGCGAGTCGGCGGTCGTCGAGGAGCCACGGGAGATGGTGGACGCGCCGATCAAACTGCTTCCGCCGTACAACCGGGCACAGAAGCGGCGCAATCAGCGCCCACTGCCGACCTGACGACGAACGGGGCGGACCGCGTCAGCGGCCCGCCCCGTTCGGTGTCGGAACTGGACTCAGAAGTCCATGTCCCCGCCACCCGGGCCAGCCGGGGCAGCCGGGGTCTTCTCCGGCTTGTCCGCGACAACGGCCTCGGTGGTGAGGAAGAGCGCCGCGATGGACGCGGCGTTCTGCAGCGCCGAGCGCGTCACCTTGGCCGGGTCGATGATGCCCGCGGCCAGCAGGTCGACGTACTCGCCGTTGGCGGCGTTGAGGCCGTGACCCGCTTCGAGGTTACGGACCTTCTCCACCACGACGCCGCCCTCAAGGCCGGCGTTGACGGCGATCTGCCGCAGCGGGGCGTCCAGCGCCACCTTGACTATGTTCGCACCGGTGGCCTCGTCGCCGACCAGGTCGAGCTTGTCGAAGGCGGTCTTGCCGGCCTGCACCAGCGCGACGCCACCACCCGGGACGATGCCCTCCTCGACGGCGGCCTTCGCGTTGCGAACGGCGTCCTCGATGCGGTGCTTGCGCTCCTTGAGCTCGACCTCGGTGGCCGCGCCGACCTTGATGACCGCAACGCCGCCGGCCAGCTTGGCCAGCCGCTCCTGCAGCTTCTCCCGGTCGTAGTCGGAGTCGCTCTTGTCGATCTCGGCCCGGATCTGGTTGACCCGGCCCTGGATCTGCTCGGCGTCACCGGCACCGTCGACGATGGTGGTCTCGTCCTTGGTCACCACGACCTTGCGGGCGCGGCCCAGCATGTCGAGGCTGGCGGCGTCGAGCTTGAGGCCGACCTCCTCGCTGATGACCTGGCCACCGGCGAGGATGGCGATGTCGGTCAGCATGGCCTTGCGGCGGTCACCGAAGCCCGGCGCCTTGACGGCGACCGACTTGAAGGTGCCACGGACCTTGTTGACCACCAGGGTGGCGAGGGCCTCGCCCTCCAGGTCCTCGGCGATGATCAGCAGCGGCTTGCCCGACTGCATGACCTTCTCCAGGATCGGGAGCAGGTCCTTCACCGACGAGATCTTGCTGTTGGCGATCAGGATGTACGGGTCGTCGAAGACGGCCTCCATACGCTCCGGGTCGGTCATGAAGTAGGCCGAGATGTAGCCCTTGTCGAAGCGCATACCCTCGGTGAGCTCCAGCTCCAGCTCCAGCCCGAAGGTGTTGCTCTCCTCGACGGTGATGACGCCTTCCTTGCCGACCTTGTCCATCGCCTCGGCGATGATCTCGCCGACGGTGCTGTCGCCAGCGGAGATGGAGGCGGTGGAGGCGATCTGCTCCTTGGTCTCGACGTCCTTGGCGAGCTTGGACAGCTCCTCCGAGACGCTCGCGACGGCGGCCTCGATGCCCCGCTTCAGGGCCATCGGGTTGGCGCCAGCGGCCACGTTGCGCAGGCCCTCGCGAACCAGGGCCTGGGCCAGGACGGTCGCCGTCGTCGTGCCGTCACCGGCAACGTCGTCGGTCTTCTTGGCGACCTCCTTGACCAGCTCAGCGCCGATCTTCTCGTACGGGTCCTCGAGCTCGATCTCCTTGGCGATGCTCACACCATCGTTGGTGATGGTGGGGGCACCCCACTTCTTCTCGAGCACGACGTTGCGGCCCTTCGGGCCGAGGGTCACCTTTACGGCGTCGGCGAGCTGGTTCATGCCCCGCTCGAGGCCGCGGCGCGCCTCTTCGTCGAAAGCGATCATCTTGGCCATACGGCGTTGTCCTCCTGGACACTCACGGGCCACCCGAGTTGTGTGCCCCGGATGGGCCGCCTGGTGTACGCACCTTGGGACGTCGCCACCTGGCGACGACGACGTCCTTCGGCCGGGCCGGATAGCCCGCGACGACCGGCCATGTGTCGCCCCGGCGTCTCCACGCCGGTGCAACCTGGCCCCACCGTCCCGACCGCTGGCACTCGCGGTATGCGAGTGCCAATGACTTGTTTAGCACTCTCCCCTGGCGAGTGCAAGCACGATGGGGCCGCTCAGCCGAGTTCCGCGGCCAGTCCGGCAGTGTTCACCGGCGCCTCATGGGCGCGCCGCTCGACGTACGTCACCAGCAGACCGATCAACTGGGCAAGGTGGGCCGGCAGGCAGGTACGGCGGTGACCCCGATCACCGCCACCGCCCCGACCGCGGTGCGCCCGCGTCGCGGCCCAGACGCGCGGGGCCGATCGAGGAGGGAAACTCAGGCGATGACGCGTACGTGTTCGGCCTGCGGGCCCTTCTGGCCCTGGGCGATCTCGAACTCCACCCGCTGGCCGTCGTCCAGCGCCTTGTAGCCGTCCATCTCGATCGCGGAGAAGTGAACGAAGACGTCCTGACCGCCGTCGACGGCAATGAAGCCATAGCCCTTTTCGGCGTTGAACCACTTCACGGAGCCCTGTGCCACGGTGCACTTCCCTCACTATGCGCGGTGTTGCCTGACCTGGCGCACGGCACGGCCGGACGCCGACCGGCCACCACCTCAGCGATCGATGGCGACCATTGAAAAAGGTGACCGAAATCGCACGCTACACGAGGAGTCAGCGCCGCGCACGGCCACAAATCGGGCATGCTCTGGGGCGCTCCGATTGCGCTGGTCGGTCGGGTTTCGGGCCACCGGATCCAGGGCGGCGACTGCCGTACACAGCTCGGCCGTGACGGCCACCGACGCTGTGATAGGCATGCGGGCATGACCACCGACACGGGCGCGACCGCCCTCCGGCGGGCGGAGATCCGCCGGGTCCGGCCGGAGGACGCCGCCCGGATGCGGGCACTGCGTCTGGAGATGCTCGCCGACGCACCGTTGGCCTTCCTGGAGACCCTGGCGGACGCGGCGGCCCGGCCGCACACTGAGTTCGCCGCCCGGGTCGCGTACACCGCGACCGGCCCCGGCAACGCGCAGTTCATCGCCGACCCGGGTGGCCGGCTCGTCGGACACGCCGGTGGCACGGTCTCCCCGGGCGAACCCGGGCTCACCGTGATCTACGCGGTCTACGTCACGCCGGCCTGGCGGGGGCACGGGCTGCTCGGTGAGCTGATCGACGGGGTGGCCGCCTGGTCACGCGCCTGCGGCCGAGGGGAGTTGCTGCTGGAGGTGGTGGTCGGCAACGACCGCGCCTACCGCGCCTACCAACGGCTGGGCTTCAAAGACACCGGGGTACGCGTCCCCCACCCCACCATCCCCGCACTGACCGAACTACAAATGCGCCGCCCCGCCTAACCCCGAAAACCGGAAACCCATCCCACGGCAAAACCCCGGTGCTGCTGCCCCAAAGCCGGCAGCGCCTGAGGACAGCCTGCCCACAACAGGTTTCCGGGGGGAGCCCGCCCGCGGAAGGATCAAGCCTGACCGCCTGGAGCGGGTGGGCTCCCCCCGGAAACCCCAACCGCAACTAAAAATCAGACGTGACGCCGCGACTGCACGATCCGGAACCGGTTGGCCACGTACGCCCCGTCGGTCAGCGCGGCGTTGGCCGCCGCGTTGGCGCCACTGCCGTGGAAGTCGGAGAACGCCGCCGACTGGTTCACGAAGACCCCGCCGGTCAGGTTGCAGGACAGGTGCACCCCGACCTCGACCGCGACCGCCTCGGTGGCGTCCAGCACGGCCTCGTCGGTGGAGTAGACCCCCGCGGTGAGCGCGCCCTTCTCGCCGACCGTGCGGCACAGCAGCTCCAGGCTGTGCGCGGTGGAGTCGGTCGCGATGGCGAACGAGATCGGCCCGAACCACTCCCGGCCGTACGTCTCCGCGTCGTCCGGGGTCAGCTTCACGATCGTCGGGGTACGCACCACCGCGTCGGCGTACGACGGGTGGGCCACGGCCCGTGACTCCAGCACCGGCTCGCCCACCTTGGTGACCTCGGCCAGCCGCTCCAGCACCCCGTCGTTGACGATGGCGCCGGTCAGCTCGACGCCCCGGGCCGGGTCGGCGGTGAGCTTGCCGACGGCGGCGGCGATCCCGCCGGCCACCTCGTCGAAGCTCTTGTGCCCCTGGTCGGTCTCGATGCCGCCGGCCGGGATGAGGATGTTCTGCGAGGTGGTGCACATCTGACCGCTGTAGAGGGTCAGCGTGAAGCCCAGGTTGCGGCACATGCCGGCGAAGTCGTCGGTGGAGTCGATGACGACCGTGTTGAGGCCGGCCTTCTCGGTGTAGACCGACGCCTGCCGGGCGTGCGTCTCCAGCCAGTCGCCGTACTCGGTGGAGCCGGTGAAGTCGACGATCTTCACGGCGCGGTGCAGGGCCAGGTCGCTGGCGAGCTTCTCACCGGGCGCCTCGGCCGCCAGCATGATCAGGTTCGGGTCGAACCCGGCCTCGGCCAGCACCTCCCGGGCGTACTTCACGGTGATGGCCAGCGGCAGCACCGCGCGCGGGTGCGGCTTGACGAGCACCGGGTTGCCGGTGACCAGCGAGGCGAACAGCCCCGGGTACGAGTTCCAGGTCGGGAAGGTGTTGCAGCCGATCACCAGCGCCACCCCACGCGGCACCACGTGGAACGTCTTGGTCATCCGCAGCGGGTCGCCCTTGCCGGCGGCCTTCTCCCAGCCGGCCGTGCCCGGGTGCCTGGTCATCTCGGCGTACGCGTACGCCAGCGCCTCCAGCGCCCGGTCCAGCGCGTGCGCGCCGCCGGCCTGGAAGGCCATCACGAACGCCTGCCCGCTGGTGAACTGCACCGCGTTGGCCAGCTCGAAGATGTGCTTGTGCAGCCGGTCGAGGATCTCCAGGCAGACCCCCACGCGGGCCTGCGGGCCGGCGTCGCGCCAGGCCGGCAGCGCGGCGGAGGCGGCGTCGATCAGCTCGCCGGGGCCGGCGTGCGGGTAACGCACCGCCAACTCCACCCCGAACGGGCTCGTCTCGGTGGCGACCCGAGCGCCGGTGCCCGGCTGGTCGAGCGGGAAGTCACCACCGAGGTACGCCTCGAAGGCGGCCTTGCCGTCGGCGGCGGCGGTCTCGCCGTACACCCGGGGGCTGGGAGATTCGGGATAGGCGGACCAGTAGCCCCGCTCCGTGATCGCGGTCAGCGCACGGTTGAGGGTGTCGGCGTGCCTGTCGTACAGGGGCTGCGGGGTCTCCGTCATGCCCGCCATCATGCCGCAGTCCGGTCCGCGAGCAGTAGCGCGAATGCCCGACAGCGACTCATGCCGCAGTCCGGTCCGCGAGCAGTAGCGCCAATGCCCGACAGCACCGGGGTTGCCCGGGCCGGCAGCGGGTAACCGCGGGCCTCCAGCCAGGAAGCCGGCCAGGAAAGGGCGGCAGGTGAGGATCACCGAGATCCGGGTGCACGGGGTCGCCAACAAGGGGCCGGAGGCGATCCTCGACCGCCCGATCGTCACGCGGGTCGCGGGAGACGACAACGCCGGCTTCTACCGGCCGCGGCCCGGCTACGGTCCCCAGTCGGATCGCGACGGGGTGGCGGTTGAGGCGTACCGCTGGAGCCGGCTGACCGGCGGCACGGCGACCCGGACGTTCTCCCTGGTCCTCCTCCTGCCGTTCATGCTCAGCAACATCGCGGTGTGGATGCTGCCGGTCACCGGTCGCGGCGGCCACGCCGCCCAGGCGCTGTGCCGGCTGCTGGCCGCGACGATGACCGCGATGTACGTGCTGTCCACCGTCGGGGTGTCCCTCGACCTGATCGCCTGGCAGTGCGCGGCCTACCCGAGGTGCCTGGAGGGGCGGCGGGAACTGTCCTGGCTGGGCGACGTGCCCCCGGGGCAGCGGCTCGCGCTGCTGGCCGCACTGCCGATCATCGCGATCGTCCTGATCTGGCGGCTCGGTGCCCGGACCTGGCAACTCCCCGAGGACAGCGACCACGCGCCCGGGGTGGGTGCGGACCGGCTCGACGCGCCCGCCTTCTGGGACACCCGCTCGCTGCTGCGCCGCCTGCGCTCCGTGCACGTCGCGGTGGCGCTGGGCACGCTCGATGTGACTCTGCTGCTGGCTCTGGCGCCGCACGACGCCACCCTGCCCGGCTGGCTGCTGCTGGCCGCGGTCGTGGCGCTGCTCGCCGGCGCGGTGGTGCTGCTCTGCCGGCCGGCGATAGAGCGGGGCGGAGAGCAGGACCAGCGGAGTTCGCGGACGATCCGCTGGGTGGCCGTCGCGCTCACCGCGCTGACCCTGGGGTACGCGTTGCTGCCACGGCCGCCCTGGACGGCCGAGGGGATGTTGCCGGGGTACGGGATGCTGGCCGCCGGGCTGTTCGCCGGGCAGGTGGTGCTGCTCGCGATGCTCGGCCTGGTGGTCGTGGTGCAGCGCCGTTCCCTTCCCCGCCCCCTCTTTCGGCTGGCCGGGGTGGGCGCGCCGGTGCTGATAACCGTCGCGATCGGGTTGGGCGTCGCCTACGACTCGGGCTTGACCTACGGGCTCGCCGAGTATCTGGACCGTGGTTCCAGCCCGACGCCGGCAAGGCCGCTGCCGCCTGGTGCGCCTCCGCTGTCGCCGCCGATTGCCTTCCGCTGGGCCACCCTCGGCTTCTCCCTCGCCGTGCTCCTGGTGGTGGTGACGGCCCTGCTCCGACCCCGGATCGGCCGGGATCGTCGCCGCCGGGAGGCCGAGGAACTGGTTCGGCAGGACTATCCGGAGGCCTCCCGGGCGGCCCCGGAACGGGTCCGGGCCGTCCGCGACGCGATCATGCGCGCCCGACTCACGGATCGGCTCGGGCCGCTGCTGGCCACCGCGTACGTGGTGTTGGCGCTACTCACTCTCGCGGCGGCGGGGCTCTCGGTGATCGGTCCCGGGCCGGGTGCGCTCGCCCTGCGCCTCGGCGGCGAGCCGCTGGCCCGCCCGGTGATCTTCGTGACCGACCTGGGCGCCCTGCTGATCGGACTGTTCGCCACGGTCCTCGCGGTGATGGGACTCGTTGCCTACCGATCCGGCGCGATCCGGCTGGTCGGGGTGCTCTGGGAGCTGGCCACCTTCTGGCCGCGTGCCGCACACCCGCTCGCCCCGCCGTGCTACGTCGAGCGGGCCGTCCCGGAGTTGACCCGCCGGATCGGGCAGCTCACCGTCGACGGGAACGCGGTGGTGCTGTCCGGGCAGAGTCACGGCAGCGTGCTCGCGGCGGTGACGGTCCTCCAACTCCCCGACCACTGCCGCCAGCGGGTGGCCCTGCTCACCTACGGCACCCCGCTCGGCAACCTGTACCGGCGGATCTTCCCCGCGTACGTCAGCGACGAGATGTTGCGCGAGGTCGGCAGCCGGTTGGCCTGGCGGTGGATCAACCTGTGGCGGTACACCGACGCGGTGGGCGGACCGGTGTTCGACCCGCCCATCGACGGACCCGACGACCCGGCCGCCCACGTCGACCGTCGGGTACGGGATCCGAAGGGACTCCTCATTCCACCGACGGACACCGTGCCCCCTCCGGTGCAGGGCCACCGGTACACGCCGGACGACGACTTCCAGGCCGCGATCCGCGAGCTGGTCGAGCGCTGGGAACGGCCGGACGGGTGACCGCCCGGGTCAGAGCGTGAGCTGCCAGTCGGTCCAGGAGTCCACCGGGCGGAAGCCGAGCTGCTCGTTGATCGCCACCATGTAGCCGTTGCTGGCCGCGTTCCAGGTGTCGATCACGCGGACCGCCGGCTCGTGGGTGAGCAGGTGGTGCAGGTTCTCGGCCTTGGCGATGAGGCCGAGCCGGTGCCCACGGTGGGCCGGGTCGACGATGGTGATCTGCTGGTACGCGTGCCAGTCGGCGGAGGCGCCCACGTCCAGCAGGGTCCAGGCGACCAGCCGGCCGGTCGCCTCGTGGCGCATTCCGAGGTGGTAGCGCCGCCGGCCCCGGGCGTCGAACGCCCGCTCGTTGCCGCGGATGCGCTCGGCGTCCACCTGCTCCGGCTCCCACTGCACGTCACCCATGGGCGCGTCCATCATCAGCCGGCCGTCGAGGTAGGCGATGTCCGCGACGTACTCCTGCGGGGTCGCTCCCTGCCAGCAGACCGATCGGTAGCCCTCGGCCCGCGGTTGGGCCTCGGCCAGCGCCGCCCGGAGCGCGATCCGGTCGATCTCGTCGACAACGAGCCGGCGGCGTACCTCGGCGAGGGCGGGCTGGGCGCCGGTGGCGGCGGCGAACGCGTCGCCCGCCCCGCTTCGGGCCGGCCCGCCGGGCAGCGCGGAGACGGCCATCGCGACCATCCGCTTGCGGCCGCGCTCGCGGAGCAGGCGCACCCCGTACTCGTGCAGCGCCCGCCCGACGCCTTGCCGCCGCAGATCGGGATGCACGGTCAGCTCCGCGCCGGCGTTGTCGGTGTTGTCGAGGTAGGGCAGGTCCAGTTGGAGGTGACCGGCCGGCACCCCGTCGAGCCGGGCCAGCGCCCAGAGCGACTCGACACCGGGCATCGGCGTGTGGAAGATCGCGTCGAAGCGTCGCCGGCAGAAGGGTGGAAGGTCCGGCAGATCGGCGTCTTTGGCCGCCGCGCCGATCAGGTACGCCTCGTCGACCGCGGCTCGGTCGGTGCCGTCGAACGACGCGATCGTGATGCTCATGGCGCTGAGCGTGCGCCCGGAAAAGCGATCGGGCCAGCGAATTACTCGCTGGCCCGATCGAACGTGGTCGGGAGGGACACTCGCACAACGCCTCCGGCGTTGGGTCGCAAGAACTTCAAAAGTCTTCGGCGAAATGCCCTCCCGCACGGAGCATCTTGCGCCGTCCGGTTCCTGCCGTCAAGTCCGCAGCGGCGGGTTTTCCACACTCACAGCGAAATCTCAGTCACAGAGTGATCCACTCGGATTTCCTGGGAACGGGGTGTCCGGGCCGGACGGACACCGCGCCTTCCAGGAACCCGAGTGGATCAACCCCAACCGACCGACGGCCGCCGGCGAACGGCCACGGGCCGGCCGGCGAGCGGGTGGCGGGGTGGGTCAGCCGAGGAGGCCGGCGTCGCGGGCGGCGCGCAGCGAGGGCTTGATGTGGTGGGTCGGTCCGACCTGGCCGGCCACCGCGTCGACGGTCTTCAGACCTTCGCCGGTGTTGAACACCACGGTCTCCGCGGTCGGGTCGAGCCGACCGGATTCGACGAGCTTGCGGAGCACCGCCACGGTCACCCCGCCCGCGGTCTCGGCGAAGACGCCCGTGGTGCGGGCCAGATCGCGGATGCCGGCGCGGATCTCGTCGTCGTCGGCGTACTCCATCCAGCCGCCGGTGCGGCGGACCGCCTCCAGCGCGTAGACGCCGGCGGCCGGGTCGCCGATGTTGAGCGACTTGGCGATGCCGGTGGGCTTGACCGGGATGATCGTGTCGGTGTCCGCGTGCAGCGCGGTGGCGATCGGGTTGCAACCCGCGGACTGGGCGCCGAAGACCTTCCAGCCGCCGGCCGGCGCCTCGACCAGGCCGATCTCCACCAGCTCGGAGAACGCTTTGTCGATCTTGGTGAGCAGCTCGCCGCTGGCCATCGGGATGACCACCTGCGCCGGGATGCGCCAGCCGAGCTGCTCGGCCACCTCGTAGCTGAGGGTCTTGGAGCCCTCCGCGTAGTACGGCCGGACGTTCACGTTGACGAACGCGGTGTCCTCGAACTCGTCGGTCTCCACCAACTCGCCGCAGAGCCGGTTGACGTCGTCGTACGAGCCGTCGATCGCGACCAACTCGCCGCCGTAGACGGCGGTGGTGATGACCTTGCCCTGCTCCAGGTCACTGGGGATGAAGACCACCGAGGGCACCCCGGCACGGGCGGCGTGCGCGGCCACCGAGTTGGCCAGGTTGCCGGTCGACGCGCAGGCGAACCGGGTGAAGCCGAGCGCCTTCGCGGCGGTGAGGGCCACCGAGACGACCCGGTCCTTGAAGGAGTGGGTCGGGTTGGCGCTGTCGTCCTTGACCCACAGCGGCGCGGTGATGCCCAGCTCGGCGGCGAGGTGCGGGGCCGCCACCAGTGGGGTCAGTCCCGGGTCGAGGGTGACCCGGCTGGCTGGGTCCTGCCCGGCGGGGAGCAGTGCGGCGTAGCGCCAGATGTTCTCCGGGCCGGCCTCGATCTGCTCACGGGTGACGGTGGCCAGGGCGGCGATGTCGTAGTCGACTTCGAGGGGGCCGAAACACTCGTAGCAGGCGTGCTGGGCGACGAGCGGGTAACGGGCCGAGCAGGCCCGACAGACCAGGGCGCGGGCGGGGCTGGCGGAGGTGTCGATGCCGGAGGCGGCGAGCGTCGACGTCATGTCGAGAGTCCTCTCATCTTTCCCCACATCGCACGGTGCGGCGGGGACGGAATTGGCACCTGCCCCGCGGGTCGCTCAGCGGTGAGCGCGCAGGGTGGTTGCCGGGGCGTCGTCGGGCCGTATCCCTCAGCCCCTCTGGATGAGGTATGCAGTTGTGCCGTCGAGTCTAGGCAACTATCTGCGTCGCCTCCACCGCGGATCCCACGCTGTGAGCCGAACAACTCAGCGAGTCACCGGCGGCGGCGCCTCCCGTCCCCAACTGCGGGGCCCGGGGGCGCCGGCAGGTGGGTCAGCGGGCGCTCACCGCGACCGGGTCGACCACGGCGATCTGGTCCGTGGTCGCGGTCGACTGCGGCGGGGACGAGGGCCGGATCCGAGGCCGGGTGGCGAGGTTCGCGGCGACCAGCGCACCGATCGTGATGGCGGCTCCGACCAGCTCGATGGGCTCCGGGCGGTAGCCGCGGGCGATCTGCACCGCGAAGGTGGTGACCGGGACCAGGTTCATGAACAGCGCCGCGTTGGCGGCACCGAGCCGCTGCACACCGGTGTTCCAGGCCAGGACCGCGATGACCGCGCCGACGACCACCGCGTACGCCAACTGTGGGGTGACCGCCGCGAGGTCGGCGGCGGCCGGCGCGTGCTGCCAGCCGACGGCGTCCGCGCCGATGCTCGTGACCAGCATGGCCGCCGTGCCGGCGAGCGCCGTCAGGGTGGTGAAGCGCAGCGGGGACCAGTCGCCGAACCGGCTGGCACCGTGTGTGTAGATGCCCCAGCCGAGGACCGCGCCGATCATCATCAGCCCACCGAGACCGAACTGGCCGAGCCCGGCCAGGCTCCCGCGGGTGATCACCAGGCCGACTCCGAGGAGCGCCACCAGGGAGAGGGCCAGCAAGAGCGGCTTCGGCCGTACGCCGTCGCGCGCCCAGCGGACCAACTGGGTGATCAGCGGGGTGGTGGCCACGAACAGGGCGATCTGCTGCGGGGCGGCGTGTTCGAGCGCCAGGTTGGTGAGCACGTTGAAGCCGGCGAAGCCGACCACGCCGAGCAGCACGATCTCGCCCGTCCGGCCGCCGTGCCGCAGCGCGCCGGAACCTTCGCGGAGCAGCAGGATCGCGACCAGGATGGCGCTGGCGAGCAGGTAGCGGGCGGTGGTGAGGTTGAGCGGGTCGACCCGGGTCAGCGCACTGGCCAGGACCGGGAACATCACGCCCCAACCGAGCACGGCGAGCAGCGGGTAGGCGGCGGCACGGGGTCGCATCGTCAGCTCCAATGTTCGAGTATCGTCGAACCAACGACACCGACCCTAGGGCGTTGTTCGAGAGTTGTCGAACAAGGGTTACACTGGTCACATGGAGCCGCACGAACCCGACCTGACCGACGTACCGGTCACCACCGTGCTGGCCGCACTCGCCGACGACGTGCGGCTACAGATCGTGCGGGCGCTTGTCGAGAATGGCGAGGCGGCCTGCGGCAGCTTCGACTTCGGCGTTTCCAAGGCGACCCGCAGCCACCACCTCAAGGTGCTGCGCGAGGCCGGCCTGACCCGGACCCGGGCCGCCGGCACCAGCCGCCTGGTCCGGCTCCGCCGCGACGAGCTGGACCGCCTCTACCCCGGCCTCCTGGACGCGGTGCTCGGCGCACACACCTCGGCGTAGATGGGCCTGACGGACAAGCGGTGCGTGCGCTGAGTACAGCATCACCAACGGTCAGTGTCGGTACGGGTGAGACACGCTCGGATGGAGGAAACTGCTGTGCATGGGGAGCCAGTGGCCATCGTTGAAGGCGAGAGCCTTGTTGAGGTTGCTCATGGGCGAACTCGGCTACCGGGTCGAGCGGCAGTCCGGCTCTCATCGCCGCCTCGTTGCCAACGGTCGCCCGTCGATCACCTTTGCCTTTCACGACAAATCCACCGTCTCACCACGCGCGGTCGGCGTCATACTGGTACAACAGGTCGGGCTCACCCCCGAGGAAGCCAGGGAGGTGCTGAAGAGTGCGTGAAAACGTCATCGATCTGATCGTGATCAGCCCGAACACGGATGACGAGGACTGGGCCTTCCACAGCCCCCAGATACCGGGGCTGATGGGCGGGCGCAGCAGCCTGCTTCAACTGCGCGCAGACCTGCCGGAAATCCTCCGCTTCGCCGATGTCCCACTGCCAGTACAGATTCGTGTCCACGTGGAGGACATGTACGACTCGGCTGGCACGAGTTACATCATCCGCCAGAGTCAGGATGGGCACCGGACTGAGCGTTCCGCCACCGCACAGCGCCTACGTGCCGCTCTCACTGTGGCGGAGCAGCGGGAGCAGTTGCTCTCGTCGCCACGCACCAGGACGGGCGAGGTGCTTTTCATCGCCGCGGTGCCCTCGGACGCACTGCACGACATCTCCGCTCAGCTTCATCCGTCCGGCGACGCGGCGGTGGTGGTCTGCAACGTAGCTGACGAGCTGCTCTGGTCGTTCCATCTCACGAACGCCGAGGATCTCGATGCTGCCGCCAGACCACTGGGGGACCTCGGACTCTCGGGCGAAACGACGATCGCGGAGGTCATGCGCCGACGCCCCGTGGGCTCCCCGGCACCGGCCTTGCTGGCCAGCTGAACGGCCAATGGTGGCAGTGCGCATCAAGTCCGCGAGATCGCCAGTTCCACCCCTGCAACCCGGACCGGGCGCGTCGCCGGAGCCGCCTCGTCGAGGCTCCGGCGACGCGCGGTACGGGTGCGGTCAGATGACCATCGAGCTGGGCTCGGTCGCCGGCACCGCAGGCGCGGGCCGAACGTCGCGACCACGGGCGAGCAGCGTGTCGAGCGCCCAGGAACCCGGGCCGAGGGCCGCGACCAGCAGGAACGACCAGCAGAAGAGCGCCGACAGCTCACCACCGTTGTGCAGCGGCAGCAGATCGTCCGGCTGGTGCACCACGAAGTAGGCGTACGCCATCGAGCCGGACGCGAGAAGTGCGGCGGGCCGGGTGAAGAGCCCGGCCAGCACCAGTACGCCGCAGACCAGTTGGATCAGTGCGGCCCACCAGCCCGGCCAGGTGCCGATGGGTATCGCCGTACCGGTCATCGGGTTGCCGCCGAACAACCCGAAGACCGAGGTCAGGCCGTGCAACGTGAACAGCAGGCCGATCACGATGCGGAACAGGGACAGGGTCGGCCCGCCGAGCCGAGAAGCGTTCATCGGTACCTCCATCGAAGGGTTGAGATCTCTTCAATGTGAGGCATGAAAGTATCGAAGGTTATAAATTCCTTGCTAGTGGGAAAGTCCCCGGTCGGAATGTACCGGTGTCCACGGCCTGGCGTCGAGCGCCCGTACCGGCGCAGCCGCGTCACCATGACCCCTGACCTGCGGATAGAACGAATTAAAGGACGATCCAACGGCCATGGGCGCGCTCCCATACTGTGGATACAACCTGCCCCACAGGCCGCGGGCACCAAGCGGACTTCCAGCGCCGATCATGAGGTTGTTGTCAGGACTCGCCGAGAAGGACGGCAATAACCTCATGATCGGCGGGCAGGTGGGGCAGCTCGACAGGGCAACCGACTGTCGGGGCCGCGCGGCGGCGGCTCGCCCACGTGGGCGAGGATCAACGAATGGTCTCCCGCGACACGGCAGCACGGCTGCGCATCAGCGCGGCGGTCGCGGCGGCTCTCGCGCTCGGCGGCTGCACCTCCGACGACCATCGGGGCCAGGGTGGGGATCCGCCGGGCCCCCCGCCGGCCGCGCCGAGCCCGTCCGCGAGCACCGACCCGCTGGCCGACTGCCCGGCCACCGGGGTCCGGATCCGCTCGACCGGTGGCGACGCCGCGATGGGCCTACGCGCCCTCGGCCTGGAGTTGGTCAACTGCGGCGACCGCCCGTACCAGCTCAACGGATACCCGGTGCTGCACGTGTTCGACGAGCAGCGCGAGCCGGTCCTGCTGCGCGTGGTCAACGGTGGCAAGGAGATCACCTCGGGCTTCGACCAACCGCCCCGCGAGGTCACCCTCGCCCCGAACGAACGGGCCACGGCAGTGCTGCTCTGGCGCAACCTCGTCACCGACTCGACGGTGGTGGCCACCAACGGCGAGTACCTGACGGTGGCACCCGCGGCCGGGCAGCCGGCCGAGGAGGTCGACCCGGACGGACCGATCGACCTGGGCAACACCGGCCGGATCGGCGTCAGCGCCTGGAAGAAGGCCGAACCGTCCGCGCCGGTGCCGACCCGGCCGGCCCGGCCGCCGGCGCCCAGCGCGGTGCCGTCGTCGGTGAGCCCGCCCGACGGCCGGCTGTGAGCCCCGCCGCTACGACGTGATGTCCTTGCGGGTGAAGCGCCAGAACGCCAGCCCCCAGAACAGCGTCGCGTAACTGATCGCCGAGATGCAGCCGCGCACCACGTCGTCGGTCTGCACCGGGGTCGAGAGCAACCCCAGCCAGGCGGTGCTGAAGTGGGTGGGCAGGAAGTCGCGCAACGCGCCCAGGGCGGTGATCTGGTCCAGGATGCTGGACAGGATCCAGAGCAGTACCGCACCGCCGACCGCGCCGAGCGCGGCGTCCGTGGTCACCGACAGCAGGAACGCCAATCCGGCCACCACCAGCAGTACGACCGCCAGGTAGCCGAGCACGGCCAGCAACCGGAGCAGCCCCTCGGTGGGTTCCAGTTCGGCGGCGACCGTGCTGCGCAGCGGCGACCAGCCGTAGCGCAGGGTGCCGGCCAACAACGCGGTGCCGGCCAACAGCACAAGAGCCAGTCCCGAGTACGCGAGTGCGACCACCAGCTTCACCGTCAACAACCTGGCCCGGGGCACCGGGATTGCCAGCAGGTACCGCAGGCTGCCCCAGCTCGCCTCACTGGCCACCGTGTCGCCACAGAACAGCGCCACGACGACCACGAGCAGGAACGACGCCGAGACGAAGATCGAGAAGAGGGTGAAGTTGAGCCCACCGGAGGTGGCCAGGTCCACCAGACTGGCGAACTCGTTGTTGCCGTTGTCGTCGTCGCCACCGGAGTTGAACTGGAACGCGATCAGAATGATCAGCGGCAGCAGCACCATGAACCCGAGCGCCAGCTGGGTACGCCTCCGGGACGCCTGCCGGCGGAACTCCGCCCCGAACGGCATGGTGGCCGACGGCCGGTAGCCCTGGGCCGCACCCGCGCCAGTAACAGCCATCACCGGTCACCGCTTCCCCGAGAGTTGTCGCCCACCAGGGCGAGGAACGCGTCCTCCAGGCGGCGTCGCGGCACCACCCGGTCCACCCCGATGCCGGCGCGCACCAGCTCGGCCACCACCTCGCTGCGAGCCGTGCCGTTGGTGTCGACCACCAACTGGCCGTCGCTCTCCGGCAGCACCCGCACCCCGTGCAGCCGGTCCAGCACCGCCCGCGCCGCCACCGGGTCGCTGACGTCGAACAGCACACTCGGCGACTCGCCCACGATCTCCTCCACCGGCCCGGACGCCACGATCCGACCCTTGTTCACCACCACCGCGTGGGTGCACGTCTGCTCCACCTCGGCCAACAGGTGGCTGGAGACCAGCACCGCCCGCCCGTCCGTGGCATAGCGCTGGAGCACCCGGCGCATCTCGGCGATCTGCGGCGGGTCGAGCCCGTCCGTCGGCTCGTCCAACACCAGCAGCTCGGGCAGCCCGAGCATGGCCTGGGCGATGGCCAGCCGCTGACGCATACCGTGGCTGTAGTTCTTGATCTTCCGCTGTACGGAGTCACCCAGCCCGGCGATCTCCAGGGCCGCGTCGAACTGGGCGTCCTCCCACGGCCGGCCGGTGGCCCGCCAGTACGCCTTCAGGTTCTCCAACCCGGACAGGTGCGGCAGGAAACCGGGTCCCTCGACCAGCGCGCCGATCCGGGACAGCACCGGCGAGCCGGGCACCAGCCGGCGACCGAAGACGTAGATCTCCCCGGCGGTCGGCTGGGTCAGCCCCATCAGCACCCGCAGGGTGGTGGTCTTACCGGCGCCGTTGGGTCCGAGCAGACCCACCACCTGACCGGGGTGCACCTCGAAGTCGACGTTCGACACCGCCACGAAGCCGTCCGCGTACTCCTTGCGCAGCGCGCGCACGGCCAACGGCGTGTCCGCGTACTCCGGATGCACCGACCGGTCCTGGCGGCGATGCCGGCGGCGCAGCACGGCGACGACCACGACGAGGCCGATCGCGATGGCGGCGAGCAGACCGGCGAGCACCCAGCGCCACAGCGTCGCGGCGGTGGGGATCGGCTCGCCGTCGACCGTGGGCAGGCTGACCGCGCCGTCCGCCGACACCGTGTAGACGGTCGGCTCGGCGGGCGTGGTGTACGCCTGGTCCGAGGTGGCCACCACCAGCCTCAGCCGGTGCCCGGCCTCCACCCGGCGGACGATCCCGGGCAGCGTCACGGTGACCGGGGTGGCGTCCTGCACACGCTGCGGCAGGCCGGTGAGTCGGATCGGGGCGACCAGCCCGTTCGGCAGGGTCGCCGCGCCGTCGGGGTCGACGTCGTAGAGCTTGACGAAGAGCACCGCCGTGCCGGTCGGCGACGCGGCCCGCAGGGTGACGGTGGGCGCACCGGCCACGTCCACCGCCTCGGTCAACGGCGTCGACTCGAACCGGGCGTGCTGGCCGGGAACGTCACCGGCCACGCCGTCCAGCAGGGAGGTGAGCCCACCGGCGAACGGGATCGAGGAGATGGCGGCGGGGTTGCCGTTCGGCGGGTTCGCGATCGGCTGGGCCGGACCGGCGACCGTGACCTCCCGGCGGGCGTTGCCGGTCAGACCCGGGTAGTCGGCGCGGCGGAATCCGGTCGCGACCAGACCCCGGTCGAGCGCGTCGAAACCGGCGATCCGCGACCAGGTGAAGTCGTCACCGGGAGCGTCGCCCTCGCCCTTGACGTAGTGGTCGAGCCACTGGACGGTCAGGAACTTCACCCGGTCCTCGTCCGACCGGGGTCCACTGCCACCGTCGTGCCCACCGGTGAACCAGGCGACCCGTACCGGGGTGCCCGCGGCGGCGATGCCCTTCGCGTTCGCGTCCGCCTCGCCGAGCGGGAAGAGCGTGTCCGCCTCGCCCTGCACCAGCAGGGTGGGCGCCTTGATCCGGTCCAGTACGCCCGCCGGGCTGGAGCGGCGCAGCAGGTCCACGGCCGCCTGATCGGCCCGCCCGGTGGTGGCGATCCGCAGGTACGCGGCGCACACGTCGGCCGCGAACCGGCCGCAGGACGGGTCGGCCGCACCGGCCGGGGCACCACCGGGACCGCTGCCCGGACCGGCGCCCGGCCCCGGGCTGGGCGGGCCGGCCGACGCCGGTGCGCCCTGCGGCTGGGCGGCGGTCCCGCCGGACAGCCCCGCCGGGCCGGAACCCACGTTGCCGCCGCCGCCGAAGAAGAGACCGGCCCAGCCCTTCTTGAACACGCCCTCGGTCGGCGCCCCGCCGGTGCTCTCCGGCAGGAAGGCACGGGACAGGTCGTTCCAGGTGATCATGGGGACGATCGCGTCGACCCGACGGTCCTGGGCGGCCAGCAACAGCGCCAACCCACCGCCGTACGAGCCGCCGACCACACCGACCTTCGGGTCGCCGGCGGCGTCGGTGCGGACCTCCGGTCGGGCGGCCAGCCAGTCCAGCAGCCGAGACGCGTCGCGCACCTCGTAGTCCGGGTTGTCCAGGTGGATCTCACCGCCGCTGCGGCCGAAACCCCGCGCGGTCCAGGTGAGCACCGCGTAGCCGCGCCCGGCGAACTCCTCCGCGTCGGAGCGCACCGACTCCTTCGTGCCGCCGAATCCGTGTGCCAACAGCACCGCCGGGACCTTCCGCGCGGACGAGGCGTCGCCGGGCAGGTAGAAGGTCGTGTCCAGCTCCACCGGCTGGTCGTCGGACGGTCCGGAGCGGACGGTGAGCATCTCGCTCGTGCTGCGAACGCCCGACCCCTGTGGCCACACCGCCCAGGTCACGGCGGCGGCCAGCAGCGCGACGACCGCCGCCGCGGCGATCGCGCGGCGGCGGGTGGGCAGGGCACGCCGGAACCACGCGGCCGGCGACGGCGATGTCATGCGGCACACGGTACGGCCCGCAGCCTGAGCGTTGGCTGAGATCCGCCGTACGTCCGTCCGGTTGCCCCGATCGGTGCACGGACGGCAGCGAGCGCGCCATGTCCGACGCGGCACAGTGAGTTGAGTTCGGATCCCGTGAATTCCGATCTTTCACGGATATCGGCCTGCATCCCTCCATGTCACACCCACTGACGAAACAGAGCGTGTCGGGAACGGGGGCGAATGGTGACATTGCTCGAAGTGACGCGAACCTGACTCGTCCACCGAGGCCTGACCAGCGAGGGGGTCGGTTAGTTTTCCGGTCCGGTGCACGGGACTTGTCGGGGTCACCCGACACCGCGCCGATCCGCGCCCCATGCCGGAGGAGACACAACCATGACAGTCCCCGCGCCGCGGGCCCGTCGACGTCCGTCCACCCTGGGCCGACTGCTGCCGTTGCTGCTTGTCGGGGCACTCCTGGCACCGGTGGGTCTGCTCGTCACGTCCGCCTGGCAGCAGACCACCGACGACCGGGACCTCGCCGCCCGGGAGCGACTCGGCGTGCAGTACCTCACCGCGCTGGGGTCGGTCACCGACGCCCTCGTGGAGGCCCAGTCCGCCGCGGTCAGCAATCGACCCGTGTCCGGCGACGCGCTGAACCGGGCGGTCGAGGAGGCCGCCGCGGTGGACGCCCGCATCGGCGCCGAGCTGCTCAGCCAGGAACGCTGGGCCGGGGTACGCGCCAAGGTGGAAGCACTGCGCGGCCGCAGCCCCGTCGACCCGGAGGCCGCCTACACGGCGTACAGCGAGGTCTCGGACCTGCTGCTGGCACTGCACCGCAAGGTCCGGGAGAGTTCCGGGCTGGTCCGTGACCCCGTCGCTGACTCCTTCTTCCTCCAGGGCAGCGCCGGCCAGGAACTGCCCGAGGCGGTGGTGGCCGCCGGCCGGCTCGCCGACCTGGGCATGCTGGTCTCCCGCCGGCCGGCCGCCGAGCAACCACGCGGCATGATGGAGCTGGCCGGCCTGCGGGTGGCCGCCCTGGCACCCGCCGGTGACCTCGTCGACAACCTGCGCTCCGCCGTGGACGGCTCGGAGAGCACCGATCTCGGTGCCAACGTCCTCACCCCACTGGACACCTACCAACGCTCGGTGGAGGCGCTGGCCGCGTACTCCACTCCGGCCAACGGCACGAGCGTGGTGGACCCCGGTCATCTGAGCGCCGCCGGACTCAACACGCACCGGGCGGCCCGCCAACTTCAGCCGGTCATCCTCGCCGAACTGGACGCCCTGCTGGTCGAACGCATCGACGGTTTCAACCGGAGCCGATGGCTGATCGGCGCAGCGGGCGTACTCGCGGTGCTGTTGCTGAGCTGGCTCGCCGCGCTGCAGGTCGCCGCCGGTGGCCGGGCGCGGCGTCGGGCGACCCTGGCGGTGACCCACGCGGAGAGTGCCGACACCCCTGCGCCGGCAGACTCGTGGCAACCGGTGCCCAACGACCCGCGCGGGCTGCAACCGGCCGACGTGGCGCGCGACGCGGAGCCCGCGCGGTGGGGGGCCTTCGATGCTGCTCGGTAGGCTCCGGATCCGCGGCAAGCTCGCACTGCTCGTGGTGATCCCGCTGCTCAGCATGGTCGGCCTGGCCGTGCCCGTGATGCTCGACCGGGTGGGCGCGGCCCAGCGGGCCAGCGACACCGCCGAGCGGGTACGGCTCGCCAGCCGGGTCGGCAGCCTCGTCCAGGACCTCCAGCAGGAACGCATCCTCTCGGTCGGTTTCCTGCTCGGCCGGGTCGAGCGCGGCGAGGTGGTCCGCAAGTCCGCCGACGTGGACGACCGGGTGGCCGACCTGCGGGCCGGGCGCAGCGGCGCGCTCACCGACCGGGTCGACCACGCCCTGGACGGGGTGTCCAGTCTCATCGAGCTGCGCACGTCCGTGCTGGCCCGGGTCGCGAACCCGGGCCAGGTGATGGATGCGTTCGGCCCGGTCAACAATGGGTTGATCGACTCGTTGCGTCTGGTGTTCGGGGTGGACACCGACACGTTGCCGGGCCGTCAGGTGCTCGCCCTCGACGGGCTGCTCCGCGCCGACGAGGGGCTGGGCGCCTGCGCCACCCTGAGCCTGCTGGTCAAGGCGGTCGGCACCTCGGACACCATCAACGGGTACGTGGCGTGCATCGCCGCGCTCCTGGTCGACAACCAGCGCTTCCGCAGCCTGATCACACCCGAGCAGCTCAAGGTGGCCCAGCTCAACGACGCGGCCGTGGCCGCGCGAACCAGCTCGGACTTCCTGGCCACCAGCGCCCGCGACCCGGCCAGCGCCGTCCGCGACGTGCCGATGGAGGCGCTCTTCCCGGCCGTCCGCACCATGATCCGGCTCGGTCAGTTCGTGGAGAAGAAGCTGGTCGCCGACGTACTCACCGAGGTGACCGCCGAGCAGCGGCGCGCGCTGACGGCCGCGTACCTGGTCGGGGCCACCGCGGCCCTGATCCTGGCGTTGGTGGTGCTGCTCAGCGCGGCGGTCGCGCGGACGGTGGCCCGACCGCTGACCCGACTCACCCGCTCGGCGGACCGGGTCGCCCGGGTCGCCGAGGCGGAGCTGGTCCGGGTCACCGACGACGAGGGGGAGAGCCCCCAGCCGATCCGGCTGGAACCGGTGGACATCCGGGCCAACGACGAGATCGGCGACCTGGCGCGGGCCTTCGACCGGGTGCAGAGCACCGCCGCGCGGCTGGTCGAGCGGCAGGTCGCCGGCCGGCGCAACGTGGCGCAGATGTTCGGCCACGTCGGGCGGCGTACCCAGAACCTGGTGGGCCGGCAGATCGCGCTGATCGACCGGTTGGAGAAGCAGGAGGCCGACCCGGGCCGGTTGGAGCACCTGTACCGGCTCGACCACATCTCCAGCCGGTTGCGACGCAACGCCGGCAGCCTGGTGGTGCTCTCCGGTTCGGCCGGCGCCGACGCCCACACCGCGCCGGTGCCGCTGGCCGACGTGGTCCGGCTGGCGCTCGGCGAGATCGAGGACTACACCCGGGTGGAGGTGCGGGTGCCGGCGGGCATCTCAGCCGCCCCGGCGGTGGTCGGCGACCTCATCCTGGCGCTGGCGGAGTTGATGGAGAACGCCACCGCCTTCTCCCCGCCGCACACCCGGGTGCTGGTGACCGCCGAGACGTCCGGCATCGGCGCGCGGGTCACCGTCGTGGACCACGGCATCGGCATGGGTGAGCAACGGCTGGCCGAGGAGAACGCCCGGCTCACCCGCCGGGAACGACTCGACCTGGCACCGACCGAGGTGCTCGGCCTCTTCGTGGTGGGCCGGTTGGCCCGGCGCCACGGCTGGGAGGTGGGACTGGCCGCCACCACCGGCGGTGGAGTGACGGCATACCTGGAGATCCCGTCGACGTCACTTGTGCTGCGCCGTGCCGACCCGGCCGGGAGCACCGTCGCCCGGGCCTCGGTGCCGGAGCGGGACCGGCGTACGGCGGCCGCGTCCGAGCGCGCCACACGGTCCATCACGACGACCGTCACCGAGCCAACCCGCTTCGACTCGGACCTGCTCAGCCGGGCCACCCGCAGCCTGGAGGCCAGCCCGTCCTGGAACGCGTTCGGCCCCGGGCAGCCGCCGCAGCAGGCCGCACCCGCCGCCCCGGAGCCGGAACCGTCGGGCGCACCGAGCACTCCCCGGGTTCGGCAGCGGGTGCCCGGGGCCAGCCTGCACGCCGCCGCCCCACCAACCCGGCCGGTGGACGCCACCAGTGCGGACCCCGCCGCCGCGCGGGCCCTGGTCGAGGCGTTCCAGGCCGGTGTACGCCGGGCCGAACTGAACACCGTCGACCTGCCGAGCACACCGGGCGGCGTCGGCCCTACGGTGGCCGGTGGCGCCGATCCGTCCGACACCACACCGGGTCGGCCCCGACTGAGCCGACGGGTGCCGGGGGCGAACCTCACGGTCGTCCCGGCCTGTCAGCCACCCAGTACGCACCTCGGTGACCCGGCCGAGGTCCGCAAGCAGATCAGCGAGTTCGAGGAGGGCGTCGCCCGCGCGCTCCGCGAAGTCGGCCCTGACCGCCGGAACGAAGAAGGATCATCACGGTGACCAGTCCCTTCCTGCACGACAACGTCGACCAGAGCCAGTCCGGCGCGAGCGGGGACCTCAGCCCGGAGGCCCGCACGTTCAACTGGTTGCTGGACTCCTTCACCTCCGGCACGGCCGGGGTCCTGGAGGCGATCGCGGTCTCCTCGGACGGCCTCCTGATGGCCATGTCGGCGATCAAGGACCGGTCCAACGCGGAGCGGTTGGCCGCGGTGGTCTCCGGGATGACGAGTCTCGCCGGTGGGGCGGCCAGTTGGTACGCCCTCGGTGGCCTGAACCGGGTGATCGTCGACATGGCCGACGGCTACCTGCTGATCAGCGCGATCAGCAGCGGTTCCGTGCTCGGGGTGGTCGCCGACCGGTCAGCCAACCTGGGCACCGTCGCGTACGAGATGACGCTCTTCGCCGGGCGGGCCGGTGGTGCCCTGACCCCGCGGCTGATCGTCGAGTTGAAGAACGCCGTTCAGCAGTGACCCCCGACGTCGCCGGCGAGGATCCGGACCCGGAACCGAGGACCCGGATCCGCCCGTATCTGCACACGCCTCGCCCGACCGACGCGGGCGAGGTGATGGCGCCGGCGTTGCCCGAGCCGGAGCCGGACGATGGTCGACCAGCCGGTCCCCGTCCGTTCGTGCTCACCTCCGGACGGGTGGCGGGTGCCGACCCGGCGATCGGGCTGGAGACGCAGGTGACCGCCCGGATGGACGGCGGCTGGCCGACCGGCGCTCCCGATGCCCTGCTGGCACCGGAATCCCAGGCGATCATCGCGCTCTGCGCCGCACCGATCTCGGTTGCCGAGATCTCGGCCCGCGCCCGGTTGCACCTGGGCGTGACGCGGGTCCTGGTCGGCGACCTACGGGCGGCCGGGCACCTGGACGTGCACGTCAGCGACACCAACGACGCCGCCGACCCCGACCTCATCCTGCGAGTGATTGATGGACTTCGTGCGATCTCCTGAATGGCCGGTCGCCCCGCTCGGCGGGGCCGCCGGAAACAGCGCCGCCGCCCGTTACGCCGTGCCGGGCGCCGGGCCGGCAGTCGGACGCGCCGGCCCACCGCCGCCGCCGTACCAGCCGCCATCCGGCGCGGGGAGGCCCTCGCCGCCGGTCGGTAAGCCGGCGGCACCGCCGATCCCGGTCAAGATCCTGGTGGCCGGTGGGTTCGGGGTGGGCAAGACCACCACCGTGGGTGCGATCTCCGAGATCGCTCCCCTGACCACCGAGGCCGAGATGACGACCGCCGGGATCGGCGTGGACGATCCGGGTATCCGTTCCACCAAGACCACCACGACGGTGGCGATGGACTTCGGCTGCGTGACCATCGACCGGAGTCTGAAGCTCTACCTGTTCGGCACGCCGGGGCAGGCCCGGTTCGGCTTCATGTGGGACGACCTCGCCCGCGGGGCGCTCGGCGCGCTGGTCGTGGTGGACAGCGCCCGGCTGGACGACTGCTTCCCCGCGATCGACTTCTTCGAACGGGCCGGGCTGCCGTTCGTGGTCGGGGTCAACGCCTTCGACGGGCGGCTGGCCCTGGAACTCGGCGAGATCCGCTGGGCACTGGCCATCGGTGACCACGTGCCCCTTGTGCAGTTCGACGCCCGGGACCGGCTCTCGGTGCGGGACGCCCTGCTTGTCGTCCTGGACCGTGCGCTGGAACGTGCCACCCGGGACAGGCAAGCCTGAGCCGAACGGCTCCGGCCGTGCGGGAAGAGGTGATCTGGTGAGGGGCGACCTGGACGAGACGCTGGCCCGACTGGCCCGGCGCGAGGAGGCGCGGCGCCGGCGGACCAACGACCGTGACGACAGCATCCCGCCGCCGGGCCTTCCGGGGCCGGGCACGGACGACGTCCGCGGCGCCGGGCCGGGACGGCACGACCCCCGGCACGCGGGGGCGGACTCCCCGGGCGAGGTCCCCGGGTGGGGTCCGGTCGAGGAGGTGGCCGAGGCGGTCCGCCAGGTCGTCGGCGGCCATCCCGGGCTGGTGGTGACGGTGCAGGTGCAGCACGAGGGTCGGACGTACCCCATGCGGGTCTCCTGGGACGGGCCGGACGTCACGGTCGGGCCGGTGCCCCCGCCGCCGCCGGTGGAACCCCCGCCGGCCTGGCCGCTGTCCGGCCGGACGGTCCCCGAGTGGGCGCCCGGCCCGGACGGGCTGACCCCGGACCCGGCGGCCCGGTTGGCCGAGCTGATCCGACGGGATCCGTCGTTGTTGGACGAGTTGGATCCGCGGCGCTGACCGGCGGGGCTGGCCCGCGGCGGCTACGGTCGGGCGGTGGCGCAACCCGACCTGACCCTGACGGCGAGCCTACGGCCGGCCGCGCTGGACGCCCGGCGGGGCATCGTGCGGCTGCATCCGGAGGCGCTGACCGCGCTGGGGCTGCGGCCCGGCGACCCGGTCCGGCTTGCCGGCCGCCGAGAGACGGCGGGAATCGTGGCGACCGCCGCGCCGGGCGCGAGCAGCTCCCTGCTGTACGCCGACGACCTGACCCTGGGCAACCTGGGTGTGCGCGACGGCGCCCAGGTGCGGGTCAGCCCGGTGCCGCTGGTGCCGGCGGCCCGGGTCGTCCTGGCCGGGCCGGTGGAGGTGGTCGCGGCGGTCAGCCCGGAGATGCTCCGGCTGGCCCTGTTGGGCAAGGTGCTCACCGGCGGCGACGACGTGTCGCTGCTGCCACAGGACGTGCTGCCGGACGCCTCGGTGCGCAGCCTGGTCGAGGCGGCTCGGCGCAGCCTCGCCAACACTGTCGGTGTCGCCTGGACCAGCACCCTGCTCACCGTGCGTACGGTCGAGCCGGCCGCCGGCGCGCTGGTCACCATGGACACGATGATCGGCTGGGAGCACGGTCCCGCCACCCACGGCGGGCCAGTTCCGGCCGATACCGCGCCGGCCCGGCCGGGTGCGGTCACCGAGGCGGTCCCGGCGGAGGGGGTGCCCGACGTGGACGAGCTTCCCGGGCTGCGTACCCAGGCCGAGGAGCTGACCGAGCTGCTCGACCTCGGCTTCCACCACCGGGAGGTGTTGGGCCGGCTGGGCACCACCATCTCGCTGGGGGTGCTGCTCGTCGGTCCGGCCGGCTCCGGGAAGTCGGCGCTGGTCCGGGCCGTCGCCGCCCGGGTGGGTGCCCGCGTCCACCCGTTGTGGGCACCCGAGGTGGCCGCGTCGACGAACCAGGCCGCAGCCGACCGGTTGCGTGCCGCGGCGACGGCGGCCCGAGCCGGCGGGCCGGCGGTGCTGCTGGTCAGCGACGTCGAGGCGCTCGCACCGGCGGACGAGCCCGGCCCGGTGGCGACGGTGTTCCGCCAGGTGCTCGCGGAGTGCGTGCGGGCCGGCGTAGCGGTCGTCTGCGCCACCGGCCGACCGGAGGCGGTCGACCCCGCGCTGCGCGCACCCGACCTGCTGTCGCTGCGGATCAGCATTCCGCTTCCCGACCAGGCGTTGCGCCGCGAACAGCTCACCGTGCTGACCCGACAGGTGCCGTTGGCCGACGACGTCCGGCTGGACGAGGTGGCCGCGCGTACCCCCGGGTTCGTCGCGGCGGACCTGGCCGCGCTGGTCCGGGAGGCCGGGGTACGCGCGGCGCTGCGGCAGAAGTCCGCCGAGACGCCGACGGTGTCGATGGCGGACTTCACGGCCGCCCGGGAGGTGGTCCGGCCGACCACCATGGCGGCGTCGACCCTGGAGCTGGCCTCGGTGACCCTCGACGACGTGGGTGGCCTGGACGACGTCAAGCAGACGCTCACCGAGTCGGTGCTGTGGCCGTTGACCTACCCGGACACCTTCGCCCGGCTCGGGGTGCAGCCGCCCCGCGGTGTGCTGCTCTACGGGCCACCGGGCTGCGGCAAGACCTACCTGGTCACCGCGCTCGCCGGGTCGGGGCGGGCCAATGTGCTGTCGGTGAAGGGCGCGGAACTGCTCTCCAAGTGGGTCGGCGAGAGCGAGCGCGCGGTCCGCGAGCTGTTCCGCCGGGCACGGGAGGCGGCCCCCACCCTGATCTTCCTGGACGAGGTGGACGCCCTGGCGCCGGTACGCGGCCAGGCCACCGACGGGGGCACCACGGACCGGGTGGTCGCCGCGCTGCTCACCGAACTGGACGGGGTGGAGACGCTGCGCAACGTGGTGGTGGTCGGCGCGACCAACCGGCCCGACCTGATCGACCCGGCGCTGCTGCGGCCGGGCCGGTTGGAGCGGCTGGTCTACGTGCCACCGCCGGACGGGCCGGCCCGCGCGGAGATCCTGCGAGCCGCGTCCCGGCAGGTGCCGCTGGCGCCGGACGTCGACCTCGCCGCCCTCGGCGACGAGCTGACCGGCTTCTCCGCGGCGGACTGCGCGGCGCTGGTCCGGGAGGCGGCGCTGGCCGCGATGCGGGAGTCTCTCACCGCCGCCACGGTCACCGCCGGGCACGTCTCGACGGCACGGGCACGGGTGCGCCCCTCGCTGGATCCGGCGCAGGTCGCCGCGCTGGCCGCGTACGCCGCCCGGCGGGACTGAGCACCGCACCCAACCTTTTGGTGCCTCCGGAGTGTTGTTAGGGCGTCACATTCCTCTGTGGAGTCCTCCACCTGGACGTCAGGCGGTGTTCCTTGCGCAAGCTGCTGTCCCTTCTCCTCGTCCCCCTGGTCGCGGCGGCCACCCTGGCCACGGTCGGTGCGCCGGCTACCGCCCATCCGACGAAGCCGTTCCCGGCCCGGATCGCCCTGCCCGACGGTTTCACCCCGGAAGGGTTGACCATCGGTCGGGGCACGACGGTGTACGTCGGGTCCGTGCTGGACGGCGCGGTGTGGCGGGGTGACCTCCGCACCGGGCGCGGCTCGGTGCTGATCCCGGGCACACCCGGCGCCGCCAAGGCAGGGATCAAGATCGACTCTCGGGGCCGGCTCTGGACCGCCGACTTCACCGGCGGTGGCGCCAGCGTGTACGACCCGGCCAGCGGTGCCAGGCTGGCCCACTACCCGTTCACCACCGACCCCAACACCCTGGTCAACGACCTGGTGATCACCGACCGGGCGGTCTACTTCACCGACTCCACCCGACCGGTGCTGTACGTGGTGCCGCTGGGTCCGGGTGGCCGCCTGCCCGCCCCCGCCGCCGTCCGGGTGCTGCCGCTCACCGGTCCGGGCGCGACACCCGACGCGTTCAACAACGGGATCGTGGCGCTTCCGGACGGCGACCTGCTCGTCGCGCAGATGCTGACCGGCCAACTCGTCCGCGTCGACCCGCGCACCGGTGGCAGCCGCGTCTTCCACCTCGGCGGCTACTCGGTGGACCGGGCCGACGGGCTGGTGCTGCGCGGTCGCACCCTCTACGTGATCCGGAACCTGAGCAACGTCATCGCGGTGGTCCGGCTGAACGCCGGCTACACCGCCGGGACCGTGCAGCGGGAGATCACGAGTCCGCTGCTACGGTCGCCGGCCACCGGTGACCTGCTCGGCTCGGCGCTGTACGTGGTGAACGGGCGGTTCGACGTGGAGTCGACGCCGACCACCGACTACGACATCGTCCGGGTGCCGGCCTGATCCAGGCGGTCGGCGGTGGCCCCTGCGGCCGCCGCCGACCGGCAGGGCGGGCTCAGAGGGCCGGCGGGGTCGAGTCCAGGCAGATCTCGGCACGCACCTTGCCGTCTTCCTCGTACAGTTTGGCGCCGGACCGGTGCAGCACGGCGACCGCGCCGAAGTTGTCCGGAGTCGTCTCGGCGACCACCACCCGCATGCCCGCCCGAGCGGCGGCGTTCAGCAACTCCCGCAGGGCGGCCGCGCCGATCCCCTGCCCGCGCGCCGAGCGACCGAGCCACATGCCGGCCTCCACCGTGCCGGGCTCGTCACAGCGAGTCATCCGAACCATACCCAGTACCTCGCCGCCCACGAGGATCGCGTACATCTGCGAGCGGGTGGGGCCGTCCAGCCCGCCGAAGCTGGCCCGATGGAACTCCCGGAACGCCTCGCGACGGGCGAGCGACCAGCCGGCGGGGGCCTCGACCGGAGGCATCACATCGCTGGGCTCCGCCTCGGCAGCCGCTACGGAGAGCAACGGCTCCAGGTTCTGTTCGTCCACCGGCTCCAGCCGGACCGCACCCGCCACGTGCCGCAGTCTGCCGCGCTCATCGGCCGAAGTCCACCCCATTGGCCATCCACTGGCGGTCCGGACAGCGGTACCGGCCGGTCGGGCGGGCGAGGTGTTCCACATCACGCTCTGTTGTCACCCGACCGGGTGTAAGAAGCTCAAACCGCCGGCGCGAACTCGCAGAACACCACCGACGCGTCGTCGGTGGGCTTGTGCCGGCGCAACCGGTCCGGGTGGTCGCGCTCGGCCGCCCGGACCCGGTCGAGCAACGCACCCGGCCCGTCGGCGCTCAACAGGTCCAACAGTCCGGCCCAGTCGGTCAGCTCGAACTGCTCCACCGCGCTGGACGCGCCGTCACTGAGCAGCGCCGCCCGGCGGATCGCCGTCGGACCTCGCCGAGGCATCGTCCCGGTCACCGCGTGGAAGGCCGCGTCCGGGTCGGCGGCCGCCACCCAGTAGCCGTGGGTACGGTTCATCCGCTCCCGCTGCACGCTCACGGCGTGCCGGAACCGGGTGACCGGATCCGCCGCGCCGCCGGGCAGGGCGGCCACCGTCTCCCGCAGCTCGACCATCGCCGCGTCCAGTCGGTTGTCGGTGACCACGCTGACCTGACCGCCGGCGTCCAGGACCAGGGGGCTGTCGCAGAGCACCAGGTAGTCCACCTGGTCGCCGCAGTCCCGCAGCAGGCACACGGTGCTGGACGGGGTGCCGGGATGGTCGAGGTCGCACTGCCCACCGTGGTCGGCGCGCACGGCGAGGATGGCCGCCGCCAGGTTGCTGGTCAGCCGTGCCGCCGGGCGCACCGCCTCCGCGACGCCGAGGCGGGCGGCCAGGTGCCGGACGTACCACTCCGGCCCGTGCACGCAGCCGGTGTCGAAGCCCTCCGGCACCGTCGCGCCGTCCAGGACGCCGACCAGCGGACCGATCTGGAAGACCAGGTCCTCGTTCACCGGCCGGCCGGGGGCCGGTGCGGACGCGGAGCGCACCCGCATCACCGGCACTCCCACGTCGGATTGGTGCCCGCCATAGTCCGCCCCCTCCGTCAACCTCCGGCCACCCGCCCAGCGGCGGCCCCGGAGCGCTCCCCGCGTACCCCGTGGACCCGGCTACATTCCTGCCGGGCGGTGCCGGTCAGCGGCGACGGTTGCGGGCGCGCGACGAGCGCAACCGGCGGAGCCGGGCGATCAGCACGGGGTCCGCGGCCAACGCGGCCGGGTTGTCGAGCAGCCCGTTGAGCAACTGGTAGTAGCGGGTCGACGAGAGCCCGAAGGTGTCCCGTACGGCCTGCTCCTTGGCGCCGGCGTGCCGCCACCACTGCTGCTCGAAGGCGAGGATGGCCCGTTCCCGTTCGGTCAGCCCGACGGCTGTCGGCGCGCTCGGCGCAACGGCGACCCCGTCGTCCGGCTCGAGATCATCGGTGCTCTCGATGGGCGGCACCGGCCGCGGAGTCGGAACCGACGGCGTGACCCCACCCGCGACATCACCTCGACGAGCGTCAGTGGACGGCTCGGGGGCGGCCGGGGTGGCGTCGGCGGACATGGTCCTCAGCCTAGCCAGGGAAGACCTGGGTTGCACCAGCCGGCGCGGCCGACCCTGCGCCGCCGGGAGTCCCGACGGCCGGGCCGGCCGCGCCGCGTCAGAACGATCCGGTCAGGAGATGTCGCGGCGACGCATCGTCCAGAGCGCCGCCCCGAGGATCACCACCACCGCGACCGAGAGCAGCACCGAGGACTGCTGCCAGGTGATGACCAGGGTCGCCGGTTCACACGACCCGTTGAAGGTCGCCTCGCAGGAGTCCCAGTCCTGCAACTTGACCTTCTTGTACACCCAGGCCAGCAGGTACGTGGGCAGCAGGTACGCCTCGGGCCAGCGCACGTTCGCCAACCCCAGCAGGATGCCCAGGCCGAACTGGCCGACCACCATCACCGCCACCACGCCACCCAGGGCCATCGCGGTGTGCCGACCCAGCGACGCCAGGGCGAAGCCGATGGTGGTGATCACCAGCACCAGGACCACAGCCCGCACTCCGGTCAGCACGAACGACTGCCAGGCCCCGGAGGTCATCTTCTCGGTGCTGCCGCGGAACGTGGCGACCCCCCAGAACCCGGCGAACCAGAGCACCGCGGCGGGCAGCGTCACCGCCAGCATGCCGGTGAGCAGCGCGGCCAGCTTGGTGAGCAGTACGGTGAGTCGCTTCGGCCGCCAGAGCAGCAGGTTCATCATGCCGCCGTTGCTCCACTCGGCACCGATGAAGGACGCGCCGACCACGAACCCGACCAGGGCGAGGATCGCCGCGAACGGGATCAGCGTCTCGTCGAACGTCTCCCGGAAGTCGAACGTCGAGGGCAGGAACCACTGCGCCTCGATCGCCTCGCGGGGCGGCGGCGAGATCTGCGAGCAGTCGTCGGGGTAGCGGTCGTCGTTCGACGTACCGGCCGCCTTGGCCCGATCGCAGTCGGCCCGCGCCTGCTCGCTCCAGCGCACCTGGTCCTGGTACTGCTGCTCGGCCTGCCGCTCGGCCTTGGCGAGCTGGCCGGCGTCGATCTTCTGATTGGTGAAGAACACCCCGACGACCACCGCGGCCAGCACCAGCAGGCCGAGCAGCGTCATGTACCTGGTGAACCGCCGCTTGGTGAGTCGGCGCAGCTCCGTACGAAAGAGGCTCACGCGCCCCACCCTCCCCCGGCGGCGCCGGGCTGACCCGTCCCACCGACCTTCATGGACTCGTCGACCTGCCGGTGCTGACCGGGGACCGGCGCGGTGGACGTCAGTTCGAGGAAGACGCTCTCCAGATCGACGGCGATCGGCGCCAACTCGCTGACGTAGAGGTTGCGCTCGGCAAGCAGGCGGGTCACCGAGGCCGGCTTGTCGACGCCTGTCAACATCAGGTGGTCGTGGTGACCGGTGACCCCGATGCCGGCTGCGGTGAGTGCCTCGGTGGCCGCCGGCAGGTCGCTCACCGCTTCCAGCCGGACCCGGACCGCGCCGGACGAGTGCTGCGCGAGCACCTCGTCGACCGGGCCGAACGCGACCCGCCGGCCCAGCGAGATGATGGTGACCGAGTCACAGATCAACTGGATCTCACCGAGGATGTGGCTGGACAGCAGCACCGTCATCCCGGATTCGGCGAGACCGCGCATCAGCGTGCGCATCTCCCGGATGCCGCCCGGGTCGAGGCCGTTGGCCGGCTCGTCGAGGATGAGCAGCTTCGGGTTCTTCAGCAGGGCCGAGGCGACGGCGAGCCGCTGCTTCATGCCCAGCGAGTACGTCTTGACCCGCTCGTCGGCCCGGTCGCGCAGCCCGACGAGTTCCAGCACCTCGTCGACCCGGACGGCCGGCACCTCGCCCGCCCCGGCCAGCAGGGACAGTGTGTCCCGTGCCGTGAAGTGCGGGAAGAACTGCGGGCTCTCCACGATCGCGCCGACCTGGCCGGCGACGGTGGGCAGCGCGTCGGGGACCTCGTGCCCGAGCAGCGACATCCGGCCGCCGTCGGGTCGGATCAGGCCGAGCAGGGTACGCAGCGTGGTCGTCTTGCCGGACCCGTTGGGGCCCAGGAAGCCGTGCACCTGCCCTGCGTCGACCCGCATGTCGAAGCCGTCGAGCGCGTTGCGGGAACCGCGTCGACGACTCTTGTACGTCTTACGTAGACCTTCGATCTCCAGGACAGCCGGCAAAGCTGCACCTCCCCCGATGGGTGGGCGTGACAGCCGACACCATACGCGGTATGCAGACACGTTCAATACGGGGTATGCATCGACGCGCCGAACGGGTCACTTCATCGACGGAGCGTGAGCACTCAGGCGCAGATGACCTGTACGCCGACGGCGCGGAACGCCTCCACGACCTCCGGGGCGGCGCCGGAGTCGGTCACCAGGGTCTCGACCCGCTCGACCGGACAGATCCGGGCGAAGGCGTGACCGCCCAGCTTGGACGAGTCGGCGATGATCACCACGCGTTTGGCCCGGGCCACCATCAGGTTGTTCATCGCGGCCTCCCCCTCGTGGTGGGCGGCCGCGCCGAGCTGCGGGTCGATGGCGTCCACGCCGAGCAGGGCGACGTCCAGGGTGACCTCGCGCAGCAGCGCCCCGCCCAGCGGGCCGACGAGTTCGAACGACTTCGGGCGCACCACCCCGCCGGCCACCACGACCTTCATCCGCGACCGGACCAGCAGCTCGTTGGCGATGTTCAGCGCGTTGGTCACCACGGTGAGCTGGGCGCCCTCGGCGCTGGTGTTCAGGTCCGGACGCACGGCGAGCGCCCTCGCCACCTCGGTGCTGGTGGTGCCGCCGTTCAGACCGACCACGGTGCCCGGCGTGACGAGCGCGGCGGCGGCGGCGCCGATCCGCTGCTTCTCGGCCGAGTGCTTGGCCGTCTTGTAGCGCAGCGGCAGGTCGTACGACACGCCGTTGGCAACCGCGCCGCCCCGGGTCCTGGTGATCATCTGCTGCTGGGCGAGCTGGTCGAAGTCACGCCGGATGGTGGCCTGGGAGACGTCCAGCCGCTCGGCTGCCGCCTCGACGCTGACCCGGCCGTTGTCGGTCAGCATCTCGAGCAGGGCGTTCCATCTGGCGTACCGGTCCACCGCGGGGGTCCTCCCAGTGACAGCACGGACGGTGATTGATTGCGTGCACACTAGTGCGCGAAACTAGGCTTACGCAAAAGGCTGGTCTGCGCGATCGGTCGGCCAGTTGCCACGACCACCGCCGTTCGCGCAGAATGACGCGCGAAATGCGTGCCTAACGAGCCGTATTGCGCACCGGCGAGGAGTTCCCATGGCGTACGTGGACGCGGAGATCGCGAGCCAGCCCGACTGCTGGCGGGAGGCGGCCGCGCTGGCCGGCGTCGTCCACGGTGACCTGCCCCGCCCCGGCGAGCGGGTGGCCGTCGTCGGTTGCGGCACGTCGTGGTTCATGGCGATGGCGTACGCGGGCCGCCGCGAGCAGGCCGGCCAGGGCGAGACCGACGCGTTCCAGGCGTCCGAGTTCCCCACCGGGCGCCGCTACGACCGGTTGATCGCGATCACCCGCTCCGGCACCACCACCGAGGTGCTGGAGCTTCTCGCCGCGCTGCGCGGGCAGACCCCCACCACGGTGATCGTCGGCGACCCGGCGTCCCCGGCGGTCGAGTTGGCCACCGCCGCGGTGACCATGCCCTTCGCCGACGAGCGGTCGGTGGTGCAGACCCGCTTCGCGACCACCGCACTCGCCCTGCTCCGGGCTCACCTCGGTGACCCGGTGACCGCGCTCGCCGCCGACGCCGAAGTGGCGGTGCGATCCCCACTGCCGATCGACCCGGCAACCATCGAGCAGGTCACCTTCCTCGGTCGGGGGTGGACGATCGGGCTGGCTCAGGAGGCGGCGCTGAAGTGCCGCGAGGCGGCCACCTTCTGGGCTGAGGCGTACCCGGCGATGGACTACCGGCACGGCCCCATCTCGGTCGGTGCGCCCGGCAGACTGGTCTGGGCGTTCGGCGAGCTACCCGACGGACTGCCCGAGGACGTGGCCGCCACCGGGGCGGCCTTCGTGCACAGCCGCACGCACGGTTGGCGCACGGTGCTGGGCAGTTGGTCCGCCGGTCGTACCCCGGTCGACCCGATGGCCGACCTGATCCTGGCGCAACGCTTCGCGGTCGCGCTGGCGACCAGCCGGGGCCTCGACCCGGACGCGCCCCGACACCTGTCCCGGTCGGTGGTGCTGGCGTGACCAGCGGCGACGCCGGGTCCACCGGCCAGGTCGTCGTCGCGCTGGATGTGGGCGGCACCGGCATGAAGTGCGCCCTGGTCCGACCGGACGGCGTCGCGGTACGCACCGAGCGGCACCCCACCCAGGCCGCGCGCGGCCCGGCGGCCGTGGTCGACACGATCCTGGACGTGGCTGCCGGGCTGGCCGACAAGGCCCGCGCCGACGGGCTCACGCCGATCGCGGTCGGCATCGCCGTACCCGGTGTGGTGGACGAGGCGCGCGGCGTGGCGGTCTGGTCGGCGAACGTGGGCTTCCGGGACGTACCCCTGCGGGACCTGGCGGTGACACGGCTCGGCCTGCCCACGGCACTCGGCCACGACGTGCGCGTCGGTGGCCTCGCCGAAGCACGGCTCGGTGCCGGGCGCGGCACCGGGCACGTGCTGTTCGTGGCGATCGGCACCGGCATCGCCGCCGCCCACGTGGTCGACGGCTCGGCGTCCGTCGGCGCGCACGGCGCCGCCGGAGAGATCGGCCACATCCTGGTCCGGCCCGACGGCCCGCGCTGCGGTTGCGGTCGGCCCGGCTGCCTGGAAACGATCGCCTCGGCCGCCGCCATCGGCCGCCGCTACGCCGAATTGGCGGGCGAGGCGGCGGGCGCTCCCGTGACGGCGGCCGATGTCGCCGAACGGGCCGCAGCCGGGGAACAGCTCGCCGGCCAGGTCTGGCAGGAGGCGGTCGAGGCGCTCGCCGACGGCCTCGCCACCGGGCAGGCTCTGTTCGACGTGGCGACGATCGTGCTCGGCGGCGGCCTGGCCCAGGCCGGGGACCGGCTGCTCGTCCCACTGCGGGCGGCGCTGCACGAGCGGATGACCTTCCACCGGGAGCCGCGGCTGGTCGCGGCAGCCCTCGGCGACGAGGCCGGCTGCCTCGGCGCCGCCCTGCTCGCCCTGGACGCGGTACGCGTCCGTGACCGTGACGCGGTACGCGTCCGTGACAATCAGGAGGAGCGATGACCGTGCGGGTGGACGGCCGAGTGGTGACCCCGAACGGTGTCATCCGACAGGGCTGCGTCGAGTGGGACGGGGATCGGATCACCGCGGTCGCCGAATATCCGTCGGTCCGGGACGGCAACTGGATCCTGCCCGGCTTCGTCGACATGCACACCCACGGCGGCGGTGGGCACACCTTCACCACCGGGGACGCCGACGAGGCCCGAGCGGCGGCCGGCTTCCACCTCGCGCACGGCACGACCACCCTGTTGGCAAGCCTGGTCAGCGCGCCCTTCCCGCTGATGCGCACGGCCACCGAGGCGTTCGCCCCGCTGGTCGACGAGGGTGTGCTGGCGGGAGTCCACTTCGAAGGCCCCTACCTGTCCGCGGCCCGTTGTGGGGCACAGAACCCGGAGTATCTCCGCGACCCGTCGACCGACGAGTTGACCGAGCTGATCGAGTTGGGCCGGGGCGCTGTCCGGATGGTCACCCTCGCCCCGGAACGCGACGGCGCGCTGGAGGCGATCAAGCTGCTCACCGCACAGAAGGTGGTGGCGGCGGTAGGTCACACCGACGCGACGTACGAGCAGACCCGCGCCGCGGTCGCCGCCGGCGCGAGTGTCGGCACCCATCTGTTCAACGGCATGCGCCCGGTGCACCACCGCGAGCCGGGGCCGGTGGTGGCCCTGCTCGACGCGCCCACCGTCATCTGCGAGATGGTCGCCGACGGGGTGCACCTGCACGACGGCATGCTGACCTTCGTCGCCGCGACCGCGGGTCCGGACCGTGCGGCGCTGATCACCGACGCGATGGCCGCCGCCGGAATGCCCGACGGCGAGTACGAGTTGGGCGGCCAGGCCGTCACCGTGACCGACGGGGTGGCTCGACTCGCCCGCGACGGTGCCATCGCCGGCAGCACGCTGACCATGGACGCCGCGCTGCGGCACGCGGTGAACGCCGGAATCCCGATCGCCGACGCGACGCGGATGGTGGCCACCACCCCGGCACGCGCCATCGGCCTGGGCAACCGGGTGGGCTCCCTCCAGGTTGGCCTCCGCGCCGACCTGGTGGTGCTGGACGCCGACCTCAACGTGGTCCGGGTCCTCCGCGGCGGCACCTGGGTGGAGTGAAGCGTCCGGGCCGGCGGTCCCGGCCAGGGGAGGCCGGGTCAGCTCAGGGCGGGGACGTCGACTCCGAGCACGGCCTGCTCGTCGGGGCGGTGCACAAGCACGTCGGCCAGGTAGGACTGGACCGCGTGGCGCATCCCGACGTCCCGACCGGCCTGCTCGGACAGCAGCCACTTGTGCTCGATGATCTGCGCGAACAGCTCCTGCGGCTCCAACTTGCGGCGCAGGTGCGCGGGAACGGCCCGGACCACCGGCTCGAAGACCTCGGTGAGCCAGCGGTGCGCGGCCTGCTGCTCGTCGACCAGGTCGCTCTCCGCCCGGTAGGCGTCCAGGTCGTTGAGCAGCTTGCGCGCCTGGTTCTCCTCGGCGTCGAGACCGGTCAGCCGCAGCAGCCGCCGGGTGTGGTAGCCGGCGTCCACGACCTTCGGCCGGACCAGGTAACGCCCGTCGTCGATGGAGGACATGGCCACCTCGGCCACGTCGAAGCCCAACTCGTTGAGGCGGCGGATCCGACCCTCGATGTCGTGCCGGGCCTCCCGCTCGACCGCCTGCTCGTAGGTGATCTCGTGCCAGAGCCGCTCGTAGCGCTGCACGACCTCCTCGCAGACCACCTCGGGGTCGATGGACTCGTGCAGCAGTCCGGCGGCCTGGAGGTCCAGCGCCTCGCCGAAGATGTTCACCCGAGCGATCTCCAGGTCCTCACCGCGCTGACCGTTGGAGAGCGAGGTGTGCAACGCGCCCGTCTCCGCGTCCACCAGGTAGGCGGCGAACGCGCCCGCGTCCCGGCGGAACAGCGTGTTCGACAGTGAGCAGTCACCCCAGAAGAAGCCGGTGAGGTGCATCCGCACGATCAGCGCGGCCAGCGCGTCGAGCAGCCGGCTCATCGTCTCCGGCCGCAGGGTGTGCGAGAACAGCGCCCGGTACGGCAGGGAGAACTGCAGGTGCCGGGTGATCAGCACCGATTCGAGGGGTTCCCCGTCCTCGGCCTGCCGGTCGGCGACGACCGCCACCGCCTCGACCGATGGGAAGTCGATCCGTTCCAGCGCCCGGAGCAGGTCGTACTCCCGCTCGGCGATCCGTTCGCGGGTCTCCTTGAACGCGTAGACGTAGTCGCCGAGCCGGACGAACCGGACGACGTGTCGGGAGATGCCCTGCGGCAGGGCCACCAGGTGTTGGGCAGGCCACTCCTCCAGCGGTGTCGACCAGGGCAGGTCGAGCAGCGCCGGGTCCACGAGGGCAGACGTGATCCGCACGGGCACAAGCATGACGCCTCGCCCCCCACATCCGCCTCACATCGTGGTTGGGCACACAGCGCCGAACACCCCGGCCTCGCGCCGGGCCGGTAGCGTGGTCGCGTGCTCAAACCCACGGCGGTACGACGTGACCTGCGGCTACGGCCCGTCCGCCCGGCCGGCTGGTGGTTCGACGCCCTGCTGCTGGTCGGATTCGGTGCGGTGACCGTGGCCCTCGCCACAGGTGCGTTGCTCGGGCTGGACCTGGCGGTCCGGGAGTGGGCGTATGCCCACCACCCGGCTCCGATCTACTGGACGGCACGGGCGTTCAACCTCATCGGCCAGGGGGGCTGGCTGTTGACGCCCCTCGCCGGGGCGCTCGCCGTGGCGGTGGCCTGGCGGGGCCGCACCGTACGGCCGCTGCTGCTGGTGGCGGGGGCCTTCGTGCTGCTCTACCTGACGGTCGGTCCGCTCAAGGTCCTGACCGACCGGGCCGCGCCCAGCTCCGATCTGCCGCCGACCCAGTCGGTTCGGATCTTCAATGACCTGCCGCCCACCGAGTACGACCTGTCCTACCCGTCCGGGCACGTCGTCAATGCGATCCTCTGGTACGGGGTGATAGCCGTCCTGCTGACCGCGCTGACGGCTGGGCGACTGCACCCGAGGGTGCACCGGCTGATCCGGTTCGCCCCGCCGGCCATCCTGCTGGTCACCACGACCTACCTGAACTTCCACTGGCTCACCGACGGCGTGGCAGCCCTGCTGATCGGGCTGTTCCTGGACCGGGTGCTGCACCGGGTGCCGTGGGACGACCTCCCGCTCCCCGGCCGGCTACGCGCCTGGGACCGGCCGTTCACCTCGTACCCCTAGGTTTCAGTCTGTGGATCGACTGTCGCGGCGGCTCGGCGTACCCGATGCGGTTGTCATCGGTCTGGGCTCGATGCTCGGTGCGGGCGTCTTCGTGGTGTTCGGTCCGGCCGCGGCGGCGGCCGGTGGCTCCGGGTTGCTGCCCGCGCTGGTGCTGGCCGGGTTCATCGCCTTCTGCAACGCGACCAGCTCGGCGCGGCTCGCGGCCCGTTACCCGGAGTCCGGCGGCACCTACGTCTACGGGCGGGAGCGCCTCGGGCCGTTCGCCGGGTTCCTGGCCGGCTGGGGTTTCGTGGTCGGCAAGACGGCGAGCTGCGCGGCGATGGCGTTGACCATCGGGGCGTACCTGTGGCCGGGGCAGGCCCGGCTGGTCGCCGTCGGCGCGGTGCTCGCGGTGACCGCGGTGAACCTGCGCGGCATCGGCAAGACGGCCACCGTGACCCGAGTCCTGGTCGCGCTGGTGCTCGCGGTGCTGGCCCTGGTCGCGACCGTCGGCCTGGTGGGCGGGCCGGTGCACCTGGAGCGACTCGGCGAGCCCGGCGGCTCCGCCCGAGGTGTGCTCACCGCCGCCGGGCTGCTGTTCTTCGCGTTCGCCGGGTACGCCCGGATCGCCACGCTCGGCGAGGAGGTTCGCGACCCGCAGCGGACCATTCCCCGGGCGGTGCCGCTGGCGCTCGGGGTGGTGCTCGCGATCTACCTGGTGCTGGCCGTGATCGCGCTCGGCGTGCTCGGCGCCAACCGGCTGGCCGGTTCCGCGGCGCCCCTGGTCGACGTGGTGACCGCCGCCGGGCTGCCCGGCCTGGCCTGGGTGGTCCGCGCCGGGGCCACCATCGCGGTCGTCGGTGTCCTGCTCTCCCTGGTCGCCGGGATCGGCCGGACCACCCTGGCGATGGCCCGCCGTCGTGACCTGCCCGGCGCGCTGGCCGCCGTGCACCAGGTGCACCGGGTGCCGCACCGGGCCGAGTTGGCGGTCGCCGCCGTGGTGATCGTGGTGGTGCTGCTCGGCGACGTGCGCGGTGCCATCGGCTTCTCCAGTTGCACGGTGCTGGTCTACTACGCGATCACCAACGCGGCGGCGCTCACGTTGGGGCGGGAACCCGGTCGGCGGTTGCCGGTGCGGGTGCTCGCCGGCCTGGGGCTGGTCGGCTGTCTGCTGCTCGCGGTCAACCTGCCCACGGGCAGCGTCCTCGCCGGCTTCGGTGTGCTCGCCGCCGGTGCCGCCTGGTACGCGCTGCGCCCCGCCCGCCGGTGACCTGAGCAGGCCACCGGCGGCCAGGGGCCAGCGGCGGCAGGCCACCGGCGGGTAGGGGTCAGCGGCTCAGCCGCCGGTAGCGGCGCACCGCGAGCGGCGCGAACGTCGCGATCAGCAGCACCGGCCACAGCACCGCCAACAGCACGGCGTGCTCCGCCGGCCAGGAGTCGCCACCCAGGCCCGGGTTGCCGAACAGTTCGCGGATCGCCGCGACGGTGGCCGACAACGGGTTCCACTCCGAGATCGTCCCGATGAACGACGGCATCAGCTCGGGCGACACGAAAACATTCGAGATCGCGCTCAACGGAAACGCCGCCGGGAAGACGATCACGCCGACCGTGTCCGGATTGCGAACCAGCAGCGCCAGGTAGATCCCGACCCAGGTGATCGCGATCCGGAGCAGCAGGAGGAGCCCGACCGCGAGCAACGCCTTGCCGACACCCTGCCGCCACTGCCACCCGACGAGCAGGCCGCAGACCAGCAGGGTGGACATCTCCAGCAGGGCGCGGAGCAGGTCGGCGGCACTGCGGCCGGTCATCAGGGCGGACCGGGCCATCGGCATCGACCGGAACCGGTCGACGACACCCCGGCTGAGATCCAGCGCCACGCCGGTCGCGGTGGCGCCGAGGCCGTACAGCATCGTCATCACGAAGACCCCGGGCAGCAGGAACTCGCGGTAGTTGCCACCACCCGCCACCTGCATGCCGCTGCCGAACACGTACCCGAAGACCAGCACGAACATGATCGGCAGCGAGAAGTAGAGGATCAGCTCCTCCGGTGCGCGGATCACGTGGATCATGTTCCGCCTGGTCATCGTCCAGCCGTCGGTCACCGCAGCCGTCATGCCACGTCCGCCTTTCCTCCAACGCCGACGGGCTCGCGGGCCTCGTCCGGTCGGTGCCCGGTCAGATACAGGAACGCCTCGTCCAACGTCGCGCGCCGCAGGCCGATGTCCTCCACCGCGACACCGGCCTCGTCCAACGCCCGCACCACGTCGACCAGCCCGGCGACCCGGTCGGCCACCGGCACGCTGAGCCGCCGCACCTCCGGGTCGCGCTCCGGCTCCGCGGCACAGATCGATGCGACGATGCGGGCAGCCCGGGTCAGGTCGGCCGCATCCCGCACCACCACCTCGATCCGGTCGCCGCCGGTCCTCGACTTCAGCTCGTCCGGCGAGCCCTCGGCCACCACCCGACCGGCGTCGATCACCGAGATCCGGTCGGCGAGCTGATCGGCCTCCTCCAGGTACTGCGTGGTGAGCAGCACCGTGGTCCCGTCCGCGACCAGGCCACGGACCAGGTCCCACACCTGGTTGCGGCTACGCGGGTCCAGGCCGGTGGTCGGCTCGTCGAGGAAGAGCACCCGCGGTGTACGGATCAGGCTGGCCGCGAGGTCCAACCGGCGGCGCATCCCACCCGAGTACTCACCGGCCGACCGACTCGCCGCCTCCTCCAGCCCGAACCGTTCCAGCAGTTCGTCGGCGCGTTGGCGGGCCGCCCGCCGACCCAGCCGGAACAGCCGGCCGAACAACTCCAGGTTCTGCCGGCCACTGAGGATCTCGTCGACCGCGGCGTACTGACCGGTCAACGCGATCCGGGCGCGCACCTCGTCCGGCTGACGCCCCACGTCGAACCCGGCAACGGTGGCCCGGCCGGCGTCGAAGCGCAGCAGCGTGGTGAGGATCCGTACGGCAGTCGTCTTCCCGGCGCCGTTCGGCCCCAGCAGCCCGTACACCGTGCCGGTCGGTACGGTCAGGTCGAAGGTGTCCAGTGCGCGGGTCGGGCCGTACCGCTTGCCCAGCCCCTCCGCTGTCACGTCGAATGTCGTCATGCCGCCAGGGTGCGGTCGGGCGCTGACGGGTCACGCACCGTCCGCTGACGGCGGCGCACCGGGCCGGCTCGCGGCTCCGGCCCGCTCCGCCTTGGTGATCTCGTCGAGAGCCAAGATGATCTCCGCGCGGGTGGCCTCGCCGACGTACCACCCGGTGAGCCCACCCACCAGGGCCTCCTCGCAGAACCGTCTCGCCTCGACCAGATCGCCGCGCAGCCGGGCCACCTGGGCGAGGCCGAGGCGGGCACTGGCCACGAACTCGGGCGCGCCGCTGCGCTGCGCCAGGAGCAGCGCACCGGCGAAGTCGTCCCGTGCCCCGGTGAGGTCATCGGCCCGCAGCCGGATCTCGCCCCTGGTCCGCAGCATGTCGGCCTGGTCGACGGCCGACCCGAGCTCCTCGACCAGTCCCATGGCCTCGTCCATGTGGGCGCTCGCCGTCTCCGGGTCACCCTGCCAGGCAGCCAGTTCGCCGAGCGCACCGAGCGTGATCATGCAGCCCCACCGGTCGCCGGTGCTCCGGAAGCCGTCGAGCGCGGTGGCCAACGCGCTCCCGGCCCGGTCCCAGTCGCCACTCCACATCAGTGCCGAGCCGCTACCCATCGCGCCGAGCGCGTTGATCCAGGCGTCCGGGCCGACCAGCCGCCGCAGCTCCCGCATCAGCTCCTCGACGTGGTCGGCGCCGCCGGACGGCGGCCCGGTCGAGATCCCCGACAGGTACAGCAGGAACGGTTGTCGAGGTGGCCGGTCGAGGCTGCGGATCACGGACCGCTGCGTGCCGAGCGACGGCAGGTGGCCGACTCCGGCGAGCGAGGCGTTGTAGACGCAGAGCGCGAACTCCTCGTGCAGCCCGGACGGCGCTTCGTCCCCCAGCAGGTCGAGGACGTCGGCGGCCAACCGGGCCGCTTCCCCGCGCATGCCACGCAGCCACCAGTAGAACGATAGGGCCGCGACCAGCCCGGCCGCGTCGGGTGCGTCACCGGCCGCGGTGGCACGGCGCAGCGCGGCGTGCAGGTTGTCCCGCTCGGCGTCGAGCCGCCGCAACCAGTGCAACTGTTCGACCTGCCGGAGGTGGTCGCTGGCGGTCCAGGCGAACTCCAGGAAGTAACCGGTGTGCGCACGACGTAGCTGGTCGGCCTCGCCGGCCTCGGCGAGACGTTCGGCGCAGAAGGCGCGCACCGTTTCCAGCATCCGGTAACGGCCGCCGCTCAACTCCACGAAGGACTTGTCGGCCAGACCGCTGAGCGCGTCGACGAACTCGGCGCTGGGAAGGCCCGTGACCCGCTCGGCGGCCTCCAGCGTCGCGCCGCCCGCGAAGACGGTCAGGCGGCGGGCCAGTGTGCGTTCGGCGTCGTCGAGCAGGTCCCAGCTCCACTCGACCACGGCCCGGAGGGTGCGGTGTCGGGGCGACGCGGCCCGGCTGCCCATGGACAACAACCGGAACCGGTCGTCGAGTCGGGCGGCCACCTCGGCGACGGGCAACGCCCGCAGCCGCGCGGCGGCCAGCTCGATCGCCAACGGCAGGCCGTCGAGGGTACGACAGATCCGCAGCACCACGTCGACGTTGGCCGGTGTGACGGTGAAGTCGGGTGCGACGTCAGCTGCCCGTTGCACGAAGAGGCTGACCGCCGCGTAGCCGTCGGCATCCTCCGTCGACGCGTCCGGTGACGGCAGGGTCAGCCCGGACAACTGGCACAACGCCTCGCCGGCCAGCCCGAGCGGTTCGCGACTCGTGGCGAGCACCCGCAGCGCCGGGCACGCGCCCAGCAGACGTGCGGCGAGCCGGGCCGCGGCGGCGATGACGTGCTCGCAGTTGTCGAGGACGAGCAGCAACCGCCGCTCGGCAAGCGCCTCGACCAGTCGGTCGGTGGACTGTCGGCCCGGCTCGGCCGGTGCCCGCAGGCCCGCGTCCCGCAGACCGAGCCCGCTCAACACCGCCTGCGGTACGTCCGACCCGTCGGCCAGCCCGGCCAGCTCGACGAAGCAGACCTCGCCGTCCGCGCGGCCCGCCGCCTCGATGGCCAGCCGGGTCTTGCCCGCTCCCCCGGGGCCGGTGAGGGTGACCAGCCTGCGCTCGCCGAGCAGCTCCCCCACGCGCTTGAGCTCCTCCTCGCGCCCGACGAACGTGGTGAGCTGGCTCGGCAGCGCCTGCTCGGTCGTCGGACGCACGGCGGAACTCTCGTCGCCGCGCAGCACGGCAGAGCTGTCGTCGCCGCGCAGCACGGCCAGGTGGATCGCGGCCAGCGCCGCCGACGGGTCGACCCCGAGCTGCTCGGCCAGGCTGCGTCTGGCGTCCTCGAACTCGGCCAGCGCCTCTGCCGGCCTGCCCTGCGCGGACAGGGCGCGCATGAGTTGGCCTCGCGGCCGCTCCCGCAGCGGTTGCGCCACGACGAGCTGCCGCAGCTCCGGGACCAGCTCGGCGTGCCCGCCCAGCGCCAACTCCGCCTCGATCCGGTCTTCGGTGGCGGCCAGCCGCAGCTCGTCCAGCCGGGCCGCCTGCGCGGGTACGCCAGCCACGTCGATGACGTCGGCCAGGGCGGGACCGCGCCACAGCTCCAGCGCCTCGCGCAACACGGCCGCCGCGCGCGGCTGGTCACCGCCGGCGAGCGCGCGACGCCCGGCCTCGGCGAGCCGCTCGAACCGGTACGCGTCGACGTCCGCGGGATCCACGGCGAGGCGGTAACCGGCCGGGTGGAACTCGACGGGGGTGTGCTCGGCGGGCAGCGCCTGACGCAGGCGCGACACCAGGGACTGGAGCGCGTTGGCGGCACCCCGCGGCGGGTGCTCGCCGTACAGACCGTCGATCAGCCGCTCGGCGGACACCACCCGGCCCGCGTCGAGCAGCAGCAGCGCCAGTAGCGCGCGCAGCCGCGGACCGCCGACGGGAATCTCACGCCCGTCGGCCAGCAACACCTGGGTCGGCCCCAGGACGCGGAAACGCATGGCACTGATTGTCACTCAGTGCCGGCCGGTGAACTCGGTCAGCCGCTCGTCAACTTCGTCGCGCGCAGATAGGGCGCACAGCCAGACGGGTCATGAGTAGACATCCTTACGATGACCGACGTCGTGGACGGTCAGCTCGTCACTGTCGAGGCGGTACAGGACCCGGTAGTCACCGACCCGCAAACGGCGCCCAGATCCGTCGCGCATCTCGGTCGAATTTTGCGGCGCGGGATCGGAGACCAAACCGAGGATTGCACCCAGAACGGTCAGGAACACGTTGCGCGGCTGCTTGTGCAGCCAGACCAGCACGTCTCGGTCGATCTGAACCTTCACGCCGCCTCGCCGTTGGCCCGCTCGGCCAGAAGCGCCTCCACCTCACGTGGATCGACACCGAGCGACTCCAGCGCCGCCGACAGCGGCACGAACTCGCCTTCGGCACGAGATCGGGCGATCACCGCTGAGTCCCGGCGATCCCGGAACGCCTCGATCTCCTCCCACTCGTCAATGCCGATGAGCACGGCGACGGGCCGCTCGTACTTCGTGATGATGACCGGCTCGCCGGTGCGCTCGACACCATCCAGCACCCGCCCCGCGCCGTCGCGGAATTCCCGCAGCGTGATCCTCTCCATGCACGAACTGTACCACGCGGTACCGCGCGGCCTTGATCGTCGGAGAGGTAAGCAGTTGACGAGGAAGCCTCAGCTCACCTCGGCGGTCCCGTCCTGCCGGCGGGTCAGTTCGAATTCGTCTTCTGGGCCGCCGGTGGATGTCGAGGGAGCACCGCCGCCGGGAGGAACGGGATTGGCCCCGCCGGCCCCCGAGTCCGTCTGGCCCGGCACCGGGGGAGACGCCGCCACCGGGGTGGGCACTCCGCCGTGGACCGATCCGGCCGGCCGGGAGGCCGGGCCTGGCCGGGCCGGGGGGGCGGACTGGTGCGTCAGCCAGTCCAGGCCGCGCCGACGGGCGACCACTGTCAGCCGGTCGCCCGCGAAGATCACCTGGCGGGGGTCGAGGTCCTTCCACCAGATCGTCTTGGTGCCACCCGCCGGGGTGCGGGCGATCAGCCGGACCTGCCCGTCCCGGTTGACCACACCCAGCGGCCGGCCGTCCAACTCGGAGCCGGCCGCGACCGGCACCTCGGCGACCGGCAACGCGTGCCGGTCGACCGGGATCGTGGTGATGACCGCGCGCTCGGTGAGCGCCCCGATGAAGGCCGGCGCGGCCAGGTACGAGACCGAACGGGACACCCCGAGGGCGAAGGTCTCCTCCACCCGTTCGGCGAAGTCACCGTCGAAGAGCCGAAGCACCACGCGCAGGTCGGCGCGGAGGTCGCGGGCGGCGAGCGCCGCCTCCAGGTTGGCCACGTCGTCGGTGGACGCCACCACCAGCGCCTGACAGTCGACAACCGACGCGGCGGCCAGCGTCTCCGGCAGCGCGGCGTCACCGACGATCAGCGGCACCCCCAGCTGACGGGCCAGGGCACCACCGCGCGGCTCCGGATCCTTGTCGATCGCCACCACCTCGACGTCGTACTCGCGGAGCTGCGCCATGACGCGGGTGCCGACGTTGCCCAGGCCGACCAGTACGACGTGCCCGGCCCGCGCGGGCTGCAACCGGCCGGTGTGCAGGGCCAGTCGAGCGTTGACGATGCCGTCCACCACGGCGGCGGTGATCAGCGGGATCAGTGCCAACCCGGCCAGGTTGAGCACCACCTGCATGATCTGCGCGCCGGCCGACTTGGTGGTGTCCGGGTCGGCGCCGCTGAGCGTGGTGACCAGGGTCAGGTACAGGGCTTCCAGTGGGGAGGCTTCCTCGGTGCGGGAGATCAGCGCCCCCAGGACCGCGATCACCGCGAGCACCAGCATCACCGCGACGCCGATCTTGCGGGTGGCGAAGCCGCGTACCGCTCCCAGCAGCACCGAGACCGGACGGCGTCGCTGGCGGGCCCGGACGAGCCGACGGGCGGCGACCTCGGTGCCCGGCGGCTGACCGGTCGCCTCGGCGAGCACCAGGTCCGCGCCAACCTGTTCGGCCGGCAGCAGTTCCACCCCCTGCGCCTCGGTGAGGTGGGCCAGGGCGCAGACCACGTCCTGCGGGCGGACGTCGGCGCGCCGCGCCACCCGGAGCGTCTTGTCCCGATGTTGGAAGGAACTGGGGTCGACCTCGCCGAGCGCGGCGGCCACGAAGGCCGGCGCGGCCATCTCGGCGTCGGAGAGCACCTCGACCGGCGCCCTGATCAGCTTGCGTACGCCGTCGGCGAGAGTGCCGTTGAACATCCGCAGCACCTGGCGGACCTGCTGGTCGACGGCCTGCGCGCAGAGCGCCGCGTGCAGGTTGCCGACGTCGTCCTGGTGCAGCAGGGCCAATCCGGTCGCCCCGGCCAGGCCGGCGGCCTCGAAGGTGGCCACGTCCAGCCGATCCGAGCGGACCACCCGGAGTCCGCGCAACCCCGCCACGTCCGGGCCGTTGCTGCGGTAACGCTCCGGCACCACGACCGTCACCCGGGCTCCGCCCGCCGGCAGCTCGGATTCGAGCATCGCCCGGGCCACGTAGTAGGCGAGCGCGTCCTTACCGCAGATCACGTAGTGCGGGCGGGGATCACCTACCGACCGCAGCCGCCAGTTCCACTCGACCGCCCGTCGCGCCCGGTCCCGCCACGGCTCCGCCATGCCCGGATCGTAATCAGCACGGCCACCGTGGGCGACCCCGTCCGGATCATCCCGCGGCCAGGCATGCCGGCTCCCGCGACGGGTAGTGCAGCCGCATGCAGACGTTCCTCCCGTACCCGGACTTCCTGGCCAGCGCCCGCACGCTGGACCAGAAGCGGCTGGGCAAACAGCGGGTGGAGGCCATCCAGGTGCTGCGGGGGCTCACCCGACCCGGGTACGGCTGGCGCAACCACCCGGCGGTGAAGATGTGGGCCGGGTACGAGGAGGCGCTCGTCCGCTACGGGCTGGACATGTGCGCGGTGTGGACCGAGCCGGGGCGGGCGGACACCTGCGCCACCACGATGACCGTGGACCTCGCGGCCGCCTGCGGGGCCGGCGTCGTACGGACCCAGGACGAGCTGGCCGAGGCTGGTGAGTTGCCGCCCTGGCTGGGTCGCGACGACCTGCACCTGAGCCACCGCTCGTCGCTGGTCCGCAAGGACCCGGAGCACTACCGACCCCTCTTCGGTGACGACGTTCCGACGGATCTGGAGTACGTCTGGCCTGCCTCGGACCGCGCGCGCCGGTGCCTCGCGTAGAGGAGACTGCCGGAGAGAGGTAGGTGCCCATGGCGCTGTCGCAGGTGGCGGGTCGGCTCATCGGCGTACGCCAACATCTGGTCGACCCGGGCGGCGGTGGCGCGGACCACGTGCCGCGACCGAGCGCGGCGGTGGTGGTGGGCGGCGGCATCGCCGGCATGTCGGCGGCGGTGGTGCTTGCCGAGCGGGGCGTGGCGGTCACGGTGCTGGAGGCGGCACCGACGCTCGGCGGTCGACTGGGCGCCTGGCCGGAGGCGCTCGCCGAGGGCAGCCAGCAGAACGAGCACGGTTTCCACGCGTTCTTCCGGCAGTACTACAACTGGCGGTCCATCCTCCGCCGGATCGATCCCGACCTGGGCTTCCTCAAGCCCATTCCGGGTTACCCGGTCCTCAGTACGCAGTGGCCGACCGAGGAGTTCGGCAGGCTGCCGCCCGCACCGCCGGCGAGCCTGCTCGCGCTGCTGTTGCGCAGCCCCAGTCTGCGCCTGGGCGACCTGCGCCTGATCAACCGGGACGCCGCGCTGCCGCTGCTCAGCTACGACCCGGTGCGCACCTACGCCGAGTTGGACGACACCACGGCCGACGACCTGTTGGCGTCGCTGCGGCTGCCGGACCGGGCGCGGGCGATGCTGTTCGAGGTCTTCTCGCACTCGTTCTTCAACCACGAGGCGGAGATGTCGGCCGCCGAGATGGTCGCCCAGTTCCACTTCTATCTGCTCGGCAACCCGGAGGGGTTGGCGTTCGACTGCCCGGACGAGGACTACGCCACGGCGATCTGGGAGCCGCTGACCCGGCACGTCGAGAAGCACGGCGGTCGGGTCCGCACCGGTTGCGCCGCGACCGGGGTGCACCGGGACGCCGAGGGCTGGCGGGTGACGACCACCGACGGCGGCAGTCATCCGGCGGGTCACGTCGTGCTGGCCGTCGACCCGCCGGCGCTCGCCGCGCTTGTCGCGGCCTCCCCCGACCTGGTCGAGCAGGCACCGGAGCTGACCGCCCGGATGCCCGCCTTCGGCCAGCCCGGCCCGCCGTACGCGGTGGCCCGGTACTGGTGCGACGGGGACGTGGCCGCCGAGCGGGCGGTGTTCAGCGGGGTGTCCCGCCAGCCCACGCTGGACTCGGTGACGCTCTACCACCGGCTGGAGAACGAGTCGCGGCGTTGGGCGCGGCAGACCGGTGGGTCGATCATCGAGCTGCACGCGTACGCCTGCGAGCCGGGGGTGCCGGCCGAGGAGTTGGCCGAGCGGATGCGCCGCGAGCTGATCGCGCTCTGGCCGGAGGCCGGCGACCTGCGGGTCCGCGAGCTGCGGGCCCGGGTGGAGGCGCAGGCGCCGGCGTTCACGCCGGGCAGCCACGCCTGGCGACCGGGGGTACGCACCGACGCGTCCGGCCTCTATCTGGCCGGCGACGGCATCGCCACGGACTTCCCGAGCGCGTTGATGGAACGCTCCGCGGCGACCGGGATCATCGCCGCGAACCACATCCTGCGCGCGGAGGGCGGCGCGGCGGAGCCGGTGCGGTCGATCCGGCCCCGGGGGCTGCTGGCCCGTCGCGCCAGCCCAAACCGACAAAACACAACATAAGCATCGGTACGCTGCCGTACGCTTGGTTGATCAACCGTCGATCGACCGGGCGGGAGGGCAGCGGGGGATGTCACCACTGCACCGCGCCGGCGCGGAGAACCGCCCACCAATCGGCGAGATCGGCCGCGACGACGCGTACCCACTGATCCACGACGAACGCGCCTGCATCGTCACCGCACTGCGCCTGGGCTGGTGGATGGCGGACGCCTACCACCACGGGCAGCACACCGAGTTCGGCGCCCCCGTCGAGGCCCGACCACCCGTACCGCCGGCCAAGCTCTCCAACCTCACCGAGATGTCCGCCCACCGGCGGATGCGCATGTACCTCGACGGGGTGGACGTCGCGCTGGCCCAGATCGCCGAACTCACCCGGCACACCGGGCCGGTGCCCGACACGTCCGCCGCCCGGACCCTGCTGCCCGACCCGGGTCGGCCCGACCCGGCCGACCCGGTGCCGCTGCTGCTCGCCCTCGACGACCTCAACGTCGAGGTGCTGCGCTGGGCGATGGCCACCAACCACCGGGTCGGGCTGGCCTACCGGCTGGGCCGATCAGTGGCCGACACCGTCCGAGCCGGCGACGCCACCCAGTTGCTGAAGCAGTTCGGGGGTCGGCAGATCCAGATCAGCCGCTGGCTGGACGAGTTGGCCAGCGTGCTGCCGCCGTACTCGGCCGCGGTGGTGCGCCGGTCGCTGGCCGCCTGGGCGACCGCGGTGGACCGGGCCGGCCACGGGGACCCGGCCGAACCGGCGCCCGCCGAGCTGAGCCGCGCGCTGCGGGGCCAGGGTGACCTCTGGCGGGACGTGCTCACCGGCGGCCTGCACCCCCGCGACCTGCTCGACGAGGAGGACTACGCGGTGATCGCCCGGAACCTGATCATTCGGGATCGGCGGCTGGTGGCGCAGGCGGCGCGGGGCATCTTCTGGCCCGTGCTCGTACCCCTGCTGCTGGTGCTCTTCGCGGTGGTCGGCGTGAGCGCCGCCGCGGCCGCCGGCTCACCGACCACTCGGGCCACCGTCGCCCTGGTGGGTCTCGGCGCCGGCCTGGCCGCGATCTGGCGGTCGGTCTCCGGGCCGGCGCTGGCGGTCGCCGGCGAGGTCAACCGGCCCCTGCTGGACAGCGAACTCACCGCGCGCATGGCCCTGCGGCTGGACCGGCCGCTGACCGCCGCCCGGCGCACGGCGGTCGTCGCACCCCGGACCCGCCGTCCACGCCGCCCGGAGGAGCCGGGCGGTCGATCGAAATACGTTGCCCCCCTCACCCACCCCGACCTACCGTGATCAGGCAAGGTCAACCACCGCCGCGGGAGCAGATCATGACGATGTCGCACGTCAGCACCGTGCCGTCGACGCTGCCCGGCGACGGCTGCCGAGCGGAAGGTCCCCGGGCGGGCCGGCCCGACTGACGCGTACCCGTACGCGCCGAGCCGCCCCGTCCACCAACCGGACCGGGCGGCTCTTCGCTGTCCGTCACCATCGTGAAAGGAAGCCCCGGTGGACGCCGTCCTCGTCATCAACGCCGACCTCGGCCCGCTGCACCGGGTCACCGTTCAACATGCCGTGCGGATGCTCTGCCGCCGGGTCGCCGAGATCCACGAGGCCGAGCCGGACCAGGTGATCGGCGTCTTCCCGATGCCCCGGGTGGTGCGGCTGGTCCGCTACGTCGTCACCAGGTGGAGGTTCAGCGGCGGGCCGGCCTGGTCCCGCGCCGGGGTCATGCGCCGCGACGACCGCTGCTGCGCGTACTGCGGTGGGCCGGCCTCCACCATCGACCACATCCTGCCCCGCTCGCGCGGCGGCCGGAACACCTGGCGGAACACCACCGCCGCCTGCTACGGCTGCAACCAGCGCAAGGGTGACCGGACGCCAGCGGAGGCGGGCATGCCGCTGCGCCGGGAGCCGGTGAACCCGGGCTGGGGAGCGCTCGCCGGGCGGTGACGGACCGGCCGGCGGGAACGGGGGGCCGCGTCCCGGGGCGCGGCACCCGCCGGCCCCCGGGTCAGGCGGCGCGTTCCTTCACCTGCGGGTTCGGGCGGCCGTTGGGGCAGTTCACCCGGATCTCGCTGCGGTGCTCGGTGGAGGTCAACTCGACCCGGATCTGCTTCGCCGGGCCCGGGTCGTAGGCCTCCGCCCGAAATCCGGGCGCGAGTGCCACCGCGAGCACCTCGGCGGACTTCCCCACGCAGCGGACGGTGATCGTCCCTCCTTGGGCCTGCACTGGCATGTCCGCGGAAAGGGTGGGCGTCGACGCGGCCGGGCCGGGCGTGGTCGGCGTGGGACCGGGCGCGGTGGCGGTCGGGGCCGCTGTCGGGGCGGGGGTCGCCGTCGGGTCCGGACCGGTCGGGGGGCCGGTCCGGGCAGCAGGCGCGGTGTCCTGGGCCGGCGGGACGGCGGACGGCCCGGTCGTGATCTCGTCGGCCGGCTCCGCGGCGTGTGGCATCCCCACGGCGGTGGTGCCCGGGCCCCGGCCGGTCGGGGGAGGACCCTCCTCCGGTCGACGATTGCCGAAGTCGCCGAGCGACCCGGCCATGGTGATCGCGGTGAGCACCGCGCCGCCGACCGCCAGGATGGCCCGATGACGACGCCGACGCCACGACAGGCGTCTCGTCGGAGCGGCCGAGTCGGCGGTCGCGGTGTCGGTCGGCTCGGCTGGGCCGGCCTCCGGTGTCGCGGTGACGCCCGTCCCCTCGGACGTCGCTCCGCTGATGGCGGCGAGCAGGATGCGGGCCGCCTCCGCGGCCGGCGGCCGATCGGCGGGGTCGCGGGCCAGACACCAGCGGTAGAGCCGGTGGACCTCGGGCGGCACACCGTCGATCTCCGGCAGCGGGTCCGGCTCGACGTGCGTGTGCGCGCGGAGCATCCCGGTCTGCGTCTCGGCCGCCCACGGCAGCCGGCCGGTGAGCACCCGGTGCAGCAGGAGGCCCAGGGCGTACACGTCGCAGGCCGGCAGCACCTCGCCGGCCTCCAGTCGCTCCGGGGCGAGATAGGCCGGAGTGCCCAGCAGCCGCCCCTCGAAGTCGATCTCCGACTCGCCGGCGACGGCCGCGATGCCGAAGTCGAGCACCTTGGCGCCGGTCGGCGTGAGCATCACGTTGCTCGGCTTGATGTCGCGGTGCACCAACCCCTGAGCGTGCGCGGCCGTGAGAGCAGCAGCCACCTCGGCGCAGACCCGTAGACCGTCGCGCGGCGGCATCGGCCCGGCCGCCAGCCGTTGTTCGAGAGTGAGACCGTCGAGCAGTTCCATCACCACGAACGGGACCGGCGAACCGTCCACCGGCGACTCGCCGTAGTCGTACACGCCGGTGACGTGCGGATGCGACAGTCGGGCAGCCGCCTTGGCCTCGGCCCGGATCCGCTGCCGAGCGAAGGTGTCCGAGGCGACGAGCACCTTCACCGCGACATCTCGTTCGAGCACCTCGTCGTACGCCCGGTGCACCGCCGACATGCCGCCACTGCCGAGACGCTCCAGGAGCCGATAGCGGCCCGCAAGCAACTGATCACGCTGCACGACGGACAGCCTGCCGTACCGGCCGGCAGCGGGCCACCCCCTCCCCGCCGGCAGCCCGCGCACTCAGTCGTCGCTCGGCGGCCGCCAGGCGAAGCGCGGCGCACGCCGCTCGGCCACCGCCGCGACCCCCTCGCGGGCCTCGCCGGTGGTCAGCACCTTTCGATGCCACCAGGCGATCCGGGCCGCCCCGGCCCGGTCGTCGATGATCTCCTTCGCCGCGGCGATGCTCAGCGCCGACCGTTGGGCGATCGTCGCGGTCAACTCGTCCACCCGCGCGGCGAGCCGGTCCGATGGCAGCACCTCGTCGACCAGGCCGACCCGCAGTGCCCGCTCGGCGTCGATCAGCTCGGCGGTGAACAGCAGATGCTTGGCGGCGGACGGGCCGACAAGCCGGGCCAGCCGGCGGGTCGTCGGTGCCGGATAGACCAGACCGAGCCGGGCCGGGGGTACGCCGAAACGGGCGTCCTGCGCCGCGATCCGCAGGTCGCAGGCGACCGCGAGCTGCGCACCACCGCCGACGCAGGCACCCCGGATGGCCGCGACGGTCGGCTTCGCGAAGCCGGCCAGCCGTTCCTCGGCGGCCACCGCGATGCTGGCGTCGCCGGCGTCCAGCAGCTCGGTCAGATCACCCAGGTCCGCCCCGGCGCAGAAGGCGTCGCCCGCGCCGGTGAGCACCAGCGCCCGCACATCGGGGTCGGGTTCCAGCCGGTCGAGCAGCTCCGGGAGCCGACGCCACATGGCGGCGGTCATCGCGTTGCGCCGGGCCGGGTTGTGGATCACCACCGTCGCGACCGGACCGGTCACCTCGACGGTCAACTCCGCGTCCGACACGTCCGCTCCTTCCGCGCCACCGTGGAGCGGCGCCGCCAAATCTGAGCGACGCCGCCAATCTGACCGCCGGCGTCGCACGCCGGTGCGGCGACCATAGCGAAGACGATCGGCCAAGCCCGGCGCAGGCGCGCTGCCCAAGCAATCTCGGGGGGGAACCAGCGGTTGGAATCGTTCGTCCGACGGACATGAGACCCGCATCGACGACCGCCGTCACGATCGCGCTCCTGACCGCCGTCCTGACCGGTTGCACAGGCGTCGACCGAGCTCCCACCACCCCGACCCAACCCTCGGCCAGCGCCGCTCCCGGCCCGGCCGACACCGCCACCCCGCCGCCTACCGGCGGCCCCGCGACCAGCGGCACGCCAACCCAGGTCATGTTGCGCACCTCCGGCGGCTTCGCCGGCCGCGGTGACGCCGTGACCGTCGAGCCGGACGGTCGGTGGACCGCGGTGGACCGGGCCGGCAGTCGACGTACCGGCCAGCTCACCCCCGCCGACCTCGGCCGCCTGACGGGACTGGCCGCCGACCCCCGGCTGGCCGCCGAGGCACGGCAGCCGACCCGCTCGACCACCTGCTCGGACGCGTTCAGCTACCGGCTCACCGTGGGCGGCATCGAGACCGGCTACGTCGACTGCCCGGCCGACGCCAGCCCACCGCCGGCCACCCAGGCCCTGGTCAAGCTGCTGCTGCGGGCAACCGGCACTCAGACCAGGTAGTCCGGGGGCAGGCCGGTACCCCGCAACTCCGGCGGAAGGTGGGCCACGTCGTTGACGGCGATCAGATTCGGCGGGCCGGCCGGGCCGTACCGGATCACGGTCAGGCCCGCGTTGTGCAGATTCAAACCCAGCCAACGCCGCTCCGGCGCGTCGAGCGCGTGCCGCACCAGCCAGGCGATCAGGAAGCTGTGCGTCACGACCAGCTCGCGGACCGGCTCGCCGTCGGGGGCCTCCCCGGGAACCGGGCCGGCGAACCGCCGCACGGCCGCCGCCGTCACCCGCGGCCCGTCGACCCGTTCGGCCGCCGAAAACTGCGCCAGGAACTTGGCGTACGCGGGTGGCAGGCCGGCCGGGTCCGTGTCGTGTGGGAGGTGGTCGCCGGCCAACTCCGACGCGTACACCGGGCTCTCGGGCAGCGACCCGGCGACCAGCTCGGCGGTCTGCGCGGCCCGGCGCAACGGTCCGTGGTGGACGGCGGCGAACCGGCGGCCCCGCAGGCGCTCGCCGAGCAGCGCGGCCTGCCGCCGGCCGCGCTCCGTCAGGCCCGTGTCCGGCTCTCCGGCATCCGACTCCCGCACGGCGGTCAGGTCCTGCTCGGCGTGTCGGGCGAGGTACAGCAGGCGAGTCAGCATGCCGCCCACCCCAACACACCGGGAGGCACGGGCTCCACCCCGCACCTCCCGGTCCTGCGGCCGTCAGCTCAGTCGGCCCGGCCGACGCCGTCCGCTCCCCTACGCCCGCGGGAACATCTGGCCGATGCGGATCCGGTTGCCGAACGGGTCCCGGATGCCGAAGTCGATCCCGTACGGGCGCTCGGTCGGCTCGTCGGTGATCTCGACGCCCTTCGCCACGAGTTCCTCGTGCGTCTTGTGGGCGTCGTCGGTCGTCATGAAGAGGTACCCACCCAGGGCGCCCTTGGTGAGCAGCTCGCGGACCTGCTCGGCGGTGGCCGGGTCCAGCGCCGGTGCGCCCGGCTTCTCCAGCAGGATCTCCCGCTCCGGGTCGCCGGGCAGGTTGACCGTCAGCCACCGCATGAAGCCGAGATCCTGGTCGGTGTTGACCTCCATGCCGAGCTTGTTCACGTAGAAGTCGAGCGCCTCGTCCTGGTCGAGGACGTAGATCTGGGAGCGGCTGATCGCGTTCATCGTCATGCCCATGACGTTAGAGGGCGCCCGTGACCTGCTGCTTATCCAAAACTACTTGGTCGGGTCCAAGCCTTGGCGAAGCACGACGGCACGTTGCTCGGCGCGACGCGGTGCCGCCGGAAATCCGAGGGTGACTCGCCGACGATCTGGCGGAACGTCCGGCTGAACGTGCCCAGGCTGCTGAAGCCGACGGCATAGCAGATGTCCGTCACGTCCCGATCGGTCTCCACCAGCAACATCATCGCCCGCTCCACCCGGCGGCGTTGCAGGTAACGGTGCGGTGTCTCACCGAACGTGGCCCGGAAGGTGCGGATGAAGTGCGACTCGGAGACGTACGCGATCCGCGCCAGCGCGGGGATGTCCAGCGGCTCGGCGTACGCCCGGTCCATCGCGTCCCGAGCACGCAGCATCGCCCGGTTCGACTCCTCCACCGCGCGACTCATCGGCCCCCGTCCCGCTTTCGCTCACTGCCAGGCTCCAGGCTATCGGGCCGACCAACCGACACGGGCAGTCGTCGCCCTCGGCGGACCGGCGCAGCGGTATCTGCCGGGGGCGACCCCGTATCGACGCTTGAACGCGCTGGCAAAGGCGAACTCCGACCGGTAGCCGACCTGGTGCGCGACGGCGCTCAGTGGGGCATCGGACTCCCGAAGGAGCCGGGCCGCGATGGTCATCCGCCACCACGTCAGATAGCTGAGCGGCGGTTCGCCGATGAGGGTGGTGAAGCGACGCGCGAACGGCGCTCGGGACAGCCCTGCCTCGGAGGCCAGCGTCGCGACCGTCCAGGGCCACGCAGGGTCACGGTGCATGGACCGCAGGGCGGCGGTGATGGCCGGGTCGTTGAGCGCCGCAGCCCAGCCGGTGGCGACACCGCTGGTGGCCTGCTCGTCGAACCAGGCGCGCAGGATATAGAGCAACAGCGTGTCCAGCAGGGCGGGCACTATGGCATCCGTGCCGAGGCGGGGTCTTTGCAACTCAGCGGCGAGCAGGGCCACCGTGGCGCGCAGTTCGGGCTGACGCCCGAGGTGGGCGGGGAGGTGGATGAGGCCGGGCAGGTCGTCCAGCAGCGGATGAGTGCGGGCCCGATCGAGCTGGTAGGCACCGCAGAGCGTCACCGCGGTAGGACCGCCGGTGCCGACAGGTTCGCCTACGGTGGCGGTGGCGTAGCGCTGAAGGAACCGTCCGTCGTTCGGGTCGCAGGCGGGCGCGACCAGTGGGGTCGACGGACTGTCGGCAAGGGCGTGTCCCCTGCCGTGCGGTAGGAACACCACATCCCCGGTGGCCAGTGACACCGGGTCGGTGTCCGGCGGGATGAGCCAGCACGGCCCCTGCAGGATCATCTGGAAGCCCGCGGATCCCGGCACGGAGGCGAATCGTTGCGCCCACGGCGCCTGCCATTCCACCCGCGCTGATCGTGGCTGGCCGGTACGCATGACCGCTATCACGTCGCTGAGCACATCCACTCGGCGAGAGTATCGACGTCGAGACGATCGAGCATGAATCAAGGATCGAGGCAGATGGTCCGTCCTCGGCTTGCTCCATAGGTTCGAGGTATGAAAGCAGCCCGATTCCACGAGTACGGCGATCCGACCGTCATCCGTTACGAAACCGTCCCGCGCGCGGTGCCCGGCCCGGGTGAGGTACTCCTCCGGGTCGCCGCATCCTCGTTCAATCCCACCGAAACGGCGCTGCGGTCCGGGCTTCTGCGGTCGATACTCCCGGTCGACCTGCCGTACACGCTCGGCTGGGACGTCGCAGGCACCGTGGTCGAGATCGGTGGTGGCGTGCACACTCTCTCCGTCGGCGACCGAGTCATCGGCCGGCTCGACGGCGGCGGCGCCGCAGCTGAGTACGTAGCCGCCCCAGCCGACACCCTTGTCCCGGCACCCGCCGCCATCCCGCTCGCCAACGCCGCCGCCATGCCTGTTGCCGGCCTCACCGCGTGGCAGGCGGTGTTCGAGCATGGCCGCGTCACGTCCGGGCAGCGGGTCCTGGTCAACGGCGCGGGTGGCGGCGTCGGCGGGTTCGTCGTCCAACTCGCCAGGCACGCCGGAGCGCAGGTCATCGCCACGGCAAGCCCGCGCAGTGCCGCCGCCGTCCGCCGGTCCGGCGCTGACCAGATCATCGACTACACGGCCACGCCGGTCGGCGATGCGGTGGAGGAACCGGTCGACACCGTCCTCAACCTGGTCGCCATCGGCCCCGTGGAGGCTGCGGCCCTGGTGCCGTTGGTTCGGCCCGACGGTGTCATCGTCTCCGTCACCACCCCGATCGAACCACCTCCCGACGTCCCACTGCGCGCGGTGCACATGGTCGCCCGAAACGACGTGAATCACCTGGGCGCGCTGGTGAAGCTCGTCGACGCCGGCGCAGTCCATCTGGACATCGCCGCGTCCCGCCCGTTCGCCGATCTGGCCGCGGTGCACGACGACGCCGAGTCCGGCCGCACCCGCGGCAAGATCATCCTGGTGCCGTGACGGAACCCGTGGGCCGTTGCCGTGGTCCGGTCGACTCGTGGCGGTGACCATCTCGTGGCAGCGACCATCGGGAATGCCTGATGGAACTGGAATCCCGTTCAGGGCCAATCGACTGCCGTCAGCCGCCGTATGATCATCCAGGTTACCGCCGCTTTCTTGCCGGCGGCGGGCGGGCTCGCACCGCGCGGGTTGTCCCAGTGACTCGCACGGACCTCGTCACTAAGGTGCGCCGATGATCAATTTTCGCTACCACGTCATCTCGCTTGCCGCGGTGTTTGTCGCCTTGGCGGTCGGTGCGGTATTCGGCACCGCCGCAGCGAACGGTTACGCCACCGACGTGCTCCGGGGCTCGATCGATGCAGCGCACAAGACCAACGATCAGCTTCGTCAGACGACCGACGACCTCCAAGAGGAGGCGAGCCGTAAGGACGACTACATCAACGACACGGCGCCCGCAGTGCTGCGCGGGACGCTGGCCAACCGCCGAATCGTGGTACTGACGACACCGTCCGGACGCGACCGTGCCGAGGGCGTGATCGAAAAGCTTGAACTGGCCGGCGCCGCCGTGTCCGGGCCCATCCACATCCAGGAAGCATTCTTCGACCCGAAGAACAGTCTGGACCTGCTTGGGCTGACCCGCCGTAGCAGCCCTCCGCCGATCACTCTGCCGGGCAACAGTAACGGAGTCGAAACCGCTAGCGCCCTCCTGGCCACGACTCTGCTCGGACCGGCCAGCGCCCACCATCCGAGGGTGCTGCCCGCCTTCGCGAACGCCGGGTACCTCGCCGCACCCAAACAGCTCGACGGCCCCTCGGATGGGGCGGTCCTGGTGACCGGGGCACCATACGTGGAGCGAAACTCAGCCGAGCGGAACGCCGCGATCGTGACCATGGCCGCACAGATCGCCCTGATCGGACGGACCGTCTTGGCGGGCACAATCTCCGGCGACGGCAGCTCTGTCGGGATAGTCCGCGGCGACGAAGCGCTGCACGCACGGATCTCGACGGTAGACGGTGTAGCTGGGGCGCAAGGTCAGGTCGCGGCGGCGCTCGCCCTTGCTGAGCAGATTACCGCCAACCGGGGAGGTCGCTACGGCACTGCCGGTGACGCTGACGCCCTCATCCCACGGCAAACGATCACCGGCGGATGAGCTTCATGACCTCATCAGGACCGAACCCCAGCCCTCACGCATGGGCCGCACGCCGCAGCGCCGGAGTGAAACTTGACGCCCCGGCGGCGGCACCGCCCCGAAACGCCTTGTGAAATTGGAGCCCCCGGCCGGGATCGAACCGGCGACATCTCGCTTACAAGGCGAGTGCTCTGGCCAGCTGAGCTACAGGGGCGCGTGCGTCGAGGTCAGCATAGCGAGTGACGTCCGGATATCCCGCTCGCGAGGCCTCCCGGGCATTGGAAACGTCAACAACCCGACGCGCAAGGGTGCACGGGCGTGTCGATTGATGGTTGAGCGTGCCCGAGTGACCGGAATGCGTAGGCCGTGGGCCAGGTTGGGTGCCGCCCTGCCTTGGCAGCAGGGGGAAACCCGTTTACGGTTCACTGACACGGGAGACAGCCCGGTGCCCCCGCGCGCCGAGCCGCCGTCCGCTGACCGGCACGGATACGTGCCGGTCGCTCCTTCACTCGGATCGTCCGGCACGTTCCTGCCGGTGAAAGGAAGCGCTTCACCATGGCTACGGTCACCTATTCCAAGGCATCCCGGGTCTACCCGGGCCAAGAGCGTCCCGCCGTCAACGAGCTCAACCTCGAGATCGGCGACGGCGAGTTCCTCGTCCTGGTCGGCCCCTCCGGTTGCGGCAAGTCCACGAGCCTGCGGATGCTCGCCGGCCTGGAGGACGTGGACGCCGGGTCGATCTACATCGACCAGCGTGACGTCACCCACCTGCCCCCGAAGGCCCGCGACATCGCGATGGTCTTCCAGAACTACGCCCTCTACCCGCACATGACGGTGTACGAGAACATGGCGTTCGCCCTCAAGCTGCGCAAGACCTCCAAGTCGGAGATCGACCGGCGGGTCAAGGAAGCGGCAGCCCTGCTGCAGCTGGAGGAATACCTCAGCCGTAAGCCGAAGGCGCTCTCCGGTGGTCAGCGTCAGCGTGTCGCGATGGGCCGCGCGATCGTCCGCGAGCCGCAGGTCTTCCTCATGGACGAGCCGCTGTCGAACCTCGACGCCAAGCTGCGTGTGCAGACCCGTACCCAGATCGCGTCCCTGCAGGCCAAGCTGGGCGTCACCACGGTCTACGTCACGCACGACCAGGTCGAGGCCATGACCATGGGTCACCGCGTAGCCGTGCTGCTCGACGGTGTCCTCCAGCAGGTGGACACCCCCCGCGCGCTCTACGACACCCCGGCGAACGTGTTCGTCGCCGGCTTCATGGGCTCCCCCGCCATGAACATCAAGACCGTCGCGCTCAACGAGCAGGGCGCCGAGTTCGCCGAGTTGAACATCCCGCTGACCCGCGAGCAGGTCGCGGCGGCCCGCGCCGAGGGTGGCAACGGCAAGGTGACCGTGGGCTTCCGTCCGGAGGACTGCGACCTGGTCAGCCCGACCGAGGGTGGCATGCCGGTCGTGGTCGAGCTGGTCGAGGACCTCGGCTCGGACGCCAACGTCTACGGGCACGCCGCGCTGGGTGGCAGCTCGGAGCGCTTCGTCGTCCGCACCGACCGGCGCACCATGCCGAACATGGGTGACACCGTGTTCGTCAAGCCGCGTACCGGTCGTAGCCACGTCTTCCACGCCGCCACCGGCGGCCGGATCTGACGTAACGCGCAACCGACAGGGGCGGTCCGCTTCGGCGGGCCGCCCCTGTCGTCGTACCGGTGGTGGCTCTTCACCCCGCGGAGCCAGCGCGGATGTGGCTCTCTGGGGTGACTCGGCACGGCGGGCCGCGCTCCTAGCCTCGTGGCACGCCCAACCCGAGGAGACGCCGTGTCCGCCACCGCTCAACCGATCAACAGTCCCCGGTCGTACCTGGTGGTCCGCCTGGCCGGCCGCAGCCTCGTCTACTGCGCGACGCTGGTGCCGGTCGCCCTGTTCGCGCTGGTGACGACCCCGTGGGGCGGGGCCGATGCCGCCGTCGCGCGGTGGCGGTCCCTGCGTACCGGACTGCTCGGCGCGCCCCCGACGCCCGTGCCCGGCCGACGACCCGGCCCGGTCGCGGTGCTGGGCCACGCGCTGCTCAGCCTGCTCCTCGGCGCGGTGGCCCTGCTGCCGCTCGGCGTCCAACTGCTGCTGGTGCTGCGCGGCGTGCTCTACGGCCTGGTGGTCTCCGGGCCCTACGACGACGCCTGGGGTGGTCCGACCCGGGCCGGCGCGTGGCTGGCGCACTTCCTCATCGGCCTGCCGATCGCCGCGGCCGGCCTGGCTGCGCTGATCGGCATCGCCGCCGTGCACCAACGGCTGACCCGGCGCCTGGACGGGGAGCGAGGTCCGCGCTGGTTACTCCCGGCCACCCTGCTGATGGCGCTCGCCGGGGCGCTGCTCTTCGTCTCCTGGACCCGGCAGATCTGACGGCGAGGCCCCCTCCCGCACCGGGCGGAAGGGGCCTCGTCGACGTCGTTACAGCTCGACCGAACGGCGGCGGGCGACCTCGGCGAGGGTGACCGCGGCGGCCACGCTGGCGTTCAGCGACTCGACCTCGGAGATCATCGGGATGCTGACGGTGAGGTCGCAGGTCTCCCCGACCAGGCGGGACAGCCCGCGCCCCTCGGAACCGACCACGACCACCAGGGGGCCGACGGCGGCCTCCAGGTCGTACAGGTCGGTGTCACCGTCGGCGTCCAGGCCGACCACCATGAAGCCGGCGTCGCGGCACGCCTTCAGCGACCGGGTCAGGTTGGTCACCTGCGCCACGGGCACCCGCGCGGCCGCGCCGGCGCTGGTCCGCCAGGCGGTCGCGGTGATCCCAGCGGCACGACGCTCGGGTACGAAGACACCCTGCGCGCCGAACGCGGCAGCCGAGCGGATCACGGCGCCCAGGTTGCGCGGGTCGGTGACACCGTCCAGCGCCACAAGCAGCGGGGCCTGCTGCTCCAGGGCGGCGGCGACCATGTCCTCGAACGGCTGGTACGCGAACGGCGGCACCTGCAACCCGACGCCCTGGTGCAGCACCCCGCCGGTCATCCGGTCCAGCTCGGCCCGGCTGATCTCCAGGTTGGCGATGCCCCGGTCGGCGGCAGTCCGGATGATCTCGTTGATCCGGTCGTCCATGTCGATGCCCTGCGCGGTGTAGAGCGCAGTCGCCGGCACCTGGGCGCGCAGCGCCTCCAGCACCGGGTTGCGCCCGACCAGCAGCTCCGGCGTGTCCTTGCTCGGGTTGGACTTGCGCCCCGGCGCGACCCGAGGGCCGCCTCGGCCACCGGTGGCACCCCGGCCGCCGGTTGCACCTCTACCGGTGGCGGCACCCCGGCCGCCCGGTACGCCCCGACCGCCGCCCCGGCCCCAGGTGGTGTCCTTGCTGCCCGGCTGACCGATCTTGGGGGCGCGCCCCTCCTCAGCCGCCGCGCGACGCTCCTTGTCCTGCTTCCAGGCGGTGCGCTGGGGCAGCTTCTCGGTGCCCGAGTAGCCCTTGTGCCACGGCCGCTCGTCGGCGGGCAGGGTGCGCCCCCTCCCGGCCAACGAGTCCTTGTTCTTGCCGCCGGTGCCCTTGGGGGCGCCTGCCTTCGACGTCAGTCGCCGGCCACGGCGCTGCGAGTTGCCGGCCATCAGTCCTGCTCTCCAATAGTCCAACGGGGGCCCTGGGGGGTGTCCTCGACCACCACACCGGCCAGCTTGAGCTGGTCCCGTACCGCGTCGGCGGCAGCCCAGTCCTTGCGGCCCCGGGCCTGCGCGCGCTGCTCCAGGGCCAACGCGATCAGGGAGTCCACCACGGCACGTAGATCATCCGTGCGGCCACCGCCGGTCCAGGCCGGGCTGAGAGGGTCGACCCCGAGGATATCCAGCATCGCCCGTGCCGCGGCCAGGGTGGTGCGGACGGTCACATCGTCGCCGACGCTCAGCGCGGTGTTGCCGTCCCGAATGTGCTGTTGCAGCACAGCCAGCGCGGCGGACGTGTTGAGGTCGTCGTCCATCGCCGCGACGAAGCCGCCGGGCAGCTCGCCGGGCTGACCGACGCCGACCCGCTCGGCCGCCCGCTGCACGAAACCCTCGATCCGGCGGTACGCGGTCGCGGCGTCGCGGAGCGAGTCCTCCGAGTAGTCGATCACCGAGCGGTAGTGCGCGGCGGCATAGTAGTAACGCAGCTCGACCGGCCGCACCCCGAGCGAGTCCACGTACGCCAGGTCGAGCGCGTTGCCGGCCGACTTGCCCATCTTGGCCCCGCCGATGCTCAGCAGACCGTGGTGCACCCAGTGGCGGGCGAACGGCAGACCGGCGGCCTTGGACTGGGCGATCTCGTTCTCGTGGTGCGGGAACGTCAGGTCCAGCCCGCCGCCGTGGATGTCGAACTCCGGGCCGAGATACCGCCAGCACATCGCCGAGCACTCGATGTGCCAACCCGGGCGGCCGAGCCCCCACGGCGACGGCCAGTAGGCGTCCGCCGGCTCGTCCGGTTTAGCGCCCTTCCAGAGCGCGAAGTCGCGCGGGTCCCGCTTGCCCCGGTCGGGGGCGTCCCCGGCCGACTGCATCGCGTCCGGAGACTGGCCCGACAGCGACCCGTACGCCGGCCACGACGCCACGTCGAAGTAGACGTCGCCGGAGCCGTCGGTGGCCGGGTACGCGTGCCCGTCGGCGATCAACTTGGTGATCAGCTCGTGCATCTCCGGGATGTGCCCGGTGGCGCGCGGCTCATAGGTGGGCGGCAGTACGTTCAACGCCCGGTACGACTCGGCGAGGAGCAGTTCGTTCGCGTACGCGATCGACCAGAACGGTCGCCCCTGCTCGCCCGCCTTGACCAGGAGCTTGTCGTCGATGTCGGTCAGGTTGCGGATGAAGGTGACCTCGTAGCCGGCGGCCAGCAGCCACCGTCGCAGCACGTCATAGTTGACGCCGGAGCGAAGGTGACCGATGTGCGGCGGAGACTGGAGGGTGAGACCACACAGGTAGACCCCCACCTTGCCGGCTTCCCGGGGGACGAAGTCCCGCACCGATCGGGTGGCGGTGTCATACAGGCGTAGTGTCACCGTACAAGGGTAGCTGTCCGTGCCTGTCCGGACCTGCCGGTGCCGGGTCGTACGCTGCCAGGCGTGGACGCGACCGCACGCTCCGGCGATACTCCAGCCCCCACCGACGCGGTGCCGGGGCAGGCCAGCCCGATCGGACAAGCCGGCCCGGTCGGACAAGCCAGCGCGGTCGGGCGTGCCGATGCCGTGGCGGGACGTCCCGGAGAGATGTCGCAGACCCTCGACCGAGGGTTACGGCTGCTGCACCTGGTTGCCGACGCCGCAGGCGGCCTGACCGTCACCGAGGCCGCCAACCGGCTCGGCATCGGCCGGGCCGCCGTCTACCGGCTGGTCGGCCCACTGACCGGGCACGGCATGCTGCGCCGCGACGGCGACGGTCGGCTGCGCCTCGGCGCCGGGCTGCTGCACCTGGCCCGACGGGCCCAGCCGCTGCTCGCCGAAGGTGCCCTGCCCGCGCTACGCCGCCTCGCCGAGCAGGCCGGCGCAACCGCACATCTGACCGTCGTCGAGGGTGGCGAGGGCGTCGCCCTGGCCGTGGTCGAGCCAACCTGGACGTCGTTCCACGTCGCGTACCGCGCCGGGGCACGGCACCCGCTGGATCGAGGGGCGGCGGGCCGAGCCATCCTGGCCGGCCGAGCCGGAGAGGCGACGCCGGTGAGCAGCAGCGGGGAGTTGCAGGCCGGGGCGTACGGGGTGGCCGCACCGGTGCTCGGCGTGCCCGGGTTGGAGGCCAGCGTCGGCGTGGTCGCGCTCGCTCCACTGGACGTCGACACGATCGGACCCCAGGTGCTGGCCGCCGCCACAGCCATCACCACCGCCCTCAGCTGATCCCGACCGCCGCCCCACCACCTCGCGCCCGGCCCGGCACTGCCATTGATCGACTCGGGTTCAAGGATGGCGCGGTATCCCAAGGCCTGCGATGGCCCACCTTCCAGAAACGCGAGTCGATCACTGCCGACCCACGGCCCGGATCCTGCCCGCGACAGGCGCCGCCCGGCACACATCGCCACCGGCAGCACCGCCACGTCCCACGGCCCGGATCACCCCGCACGAAGTGGCCTGGACAGAAGACGTCCGCCAACGGGCCGGGATCTGACCAGGCGGGCGCGCCATACCACGATCGGCGGGCGGGCCCGTGGTTGTCCACAGGGCGCGAGGGCGGGCGTGGGTCAGGTTGTCCACAGGGGTTTCGGCGGCCGACCGGTGGTCGGCAGGCTGCTCGGCATGCCACCACGTCCGCATCGCCCCGACGCCCTGACCTGGCAGGTCTTCCGCGGCTCCGACGCTGTCCGGGATGGCCTGCTCACCGAGCATCAGCTACGCAGCTCCGCCTGGGTGCGGCTGCGCCACGACGTGTACGCCGACGCGCGGCTGGACCGGGACCACGCCCTGGCCTGTCGCGCGGCCCTCCTCCGGCTGCCGTCCGGGGTGATGATCGCTGGCCCGTCGGCCGCCTACCTGCACGGTGTCGAACACGCCGCCGCCTTCACCGACGACGTCCACGTCCTCGTGCCCCGCCCCCTGCGGATCGGTCCCCAACGCGGCCTCCGCGTGCACGTCAACGCCAGCACCCCACTGTCAACCGTCGAGTCACCGGGGCGGGCCGGGAGCATGCCGAACCCGTGTCGTGCAACGAACGACAATCGAACACCGGACCACGCACGTCGACTGACGCACCCCGGGCGAGCAGCGGTCGCCGGACGCCCGCCGGGCCTGAGCCGAACACCAGACGCGGACTCTCTCCGGAGAGTCGGGCGTCAGACCGCCGTCGGAATGCCACCCGGCCGCACACGGCAAATGCCCGGGCCAGCCGCATTGTCGGTTGAAACGGGCAGCGTGGCACTGCCCAGATCCGACGACGATCGACGAGTCGACACGCCCGGGCCACCCTGGGAGCCGGGCGGCAGGATTCCCCGTTCCGACCCGGGACGGTCCGCCTGGGAGACCGCCGTCTGGCTCGACCCGGTCCGCGCCGTCGCCATCGTCGACTCGCTGCTCGGTCAGGGACTGACCGATCGCGACACGCTTGGCGCTCTGGCGGCCGGAAACGCGGACCGGCCCGGTGGGCGACGAGCGCGGTGGCTCTTCGACCTGGCCGACGGCTCAGCCCAGTCCCCACCGGAGTCGCACCTACGCGTACGGCTGGTGCTCGGTGGGCTGCCACGCCCAGTCGTCCAACTTCCGGTGTACCTGGCCAATGGCGTTGTCCTGCATCCCAATCTGGCGTGGCCCGAGTTTCGGGTTGCTGTCGAGTACGACGGGCAGTGGCACTCTGACGCAGACCAGCTGCACCGCGACCGCCGTCGACTGAACCTGCTGGTCGGCGCGGGTTGGCTGGTCCTGCACGTGACCAGTCGACGGCTGCACGGCGAGTTCCCGGCGGTGCTCGGCGAGGTGCGCGCCGCGCTGGCCTCCCGCGGGTGGCGACGGTGACCCTCCACCGGACCACGATCAACTCAGATTCCTGGAAACCGCGCCGTCCACCGGACGTCGACACCCCACCCTCAGGAAACCCGAGTGGATCAAGCCCGCCGACCCGCACGGCCAGCCCGCACCGCAAGCCCGCACCGTTCGACGGTCGGTCAGGCCCGCAGACCGGCCGGCTCGGCCGGCACGTCGGTCAGCCCGGCGGGCAGGCTGGCCAGCGCGGCTGGCAGGTCGGCCAGGCTGGACACCTCGGCGTCGGGCGGGTGACCGTGTGGACGAGGCAGCCCGTGCCGGTTCAACCACACCGACCGCAGGCCCGCCCGCCGGGGTGCCACCACGTCGTGCTCCCACGAGTCCCCGACGTACACGATCTGCCCGGCCGGCACCCCGGCTGCGGCGACCACCGCCGCGTAGAAGTCCGGGGCCGGCTTCTTGGGCAGGCCGTTCTGGTGGGCGTACACCTCGAAGGCGAACTCTCCGGCGAGCCCGCAGCGCTCGGCGCGGCTGTTGCCGTTGGTGGCGAAGCCCAGGGCATACCGGGAGCGCAGCGTGGCCAGCGCCACTGGCACGTCCGGAAAGGGTCTGGTGAGGGCGAACCGGCGGGCGAAGAAGAGGTCGGCGATGTCGTCCAGGTCGTCGTTCAGGCCGGCGCGGGCCAGCGACCGGGCCAGTGCGGCGCGGCGGATCTCCATGACCGGGGCGGCCGACAGGTCACCGAAGACCGCGTCCCAGTCCGATTCGAGTTCGGCGAGCGTCACCTCGGTCGCCGCAGGGGTACGCCGTCGCATCTCGTCGAGGACGGCCTCCAGCCCGCCGGTCACCGCGGGGCGCAGATCGAGCAGAGTTTCGTCGGCGTCGAACACCACTGTGGTCAGCACGCTGCCCACTGTCTCACCGACCGTCGAGCGCCAGCGCCGGCTCGGTTGGGTCGGACGCGGACGCTGATGGAGTCCTGCGCAGCTCGTCGAGTCGGACCAGCGCGACCCCGGCGACGATCATCGCGCCGCCGAGGAGCTGCCAGCCGGTGGGCAACTCGTCCAGGAACAGCCAGGCGATCAGCACCGCGAAGAGCACCTCGGTCAACCCGACGAACGACGACAGCCGGGGGCCGAGGATCCGGTTGCCGGCGATACCGGCCAGGTACGCGATGACGGCGGCCACCAGCGAGAGCCCGGCGATGGGCAGCAGCCAACTGGTGGGCTGCCCGGCGAAGGTGACCTCGCCGAAGGTGGCGTGCAGCGGCAGCAGACCGGTCAGCCCGAGGAGGAGCAGCACGACGGCACCGATGGCCATTCCGCCGCTGGCCATGGCGACCGAGGGCAACCGGGGGTCGACCCGTCCGGCGAGCACGAAGTATCCGGCCAGGCCGAATGCCGCGCCCAGCCCCCAGAGCACCCCTACCGGGTGGAAGTCGGCGGTGCCAGCGAGGTCGAGCACGAACGCCAGTCCGATCAGGGCGGCTACCGACCCGGCCACGGTGAGCTGGCGGGGTCGTTGCCCGTGCCGCAGCCACATCCAGCCCACGACGAGGATGATGCCCAGGTATTCGAGCAACAGCGCGACACCGACCGGCAGGTAGCGCACGGCATTGAAATAGCAGACCTGGGCCAGCGCCACCCCGAGGAGCCCGAACAGCCCGATGGACGTGGCGTTGCTCCGCAGGACGGCCCACCTCCCCCGCATCGCGAGCACGGCGGGGATCGCCAGCACCAGGGCGGCGATGCCGACCCGGGCGATCACTGCCGACTCGGCCGACCAGCCGGCCTCGATGAGTGATCGCGCGAAGGTGCCCGAGGTGGCGAAGGTGATTGCGGAGAGCAGCGCCAACGCGACGCCGGCGGCAGGTCGTGAGTGCATGTCGCGCTCCTCGGGTCGGCACCGTGTCATGAGCAAACTATCCTTGTGCTGATGACGCTAGGCGGAAGCTCTGACAGGAGTCAAGATGCTCTTTGCTCATGACACCGAGTGTTCCCTGATTGCTGCCGCCGCGCTTGTGAATACGGCAGGTCGGTCCGGCGAACTGCTGCCTGACGTTGCCGCGCTGGACGCGTTCTTCGTCCGCCACTCCTACAGTGGGCGGCACGAGCACACCGACGCCGAGCTACGCGCCGTCCAGCGGTTGCGGCCCGGGCTGCGCCGCATCTGGGACGCCGAGCCGCCCGAGATCGTCGCCATCGTCAACGGCCTGCTGTTGGAACACCGGGCGCTGCCGCAGCTCATCGAGCACGACGACGAGCCGTACCATCTGCACGCCGTGCCCCGCGACGCGCCACTGGCCACCCGGATCGCGGTGGAGGCGGCGATGGCGATCGCCGACCTGGTCCGGATGGGCGAGCTGAGCCGACTGCGAGTCTGCGAGTACCCGGACTGCGACAACGTCGTCGTCGACCTGTCCCGCAACCGGTCCCGGCGGTTCTGCGAGGCCGGCTGCGGCAATCGCGCCGCGGTGACCGCCTACCGCGCCCGTCGGGCCACCGGTCGCTCCTGAGCGGCGGCCGCCCACTCCTCGGCCCGCAACTCGTACTCCACCTCGCCCTGCTCGGTCCCCGGAATCGGGTCGTCCCACTGGAGGTGGAAGGTCCGCACATAGCGCAGACCCGCCTTGGCCAGCACCCGCCGCGAGCGTTCGTTGACGGCCATCGTCTCGGCCCAGACCCGCCGCACCCCGACGGTGTCGAAGGCGTACCGGACCAACGCCCGCGACCCCTCGGTAGCCAGCCCCCGACCCCACGTCGAGCGCCGCAGCCGGTAGCCCAACTCGGCCTCGGTGCCGTCCGCCGAAGGGTCGAGCGCGAACCAGCCCAGGAAGTCGCCACTCTCCCGGTCGAGCGCCGCCCAACGACCCAGCCCGGGATGCCGCTCGTACTGGCCGAGGAGCCTGGGCAACTGCTCGTCGCGGACCGTGGCCAGCGGCGTGGCGACACCACCGCTGAGAAACCGCATCACCTCGGGATCACTGTCCAACTCGACCAGCACGTCGACGTCGGCCATGGTCAGCCGCCGAAACCACAACCGCTCGGTCCGTGGCAGGTCACCCATGACGGGATCATCCCGCCGCCCGTCACCACCGTCGAGCCGTTTACCCGCCCCGCCCAAGCCCAAGATCCGCGCAACATCGAGGAAGTTGCGTGGGAGAACACCCGCTCACCACCCGACCGACCACGCAAGATCGTGCTCGATCCAGGAAACAGTGGGGTCCGGGCGTGTGGAGGCCACTAATTCCTGGATCGAGCGCGATCACCCCGCACGGCGCGCTCCCCGCCGACCGGAGGTCAGGGGTGGGTCATCCGGAGCAGGTCCAGCGTCTCGTCCAGTTGGGTCTCAGTGAGCTTGCCGGAGTCGACGTGCCCCCGGGAGATCACCACCTCGCGGATGGAGGTCTGCTTGGCCAGTGCCTCCTTGGCGATCGAGGCGGCCTCGTCGTACCCCAGGTAGCGGTTGAGCGGGGTGACGATCGACGGTGAACCCTCGGCGTACGCCAGGCAGACCTCGGCGTCCGCGACCAGGCCGGCCACCAGCCGGTCGGCGAACAGCCGGCTCACCGCGGAGAGCAGCCGGATCGACTCCAGCAGGTTGCGGCCCATCACGGGGAGCATCACGTTCAGCTCGAAGTCGCCCTGGGAGCCGGCGAAGCCGACCGTCGCATCGTTGCCGATCACCTGTGCGCACACCTGTCGCATCGCCTCGGCGACCACCGGGTTGACCTTGCCGGGCATGATCGACGAGCCGGGCTGGAGGTCGGGGATACGCAGTTCGCGGAGTCCGGCACGCGGCCCGGAGCCCATCCACCGGATGTCGTTGGCGATCTTGTAAAGACCGACCGCCACGGTCCGCAGTTGCCCCGACGTCTCCACCAGGGCGTCCCGGGCACCCTGCGCCTCGAAGTGGTTGCGCGCCTCGGACAGCGGCAACCCCGTCGACTCACGTAGCTTGCCGATCACGGCGGCGGCGAAGCCGAGCGGGGTGTTGATCCCGGTGCCGACGGCGGTGCCACCCAGTGGCAGCTCGGCCAGTCGGGGCAACGCGCCCTCCAGCCGGTCCATGCCGTAGCGAACCTGGGCGGCGTACCCGCCGAACTCCTGGCCCAGGGTGACCGGGGTGGCGTCCATCAGGTGGGTGCGCCCGGCCTTGACCACGGTCTCGAACTCCGCGGCCTTGGCCTCCAGTGCCGAGGCCAGGTGGCCCAGCGACGGCAGCAGATCCTCCACGATGAACTGCGTGGCGGCCAGGTGGATCGACGATGGGAAGACGTCGTTGCTCGACTGGGAGGCGTTGACGTGATCGTTCGGGTGCACCGGTGAGCCCAGCTCCCGGCCCGCGAGCGTGGCGATCACCTCGTTGGCGTTCATGTTCGACGAGGTGCCCGAGCCGGTCTGGAACACGTCCACCGGGAACTGGTCGTCGTAACCGCCGTCGGCCACGTGCGCGGCGGCCGCGGCGATGGCGGCGGCCACGTTGGCGTCGATCACGCCCAACTCGCCGTTGACCTCGGCCGCCGCGCCCTTGATCTGGGCGAGGGCCTTGATCTGGGCCGGCTCGATACCGCGGCCGGAGATCGGGAAGTTCTGCACCGCACGCTGGGTCTGTGCCCGCCACAGCGCCTCGGCGGGCACCTCCACCTCGCCCATCGAGTCGCGTTCGATCCGGTATCCGGTCGCCTCTGGAGTCGTCACACGTACCATCCTGCCGCGCCCGCCGCCGACTCGCAGATGATCCGTCAGCCCAACTCGGCGAGCAGGCGTTCCACCTCGCGCTGGTCCGGCGACTCGATCTGACGGAGCAGGAACAGCGCCCGGGTCAGATGCGCTCGCGCCGCCGCCGGGTCGGTCGGCAGCAGACAGCGGGCCATTCCTTCCAGTGCCCGACCCTGCTCGTTTCTGGCACCCAGCCCGGTGGCGTCGGCGAGCACCCGGCGATGCAGGTCAAGTGCGCTCGTCACGTCCCCCTGGTCCAGGATGGCTCGGGCCAGCAGGTTACGCGAACCGCACTGGGCGACGCGGTCCCCCACCTCGGTCATCGCGACGAGTGCCGCACGGTGCAGGTCGGCGGCCTGTTCCGGACGCCCGGCCTCCCGTTCCATCATCCCGATCTCGTTCAACACCTCACCCTCACCGAACCGGGTGCCCATCTCCCGCTTGAAACGCAGTGCCACCCGCAGCAACCGGCTGGCCGGTCCCACATCACCCATCCGATGCCGGATCATCCCGAGATGCCCGAGGGCGTTGCCGATCCGGCGCGGGCCGCCGACCTCGCGGGCAATGCTCAGGTGCCGTCGGGCAACGAGCAGCGCCTCGTCGAGCCGTCCCCACAGCAGCAGGGTCATCGACAGGTTGTTGAGTTCGTTCGTCAGCGCTTCCTTGTCGCGCATCCGCGTCGCCACCGCGCGGGCCTCGTCGAAGCACTCCCGGGCGCGGCGGAACTCGAAGTTGCCGGCGTACGAGCTGCCCAGGTTGCCGAGGGTGTTGCGGAACCCGCTGCGCAGACCCAGCTCGCGGAAGATTTCGAGTGACCTCTCCATGACCCGGATCGACTCGGGAAAATCACCCAGCCGGTAGTGGGCCGAGGCCAGATAGTTGAGCATCGTCGCCACTGCCCGGTCGTTGCCCAACGCCTCGGCGGCGCGCAGGCCGATCGTGTGGGTCTCGATCAGCTCATCCAGCCGACCGCCCTCGAACTGGGCGTACCAGCACGCCCTCGCCAACTGCCAGCAGTAGTTGAGGAATGCCTCGGTCTCCGCCAGTCGGACCAGGGCGGTCCACACGGCCAGGTTCTCGTCGAGCCAGGCCTGGCCCTGCTCGGCGACGAGCGCGACCAGGTCCGGGCGGAGCGGTTCCGCCACCACGATCAGCGAGTGCAGCGAGGAGAGTTCCGTCTTGCGCGCGATCGCCGTGGCGACGTGCAGATGGTGGTCGAGGAGACGTTCGATGCCGTCCCGCCGCTCGACCTCTCGGCCCGGCTCGGACACCAGGGTCCGTGCGTACTCCCGGACCAGGTCGTGCAACCGGTACCGACCCGGCTCGGCCTCTTCCACCAGGTTCGCGTCGACCAACTCGTCCAGCAGGTCCTGGGCGTCGGGCAGGGAAAGCTCGGCGAGGACGGCGGCGACCGAGTTGTCGAACCGAACCCCCGGGTGCAGGCCGAGCAGCCGGAACGCACGCTGCGCCGCCGGCGACACCTGGGCGTACGACAGGGCGAAGGCCCGCCCGACGGACCTGTCGCCCGCCTCGAACTCGGCCAACGGGTCGGGTCGACTCGTCAGCCGCTCGGCCAGGTCGGCGATGCGCCAACGGGGGCGGTGCGCCAGTCGGGCGCCGGCCAGCCGGATGGCGAGGGGCAGGTGACCGCAACGGCGGACGACCTCGGTGGCCGCCTCCGGCTCGGCCGCCACCCGGTCGACGCCGACCACGTGGCCGAGCAACTCGATCGCCTCGTCCGTGTCGAGCACGGGCAGTGACGACGGCCGCCCCTCGTCCACCCCGACCAGCCGGCGACGGCTGGTGATCAGGACCAGGCAGCGCGGACCGTTGGGCAGCAGGGGCGTCACCTGGTCGGCGGTGGCCGCGTTGTCCAGCACCAGCAGGGCCCGCCGGCCGGCCAGCTCGTTGCGCCAGAGCGCCAACCGGTCGTCCTGGTTGGTCGGCACCCGCTCGGCGGGCAGGCCGAGCTGCCGCAGCAGCGTGGCCACCGCAGCGGCCGGAGTCAGTGGGGTGCGCTCACTGTGCCCGTGCAGGTCGATGTAGAGCTGGGCGTCCGGGTAGTCGCCGGCCAGGGCGGTGGCGACGTGCACCGCGAGGGTGGTCTTGCCGCTGCCGGCCATTCCGTCGATGAGTTGGATTCGCGCGCCGGCCTCCACGTCCTTCCGGAGGCGGGCCAGCGTCTGCTGCCGACCGGTGAAGTCGCCGATCGCCCGGGGCAGCGAGCGGACCGGCTGGATCGGCGACGACGCCCGACCGGCCAGGACAAGATCGCCGGCGAGTACGCGTTGATGCAGCTTCTGGAGCTCGGCGCCCGGCTCGATGCCCAGTTCGTCGGCGTAGAACCGCCGACCCTCCCGGTAGACCGCGAGCGCGTCGGCCTGTCGACCGACCGAGGACAGCGCGAGCATCAGTTGGCCGCGCAGTCGCTCTCGCAGCGGATGCTGGTCGATGCTCTCGGCGAGTTCGTCGATCAACTCGGCGCCTCGGCCGAGACGCAGCTCGACGTCGACGCACTCCTCCACCGCGGTCAGGCGCTGCTCGTCGAGGGCCTGCGCGCGGCGGCGGATGCTCCGGCTCGGGATACCGCCGAGCGCCGGCCCTCGCCAGAGCGCCAGGGCACCGCGGTATGCCGTCCGCGCGTCGTCCAGCCGACCGGCCTCCGCGCTGGCCCGGGCCGTCTCCACACCCCGCGCGAAGACCTCGACGTCCAGGTCGTCCGGCCCGGTGCGGACGCCGTACCCCGCCGGATCGGTGACGATGGCCTCCGGTGCCAGCCCAAGCTCGGCGAACCGGCGTCGCAACCGCGACACACAGGTCTGCAACTGGGCCCGGGCGGTGGCCGGCGGGCGTTCCTCCCACACCGCGTCGACCAGCTCTTCGACAGGCACGAGCCGGCCGGCCCGCAACAGCAGCATGGCGAGCACGATCCGGTCTCGACCAGCGGTGACAGTGCTCTCGCCACCGCCGACCCGCAGAGGCCCCAGGATCCCGAACCGCATCTGCTCCCCCGCCTCAATGGCCCGACTTTCAGCAGCGTAGTCCGGCGGTGACAGATTGGCTCAGTCAGGCGATAGCGATGTGAGAGTGGATCGGCAGCGGTCCATCGGACACTCACTCCCGAGTTGTCGGTGACGGCATCCGACGGGGGCGGTGCGCACGCCCGCCGCCTCCGGTGGGGTGGGCGCACCGATGTCGGTACAGCACAGGCGACAGAAGGGGCGTCGAGCGGATTCGCTCGACGCCCCTTGCCGTGCCGGTGGGGTCAGCGGCGACCGACGGTGAGCACCGGCTTGGTCACCTCGGCGAAGAAGTCGTTGCCCTTGTCGTCGACCACGATGAAGGCGGGAAAGTCCTCCACCTCGATCTTCCAGACCGCCTCCATGCCCAGCTCCGCGTATTCGAGGACCTCGACGTGCTTAATGCAGTCCTGGGCGAGGCGGGCCGCGGGGCCGCCGATCGAGCCGAGGTAGAACCCGCCGTGCTGCTGGCAGGAACGGGTCACCTGGCCGGACCGGTTGCCCTTGGCGAGCATCACCTGGGAGCCGCCGGCGGCCTGGAACTTCTCCACGTAGGCGTCCATCCGGCCGGCGGTGGTCGGCCCGAAGGAGCCGGAGGCGTAGCCCTCGGGGGTCTTCGCCGGCCCGGCGTAGTAGACCGCGTGGTCGCGTAGGTACTGCGGCATCGGCTCACCGGCGTCCAGCCGCTCGGCGATCTTCGCGTGCGCGATGTCCCGGGCCACCACGAGCGGGCCGGACAGCGACAGCCGGGTCTTCACCGGGTACTTGGACAGCTCGGCGCGGATCTCGTCCATCGGCCGGTTCAGGTCGACCCGGACGACCAGCTCGGCGTCGAGCGCGTCGTCGGTGACGTCGGGCAGGAACCGCGCCGGGTCGGTCTCGAGTCGCTCCAGCCACACGCCGGACGGGGTGATCTTGGCAACCGCCTGCCGGTCCGCCGAACAGGAGACGGCGATCGCCACCGGGCAGGACGCGCCGTGCCGGGGCAGCCGGACCACCCGCACGTCGTGGCAGAAGTACCGGCCGCCGAACTGCGCGCCGATGCCGAAGTTGCGGGTCAGCTCCAGCACCTCCGCCTCCAGCTCCAGGTCGCGGAAACCGTGCGCGCTCATCGAGCCGGAGGTGGGCAGCGCGTCGAGATACTTCGCGCTGGCGTACTTCGCGGTCTTCAGGGCGTACTCGGCGGAGGTGCCGCCGATGACGATGGCCAGGTGGTACGGCGGGCAGGCGGCGGTGCCGATCAGCCGCAGCTTCTCCTCCAGGAACTGCATCATCCGCGTCGGGTTGAGCAGCGCCTTGGTCTCCTGGTAGAGGTACGACTTGTTGGCCGAGCCGCCACCCTTGGCCATGAACAGGAACTTGTACGCGTCGGGGTGCCCGTCCGGGTCCTCGGCGTACAACTCGACCTGGGCCGGCAGGTTGCTGCCGGTGTTGCGTTCGTCCCACATGGTCAGCGGGGCGAGCTGGGAGTACCGCAGGTTGAGCTTCGTGTAGGCCTGGTAGACGCCCCGGGAGATGGCCTCGGCGTCGGCGCCGTCGGTGAGCACGTGCCGGCCGCGCTTGCCCATCACGATCGCGGTGCCGGTGTCCTGGCACATCGGCAGCACCCCGCCGGCGGCGATGTTGGCGTTGCGCAGCAGGTCCAGCGCGACGAACCGATCGTTCGGCGAGGCGGCCGGGTCGTCGATGATCGCCCGGAGCTGGGCCAGGTGCGCGGGGCGGAGGTAGTGCGCGATGTCGTGCATCGCCTCGGCGGTCAGCGCGGTGAGCGCGGACGGCTCCACGGTGAGGAACCGGCGGCCTCCCGGGCCGTGTACGACGTCGACGCCCTCGTCGGTGACCAGGCGATAGTCCGTCTGGTCGGGGCCGGTCGGCAGCAGGGGGGCGTACGAGAATGCGGCGGCACTGCTCATGAGCGGCAAGCCTAGGGCAGACCGGTCGATCACTCCCACCCGCCGGGCGGGTCCTGGGACGCCGCTCTCATCCCGCGGTCCCGCCGCCCGCTCAGCGATCGGACGACCAGGCCCTCAGCCGTCCTTGCCGCCGTCCGGTTCGGGGCAGAGTTCCCCCTTCGGCCCGCAGTCGCCGTTGTTCGGCGCACCGGGGCCGGTGCCGCCCGGGCCGGGGGTCCCGCCGTCGCCGGGCGGGCGGGCCGGCGAGCCCCCGCCAGCGCCGAAGCGGACGTAGCCGATCTCGCGCCCCTCACCAATGATCATGCCCTGCGACCCGACCGCGAGGGCGTTCGCCGAGGTGCGCAGCACTGCCAACTCCCGGCCGTTGCGCGGGTCGACCGCGGCCAACCGGGACGGCTTCTCGTCCGCGACCACCGCCGCGTACGGGGTCAGCGCGGCACCGGCCTTGCCGCTGGCGGGACGCGTCCACAGCACCCGGTCGGTGCCGAGCTGACGGGCGACCACGGAACGTTTGTCGGCGGCGCGGAACACCGCGTAGCGGTCGTCGACGGCGATCAGCTTGGTGCCCGGTTCGCCGACCCAGAGCAGTCGGCCGTCGTACCCGTCGACGACCGCCTCGCGGCTGTCTGGGCCGACACCGATCAGCACGTTCCGCGCACCCTGCGGGTCTTCGCGCTGCACGCAGCCGGCGCTGTCGGCGGTCCGCAGGTTGACCCCGGCCCGCTGCCAGGCCTCCTGCCCGGTCGCCGGGTCCCGGGCGGAGATGGCGAAGTAGCAGGTGCCGTCCTGGGAGCGGGCGGCGATCCGCAGCATCCGGCCGCCCACCACGGACAGCCGCTCGTCCCGCCCGGGTTCGACGTTCTGCAAGACGCGACCGGTGGCGGTGTCGACGACGTGCACCCGACCGTCCACCGGGAAGCCGAGCAGCGGTGGCGCTGGTTCCGCCCCGGCCACCCCGTCGTCGACCCGGGTGGCGGTGAGCCGGCGGGTGCCGCGCAGACCCGGGTTGTCGGCGAGTAGGCCGCTGTGCACCCCGGGCAGGAACGCTGTCCAGAGTGGCGTGGTGCCGCGCGGGTCCCAGGCACTCAGGGTGCAGTCGGTGGCTTCCGTGCAGCGGGCGTCGAGGAGCAGGTTGCGGTACGTCCAGACGGCCACCGCGTCGTCGTCGCGTCGCCGGGTCGCCCCGGTCGCCGGGTCGAGCAGCTCGTACCCCTTGACCAGGAGCTTGCCCACGGCGACGACCGCGTCCCGGTCGCCGCCGGCGACCGCCGCCCAGTCCGCCTTGCGCTCCCAGAGCTGCGCCCCGGTGGCGAGGCTGCGGGCCTCCACCCGGGTGCGCTGTTCGACCACGACGGCGTCGCCGGCGATGGTCACGCTGCGCGGTGTGCCGCCGATCCGTTGCTGCCAGACCACGTCCGGCTCGGAGATGGGTTCGCTGCGGTCCACCCAGTCCCACAGGCCGGGGAAGGGATTCCACACGCCGGTCGCGGCGAGCGCGACGACCACGGCGAGGCCGAGCAGCAGCCCGCCGCGCACGCTCCCCTTCGCCACCCGCACACCGTAGCCACGATCACGGATCTTCCGTACGCCCGCGCCGCCGTGTCGCCGCGCTTTCTGCGCGCGAAGGTGTTACGAGGACGCCCGCACGGCGCTGCGCACCAGCGGCAGCGTGCGATAGGGGATCTGCTCGGCCAACGCGATGATCGTCGAGGCCCGGGTGATGCCGGCGGACGAGACGATCTGGTCGATGACCCGTTGCAGGTCGGTGTTGGAGCGGGCCACGATCCGGCAGAGCAGGTCGCTGGAGCCGGTGATGGTGTGCGCCTCCAGCACCTCGGGGATGGCGGCGAGGTGGGCGGTGACCGGGTCGTGGCCGTGCCGCTGGCTGATCTCCAGGGTGACGAAGCTGGTCACCCCGAACCCGATCGCGGCCGGTGCGATCTCCGGGCCGAAGCCCACGATGACCCGCCGCTCGACGAGCTTGTCCAGCCGGGCCTGCACGGTGCCGCGGGCCACCCCGAGCCGGCGGGAGCACTCCAGCACCCCGATCCGCGGCTCCTCGGCGAGCAGTTCGATCAAGCGCACGTCGAGGACGTCGAGCTGTACATTCTGCTCACCATTCATGGACCCAGACCATACCGAATGCGCAACCTGACCAGCATTTACCCGGACAGTTGCCCAGCCGATGCCCGCACCGCGATCCTTCGGTCAACAACCGGCCCACGAGGCCGGCCGGTACGCGAGGGAGGCCATCATGACCCAGGCGATCGACCGACCCCAGTCGACCGAGGACGTCGACGTCGACCGGCTCGTCGGCGCTGTCGACCACGACATCAGCCACGACCCGTTCCCGGTCCGGGGCCTCGACCACGTGCACTTCCTGGTCGGCAACGCCAAGCAGGCCGCGCACTACTACTCCACCGCGTTCGGCATGACCTGCGTGGCGTACCGAGGCCCCGAGCAGGGTTACCGGGACCACGCCCAGTACGTGCTGACCAGCGGCTCGGCCCGGTTCGTGCTGACCGGCGCGGTGCGCCCGGACGCCGATGGTGCCGAGCACGTGGCGAAGCACAGCGACGGGATCAGCGACATCGCGCTGGAGGTCCCGGACGTCGACGCCGCGTACGCGCACGCCATCGCGCAGGGCGCCGCCAGCGTCGTGGAGCCGCACGAGGTGACCGACGAGCACGGCACCGTCCGGATGGCCGCCATCGCCGCGTACGGCGACACCCGGCACACGCTCGTCGACAGGTCCCGCTACACCGGCCCGTTCCTGCCCGGCTTCGCCGCTCGCGGCCCGATCGTGGACCGGCAGCCGATGATCGCCGCCGGCATCCAGCCGAAGCGCTTCTTCCAGGCCGTCGACCACGTGGTCGGCAACGTGGAGTTGGGCCGGATGGACGAGTGGGTCGAGTTCTACAAGCGGGTGATGGGCTTCTCCAACATGGCGGAGTTCGTCGGCGACGACATCGCCACCGACTACTCGGCGCTGATGAGCAAGGTCGTCGCGAACGGCACCCGCAAGGTGAAGTTCCCGCTCAACGAGCCGGCGATCGCCCGTAAGAAGTCGCAGATCGACGAGTACCTGGAGTTCTACCAGGGTCCCGGGGCGCAGCACATCGCCGTCGCCACCAACGACATCCTGGCCAGCGTCGACGCGATGCGGGCCGCCGGGGTGGAGTTCCTGGACACGCCGGACTCGTACTACGAGGACCCCGAGCTGCGCGCCCGCATCGGCAAGGTGCGGGTGCCGATCGAGGAGCTGAAGGCCCGCAAGATCCTGGTCGACCGGGACGAGGACGGCTACCTGCTCCAGATCTTCACCAAGCCGGTGCAGGACCGCCCCACGGTCTTCTTCGAGCTGATCGAGCGGCACGGCTCGCTCGGTTTCGGCAAGGGCAACTTCAAGGCGCTGTTCCAGGCTATCGAGCGGGAGCAGGAAGCCCGCGGCAACCTGTAACACTTGCGGGCGTGACGCAGCCTCCGTCGTACCCGACGCCGCCGGCCGGTGGGCCCCAGCCCGCCGCCGGCGGCGTGGCGCCGCCGCCCGGACCACACCCCCACGGGTACGCGGTGCCGCCGCAGTACGCCCCACCCGGGTACGCACCGCCACCGTGGCACGCCGGACCACCCGGCCCGCCGCCTCCGCCGCTGAGCCCGGGCGGTCAGCCGCTCGCGAGTTTCGCCGACCGGCTGCTGGCCTGGTTGATCGACACGGCGCTGGCCAGCGCCGTGTCGCTGGTGCTGTTCCTGCCGTTCTTCCTCATCCTCTGGTGGCGGATGTTCACCGAGATGACCCGGACCCACACGGACGGCCCGCTGGTGGAAGCCGATCTGCCCACCCTCTTCGTCGAGTTCTTCCTGCCGATCCTGCTGCTACAGCTCGGGCTCCTCGTCGTGATGCTCGGGTTCTACTGGCTCTACCACGTGGAGTACCTCAAGCGCGGTGGTCAGACGGTCGGCAAGAAGGTGCTGAATCTGCGCGTGGTGCCGATCGACCCGAGCCGCACGTTGGACCGGCGGATGGCCGGCCGGCGCTGGCTCGTGCAGTACCTGGGAGCTTCGTTGGTCCCGGGGGGTGCCTACGTCGACGGGTTGTGGCAGCTCTGGGACAAGCCGTGGCAGCAGTGCCTCCACGACAAGTTCGCCGACACGGTCGTCGTTAAGGTGTCCTCGTGAGCGAGCGCAACGACCGAAACAGCAGGCAGCGAAGCGGAGCGGTGGCGTGAGCGAGCGCAGTGAGCGAACCAGCAGGCTCAGGAGCGTGGCGCCTCGCGCCGGCGCGCAGCGAAGCGGAGCGGCGGCGTGAGCGTTCAACCCGGCTGGTACGTGGACCCGGCCGACACCGACACCAGGCGTTACTGGGACGGCGAGGGGTGGCTCGGCGCGCCCATTCCCGTCGACGCCATTCCGCCGGACGGCCCTCCGCCGGTCGAGCCGCCGCCCGCGCCGGTCGCCCCGGTCGCGCCCGCGGCGTCGGGCACCCCGGACCCGGCGACCGTCGTCCCCGGCGGGCCGCCGCATCCGGGTCCACCACCGGGGTACGGCCCACCACCGGGGTACGGCCCACCACCGGGGTACGGCCCGCAGTCGGGCCACGGCCCAGTCTCGGGACCGGCTGCCGGCCCTCCCGGTTGGGGTCCGCAGGGCGGTCCGCCGGGCTGGGTGCCTCCGGGTGGCCAACCTGGCTGGGCGCCCCCGCCCGGGCACCCCGGTTGGTCGATGCGACCGCCCGAGCCGCGTCCGCACGGCTTCGTGCTGGCCGGCTACGGCCGCCGGTTCGTTGCTCGGCTGATCGACTTCGGCCTCGTCTTCGCGCTGAACATCGTGGCCAACGGCTGGTTCGTCTGGCGTTGGGCGCAGGAGTGGGCCCCGTACTGGCGGGAGATCTTCCGGCGGGCCGAGCGGGGCGAGACCTCCGCCGAGGGCCTGCCGTTGCCCGGCGAGCAGGCCAACTCGCTCCTGCTGGTGATCCTGCTGATCGCCGCGGCGCTCTGGCTGGCGTACGAGGTGCCGGCCATGGCCGCCAACGGGCAGACCGTCGGCAAGCGGCTGATGCGGATCCGGGCGGTGCCGATCGCCACCGACCAGCCGCTGGGCATGGTTCGGTCGCTGAGCCGGTGGAGTCTGCTGGGTCTGCCGACGCTGTTCTGGTACTGCGCCGGGATCGGTCTGGTGCTGCAACTCGTCGACGCCCTCTCCCCGCTCTTCGACCACCCGCTGCGCCAGGCGCTGCACGACAAGCGCGCGCAGACAGTCGTCGTCGAAGTTCCGCACGGCTTCGCTTCCACCCCCTCGAACGACCGCAACCAGCCCCCGGGAGACACCCCATGACCGACTCCGGACGTCATCAGCCGGCGCTGCGGCTGACCCGCGCCGACCTGGACGCGCTACCCAACTACGTGCCGGGTCGCAGTCCCGCCGACCTGGCCCGTGAGTTGGGCCTGCCGGAGGCCATCAAGCTGGCCAGCAACGAGGTGCCGTACGGGCCGCTGCCGGGCGTGGTGGAGGCGGTCACCGAGGCGATCACCACCTCGCACCGCTACCCGGACATGGGCGTGGTGGCGCTGCGGGACGCGCTGGCCGAGCGGTACGGGGTGCACGCCGACCGGATCGCCACCGGCTGCGGGTCCGTGGCGCTCGCCGAGCACCTGGTGCGGGCCACCTGCCTGCCCGGCGACGAGGTGCTGTACTCGTGGCGGTCCTTCGAGGCGTACCCGATCATCGTGGCGACCAGCGGCGCGACGAGCGTGCGGGTGCCCAACGACGCCGGGCACGGGCACGACCTGGCGGCGATGGCCGCGGCGGTGACCGAACGGACTCGGGTGATCTTCGTCTGCAACCCGAACAACCCCACCGGTACGGCCGTGCGCCGGGGAGAGTTGGACCGGTTCCTCGACGCGGTGCCGGACGACGTGCTGGTGGTGATCGACGAGGCGTACCGGGAGTTCGTCACCGACGCGGAGGTGCCGGACGGTCTCGACTACCTGGACCGGCCGAACGTGGCGGTGTTGCGCACCCTGTCCAAGGCGTGGGGTCTGGCCGGGCTGCGGATGGGCTGGCTGGTTGCCCAGCCGGTGGTGGCCGCGGCCATCCGCAAGGTGGCGACCCCGTTCTCCAGCAGCACGGCGGCCCAGGCCGGGGCGCTCGCCGCGCTGACCCAGGCGACGGAGATGGCGCGTCGCTGCGCCCTGGTCGTCGCCGAGCGGGACCGGGTCACCGAGGCGCTGCGCAAGTTCGTGCCCGAACTGCCGACGAGCCAGGCCAACTTCGTCTGGCTGCCGCTGGGCGAGCGGGCCGTGGCGTTCGGCAAGGCGTGCGAGTCACGCGGGGTGATCGTGCGGCCGTTCGCCGGGGACGGGGTCCGGGTCACCATCGGCACCCCTGCCGAGAACGACGCGTTCCTGGCCGCTGCGGAGTCCGCACTGATCTGACCCAGAAAGGGTCATAAGCGCTGTTTGTCCGCTTGTGCCCCGCTGCCTGCCCTATCTTCCGAAGTAGCCGGCTGTATCGAGGAATCACGCCGGCTCACTTCGAGAACGGGGTAACAAACAGTGCGTACTGCCAAGATCTGCCTCGCCGGAGCGGCCGCCGCCGCGATGGTGGGCTTCCTCGCCGCACCGGCCGCCGCCGCTCCCACCGACACCACCGACGTCACCTTCGAGGTGGCGGCGGGCACCCTCGACATCGACGCGCCGGCCACCGCCGACCTGGGCAGCGGCGCGCCCGGTAGCACCATCACCGGCCAGCTCGGCCCGGTCACGGTCACCGACTCCCGGGGTGCGGCGGACGCCTCCTGGGTCGCCTCAGTGACGGCCAGCGTCTTCCAGACCGGCGGCGGCACCCCCGCCGAGACGGTCCTCCCGGGGGAGATCGACTACTGGTCCGGCCCGGCCACGGCGACCACCGGCACCGGCACCTTCACGCCGGGCCAGGCCAACGCCGGCGCCGCCGCGCCGCTGGACAGCGTCACCCCGCTCACGGCGTTCACCCACGCCGGTGGCACCGGCGGCAACACCGCGACCTGGAACCCGACCCTGATCGTCAACGTGCCGCTGGACAGCATCGCGGGCGTCTACACCGGGACGGTGACGCATTCGGTGGCCTAGCCGCCACGGCCGGTCGACCGTCGCGGTCGCACTGGCGCTGCTCTCCCTCGCCGGTCCGGGTCTGACGACCCGGGCCGGCGCGGCCGAGCCAGACGCCGACGACCGCCTCGGAATCCGGCTGCTGGAGGCACCCACCAACCGGCGCGACGACCCCCGGGCGTTGCGCTACATCGTCGACCACCTGCCGCCGGGCACCACCATCAAGCGGCAACTGCTGATCACCAATCGCACCGACGAGGCCCGCCGCATCGACGTGTATCCGGCGGCGGCGAGCGTGGAGGGTTCGGAGTTCAGGTTCGGCGAGGGCCGCGCGGCCAACGAGCTGACGTCCTGGGTCACCCTCGACACCTCGGCTGTCGAGGTGGAAGCGTGGGGCGAGGCCCGGGTCCTGGCGACCATCACGGTGCCGCCGCCCGCCTCGCGCGGCGAGCGGTACGGCGTGATCTGGGCGTCCGCCACCTCCGCGCCCCGGGCCGGCGGAGAGGTCACCCAGATCCACCGGGTCGGTGTCCGGATGTACCTCGACATCGGACCCGGCGGCGAACCGGTCTCCGACTTCTCCATCGGTGAGCTTCGCCCGGCCCGCGGCCCCGAGGGCGAGCCCTCGGTGACCGCCCAGGTCACCAACACCGGCGGTCGTGCCATCGACCTGACCGGCTCGGTCACCCTCAGCGACGGACCGGCCGACAGCCGCGCTGGCCCGTTCCCCGTGGTGCAGGGCGTCACGCTGGCGCCGGGCGGCTCCGGGCAGGTCATCGCCCGGCTACCGGCCGCGTTGCCGAACGGACCCTGGAAGATCGAGGTGAACCTGGAGAGCGGGCTGGTGAAGCGCAGCGTCAGCGCGCAGATCGAGTTTCCCGACCCGGGTCAGGTCGGCAAGCGGGGCAACGTCATCTCCCGGATGGTGTCCGGCTGGACCGTGGCGGCGGCCGTCGCGGGCCTCCTGCTCCTCGCCGGACTCGCGGTGCTGATCCGCCGCTCCCGCCAGTCCCCTCGGCCCCCCACCGGCAGGCCACGGGAGCGGGTTCCGGCCGGACGTTGACGCCACGCCGGCGGCCGCACAGCGCATCGGCCGCCGGTGGCGGGTTCCGCACCGGCCATCGACGAGGTGCACACGATGGACCAGCCACCGGCGGCGGGCTCGCGCCAACCGCCGACGGCCGGCGTACATCACACGCGCCGCCAGCGACGGGCGGCGAGGCCACCGACGATCAGCAGGAGCACGCCCAGTCCGACGAGCAGCAACGTCGACCCGCCGGAACCGGTGACCGGCAGTTGACCGTGGCTGGGCGTGGGCTGCGGTGGCGCCGGCGTGGGTTGCGTGGGCGTCGGCGTCGCGGGTTGCGTGGGGGTGGGCGTGGGTGACGCGGGTTGCGTCGGCGTGGGTGTCGGCGACGCCGGCAGGATCTCGAAGGTGACGCCCGTGTCCGCCGACGGCGCTACCCGGACGGCAGCAAACCCGCGCGCCGACGCGGGATCGGCGTCGAGCACCGGCGGAACCGCCAGCGCGAGGCTCGCCGCGGCGGCGAGTGCGCCACCCACGAGATAGTTGGCTGCTGTCCTGCCCATGCGCCGACCCCTTCCCGAGGAAACCTGAACCGTGAAAAACATACCTTTTACCGCCAAAAGGTATGCAGGGTTCAGCTCTGCGGGTGCCGGAGACACCACGATCAGGTGGCGGCCAGGATCACCGCTTCCGCCGTCAGGTAGTAGCGCCGGTCGTCGCCGGCGGGGTCGACCGGCCTGCGGAGTCGTTCCACCGCGACATAGCCGCCCCCGGCCCCCACCGCCCCGGGCACCCAGCCCGTCCCGTCCCGTCCGACGTTGAGCGAGAAGCGGGACAGTCGCCTACCGGTCGCCGGGTCCAGCGTCACCAGTTCGTTGGCGTCGGTCAGCAGGTGCACCCGGCCAGGCTGCGCGGCCAGGACCCGTGCCGTACCCAGATCAGCGGACCGCCACAACTCCGCGCCCGTACGCGCCGACCGACCCACCACCACCCCGTCGAGCACCACCACGGCCTGCTCACCCACCACGGTTGCCCCGGCCGGATCGAGCGCGGGGGCAGCGACCGGCTCGCCGACGCCCACCAGCCAACCCCGGCCGGCCGCGTCGCCCGGTCCCGCGGTGCGCAAGGCCGGGCAGTCCGACCGACCGGTACGACAACCGAGCGGAGTCACCACCAACTCGTCGGACCCACCCGGCGGTCGCCACCGTTCCCGCACCACACCGGTCGCCGCGTCCCGAAACTCAACAGTCGCGGGTCCGGCACACCGGTCCAGACCGATCAGCTGTCCGTCGGCCGTGGTGCCGACGTCGCTGCGGCACCGGCCGGGCAGCTCGACCCGCCAGAGTTGCCGGCCGCCGCTCACCTCGACCCCGCGCGCCTCGGTGTCCCCGCTGACCACCACCACCGTGCGGCCGTCCGTGAGGTCGGTGAGGTGCAGCCCGCGCGGATCCCAGACGATTGCCGCACCGGTACGGCGTACCACCGCATCGCTCTCGGCGGGCTTCGGACCGTCAGCCTTCCAGAGCACCCGCCCGGTCGGCGCGTCGAGCGCGACCAGTTGCCCGTCGGACCAGCGGCTGACCACCGTACGGCCGCTGGCCACCACCCCGGTCAACTCCGCCGGCCAGCGCCGGTACGACCAGTACGGGGTGGTCCGGTGCCGACCGTCGACCGGCCGGTCGGCGTACACCTGGCGGTGCGCCGCGTACACCCGCAGCCTCCCGTCCACGATCAACGGTGCGACCGGCAGTCGACCCACCACACCGGCAGCTGGTCGGGCCGCCTGCGGATAGTCCGCCTGGGCCACCGTGCTCACCTCGGCCGGCGCGAGCACCCGGTAACCGATGACCACGACGACCACGGTCGCGAGCAGCGCCGCGACCGCCATCGCGAGCCGTCGTCGGCCCCTCGGGATCCCCATGCCGCACCTCCGCCCGGCACCCTACCCAGCGGAACCTGCCGGACCCCGCGCAGGTCAGGGCGACCACGCGCGGATGCGGAGGTGACCGGCCGGCGCTCAGGCGGCTTCGACGGCGCCGGCACCGGCCGCCACGGCCAGGTCGGCGAGGTCGCGGCCGAGCGCCACCTCGACCGCCCGCGCGGCGAGGCCGCCGAGCAGCAGCGCCATCACCCGGCCGTACGGAGCCGTCGGCACGGCCTCGTGGGTGACGGTGACCGCCGTGCAACCCCGACGGCGACGCCGGACCTGTCGCAGACTCCAGGTGATTCGGTAGTCCACGCCAGCACCTGAGGAACAGAGCACCAACCGGTGTGGGGCGACTGCCTCCACCACCAGGAACTCTTCGGTGAGCGTGCCGCCGTCGGGCTGGGCTCGCTCCTCACGCCAGGCGGTGCCCGGCCCGAACGGACCCGGGGTGAGCACCTCGATCGAGCCCGCGGCGGTCAGCCGGGCCGTACGGCCGGGCAGGTCGGTCAGCAGACCCCAGACATCGACAGCGTGCGCCTCGATGAACCTGGTAACCGCCACCGTCGACATGCCCGCCTCCCGTGTCCCCGACGGTACGCGGAGTAGGGGCCGGCCGGGGCCCCCGGGACGGATTTTCCACCTCCCGGAGGCCACGCTGTCCGATTGGACCATTGCTCGGCACCAGACGTCGTCGACAGGTGCCGATGCTCCGGTCAGTGTTCGAAGCGACCCGCCCGGATCGCGCCGATGAACGCCGTCCACCCAGGCGGGCTGACCGCGAGGGTGGGGCCGGCCTGGTCCTTGGAATCGCGGACCGCAACCAGACCATGGACATCGACCAGGTTGTCCGCCACTTCCACGCAGAGCCCCTGGTCGTTGGAACGGCTGCTGGTACGCCAGACCGCGCCCGCAAGATCGTGCATCGTCGTTACCTCCGTGTGCGATGGACGCCCCACCGCTGGCAGCCGGGTTGAACCCGGCTCGGATCGCGCGGCGAGGCAACGGGATCCGGACGATCAACGGGTCAACCCGGCCGGGTTATCGCACCGGCTGTGCGATAACCGGTCCCGTGCACGAGACGGAGGTAATGCGACCGCTCAGTTGGCCGGACGAATGGTGCCGCTGACCTCGCCCAGGGCGATGGTCGTGCCGTCCGGGCCGGGCGCGGTGGCGGTGATGGTCACCGTGTCGCCGTCGGTGAGGAAGGTGCGGCTCTCGTCGCCCACCGTCACCGGCTCCGCCCCACCCCAGGTCAGCTCCAGGAACGAACCGACCTGCGTACGGTCGGGGCCGGAGACGGTGCCGGAGGCGTACAGGTCGCCGGTGCGCAGTGCCGCGCCGTTGACGGTGAGGTGGGCCAACTGCTGTGCCGGCGTCCAGTACATGGTGGCGAACGGCGGCTCGCTGACCAGCGTGCCGTTCCACTCCACCGCCAGCCGGAGGTCCAGACCCAGGTGCGGCACGTCGCGCAGGTAGTCGACCACCGGCGGGTCCTGGTCGGGGGCGGGGACGAAGGCATCGCCGAGCGCGTCCAGCGGCGTGACCCAGGCCGAGACCGAGGTGGCGAACGACTTGCCGAGGAACGGGCCGAGCGGCTGGTACTCCCAGGCCTGGATGTCCCGGGCGGACCAGTCGTTGACGAGCACCACTCCGAAGACGTGGTCGGCGAAGTCGTCGACCGACACCCGATCGCCCAACCGGCTGGGTACGCCCACCACGAAGCCGACCTCGGCCTCGATGTCCAGGCGTACCGACGGGCCGGTGACCGGGCCTTCGGCGGACGCCCGCTGGCCGGTCGGCCGGGTCACCGACGTGCCGGAGACGACGACCGTGCCGGCCCGCCCGTGGTAGCCGATCGGCAGGTGCTTCCAGTTCGGCAGCAGCGGCGGCTGACCGGGGCGGAAGATCTGCCCGACGTTCGACGCGTGGTGCTCGGAGGAGTAGAAATCGACGTAGTCAGCGACCTCGATCGGGAGCAACAGCTCCACGTCGTCCAGGGGCACCAGCATCGGCTCGACGTCGGCCCGGTGCGCCGGGTCGGTCAACAACTCGGTGATCCGCTGCCGTACCGCGATCCACTGCGGACGGCCCAGCGCCATGAACTCGTTGAGGGTGGGTCGGCACAGCGCGCCGGCGGCCAGCACCAGTTCTGCGGCCTCCGCCGCGGCCAGGTCGAACACCCAGGACCCGATCCGTACGCCGATCCGCGGCCGACCCCCGTCGCGCCGGAAGACCCCGTACGGCAGGTTCGTCACCCCGTACGGCGAACCGTCAACGCCGGTCACCCAGGTCATGCGTCGTAGCCCCCGTTCACCAGCCCCAGCCGGATCAGATCGGTAAGTGGTTCCAGGATGCTGCACGAACCGAAGCCGACCCAGAGCGGGCGGGGTTCGTGCAGCCGTACGGTGGCGCGCTCCAACAGGGGGCGCGGGTCGAGCGCGGTCAGCAGCTCGGCGACCCGGCCCACGCTCTCGCCGTCGGCGGCGGCAAGCGTCGCGGCCAGCACGTTGGCGTACCCGTGGTGGGTGAAGCCGGTCTCCGGGTCGAGGTGCCGGACCGCCTGGTGCAGCCCCGCGGTGAGCTTGAACGGCAGGTCCCGGTCCCGGCAGGCGCAGATCACGGCGGCCAGCTCGGCCGGGGTGGGGAAGAGTTCGGCGGCCAGTCCGCCGGTGCGGAACTTGGCGGCGATCGGCACGCCGCCGGCGCGGGCGGCGGCGATCGCGTCAAGCGCGCCCATCAGGCCGAAGGTCAACGGAAGCTCGGCGTACACGGCCTCGACGCCCGGCATGGTGTCGGCCAGTCGCAGCAGCTCGACGATGCCGGGCAGCGGGTCCTCGCCCCGCTTGGCGACCGCCACCTCGACCTGCCGTGCGGTCACGCCGTCCGGGGCGAGGAACGAGAGCGCGAACGGCAGATTGCCGACCCCGGTGTCACCGATCACGCCGAGCACCAGGCCCTCGCCCGGGTCGGCCAGACCACTCAGCTCGCCCGCCGAGACGGTCGAGGCGGGAATCAGCAGGGGGCCGACCAGGTCGGCGTACCAGGCGGCGCGGTGTTGGCGGTGGGCGACCAGGGCGTCGTGCAGCGTGGCGCTGCCCGGCGGGAAGACGGCGGCGTCGTCCACCAGGCCGTGGAGGAGTGCGGGCACCTGCGTTGACACGGAACAAGAATGTACGGGACGCTACGAGGAACGGACAACAACGTCCGATTATCGGACACACCTGGCCGGTGGACGGGACATCCCGGGAGGCGACATGCCGTATTACCGCAGCGTCGGCGAGGTGCCGCGCAAGCGCCACACCCAGTTCCGGCAACCCGACGGCAGCCTCTACGCCGAGGAGTTGATGGGCCAGGAGGGCTTCTCCTCCGACTCGTCTCTGCTCTACCACCGGCACGCACCCACCGCGATCCTGGCCGCCGACGAGTTCACCCCGCCCAGGTTCACCCGGGCACCGAACCTGCCGCTCAAGCCCCGCCACCTGCGCACCCACAAGCTGGACACCGGCGGGTCCGACCCCATCCTCGGCCGGCAGTACCTACTCGCCAACGACGACGTCCGGATCGGGTACGTGCTCGCCGACCGGCCCTCGCCGCTGTTCCGCGACGCCACCGGCGACCACTGCCTCTACGTCGAGTCGGGCACCCTGCGGGTCGAGTCCCCGTTCGGCGTGCTGGACGCGGTCGCGGGCGACTACGTCGTCATTCCCACCTCGACCATCCACCGGCTGGTGCCCACCGGCGACCAGCCCGTCCGGCTGCTCGCCGTCGAGGCGTCCGGGCACATCGGCCCGCCCAAGCGCTACCTCTCCGTCCGCGGTCAGTTCCTGGAGCACTCGCCGTACTGCGAGCGCGACGTCCGCGGCCCCGACGCCCCGCTGCTCGTCGACGGCGAGGAGGTCGAGGTGCTGGTCCGCCACCGCCGTGGTTGGACCCGCTACGTCTACGCGAACCACCCGTTCGACGTGGTCGGCTGGGACGGGCACCTCTACCCGTGGGCGTTCTCCATCCACGACTTCGAGCCGATCACCGGGCGCATCCACCAGCCCCCGCCGGTGCACCAGACCTTCCAGGGTCCCAACTTCGTCATCTGCTCGTTCGTGCCCCGCAAGGTCGACTACCACCCGCAGTCGATCCCGGTGCCGTACAACCACCACAACGTCGACTCCGACGAGATGCTCTTCTACACCGGCGGCAACTACGAGGCCCGCCGCGGCTCCGGCATCGAGCAGGGCTCGATCTCCCTGCACCCGTCCGGCTTCACCCACGGCCCCCAGCCCGGTGCCGCCGAGCGTTCCATCGGCGCCGACTACTTCGACGAGCTGGCCGTCATGGTCGACACCTTCCGCCCCCTCGATCTCTGCGACGCCGCCAGCGGCTGCGAGGACGAGGGGTACGCCTGGACCTGGGCGCGTCGCGGCTAGCGGAGCGCGGTTCTGGTGAAGATGGCGAACTCGGCCACCGCCGTGACGGCGATGGCCAGCACCAGGGGCCACGGGGAACCGACCACGGCGTACACCAGCAGCAGCAGCGGCGCGGCCGCCACCGCGTAGACGGCCAGCGCGATCGCCCGGTCCGAGCGCAGCAGGGCCGGCAGGACGGTCCGGGTCAGCCCCGGCAACCGGGCCGCGAGCTGCCAGACCACGATCCCCCCGCTGAGCGCGGCGAGCACCGCCAGGGCGCGGGACAACCCGTCGCTCGCCGACGCCGCGAAGGCCACCAGCACCGCCGCCACCAGCGACCAACCCGCGCCGTAGAGCACCAGGCGGTGCAGGCCGTGCGCGAGCGTCCGTGGCGATTCGATGCGACTCGGGCTGATGGCGACGGTCTCGGCGACGTGCGCCAACGCCTCCGACCACCGACGCTGCTCCAACCTCAGGACCCCCACGTCGTGCCCAGCCTCGGCGACGCGCGGGTCGAGCCGCAACGCCTCCCGGTAGGCCCGCTCGGCCAGGTCGAACAGGTTCAGCCGGGCGGCGACCAGGCTGAGCACCAGGTGCGCCTGCGGCTCCTCCGGTGCCAGTTCGACACCACGCCAGGCCGCGTTCAGCGCCGGCTGGCCGTTGCGGGCGTCGGCCAGGAGCGCCGCCGCGCTCCGCTGGGCGTACGCGTCGGCCGGGCCGAGGGCGAGGAGCCGGTCGGCGGTGGCCGCCGACTCGCCGTAGCGCTCCAGGTCGGCCAACGCCATGCCCCTGGCGACCAACGGCGGTAGGGCCTCCGGTGCGGCGGCCACGGCCGTGTCGGCGGCGGCGAGCGCCTCGGTCGGGCGACCGGCGGCCAGGTGCACCCGAGCCAGCGTGGTGAGGGCTTCCACGTCATCCGGTTGCAGGGCCAGCCCGTAGGCCAGCTCACCGGCCGCCTCGTCGTGGCGCCCGAGCTCGGCGAGAAGTTGGGCCCGCTGGAGATAGCCGTCGGCGGCGGACTGGTCGGGGGCTGGGTCGCTGGACATCGCGGCGAGCTTAGGCGGCCGGCGCGTCGTACACCAGGGCCACCGCGACACCGGCCAGCCCTTCCTCGCGGCCGGTGAAGCCAAGGCCGTCGGTGGTCGCGGCGGAGAGGGTGACCGGGGCGCCGACGGCAGCGGACAGCACCTCCTGGGCCTCTGCCCGACGCCGGCCGATCTTGGGTCGGTTGCCGACCACCTGCACCGACACATTGCCGATCTCCAGGCCGCTGGCGCGTACCCGGCGGGCCGTCTCGGTCAGCAGCGCCACCCCGGACGCGCCGGCCCACTCCGGCTGACCCACCCCGAAGGCGGCGCCGAGGTCACCGAGGCCGGCGGCGGAGAGCAGCGCGTTGCAGGCGGCGTGCGCGACCACGTCGGCGTCCGAGTGCCCGGCGAGGCCGTCCTGGTCGGGCCAGAGCAGGCCCGCGACCCAGCAGGGCCGGCCGGGCTCGAACGCGTGCACGTCGGTGCCGATGGCGACCCGGGGAACGATCATGATCCGAGAGTACGCGTCAACCGGAGGCGGCAAGCAGGTGCTCGGCCAGCGCCAGGTCGAACGGCCTGGTGATCTTCAGGGCGTACTCGGAGCCCGGCACGCAGCTCACCACGACACCCTGCTTCTCGACCAGCCCGGCGTCGTCGGTGAGGGGATCGCCGGCCGCGGCGTGCGCGGCGCTGAGCACGGCCCGGCGGAAACCCTGCGGGGTCTGCACCGCGCGCAGGGAGGAACGGTCGACGGTGCCGAGCACCACCTCGTCGGCATCCACCTCTTTGATCGTGTCGACGACCGGCAGCACCGGGATCACCGCGTCCCGCCCGTCACGAACCGCCGCCGCGACGGATTCGACGAGTTCGGGTGGGGTGAGCGCGCGGGCGGCGTCGTGCACCAGCACGATCGTCGGGCCGGTGGGCACCGCGGCCAGCGCGGCGGCCACCGACGCCTGTCGTTCCGCACCGCCGGCCACCACGATCACCGGTGCGACCGGGGCCAACAGCTCGCGGACGGCCTGCACGTCGTCGACCGGCGCGGCCACCACGATCGTGTGCACCGACGGTGCGGCAGCCAGTCGACGCACGGCATGCACCAACAGTGGCTCGCCGGCGAGCAGGCGCAGCGCCTTGGGTCGGCCGGGGCCGAGCCGTACGCCGGCACCCGCCGCAGGCACGAGGACCGCGACGTCACCGCGCGGATTGAGCTGCGCGGTCACGTCGCGGTCCTCGGTGGTTTCTTCGCTACTTGGTGGGACGACGATGCTCTGCGGACTAGGCCTCGGTGAGGACCTTGTCGAGCAGCGTCTCCGCCTCATCCTTGGTGCTCTTCTCAGCCAGCGCGACCTCACCAACGAGAATGTCGCGGGCCTTGGCCAGCATCCGCTTCTCGCCAGCGGAGAGGCCCCGCTCCCGCTCCCGGCGCCACAGGTCGCGCACGACCTCGGCGACCTTCAGCGGATTGCCGGAGGCCAGCTTTTCCAAGTTGGCCTTGTAACGCCGCGACCAGTTGGTCGGCTCCTCGGTGTGCGGAGCCCGCAGAACGTCGAAGACCTTACCGAGGCCCTCTTCGCCGACCACCTCACGGACGCCCACGATCTCGGCGTTCTCGGCCGGCACCCGGACCGTCAGGTCACCCTGCGCGACCCTCAGGACGAGGTATTGCTTAGGCTCGCCCTTGATGACCCGAGTCTCGATTGCCTCGATGAGTGCGGCCCCGTGGTGGGGGTAGACAACGGTCTCGCCGACACTGAAAACCATAGGTTCGAAACCCCTTTCGCTGTGTCTAGGGTAACACGCTCAGGCACCGATGTCTCACCGATGTCCTGACCGTTGGCGCAGCTCAGGGGCCCTGTGAGAGGTCTTGCTTCAGCTTGACAGGCGGTCAAACCAATGGTTCGAACACGCTCCGTAACGTGCGGATGACTGCCCGGCACTAGTGAACAGAACGTCGAGATCAAGGGCTATGCGCTTCTCCCATGGTATCGCGGCTGGCGGGAATGCGCCCAGGTGTAGCGGGAGGTGCCCCTGGTGCGGGACCCTGGAGACCGAGCCGCACACCGCTCTCGAGCCCCTTCCAGGAGGTCCGATGGGCAAGCCGGATGCCGAGGGTCACGGGCCAGCCGACGGCCTGCCCGGTCTACCGCCCGAGTGGGGCCGCATCGTGGTCCCGGACGACGCCTCGGCGCTCGCCGACGAGGCCGCCCAGCTTCGTCGCGAGCTGCGCCGTGCCGCCGGCGACCGCCCCGGCCGCCTGGCCCTACCACTGCTGGTGCTGGTGGTCGCACTGCTCACCACGATGGCCGGCCTGCTCGCCGTCGCCTGGCCCCGCGCCAGCCGGGGCACCGACCGACCGACCCCGGCCCCGTACGCGCCTCCCGCGACCGTCGCCGGCCGGGCACTGCCCGCGCTGGACCTGGTCGACGCCGCCCAGGCGCCGGTGCCGCTGCGCGGCCTGCTGCCCGCCATGATCATCCTGGTGGACGGCTGCCCCTGCCCCGAGCGGATCGACGAGGCCGCGGCGGCGGCGCCCCCGGGGATCGCGGTGATCACCGTGGCCGGAGGGCGGAGGGTCGCGACCTCGCCATCGGCGAGCACGGGCGTCCGGGCACTCGCCGACCCCGCTGGCGGACTGCGGTCGTTCCTGGGCCAACCGGTCCACCCCGGCACCCTGACCGCACTGCTGGTCGACCGCACCGGCACGGTGACCCGGGTGCTGCCCGAACTGGGGACTGTCGACTCCTACCGCAACGACCTGAGCGCCCTCGCCGGCTGACCCCACGAGGGCCGGTGACCCCGCCGGGCCAGGTGGTTCGACACCGGCCCAGGGTCTGTTCAAAGTCCTCGGTCGAGCCGAGGCGGGCCAGGGGCTTTGAACAGCCCTAGCGGGGCAGGCCGACGAGTTGCGCCTCGATATCGATCTCGCGCACCCCGCCGGTCGACAGCGACACCCGGAACGGCCTGCCGTCCGAGAGCACCTCGGCGCTGGTGATCACGCCATCGCAGTCGATCTCGGACGGCCCGGCCGACTCGGCCTCGAAGACCGTCACCGACAGGGTGCCCGGCCTGGTGCACCGGTACTGCAGCAGGTAGCGGGAGTCGCCGCCGCCCGCCTGCCGGACGATGCGCTGCCTCGGCACGAGCACCGTCCGCTCCTGCCAGATCGTCTCGCGGAACGCGGGCAGCTCGCCCTGGAAGAAGAGCCAGCTCGGATCACCCTCGATGTCGATGATCTCACCGCTGGCCGGGTCGAGTACCGCCCGCGGGGCATCCACCGCCCGGACGACCGCCCCCGTCTCTCCATCAACCCGCGCGGTCGCCCCAATACCCCGGACCAGGGCGCGCTCCAACGGCGTGCTGACGCTGGGCCCCGCGACAGGCGTCGCCGCCGTCCCGGGCGGCCGAGCCACCGGAGCGGGCGCGGCGGAGCGCCACCACCAGCCACCGGCGACCAGGAGGGCCGCCGTCGCGCCGAACAGCACCGCCGAGCGCAGCCGCCCCTCCGCCGTCGCATCCATCCATCGAGCGTAACGCCGCCAGGGGCGGATTTTTACTCCTGTCGATCGAGCAGGGCGGCGTACAGGGTGAGGCCGGGGCCGAACGCGAGCATGACGATGCGTCGAGCCGCCGGCGTGGAACGGCCCAACCGGTCCAGGATCAGCAACACGGTCGGCGACGAGCAGTTGCCGTGCTCGTCGAGCGTCGCCCAGGACGCCGCCAACCCCTCCGGAGGGAGGGCCAGCTCCCGTTCCACCACGTTGAGGATCCGCGGCCCACCCGGGTGCACGGCCCAACCGTCCACGTCGGAACTGGTGACGCCGTGCCGGGCCAACAGGTCGTCGACCAACCCGCGTACGTGCCTCGACAGCACCTGCGGCACCTTCGGCGACAACCCCATCCGGAAGCCGGCATCGGTGACGTCCCAGGTCATGTGATCGGCGGTCGAGGTGTCGGTGACCGAGGTGACCTCGCGTAACGCGTACCCCGGACCACCCGGCACGACCACGGCGGCGACCGCGGCGTCCGAGAAGAGCGCGTGCGAGACGATCTGCTGGGTGTCCACCCTGGCACTGGACGGCTGGATGTGCAGGCTGGTCAGCTCTGCGCAGAGCAGCAGCGCCGGCCGCCCCCGCGCGGTGACGAAGTCACTCGCCGCGCCGAGCCCCGGCAGCGCCGCGTAACAGCCCATGTGGCCGATGAACATCCGCTGGGTGTCCGCCGCCATACCGAGGTCCCGGGCGAGCAGGATGTCCAGCCCGGGGGTGGCGTAGCCCGTGCAGGAGCAGACGATGAACATGCCGATGTCGCCGGCGTCCAACCCGGCGGCGGTCAACGCGCGACCCACCGCCTCCTTGCCCAGCGGCAGCGCCTCCACCTGGTAGCGGCGCATCCGGCGCTCGGTCGGCCAGTCCGACACGTCCTCCAACAGCGGGTTGACCGCGGCCTGACGCCGGGTCACCCCGGAGTTCGCGAAGATCCGCTGGGCCAACGACCGGGTGGTGCCGGTGAAGTGCCGGGAGAAGAAGCCCTCCCACAACTCGTCCTGCGAAGCGGACGGCGGCTGCGCAGTCCCGAGCCCCGCGATCACTGGTACGGACACGATCCCCACCTCTCGTCGGATGCTGTCCTCCCCCTGGCCGTCCCACCAGCCGCCTCGGCTGGCCCATCTTCCGTGCCGAACCCGCGGAGCCGCCTCACCAACGCGGTGCCGATCCGTCGCGGTCCGGGTCGCCGCCCAGAGCGGCGATGCCCAGCCAGTCGGCGCAGACGTCCGACGTGGCCGGGTGCAGCGAGCCGCAGCGGGCGTCGCGGTAGAGCCGCTCCAACGGATGACCACGTCGGGTCGCCGAGGTGCCCGCGGCCTCCAACACCGACGCCGCCACCTCCGCGGCCGTGGTGCCGGCGAGCAGCTTCGCCCGCCACACCCAGCGGTTGGTCTCCTCGTCGCCCGGCGCGTCGTCCACCCGACGGGCCGCCTCGGCGACCACCAGCTGCGCGGCGGCGGTCGTGGCGTCCGCCCGCCCCAGCCGGGCCCGCACCGCCGGCAGGCCGGCCAGGTTGCGGGCGTTCAGGTGCTCGGCCGCCGCGTCGATCGCCGCCCGGGCCACCCCCACGTAGACGGCCGCGTAACTGGCCACCAGCCAGTGCGGCATCAACTGGGCGACCACGAGCGCCAACCCCTCCACGCCGCCGAGCAGTCGGTCCGTGGGCACCGTCACATCCAGGTGCAGGTCGTGCGAGGAGGTGGCGCGCATGCCGAGCGAATCCCAGGTCGGCTCCACGGTCAACCCGTCACCGGCCGGCACCAGGAACTGCGAGACCACCGACTGGTCGGCCGCGCTGCGTGCCGCCACCAGGTAGCCGTCGGCGTGACCGGCGCCGGAACAGAACGTCTTGCTGCCCTTGAGATGCCAACCCTCGTCGGTCTCCTCGTACGCCGTGGTGAGCTGGGACAGCCGGGCACCGGCGCCGCGCTCGCTCATCGCGACCGCGTACCAGGAGCCCTGGGCGGCGGCGGTGAGCAGGCGGTCCCGAGCTGCCAACGCCTCGTCCGGCACGCCCAACGCCTCGGCCAGCTCCTCGGTGACCGCGCCCAGGGCACCGGTCACCGAGGCGTGCATGTTGAACACCAGGGCCGTCGCGCCGTTGCCTCGGGCAAGCTCGGTGGCCACCGCGGCGTACTCGGCGAAGCTGGCCCCCATGCCTCCCAGCGCCCGGGGCACCATCAACCCGAAAAGGCCAGCCTCCCGCAGGTCACGGAAGTCCTCGATGGGGAAGGAACCGTCCCGGTCGTGCTCCGCCGCGCGCGCGGCGAACCGCGGCGCCAACCGGCGGGCCGCCTCAAACGCCTGCACCGTCATATCGTCTCCTCCTCGGCGTCCCATACCCCGCCACGGCCGGACTATCCTTTGCGGACCCCCCGGCCCTGGTAGAGCACGGCGGTGGACCGGGTCGGCACGATGCGCGGCGCGCGGACGGTGGACGTCGCACCGGTCGCGCGGGCCCGGCGCAGCAACCAGGCAAGCATGCCCCCGAGCTGCGGACGGATGCCGCGCACTCGCAGGTCCACGCCGTGCCGAGCGCACTCGGCCACCAGGGCCCGCGCGTCCACGAACAACCGTGGATCGTGGATTCCGCGCGGCACCGTCGGCAACCGCTCGGCGATCCGTACCGCGACGAGCCGGGCCAGGGCCGTGTCGTTCAGGGTGTCCAGGACCAGCAGGCCACCCGGACGCAGCAGGCGGCACGCCTCGGCAACCACCCGCGGCCAGGCCGGCACATGCTCCAGCAACTCGCCCGCGGAGACCACGTCGGCGCATCCGTCCGGAAGCGGGACCGCTGTCGCATCACCCTGCACAACGCCCACCCCGTGCTCGGCTGCCTGGAGCAACGCCGAGCGGGTCAGATCCACACCGACGTGGCGGTAGCCCTTGCCGGCCAGGTGCGGCGCGAGCAGACCGGCACCGCAACCCAGGTCCACCAGCAGCTCGTCGGGACGGGTCGCCGGTGGCACCAGCGCCGCGCGGGCCGCGGCCAGCCAGTGCAGCATCGCAAACGCGCCATCCGGCCGCCACCACTCGGCGGCCAGGTCGTCGTACTGGCGCGGGTCGTTTCGCGGCAGCACCCGGGGGCCGGTGGACGCCGCGGACGCAGCCACGTCTCGCATGGCACGAGCGTGGCACGACTGCTCGGTAACGACCAGACTTCCCTTATGTCGTCGAGGGTGTTAGGGCTGGTCAGAGCGAGCCATCCGGAACCGGCCGCAGCGGTCACCGCGGTTTCCGGCCTACTGGCCTGGGGAGTGGGTCATCGACCGTCCGGAATCGTCTCGGTGGTGCTCGCCGTGCTGGCCAGCCAGCTCGCCGTGGGCTGGACCAACGACGCGCTGGACGCCGAGCGGGACGCCACGGTGGGGCGTACCGACAAACCTGTCGCCGCCGGCGCGGTCGGCCGGCGCACCACGGCCTGGGCTGCGGCGGCGGCCGCGGTGGCCTGTCCGCTGCTGGCGCTGACCACGAACCCGACGGCGGCGTTCTGGTTGACCGTGGCCCTCGTCTCGGCGCTGCTCTACGACTGGCCGCTGAAGGCCACCGCCTTCTCGGTGGTGCCGTACGCCGTCTCCTTCGGCGCGCTGCCCGCCTTCGTGGTGCTCGCGCTGCCCGGTCAGCCGACCCCACCCGCCTGGCTGCTCGTCGCGGCGGCCTGCCTGGGGGCCGGCGCGCACTTCGCCAACGTGCTGCCCGACCTGGCCGACGACGCCCGGACCGGGGTGCGCGGCCTGCCGCACCGGCTGGGCTCCGCCGGGAGTCGGGCGGCGGCGGCCGGTCTGCTCCTCGCGGCGACCGCGACCCTGGTCCTCGGACCACCCGGGCCGCCGTCGGCCCTCGGGCTGGCCGCGGTCGGCACGGCCGCCGTGGTGCCGGCACTGAGCTGGTACGCCGGACGCTCGGCGGTCCGGGCCGGCCGGCGGCCGGTGGCGGCCTTCCGCGCCGTCATGCTGGTGGCCCTGATCGACGTGGTCCTGCTGGTGGCGAGCGGTCGGGTGGTGTGAGCGCCACCCGGCCAGGTGGCATTGCCGGGTCCGCGTGCGGGCCTCGATCAGCCCCAACTACCCTGGAGCGCGGTCTGCGCGGGTATGGCCACCGTGCCCGGGCGTGCGGCCCGGGTGGGGATTGTGACGAGGAGGACCGACGTGACGCGCTCGATCAGGGGATCCCGGCGGGCGGCCCTGTTGCTGTCCGGGATTGCGGCAACCGGCCTGCTGGCGTCCGGATGCGGCACCGGTCAGATCGCCGAGACCGCGTTGAAGGAGCCGTCGGTCCAGGGCGTCAACCTCACCACCAACAACGGATCCTTCTCCGTGCGTGGTCTGCTGGTGGAGTACCCGGGCACCGAGGGCTACCGGGCCGGCCAGGACGCTCCGCTGAGCGCCGTGATCTACAACGACTCGAAGCAGACGGTCACCGTCACCGTCACCGCCGAGAGCGCCCGCGAGGTGCGCATCGGCGGCGGCTCGACCAGCGCGTCCGCCTCGGCCAGCGCGTCTCCGTCCGGCAGCGCGTCTCCGTCGGGCAGCGCGTCTCCGTCGGGCAGCGCGTCTCCGTCGGGCAGCGCGTCTCCGTCGGGCTCACAGAGCCCGTCGACCTCCACGTCCCGCTCGGCCAGCCCGTCGGCGACCCCGTCCGAGACCGGCTCGTCCTCGGCCACGCCGTCCGCTCCGGAGTCGGCGCGGGCGTCGGGCTCGGCCAGTCCGGCCGCCCCCGGCCAGTTGGCCCGGATCGAGCTGGCTCCGCTCAGCTACATCCAGCTCAACTCCGAGGCCACCTCGCAGCTCCGGCTGATCGGCCTGACCGAGGCGCTGCGCTCCGGCCAGAACGTCTCGGTGACCTTCGACTTCGGCAACGGCAACACGGTGACCGGCCAGGCGCCGATCGCGGTGCCGCTCACCCCTGCGGCGCGTCCCTCGCCGCTCATCGAGCGCGAGGGCGGCTACGAGGGCAACGAGGGCGGCACGACCCACGAGTGACCCGACCTCCGAATCGACGGACGCCCCGGCGTGGTGACCACCACGCCGGGGTGTTTTCGTCGTACGAGAGGGCTAGCGTCCTGATGTGACCACCTCCCGATCGACTCCTTCGCGTAGCGGCACGGCCGGTGCCGCGCGTGGGCGGTCCGCCGCCCGCGAGCCGCGCCCGGCGTACGAGTGCGACGCCTGTGGGCACCAGCCGCCCAAGTGGGTGGGGCGCTGCCCGGAGTGCGGCGAGTGGGGCGCGGTGGTCGAGAGCACGACGACCGGCCCAACCGTGGCCGGTCGGGTGGTCAGCTCCCGGATGCCGGCCGAGCCGGCCCGGCCGATCGCCACCATCAGCGCCGCCCCGGCCCGAGCCGTGCCCACCGGGGTGAGCGAGCTCGACCGGGTGCTCGGCGGCGGTCTGGTGCCCGGCGCCGTGGTGCTGCTCGCCGGCGAGCCCGGCGTCGGCAAGTCGACACTGCTGCTGGACGTGGCCCAGCAGTGGGCAGCCGGTGCCGGCAGCCCTTCGCTTGTCGTCAGCGGGGAAGAGTCGGTCAGTCAGGTGCGCTTGCGTGCCGAACGGATGGGCACCCTGCACGACCAGCTCTACCTCGCGGCGGAGAGCGACTTGGGGTCGGTGCTCGGCCACCTCGACGCGGTCAAGCCGGGCCTGCTGGTGCTCGACTCGGTGCAGACCATCTCGACCACCGGCACCGAGGGGGTGCCCGGTGGGGTCACCCAGGTACGCGCGGTCACCGCCGCGCTGGTCTCGGTCGCCAAGGAGCGGGGCATCGCCACCGTGCTGGTCGGGCACGTCACCAAGGACGGCCAGGTGGCCGGGCCTCGGGTGCTGGAGCACCTGGTCGACGTGGTGTTGCACTTCGAGGGCGACAAGCACTCCTCGCTGCGCCTGGTGCGCGGTGTGAAGAACCGGTTCGGCGCGGCCGACGAGGTCGGCTGCTTCGAGATGCACGAGGGCGGCATCAGCAGCCTGGCGGACCCGTCCGGGCTGTTCCTGACCCGATACGCGGAGCCGGTCCCGGGCACCTGCGTCACGGTGGCCATGGAGGGGCGGCGCGCCCTGGTCACCGAGGTGCAGGCGCTGATCGGCGCGACGGTGGCCGGCTCTCCCCGGCGTACCGTCTCCGGCCTCGACTCGGCGCGACTGGCGATGGTGCTCGCGGTGCTTCAGCGACGCACCGAGCGGCTGACCCTGCACGACCGGGAGGTCTTCGCCGCCACGGTCGGCGGCATCCGGGTGGTGGAGCCGGCCGCGGACCTCGCGGTTGCGTTGGCGGTCGCCTCCGGCGGGCTCAACCTGGCCATCGCACCGCACCTGGTGGCGATCGGCGAGGTGGGTCTGACCGGCGAGGTGCGCCGGGTCGGGGCGGTGCCCCGCCGGTTGGCCGAGGCGGCCCGGCTGGGGTTCAAGGTGGCCCTCGTGCCGCCCGGTTGCGGCCCGACCAGCACCGGCGCCGGCCCCCAGCAGATGCGGGTGACCGAGGTCACGGACGTCCGCTCGGCGCTGCACCATGCGGCCCGCGCGTCCGCCGAGTGACCCAGCGTGCCGACGGGGACGGCAAAACCGGACAGCACGCCGCAAGCGGGAAACGGGTTGGAAGGGCCGCATCGTGACACATCACAGTAACCACGACAGCACCCACCGCACGGCAGTCCGTAGACTGTGTCCGTGCCGATCGACCGCGATACCACCAAGCCAGCCGGCGCGCCGCCCCAGGCCCGCACCGGCGCCGTGGGCTCGCCCGCCCGCCCGATCAGCGTGAGCGTGACCGCGGGAGCCACCGGGAGTGCCGGCGATCCACTGCGCGCCAACCTCGCCCTGATGGCCCCGGGCACCGCCCTGCGCGACGGTTTGGAGCGCATCCTGCGTGGCCGCACGGGCGCGCTCATCGTGCTCGGCTACGACAAGGTCGTCGAGGGCCTGTGCACCGGCGGTTTCCCGCTGGACGTGGAGTTCTCCGCGACGCGGGTCCGCGAGCTGTGCAAGATGGACGGCGCCGTCGTGCTCTCCAGCGACGGCACCAGGATCGTCCGGGCCGCCGTGCACCTGATGCCCGACCCGTCCATCCCGACCGAGGAGTCCGGCACCCGGCACCGCACCGCCGAGCGGGTGGCCCGGCAGACCGGCTATCCGGTCATTTCGGTCAGCCAGTCCATGCGGATCATCAGCCTCTACGTCAACGGCCAACGGCACGTGCTCGACGACTCGGCGGCGATCCTCTCCCGGGCCAACCAGGCGCTCGCCACCCTGGAGCGCTACAAGCTCCGGCTGGACGAGGTCTCCGGCACGCTCTCCGCCCTGGAGATCGAGGATCTCGTCACCGTACGGGACGCGGTGGCCGTGGTGCAGCGCCTGGAGATGGTCCGCCGGATCGCCGACGAGATCGCCGGTTACGTGGTCGAGCTGGGCACCGACGGCCGTCTGCTGGCCCTGCAGCTCGACGAGCTGATGGCCGGCGTGGACGCCGATCGGACGCTTGTCATCCGGGACTACCTCCCGGTCGGCCGCAAGTCGCGCACCCTCGACGAGGCACTTGTCGAGCTGGACCTGCTCGGTGCCACCGAGTTGATCGACCTGGTGTCGGTGGCCAAGGCGATCGGCTACCCGGCCGCGTCGGACGCGCTGGACGCGGCGGTCAGCCCGCGCGGCTTCCGACTGCTGGCCAAGGTGCCGAGGCTGCCGGTGACGGTGGTCGACCGCCTGGTGGTGCACTTCGGCAGCCTGCAACGGCTGCTGGGCGCGACCGTGGAGGACCTGCAGGCCGTCGAGGGGGTCGGTGACGCCCGGGCGCGCGGTGTCCGTGAAGGGCTGTCCCGGCTCGCCGAGGCGTCGATCCTGGAGCGGTACGTCTGATCCGGCTCAGCCGGTCACGGTGAGCTTCACCGGTGCGCTGAGCTTCGTGCCGACCCGGGCGAACACCTCGTACGTGCCGAGCGGCGGGAACGGCCCGGCGGCCAACCCACTGCCGTCACACCGGCTGGTGTCCCGCCCGTTCCACACCACCTGGTAGGAGCGCTCGAAGTTCGGGGTGAAGGACTGCACGTCCGAGCCCTGGACCTTGCCGCAGGTGTCCGAGGACCAGACCTTCTCGGCACCGGACTTGATGAAGATCTCTTGCAGGTCGGCGCCGACGTTGCGGCTGCACGTCCGGTCCGACGTGTTTTTGATCTTGAGTTGCAGGTCGGCCACCGCTCCGCGCTGGACCGAGGTGGGACTCGCCATCGAGACCACGCGGATCTCCGCATCGGTGCAGGTGCCGTCGTCCACCGAATTGGCCACCGTGCCCGGCGGAGGGTCGTTGCTGGTGATCGCGGGGCTCGGGGTCGTCGCGTCCGGGGTCGTCGCGCCCGCATCGCCGGAGGCGGACGGCGGCGGAGCGCCGGTCTGTGGCGTCAGCACCGGCGCGCCCGGACCAGCCGCCCCGGTGGGCGTGGCCGTCGGCGACCCCGCAGCCTTCGTGTCGCGGTCGGAACGATCCGAGCCGGTGCAGGAGTAGAGCAGGACAATCAGGAAGAGAAGCCCCGCTCCGAGTACGACGACGCGACGCCGCCAGTACACGGCGGGTGGCAGGGGGCCGACCGTCAGACGCATGATGCCCCCCACCGTAGCCGCGCTGCGCCCGCCAGTGTGGCGCGACGCGCCGGAGCCCCGTCGGGACGCGGGCACGACCCTCCACTCTGGATGAATACCCCGATCGTCCGGCACCCGCTCAGAGGTAGACCTTGCGCTGATAGACGGCGTGCGCACCAGCCACCCGATCCAGAAAAAGCAGCCCCGAGCAGTGGTCGATCTCGTGCTGCAACGCCCGCGCCTCGAAGCCGTCGGTCACCAACCGGACCGGCTCCCCGGTGCCTGGCAGGTCGCCCTCGACCACCAGCCGGCTGGCCCGCTTCACGTCACCGGTCAGGTCCGGCACCGACATGCAACCCTCCCGGCCCGGCTTCCACCGGGTCGCCTCCACCACACGGGCGTTGCACAACACGAAGGTCCCGTGCACCGTCACCGCCTTCGGGTGCCCGGTCACGTCGACGGCGAAGACACGAGCACCCACCCCGACCTGCGGGGCGGCCAACCCGACACAACCCGGCGAAACCCGCATCGTCGCCACCAGGTCGGCCGCGAGCTGGACCGTCTCGTCCGCCGTCGGATCGACCTCTCCGGCGGCCCGACTCAGCACCGGATGCGGGGCGGACAACACCGCCCGCACCACACCCGACGCGACCAGCGCCTCCGGCGTCCAGCCACCCAGACCGGCGTACGGCACGCTCTCCGCGCCGCTCACAACAGATCCGGGTCCGCCGGCCGGAGCGTGACCTCCACGCCCAGGTCAGCAGCCGTCCGGTGCAGCCGGTCCACAAGCGCGTCGGCCACGCCCGCCGGCAACTCGACCTCGGCCAGCACCACGTAGAGCGCACCCGCCAACCGGGTGCTCAGGTCGGTGACATTCCCGCCCGCGTCGACAAGCACCCGGGTCATCGCCGCGACGATGCCCATCCGATCCGAACCGTGCACCGCCAGCACGTACGGCTCACCCACCGCGGGCACCTCACCGTCCGGGGTGACCGCGCGTACCGTCGCCAGTAGTTGACCCTCGGCGGCCAGCGGCGCCAGCGCGGCCTCGACCTCGGCGGCGGCCGGCCCGGTGCAGATCAGGGTCATCGCGAAATGCCCCCGCAGCCGGGTCATCGTGCTGTCGGTGAGGTTCGCGCCCAGTCGAGCCAACACCTCGGCTACGTCGGCCACGATGCCCGGCCGGTCCCGACCGATGACGGTGATCGCGAGCTCGTTCATCCGCGCATTCTCTCCGATCCGGGGCGCGCCGCCGGGACACCCCGCCCGAGCCGCCCAACCAGCGGGACCCCGGCGCGTGACATCATCGACGTCGCCATGACTCAGCCCGATTTCGCCACCCTGGTCAGCCGATGGTTCCAGCAACACGCCCGCGTCCTTCCCTGGCGTGCGCCGGACACCAGCCCGTGGGCCATCCTGGTCAGCGAGGTCATGCTTCAACAGACACCCGTGGTCCGGGTGGTGCCGGCCTGGCAGGCATGGCTGGCCCGCTGGCCGGACCCGGCAGCGTTGGCGGCGGACAGCCCCGCCGAGGCGATCCGGATGTGGGGACGCCTCGGCTACCCCCGTCGGGCGATTCGGCTGCGAGAATGCGCGGTGGCGATCGTCGACCGGCACGGCGGCCAGGTCCCGGACCGCCTGGAGCAACTGCTGGCCCTGCCGGGAGTCGGGACGTACACGGCACGGGCGGTGGCCGCATTCGCGTACGGGCAGCGGCACCCGGTGGTCGACACCAACGTGCGACGGGTGGTCTGCCGGGCGGTAGCCGGCGAGCCGGACGCCGGGCCGGTCACCCGGCCAGCCGACCTGGTCGCCACCGAAGAGCTACTCCCGACGGAACCGGCCGCGGCGGCGCTGGCCAGCGCCGCGTTCATGGAACTGGGCGCGGTCATCTGCACCGCCCGGTCGCCGCGCTGCCCGACCTGCCCGGTCGAGTCGATCTGCGCGTGGCGGGCTTCCGGCCAGGAGGCCCCAACAGGTCCAACCCGCCGAACCCAGCGGTACGCGGGCACCGACCGACAGGTACGCGGCCTGCTGCTCGGGGTGCTCCGGGACGCCACCGGTCCGGTGCCGCACGAACGGCTTGACCAGGTCTGGACCGACGACGTGCAGCGCGCCCGAGCCCTGGCCGGCCTGGTGCAGGACGGGCTCGTCGAACCGGCCGACACCGATTCCTTCCGCCTCGCCGGCGACGGCCCGTCCTTCCCCACCGCCGACCTCACCAGCTGACTCACCGGCCTCCGCTGGGAGGGTGCCACCGAGACGGCCCCCGCTGGGGAAGGTCCTCCTGGGGAGGCCGCGCCTGGGCGCCTTCGCTGCGGCCTCCGCTGGGGCGGTCTCCGCCTGGGGCGGCCTCCGCCTGGGGCGGCCTCCGCCTGGGGCGGCCTCCGCCTGGGGCGGCCTCCGCCTGGGGCGGGTTCCGTCCAGCCCAGCCCGACCAACCACGCACATCTGGCGGACGGCCCTCGAGCACCCCAAGATCGTGCTCGATCCCGGATGTAGTGGTGTCGTCGCGCGCCGGATACCCCTAAATCCTGGATGTTGCGTGATCTTGCGGCTGGGTGCTCCGCCGGGAGGCCACGCCCCAACCCGACCTCGACACTCCGCCCCGCGCTCCGGCCCCGTCCCTTCTTCACCCGCAATATCAGCGAAAGTGCTGCCTCCGGACGCGCTGAGGCAGCACTTTCCCTGATGTTGCGTGGATCTTGCCTGAGATGGCACGGCTAGTGCGACGGGCGCGGCACGCGCGCGGGCGGGCACGGGCGCAGGCAGGCACAGGCGCGGCCCGGCACAGCCACGGGCACGGGCGCGCGCAGCCACGGGCGCGGCACGGGCGCAGGCAGGCACGTGCTGGGCGGGCACGGGCACGGGCTGGGCGGGCACGGGCTGGGCGGACACGGGCGCGACACAGGCGCGGGCGCGACACAGGCACGGGCGCGACACAGGCACGGGCGCGACACAGGCACGGGCGCGACACAGGCACGGGCGCGACACAGGCACGGGCGCGACACAGGCACGGGCGCGACT
>NZ_JBEZFV010000003.1:0-168178 GCF_040649655.1 Micromonospora sp. NPDC048905 | reverse complement strand
CACAGGCGCGGGCGCTGGCGCGGCACCGGCGGTGCGGTGTGGGTGACCTTCGGGGTAGCGCAACGAGGGGCGGGGCCCCGATGGCTCACGCCACCGAGACCCCGCCCCGTACTGCTGGTTGTGCTACTCGTCCGTGGCCGCTGCGGCGGTGCCAGCGGCAGTGCCACCGAGGTCGGCCGGCACGGCGTCCGGAACTTCGACCGGCTTGTCCGCGCCCCGGAAGACGAGCTTGGACTTGTCGATGTCGTTCGGGTCGCCCTCGCAGTCCACCACGACGATCTGACCCGGGGTCAGCTCGTTGAACAGGATCCGCTCGGAGAGGTTGTCCTCGATGTCGCGCTGGATCGTGCGACGAAGCGGACGGGCACCGAGCACCGGGTCGAAGCCCTTCGCCGCCAGGTACTTCTTGGCGTTGTCGGTCAGCTCCAGACCCATGTCCTTGTTGCGCAGCTGGCCCTCGATCCGCTGGATCATGATGTCCACGATCGAGAGGATCTCGGTCTGACGCAGCTGGTGGAAGACGATGGTGTCGTCGATCCGGTTGAGGAACTCAGGCCGGAAGTGCTGCTTGAGCTCGTCGTTGACCTTCTGCTTCATCCGGTCGTAGTTGGACTCGGAGTCCTCCGACGCCTGGAAGCCCAGCGACACCGCCTTGGCGACGTCACGGGTGCCCAGGTTGGTGGTCAGGATGATGACCGTGTTCTTGAAGTCCACGATCCGACCCTGACCGTCGGTGAGCCGACCGTCCTCGAGGATCTGGAGAAGCGTGTTGAACACGTCCGGGTGGGCCTTCTCGATCTCGTCGAAGAGGACCACCGAGAACGGCCGACGCCGCACCTTCTCGGTCAGCTGCCCGCCCTCGTCGTAACCGACGTAGCCGGGAGGGGCACCCACGAGCCGGGAGACCGTGTAACGGTCGTGGAACTCGGACATGTCCAGCTGGATGAGGGCATCCTCGCTGCCGAAGAGGAACTCGGCGAGCGCCTTGGACAGCTCGGTCTTACCGACACCGGACGGGCCGGCGAAGATGAACGAGCCCGACGGGCGCTTCGGGTCCTTCAGGCCGGCCCGGGTACGCCGGATCGCCTTCGAGACCGCCTTGACCGCATCCTCCTGGCCGATGACGCGCTTGTGCAGCTCGTCCTCCATGCGCAGCAGGCGAGAGGTCTCCTCCTCGGTCAGCTTGTAGACCGGGATGCCGGTCCAGTTGCCGAGCACCTCGGCGATCTGCTCGTCGTCAACCTCGCTGACGACGTCCAGGTCACCGGCCTTCCACTCCTTCTCCCGCTGGGCCTTCTGGCCGAGCAGCTGCTTCTCCTTGTCGCGCAGCTGGGCGGCACGCTCGAAGTCCTGCGCGTCGATCGCGGACTCCTTGTCGCGACGCACCTGGGCGATGCGCTCGTCGAAGTCACGCAGGTCTGGCGGCGCGGTCATCCGACGGATCCGCATCCGGGCGCCGGCCTCGTCGATCAGGTCGATCGCCTTGTCCGGCAGGAAGCGGTCGGAGATGTACCGGTCGGCCAGCGTCGCGGCGGCCACCAGGGCGGCATCGGTGATCGAGACCCGGTGGTGCGCCTCGTACCGGTCGCGCAGGCCCTTGAGGATCTCGATGGTGTGCGCCAGCGACGGCTCACCCACCTGGATCGGCTGGAACCGGCGCTCGAGAGCGGCGTCCTTCTCCAGGTGCTTGCGGTATTCGTCGAGCGTGGTGGCGCCGATGGTCTGCAGCTCACCACGGGCCAGCATCGGCTTGAGGATGCTCGCGGCGTCGATCGCGCCCTCGGCGGCACCCGCACCCACCAGGGTGTGGATCTCGTCGATGAACAGGATGATGTCGCCGCGGGTGCGGATCTCCTTGAGCACCTTCTTGAGGCGCTCCTCGAAGTCACCGCGGTAACGGGAACCGGCGACGAGCGCACCCAGGTCGAGCGTGTAGAGCTGCTTGTCCTTGAGAGTCTCGGGCACCTCGCCCTTGATGATCTTCTGGGAAAGCCCCTCCACCACGGCGGTCTTACCGACGCCGGGCTCACCGATCAGGACCGGGTTGTTCTTGGTACGGCGGGAGAGCACCTGCATGACCCGCTCGATTTCCTTCTCGCGCCCGATGACCGGGTCGAGCTTGCCCTCGCGGGCGGCCTGGGTCAGGTTGCGGCCGAACTGGTCCAGCACCAGGCTGGTCGACGGCGCGGCCTCACCCGGCGCGGCGCCCGCCGCGGCAGGCTCCTTGCCCTGGTAGCCGGAGAGCAGCTGGATCACCTGCTGGCGGACCCGGTTGAGGTCGGCGCCGAGCTTGACCAGCACCTGGGCGGCGACGCCCTCGCCCTCGCGGATCAGCCCGAGCAGGATGTGCTCGGTGCCGATGTAGTTGTGGCCGAGCTGCAGCGCCTCGCGCAGCGACAGCTCCAGCACCTTCTTGGCCCGCGGCGTGAACGGGATGTGCCCGCTCGGCGCCTGCTGGCCCTGGCCGATGATCTCCTCGACCTGCTGGCGGACGCCCTCCAGGGAGATGCCGAGGCTCTCCAGGGCCTTTGCCGCGACGCCTTCACCTTCGTGGATCAGGCCCAGCAGGATGTGTTCCGTACCGATGTAGTTGTGGTTGAGCATCCGGGCCTCTTCTTGGGCCAGGACGACAACCCGTCGCGCTCGGTCGGTGAACCGCTCGAACATGCCCTCGTGCTCCTCACGTGCCGTGCGCCTTGATGGTCAAGATCTTGGCGGGGCCGGTGCACGAACGTCCGGGACGGGCGTCCGTGCCTCCTTACTCTATCGTCGCTGACCGACTCAGCTGAGGTCGTGTGTCTCCGGTCTGGGTCGGTTGCACGTCGTTTTGGACAACCGTCCGCGCTCAGGAGGTGTTCCGGTAGTCCTGTCGCTACGCGCAGAGCGAAATCCGACTGGCACGACCGGAGCCCGATCCGGGCCTCGGAAGCGCTCCGGAAGCCCCCGGAGGGGGTAAACCGGGCTTGCGACGACCGCTGCACCCAACCCTGGGGAGGGTTGTCCACAGGCTGTGGATAGTTGCTCCACTGGTTGTGGACAACGTCGGTGGAGGCGGAATGCTTCCCGCACCGCGGACCCCCGCACCGCGGACCCCCTTACCGCGGACCCGGAGACGGCGACGCCGGCCCGGAGAACCACTCCGGCCCGGCGTCGGTGTCGCCTGCGGGGGCGACTGGCACCCACCGCTGGTGGATCAGCGCTTCGCGTGGTACTCGTCAACGATCTCCTGCGGGATACGACCCCGGTCCGAGATGTCCTTGCCGGCCTTCTTGGCCCACTCCCGGATCGCCTTGTTCTGTTCCCGATCGGCGGTCGCGCCGCCCCGACCGCGAGCAGCACGCCCACCGATCACCACGCCGCCCCGGCCGACCTTGGTGCCGGCGCCCACGTACGAGGCAAAAGCGTCGCGCAATTTAGCAGCGTTGGCACTCGACAGGTCGATCTCGTACTGAACGCCGTCGAGGGCGAACTTGACGGTCTCGTCCGCGTCCCCGCCGTCCAGGTCATCGACCAGCTTGTGAATGATCTGCTTGGCCACGTCCCACATTCCTTTCGAGCAGGGCACTCCTGCTAACGAGAGCACAATAACCCCCGCAGTACTTGCCACGTCAATAGGATGCCGTTACGGCGTGGGGTGAGCCGGGCGCGCCCTACTCGGGGCGGACCAACGGGAAGAGGATCGTTTCCCGAATTCCGAGGCCGGTCAGGGCCATCAACATCCGGTCGATTCCCATTCCCATACCGCCGGACGGTGGCATTCCGTACTCCATCGCCCGCAGAAAGTCCTCGTCGAGGCGCATCGCCTCGTCGTCGCCACGGGCCGCGAGCTGCGCCTGGGCCACCAGCCGCTCCCGCTGGACGACCGGGTCGACCAGCTCGGAGTATCCGGTGCCCAGCTCGAATCCGAGCACGTAGAGGTCCCACTTCTCGGCCAGCCCCGGCTCACTGCGGTGGCCCCGGGTGAGCGGGCTGGTCTCCTCCGGGTAGTCCCGCACGAAGGTGGGAGCCACCAGGCTGGGGACGACCAACTCCTCGAACAGTTCCTCGGCCAGCTTGCCCGGCCCCCACTTCGGGTCGACCGCCAATCCCACCTTGTCCGCGTACTCCACCAGGCGGGATCGGTCGGTGCGGACCGTGACCTCCTCGCCGAGCGCTTCGGAAAGCACGCCGAAGAGTGTCACCGACCGCCACTCGCCGCCCAGGTCGAACTCGCGTCCGTCGGCGTGGGTCACCACCATCGAACCGCTGACCGCGATCGCCGCCTGTTGCACAAGATTACGGGTCAGCTCGCCGATCGTGTCGTAGTCGCCGTACGCCTGGTACGTCTCCAGCATCGCGAACTCCGGCGAGTGCGAAGAGTCGACACCCTCATTACGGAAGTTGCGGTTGATCTCGAAGACGCGGTCGACGCCGCCAACCACAGCGCGCTTGAGAAACAGTTCCGGAGCGATTCGCAGATACAGATCGGTGCTCAACGCATTGCTGTGGGTCACGAACGGTCGGGCCGTCGCACCACCATGCAGCAGTTGCAGCATCGGCGTTTCCACCTCGATGAAGCCCTGCCCGTGCAGTGAATCGCGCAGACTGCGCACGGCGGCGGCTCGGGTACGGACCATGTCCCGTGCCTGCGGCCGGACGATCAGGTCGACGTAACGCTGCCGGACGCGGGCTTCCTCGGAGAGCGGCTTGTGCGCCACCGGCAACGGTCGCAGCGCCTTGGCGGTCATGTCCCACTGCTGCGCCAGCACCGACAACTCACCCCGACGACTGGTGATCACCTCACCGGTGACGCCGACCTGGTCGCCGAGGTCGACCAGGCGCTTCCACGCCTCCAACCGCTCCGGGCCGACCCGGTCCAGTGAGAGCATCGCCTGCAACTCGGTGCCGTCGCCGTCGCGCAGGGTCGCGAAGCACAGCTTCCCGGTGTTGCGTACGAAGATCACCCGGCCGGTGACCGCGACCTGGTCGCCGGTCGCGGTGTCGGTCGGCAGGTCGGCGTAGCGGCTCCGGATCTGCGCCAGGGTGGCCGTCCGGGCAAAGCCGACCGGGTAGGGCTCGATGCCCTCGGCGAGCATCCGGTCCCGCTTCTCCCGGCGGACCTTCATCTGCTCGGGAAGGTCGTCGGCGGGGTCCACTGGCACGGCGTTCTGCTCGCTCACGGCACGCTTCCTCAGGGAGTTTTCGGCGGGGTCAGCCCCTGAGCGTACTCATGCCGCCAGGGGGTCGTTACCGGATAACCTGCCCGTCATGGCGAATCACACTCAGGCCCTGTCGTTCGGTGCGGCGGCAGCGGAGTACGACCGGCTTCGACCCCGTTACCCGCAGGCCGCGGTCCGCTGGGCGCTGGAGGGACTGGGCGACGCCGCCCGGGTCGTCGACCTGGGCGCGGGCACCGGCATCCTCACCCGCGAGGTGCTCGCGCTCGGGCACGAGGTGACGCCGGTGGAACCCGATCCGGGCATGCGCGCCCAACTGGCGGTGGCCACCCCGGGCGTCGACTCCCTGGCTGGTGGAGCGGAGTCCGTTCCCCTGCCGGACGGGGCGGCGGACGCGGTGTTGGTCGGACAGGCCTACCACTGGTTCGACCGGGAGCGGGCACATGCGGAGATCGCCCGCGTGCTCCGGACCGACGGCACGTTCGCCCCGATCTGGAACATCCGGGACGATCGGGTCGAGTGGGTGGCCGAGCTGGGTCGAATCGCCCACATGGGCAGCAACGCCGACAACCTCATCGAGTCGGTGACCACGTTCGGCCCGGCGTTCGGCGACGTGGAGCTCGGTGAGTTCAGCCAGCGCACCGCCCTCACCGTGGACGAGGTCCTCGGCATGATGCGCACCCGCTCGTACTACCTCACCGCCGACCGGTCGAGCCAGGAGGCCGTCGAGCGGGAGTTGCGCGACCTCCTCGCCACCCATCCGGACCTGGCCGGACGGGACCGCGTGGAGCTGCCGTACCGGACGCTTGTCTTCCGAGCCCGCCGGCGCTGACGGTCCACTGCGGCGTCAGAGGTTGCGCTCGTAGACCATCCGGAGGCCGATCAGCGTGATCATCGGCTCGTGGTGGGTGATGGTGCGACACTCGTTGATCACCAGGGAGGCCAGCCCGCCGGTGGCGATCACGGCCTTCACCTCGCCCAGCTCCTCGGTCATCCGCTCCACGATGCGGTCCACCTGCCCGGCGAAGCCGAAGTACAGGCCGGCCTGGAGGCACTCCACGGTGTTCTTGCCGATCACCGAGCGGGGCTTGGTGGCCTCGACCTTGCGCAGCTGGGCCGCCCGGGCGGCCAGCGCGTCGAAGGAGATCTCGATGCCCGGGGCGAACGCCCCGCCGAGGAACTCGCCCCGACCGCTGATCACATCGAAGTTGGTGGTGGTACCGAAGTCCACCACGATCGACGGCCCGCCGTAGAGGGAGTACGCGGCCAGCGTGTTCACCACCCGGTCGGCGCCCACCTCCTTCGGATTGTCGATCGCCAACTGCACCCCGGTCCGCACGCCCGGCTCGACGATCACGCTCGGCAGGTCGGCGTAGTAGCGGCCGAGCATGGTGCGCAGCGAGCGCAGCGCGGCCGGCACGGTCGAGCAGGCGGCCACGCCGGTGATCTCGACGTTGTCCCCGGCGAGCAGCCCGCGGAACATGAGGCCCAACTCGTCCGCCGTCGAGCGGGCATCGGTCTTGATCCGCCAGGAGTGCACCAGCTTGTCGCCGTCGAAGGTCGCCAGCACGGTGTTGGTGTTTCCGATGTCGATGCAGAGCAGCACGCACGCAGCCTAGACAACTAGTCGGTGCGCAGGTCCAGCGCGATGTCCAGGATCGGCGACGAGTGGGTCAACGCGCCCACCGAGAGGAAGTCGACGCCGGTCGCCGCGTACCGGCCCGCCACCTCCAGGGTCAACCCGCCGGTCGCCTCCAACTCCGCCCGGTCGCCCACCGCGGCCACCGCCTCGGCCAGCACCTCGGGCGTCATGTTGTCGCAGAGCAGGAAATCCGCCCCGGCCTCCACCGCCTCGACCGCCTCGTCGACGGTGGTTACCTCGACCTGCACCGGCACCTCCGGGAACGCCTCCCGGACCCGCCGATAGGCCGCCGTGATACTTCCGGCCGCCACCTTGTGGTTGTCCTTGATCATGGCAACGTCGTAGAGGCCCATCCGCTTGTTGGTGCCCCCACCGGCCCGCACCGCGTACTTTTCCAGCGCCCGCAGGCCCGGCGTCGTCTTGCGGGTGTCCAGCACCATCGCCTTCGTACCGGCCAACGCGTCCGCCCAGGCACGGGTGTGGGTGGCCACCCCGGACATCCGGCAGAGCAGGTTCAGCGCCGTCCGCTCGGCCGTCAGCAGCAGCCGGGTCGGGCCGGTCACCGTCGCCAGCACCGCGCCGCGGGCCACCCGCTCACCGTCGTGGGCCAACACCGACACCTCGACGGTACGACCGAAGCCGGTCACCTCGCCCACCAGCTCGAACACGGCGGCGGCCACCGCCATCCCGGCCAGCACACCATCCGCGCGAGCCACCAGGTCGGCGGTGTCGGTCTGTTCCGCCGGAATTGTGGCCACGCTCGTGACGTCCAGGAAATCGGGACCCAGATCCTCGACCAGCGCGGTCTCGATCACCTGCCGCACCTGCGCCGGATCCAGCCCGCCCGCCCGCAACGCCGCCTCTGTCGACCCCGTCATGACGATGTCCCCTCCCACTGTTGGCCCACCCGGCCCTCCGCCCCGACCGACCCGACCAGGTGACCCAGCCACCGTTCGTCGGCCGTCGGGAAGTCCTCCCGCCAGTGGCAGCCCCGGGTCTCGCCACGCGCGTACGCGGCGGCCACCAGCGTCGACGCCACCGTGAGCAGGTTGGTCGCCTCCCAGTCGGCGGTCCGCGGCCGGCCCCGGGCAACGCCCAACTCCCGCAGCGTTCCGGCGGTCCCCGCCAGCGTCGCCGCGGATCGGAGCACCCCGGCGCCCCGGGTCATCGCCCGTTGCAGGGTCGGCGTCGCCGCCGCGGGCAGCACCCAGCCGTCGCCTCCGCGCCAGGCGCCGGTGTCGGCCGGCTGAACCTGCTCGGGCAGGCCCGCCGCGATGTCCTCGGCGATCCGTCGGGAGAAGACCAGACCCTCCAGCAGCGAATTGCTGGCCAGCCGGTTCGCGCCGTGCACACCCGTGCAGGCCACCTCGCCGCAGGCGTACAGGCCCGGGATGGAGGTGCGGCCGCGCAGGTCGGTGCGGACACCGCCGGAGGCGTAGTGGGCGGCCGGCGCCACCGGGATCAGGTCGGTCGCCGGGTCCACCCCGATCGCCAGGCAGGACGCCACGATGGTGGGGAACCTACCGGCCAGGAAGTCGCCGCCCAGGTGCCGTGCGTCGAGGAAGACGTGGTCATCGCCGGTGGCCAGCAACACCCGGTGGATGCCCTTGGCCACCACGTCCCGGGGTGCCAGCTCGGCCAACTCGTGCTGACCCACCATGAACCGCTTGCCGTCGGCGTCCACCAGGTACGCGCCCTCACCGCGCAGCGCCTCGGAGACCAGCGGCTGCTGCGCGTGCCCGGCACCGGGCACTCCCGCGCCGGGCGGGGTGATCAGGGCGGTCGGGTGGAACTGGACGAACTCCACGTCGGTCACCGCCGCGCCGGCCCGCATCGCGAGCGCGACCCCGTCGCCGGTGGAGACCGCCGGGTTGGTGGTGGCCGCGAAGATCTGCCCCATCCCGCCGGTGGCGAGCACCACCGCGCGGGCCAGCAGCGCGCCGACGCCGTCCTCGCTGCCCTCACCGAGCACGTGCAGGGTGATCCCGCAGGCCGGGCCGAGCCCGTCCGGGCCGTCGCCCGGCGCTCGCAGCAGATCCAGGACCAGGGCGTGTTCGACAAGTCGGATCCACGGGTCGCGCTGCACCGCCGCGTGCAGCGCCCGCTGCACCTCCGCGCCGGTGGCGTCACCGCCGGCGTGCACGATCCGGTCCGCCCGGTGGCCGCCCTCGCGGGTCAACATCAACGATCCGTCCGGATGGCGATCGAACTCGGCGCCGATGCGCATCAGCTCCCGCAGCCGGGCCGGACCCTCCTCGACCAGCACCCGTACCGCCGCCGGGTCGCAGAGCCCGACCCCGGCGATCTGGGTGTCACGGGCGTGCGCCGCGGGGGTGTCCGTCGGGTCGAGCACGGCGGCGATGCCGCCCTGTGCCCACCGCGTCGAGCCGTCGTCGATGTTGACCTTGGTGACCACCGTGACGTGCAGGCCCGCCTCCCGCAGGTGCAGCGCCGCGGTCAACCCGGCCACCCCGGAACCCACCACGATCACGTCGGTGGTCTCCACCCAGCCGGGCGCGGGCGCGGCCAGCAACGCGGGCAGGGCCGGCAGTTCGACGGTCGGAAGGTCCATCCCCCCAGTCAACCCGAACCATCCTCGCTCGGGGCGGCGGGGGCGGGACGAGTGTTTTGGGCTACCCCGTCCGGCGCCGCGCCGGCCGTCAGCCGGTGGTCACTTCGTCCGGACCGGAAGGCCGGCCGGGCCGGTGCCCTTCAGCGAGGCGGTCACCGTACGGTCGCTGAGCCACAGGTAGCAGCGGACGCCTCGGTCACCGACCCGCCAGCGCCCCGCACCCGGCGGACGGACCACCAACCCGCTGCGAAAGCGCAGGTCGACGTCGTCCGGCACACCCACGTACCGGCCGAGGACGCTGCGGCAGCCGGTGTACAGCGGCTCCCAGTCGGCGTCCCGGGTCGGGTACGCCATCTCCGGCGCGCGCCACACCCCGACGAACTCGGCGTCGTGCCGTTGCGCGCACTCCACCGGAATCAGCGTGCGCACCCCCGCACCGGCCGCGGTGCGGGTCTGCTGGCAACCGAGGCGCAGCCCGGCAGGCCCCTTCAACGCGTCCCGCAGGCTGCCCGACCGGACCACAACGGTGGCCGCGGCCTCGACCGTGGTCAGCTCGGTCAGGTCACACCGGAACCACCGGGAACCGGCCGCCCAGCCCGGCCCCGAGGGCAACGCCACCGACAACCGCAGCCGGCCGGCCCGCCAGTCGTCGCCCACGTACCCGGTCGCCCGGGTGTCGCACTCGGTGAAGGCGCCCCGCAACTCCGCCGAACCACCCGCCGGCGCACTCGCCCGCTCGACCGGAAACGCCCCCACATGCACCGTTTCCAGCCGGTGCGGGCCGGCGCAGTCCACCGGCTCGTAGGCGGCCAGGGTGACCACATCGGTGAAGTCGGCGGCCTGACAGACACCGGCGGCCGGGGTGAACGCCGTCGCCGGCGGCAGCGCCGCCCAGTCGTCGGTCAGGTCACCGTCCAGATCACCCGACCCGGCACACCCAGCGAGCAGCACCGCCGTCACGGCAGCGGCGAACACGGTCGTCCTGGCACTGCGCATAGCGGCCTCCCCCAGCCACCGACCGGCTTCCGCCAGCGCGCCAAGGGTAACCGGAAATGACCTTCCGGTAACAGACCGGAATCCCCTCGCGCGGGATCAGACTCCGGACACGGCCAACGGGCTGGGCACCGGGTGGCCAGCCGTGCCGGGCGCCGCCGCGGCCGGGTCGGCACCCAACTCGAGAACCCGGTTGTCGGCGTCCACGTGCACCACCCGTGGGCGGTACGAGCGGGCCTCGGCGTTGTCCATCTGGGCGTACGAGATCAGGATGACCAGGTCACCGGGGTGCACCAGGTGCGCGGCGGCACCGTTGATGCCGATCACGCCGCTGCCCCGCACGCCGGGAATCACGTACGTCTCCAGCCGTGCGCCGTTGGTGATGTCCACGATCGCCACCTGCTCTCCGGGGAGCAGGTCGGCGGCGTCGAGCAGGTCCTCGTCCACCGTCACCGAACCGACGTAGTGCAGGTCGGCCTGGGTCACCGTGGCCCGGTGGATCTTCGACTTGAGCATGGTCCGCAGCATCGGGGTGGCCTTTCACGAAGTGGTGGAGGGTGGTGCGGCCCGGTCAGGGGCGGGGGGCGAGGTGGATCGCCGCGTTGTCGATCAAGCGGGTCGCGCCCACCCAGGCGGCGATCACCAGCCGCGCCGGCCCGGTGACCGGCCCCGGCTCCAACTCGGGGTCGGTGAGCACCAGGTAGTCGAGGCGGGCACCCGGCGTACCGGCACCGAACGCGGCGTGCGCGGCGGTCAGCACCGCACCCGCGTCCAGGCCGTCCTCGGCGGCCCGCGCACCGGCCCGCAACCCGGCGGACAGGCTCAGCGCCGCGGCCCGCTCCGACTCGCTCAGGTAGCGGTTGCGGCTGGACAGCGCCAACCCGTCCGGCTCCCGGACGGTCGGCACGCCGACCACCTCGACCGGCACGTCCAGGTCCCGGGTCATCCGCCGGACCAGGGTGAGCTGCTGGTAGTCCTTCTCGCCGAAGAACGTCAGGTCGGGTCGGGTGAGCTGGAGCAGCTTCAGCACCACAGTGAGCACCCCGTGGAAGAACCCGGGGCGGCTCGCGCCCTCCAACTCCGCGCCGAGCGGACCCGGGTCGAGGCGGACTTGGGGCTGGCCGTCCGGGTACATGTCCGCCACCGACGGGGCGAAGACGAGGTCAGCGCCCGCCCGCCGGCACACCTCCAGATCGGCGTCCAGGGTCCGTGGGTAGCGGTCGAAGTCCTCGTTCGGCCCGAACTGCAACGGGTTCACGAAGATCGTCACCAGCACGTGGTCGGCCTGCTCCCGGGCCGCGCGCAGCAACGTCTCGTGCCCCGAGTGCAGGGCGCCCATCGTCATCACGACCCCGACCGTGCCCTTCAGAGCGGCCCGAGCCTCGGCCAGCTCCGCGCGCGAATGCACGAGCTGTGTCATAGTGCCCCCTCGGTTCGCGACTGCGGGGCTCGCAAGATCGGCTCACTCCTCGCGCTCACGCGGCCACCTCCCGGGCGGTGTCGGCGAGCACGCCGAGCAGCGACTGCGCGTCCACCGGCCGCAGTCGGCCGGCGGCGATCGCCCGGTCGGCGGTACGGCGGGCCAACGCGAGATAGGCGGGGACGGACTCCGGTGCGGTGGCGGCCAACCGGGCCAGGTGCCGCTGGACGGTGCCCGCGTCGCCCCGGGAGACCGGGCCGGTCAACGCGTCGTCACCGAGGCGCAGCGCATTTTCCAGGGCGGCTCGCAGCAGCGGGGCCAGCACCTTCTCCGGTCGGGCCACCCCGGCGTCGCGCAGCCGGTCGGTTGCCTCGTTCACCAGGGTCACCAGGTGGTTCGCGCCGTGAGCCAGCGCGGCGTGGTACAGCGGGCGGCCCGACTCGGCCACCCACTCGGGCACGCCACCCAGGTCGGCGACCAGCCGGGCGGCGAGGGGGCGCAGCTCCGCCGGGGCGGTCACCCCGTACGAGATGCCCTCCAGCCGGGCCAGGTCGTCCGGCGTGCCGGTGAAGGTCATCGCGGGGTGCAGAGCGAGTGGCCGGGCGCCGACCGCGGCGGCCGGCGACAGCACGGTCAGGCCGTGCGCGCCGGAGGTGTGCGCCACGATCTGACCCGGACGCAGCGCGCCCCGTTCGGCGAGGTCGGCCACCACACCGGCCAACGCGTCGTCCGGCACCGCGATCAGCAGCAGGTCGGCGGCGGCGTGGGCGACGGCGGCGGCCGGGCGGCGGGGCACCTCGGGCAGCAGCAGGGCGAGGCGGGCCTGGCTGGCCCCGGAGTCGCCGGTGACGGCGACCACGCGGTGCCCGGCGGCGACGAGTGCGGCGCCCAGGACGGCTCCGACCCGACCGGCGCCAACGACGCCGACGGTGAGCAGGCGGGAGGAGGGGGCGCCGATGACGGCGCGATCCCGCGATGCGGCGGACCCGTGCGGGGCTGCCGGACGCGGGCGCAACGGTGCGCTCATGACGACGATCCAGTCCACGAGGAGGGGTACCGGTCGATCGCAAGTATGCGCCCGGCCTGCCGAACCAGGACAAGCATGTGTGAAAACGTTCACCACTGACGGAAGGCCTCCGTCAACGCCGCCCTGGGGCGGACGTGACGGCACGCAGTTCGGTGGCCACCTCGGTGATCAGGTCGGCGAGCGAGGCGTCGCTGTCGGGCGCGACCCAGCGCGCGTACGCGACGCGGAAGACCGTGACACCGGACTCGGTGGCCAGGGTGGCCGTGCTCTCGTCGAGGCCCTTGGCGCGCAGGGCGACGGTGACCGCGGCCACCAGTGCGCCTGTCTTGCGCAGCTCGCGCTCCTGCAGCTCGGGGCTGCTCTGAATGATGGATTGACGCATCCGGACCCGTTCAAGGCGGTCGGCGAAGATTTCTTCCGCTGCCCGGCGGAAGGCGGCGACGACCGCCTCGAAGGGGGCAGCGTCCGTCTCGACCACCGCTTTGACCAGGATCTCCTCCAGCTGCCCGCTGCCGCTGAAGAGCGCCTCGCGCTTGTCGCCGAAGAGCCGGTAGAAGGTCCGCTTGTCGACGCCGGCTCGGGTGGCGATGTCGGCGACGGTGGCCTCCTCGAAGCCGCGCTCACGGAACAGCTCGAAGGCGGCCGCCTCCAGGCGGCCGCGCGCGTCCGGTTGCCAGCGGGCCATCCGGCCATGGTATCTGATGTCACACTGCGACATTCTTTCGTCTGAGCCATGTCATCTTGCGACATCACGAGATACGGTCATGTCGCAAGGTGACATCACCCTCCCACGAAGGAACTGCCATGCGCGTATTCGTCACAGGTGCCTCCGGCCATCTCGGCTCCGCGGTCGTACCGGCACTGCTCTCCGCCCGACACGACGTTGTCGGCCTGGCCCGCTCCGACACGTCCGCCGCCGCGATCGAGAAGCTCGGCGCCGAGGCGCGCCGCGGCGACCTCTCCGACCTCGACCTGCTCCGTGCGGAAGCGGCCGCCTCCGACGGGGTGATCCACCTGGCGTTCCGCCACGACCTGATGCTGACCGGCGACATGGCCGGCGCGGCCGAGGTCGACCTGGACGCGCTCAGGGCGCTCGCCGACGGTTTGGACGGCTCCGGCAAACCGCTGATCGGCACCAGCGGGACGGCCATGCTCGCGCTGGGCGGCGTCGTCGGCCGCCCCGGCACCGAACGCGACGCCTTCCCGAGCGGCGGCTACCGGATCGACGCGGAGAACTTCGTCGCCGGCCTCGCCTCCCGCGGTGTGCGCGGTGCCGTCGTCCGGCTCGCGCCCACCGTGCACAGCCCGCTCGACCAGTACGGCTTCATCACCGTTCTCATCGCTGCCGCACGCCGGAACGGGTACGCCGCACACGTCGGCGACGGCGCCAACCGGTGGCCGGCCGTGCACACGCTCGACGCGGCCGAGCTCTACCGGCTCGCCCTCGTCAAGGCCCCGGCCGGTACGCGCCTGCACGCAGCAGCCGACGAAGGTGTTCCCTTCCAGCAGATCGCCGCTGCCATCGGCCGAAACCTCGACATCCCGGTCCGGAGCATCAGCGCCGACGAGGCGAACGACTACTTCGGCTTCCTCGGGTCGTTCGCGCAGATGGACAACCCGACGTCATCCGCGATCACCCGCGAGCTACTGGGCTGGGTCCCCACCCACCCCGGCCTGATCGCCGACCTAGACGAGGGGCACTACTTCCAGGCCTGAACCACGGACGGCGGCCCGGACCGTAGGGTCGGCACGGTGACCCACGCTCAACTCGGAGTGAACTGATGTCGACCCTCTGGCGGGACGCCATGAGCCGGGCCCTCTACGGGCCGGGCGGCTTCTTCGTCACCGGCACCGGGCCGGCCGACCACTTCCGTACCAGCGTGCACGCCTCCCCAGCCTTCGCCACCGCCGTGCTGCGCCTGATCTCGGAGGTGGACACCGCACTCGACCATCCGCCACGGCTCGACGTGGTCGATGTCGGGGCTGGGCGTGGGGAGCTTCTGCACAGCCTGCTCAGGCTCGTCGCAGCGGAACCGGCCGTCGGGGTTGCGGTGGGGGTTTCCGCCCGTCCGCTGGGAGAGGAGCCGTCGTCCGGCACGGTCCGTCCGTCGCTCGCGGAGCGGGTGCGCTTCAGAGCAGTCGAGTACGCCGACCGCCCGAAGAACCTGCCCGAAGAGATCAACTGGACAGCCGAGATCCCGACCAAGATCACCGGAGTGCTACTGGCCACCGAGTGGCTGGACAACGTCCCCCTGGACGTGGCAGTGAACACCGAAGACGGCTGGCGGTACGTGCTGGTCGACCCCGAGAACGGCACCGAAACGGTTGGTGACCCACTCAGCCCCGCTGATCTTGACTGGTTGACGAGGTGGTGGCCCAGCCCCACGAGCCCGCCCAGCACGGACAGCGAACCGGATCGGGGGGTGACCTCAACGGGCGCGACAAGCGAGAGCGAGTCGGGTTTCGGGGCAGCCCGGCCGGCGCAGGGATCAAGCCTGACCGCCCGGAGCCGGCCGGGCTGCCCCGAAACCCCCCACAGCAACCACCCACGAGCCGAAATCGGCCGAAGCAGAGATGAGGCGTGGGCCAACGCGGTGCAGAAGATCGAGCGGGGAATAGCGGTCGCCGTCGACTACGGACACCTGCGGGACAGCAGGCCGGCGAACGGGACCCTGACGGGTTACCGGGCTGGACGGCAGGTGCCTCCGGTGCCGGACGGGGCGAGTGACGTCACCGCCCACGTCGCCATGGACTCGGTCGCCTCCGCCGGCGCGGCGGTCGCCCGGTGTGCGTACTCCCTGGTCTCGCAGCGGGAGGCGCTGCGGGCGCTCGGGGCGGACGGCGGCCGACCGCCGATCGGCCTGGCCGGCACCGACCCGGCGGGGTACGTGCGGGCGTTGGCCGCCGCGTCGGCGGTGGCCGAGCTGACCGACCCGGCCGGGCTCGGCGGGCACCTGTGGCTGCGCCAACCGGTCGGCATCCCGCTCGGCCCGGCCGTGGCACGATGACGGGCATGACCACCGACGCCGGGGACCTCCGTGAACTGACCGTCGGCACCGGGGCCGGCCTGATCGCCGGCACCGGTGATCAGCAGCTCGGCACCGACATGGTGCTGAACATCGGCCCGCAGCACCCCAGCACACACGGCGTGCTGCGACTCAAGCTGGTGCTCGACGGTGAGCGGGTGGTCTCCTGCGAACCGATCATCGGCTACATGCACCGGGGCGCGGAGAAGCTCTTCGAGGTACGCGACTACCGGCAGATCATCGTGCTGGCGAACAGGCACGACTGGCTCTCGGCGTTCTCCAACGAGCTGGGTGTGGTGCTCGCGGTGGAACGCCTGATGGGCATGGAGGTGCCGGAGCGGGCCACCTGGCTGCGGATGGCCCTCGCGGAGTTGAACCGGGTGCTCAACCACCTGATGTTCCTCGGTTCGTACCCGTTGGAGATCGGGGCGATCACGCCGATCTTCTACGCCTTCCGGGAACGGGAGACCATCCAGGCGGTGATGGAGGAGGTCTCCGGCGGCCGGATCCACTACATGTTCAACCGGGTGGGCGGCCTCAAGGAGGAGGTGCCGTACGGGTGGACCGGGCGGGCCCGCGCGGCGATCGGCGAGGTACGTCGGCGGCTGCCCGACCTGGACCACCTGATCCGGCGCAACGAGATCTTCCTGGCCCGCACCGTGGGCGTGGGCGTGCTCTCTGCCGCCGACGCCGCCGCGTTCGGGGCGTCCGGGCCGGTGGCCCGAGCCTCCGGGCTCGACCTGGACCTGCGCCGCGACGACCCGTACCTTGCCTACGACGAGCTGGACGTGCCGGTGGTCACCAAGACCGCCGGGGACTGCCACGCCCGCTTCGAGGTGCTGCTGGACCAGGTGTACGCGTCGCTGGACCTCGCCGAGCAGTGCCTGGACCGGGTGGACCAGTTGACCGGGCCGATCAACACCCGCCTGCCGAAGGTGCTCAAGGCACCGGAGGGGCACACGTACGCCTGGACGGAGAACCCGCTCGGCATCAACGGCTACTACCTGGTGTCGCGGGGTGAGAAGACGCCGTGGCGGTTGAAGTTGCGCACCGCCTCGTACGCGAACGTGCAGGCGCTGGCCACCCTGCTGCCCGGCTGCCTGGTACCGGACCTGATCGCGATCCTCGGCTCGATGTTCTTCGTGGTCGGCGACATCGACAAGTGAGCCGGGTCGCCTGAGCGTTCAGCGCCAGCGGTCGCCGGGTGGCGCGCCACCGGCACGCGGCGCGTCGTCCTGTGGCGGGTAGCCGTAGCGCTCGTCGACTCGCCGCCGGCCGGTCCGTTCCGGCGCGGGTTCGGCCTGGTGACCGCGCTGGCGCGGCGGGCGCCACTCGTCCGGCACGGGAACGCCGCCCACCGGCAGCGCCGGCCGGTCCGCCGGCTCGGCCCGGTGGTACGACTCGCGCTCCTCGCTCCGACGCGGCGCCCCGTAGCGGCGCGGCTCGTCCTGCTGACGCGGCTGCTCCGGGCGGCGCGGCTCGTCGTAGCGACGCGGCTGCTCCGGGTGGCGCGACTCCTCCGGGTGGCGCGGCTGCTCGGGGCGGCGCGGCTGCTCGTGCTGGCGGGGTTCCTCGTGGCGGACCTCGGCCCAGCGGTCGGCCACCCGGTACTCGGTGCCGGTGGCGTCGGCGCGCACCTCGGCCCGGCGTTCACCGACCCGAAGCTCGCGGCCGTTCTCGTCGTCGCGGACGGCGGCCCACCGGTCACCGGCCCGCAGCTGTGACCAGTACTCGCCCGTGTCGTCGGCCCGCAGCGGCGGCCCGGGCTCAGGTGCGGCCGCAGCCGCCCGATCACGCTGGTCCGACCAGCCGCGATCGTCCGGGTTGTCCCAGGAGTCCGAGGTCGGCCCCTCCGGCGCGTGGTGCGCCCTGGCGGCCGGGCCGGGCTCGTCGGGCTGGGCGTACCTGTCGCGCGGATCGGTCCACTCCGGCTCGTCGCGGTGACCCGCCCAGCCCGGCTCGTTGCCGTCGGGACCGTGTCGGTCGGCGCGTCGACCCGACGCCTCCCGCGCGCCACTCCACTCGGGCTCCCCACCGGTCGGGCGCTGCGGCCCCCACGCGCGGTCGTCGCCGGGGCGGGCACGGTCGTCGTCGGGGCGTCGGTCGTCGTCGGGGCGTCGGTCGTCGTCGTACCGGCCTCGGGGGCGCTCCGCCGCCTCGCCCCTCGGTCGGCCGCCCGCGCGGGCCTGCTCGTCCGCTCCACCGCCCCGGGTCCACGCCTGCGCCGGTGGGGTCCACCGGCCCGGGTACTCGCCGTCGTAGCGCCCGGCCGGCTCGGCCGGCCCGCCGTCCACCACCGTGTGCCTTGTGGTGACGTGCACGGTTTCGGTGTGCCGGACCACGCCGACCGGCCGGTGCGCCGGCTCGGGGCGGTCGTGCTCCCGGGGACGGGCCGACCCGTGCCCGGGGTCGGCTGGGCGCGCTGCGCCGTACGTCCTCGCGGCTGCCCGCGGCTCCGCGGCCTCCCGTGGGTAGGCGGGCTCGTCGTCGTCCGGGCGCCCGGGACGGCTCCACCGGGACGCGTCGTCCGCTCCGGACACCCGGGCCCGGCCCGGCGGTGCGTCACCCGGTGCCTGGACGCGGCTACGGGCCACCGCCGCGTTGTCCACCGGCGGCTCGACACTCGGCACCCGCGCCCGGCCGGGGCCTGGCGGCTCCGCGACGGGGGCGGCGGCAGCACCGACGGGGGCAGCGGCACCGACGGGGGCGGCGCCGGCGAGAGCGGCACCGCTGGCGTCCAGCCGGCGACGGATCGTGGCGATCCCCTCCTGCGCCCGGTGCGCCTGGTCGAGCGCCTGGCTACCGCGCTGCGTGGCGGCGGCGATCTCGGTCCGCAGCTCCCGGCGAAGCTCCTCGATCTCATCCAGCAGTTCGTCGGCTCGCGCGCCCTCACCGTCGGGTCGCAGCGCGATGGAGAGGCCGATCAGCACCACCGCGACGATGGCGAGCACGGCGGCGAAGCGCAGCGGGCCGTTACCGTCGGCGACCAGCAGGATCAGCGCCGCCACCGGCGCGAGAGCGACGCCCGCCCAGAAGAGCACGGTCAGCAGCGATGGTCGACGCCGGGCGTCGGAGGTGGCCGGGGCTGGCATGGATGTGCAGCCTACCGACGAGCCTCATCGGAGGGAACGGGGTCCCGGTACGCGCGGACGCCCCCGCCCGGTCAAGGCGGGGGCGTCCTCAGCACGCCCGGCGAGGGCTCAGCTGGTGGCGAACGCGCCGTCCGAGGAGAAGATCAGGCCCACGCTGATCGTGCCGTCCCGCAGACCGCTCTTGGTGAGCGGTCCACCCTGGTCCAGCGAGGAGAACGAGCCGACCTTCAGCCCGTACGTCTTCTCCAGACCCGGCTTGCAGAAGGCCCGCTGTTCGCACTCCGGCGGGCCACCCAGCACGGTCGCACTGCCGGAGCACTTGGCGGCGAACTCGGACAGGGTCCGCACGCCGTACTTGTCGGCGAACTCCTGGGTGACGGCGAAGGCGTTCTGGTCCTGGGCGGCGGCCGGGGTGCCGAAGGTGATGCCCACCTTGTCGCCCTCGGCCTTGAGCGCGGTCACCGTGGTGTTGATGTCGGGCGAGGAGATCGGCGGCGGAGTGCCGCCCTTGGCCTTGGTGTTGAGGAACTCGGCCATGGTCGCCGCGTACTCCGGGACGACCTGGATCTCACCCTTTTCCAGTGCCGGCTCGTACAGCTCGCGGTTGCCGATCTGCTGCACCTTGACCTGGTAGCCGGCGGCCGTGAGCGCGATCCGGTACAGCTCACCCAGGATCTGACTCTCGGCGAAGTTGGCGGCCCCCACCACGATGTCGCCGCCCGGCCCCTTGGCGATGCCTGCGGTGACGTTGTTGGCGCTGGCGAACTCCTCGGCCGCCACCTTGGCGGTCTTGCGGTCCTCGTTGACCGCCTTGTTGAGCTGGACCAGCTTCGGGGTGTCGAGTACGGCGGAGACCTTGTCCAGTGCGGCGATCAGCTGCGGGTTGGCCGCCTTGCTGTTGACCGCCGGGATGACGTTGTCGGAGTTCTGGAGCTTCTTGTCATCCTGCAGAGCGATGAGCTGCTTGCCGGCGACCGGAGCGCATCCGGCGCCGGAGGCGCTCGACTGGGGTGCGTCCGTGCCGGACGAGCCGGCGTCACCGCAGCCGGTGAGAAGAGCTGCCCCGGCGACGGCGCCGATCGCGCCGATCGCCAGACGTGTACGTGCGCGCATGTGCCCGCCTTCCGTGTCCCGGCGCGGCCCGTCCCGGGCCGGCCGCGTGTCCGACGGGCGATCCTGACTGTCGGTCGCCCGCGAATGTCCACCCAACATGCTCCGCAACCGACCGACAACCTGGGATGGACTTCGTCACCTCATCGTCACCGATCCGACCAGCTTCGGTGGCCGACCTGACGCGGGGCTCACCCGGACGGGTCAGGCGCGCCCGGTGGCGTCCGCGGCTCGGGGCCGACCCAGTCGCTGTCGTCCGCGGCGCAGCGGACGGGGGGTTACCAGGCGTTCGACACCGCCGAGGACCACCTCGGCCAGCAGCGCGAGCCCGGCCACCAGCACACCACCGGCGACGATCTGGCCGCCGCCGGCGGCGATACCGATGCCGAAGCCGGTCCGGATGATCTGGCCCAGGCCGCCGCCGTTGACGAATGACGCAAGCGCGGCGGTCGCGATCACCTGGACCGCGGCGGTCCGGAAGCCGGCGGCCAGGTAGGGCACCGCGAGCGGCAACTCGACGCGGCGCAGCAACTGCCCGCCGGACAGGCCCATCCCCCGGGCCGCGTCGCGGGCCTCCGCATCCACCTGCCGGACCCCGGTGTACGCGTTGGCCAGCAGCGGCGGCACGGCGAAGACGGCGAGCGCCACCACGACCGGCGTCCGCCCGAAGCCGCTGGCGAAGGCCACCGGCAGGATGGTGAGCAGCGCCAGGGTGGGGATGGCCAGGGTGGCGTTGGACACCAGCACCACCAGGCCACCGCCCCGGCCGAGGTGCCCCAGCCAGAGCCCCAGCGGCCAGGCCACCAGGCAGCCGAGGGCCACCGCCAGGGCCGAGATCGTCAGGTGCTCACCGAGCCGGTCCAGCATCCCGCCGGGGTTGGTCCAGTTGAGTGGGTCGTTGATCCAGGTGATCGCCTGGCCGATCGGGTTTGCCGCGACGGTCACCGTGCCCTCCGGGCGGACCAGGGGGTCACCAGCCGGGCGACCAGGACGAGCAGGAGGTCGAGCACGAGCGCGAGGGCCACGCAGAGCAGCGCGGCGGTCATGATCTCGGCCTTGTAGAGGTTGTTCTGGAAGCCCGCGAAGATCAACTGACCGAGGCCGCCATGCCCGACGAGTACGCCGACTGTGACCAACGCCACCGTCGAGACGGTAGCCAGCCTTACCCCGGTCACGATGCCCGGGAGCGCCAGCGGCAGGTCGATCCGGAACAGTCGGCCCCAGCGGCCGTACCCCATCCCCTCGGCGGCCTCACCGACCTCCGGGGGCACCTGGTTGAGGCCGGCCACCACGTTGCGCACGATCAGCAGCAGCGCGTAGAGCACCAGCCCGACCAGTACGGTGGTGGTCCCGGTGCCCAGGTAGGGCGCGACGAACGCGAAGAGCGCCAATGACGGGATGGTGTAGACGATCCCACTGACGGCCAGGATCGGACCGGCGAGCGGCCGGAACCAGTACGCCAACACGGACAACGGCAGCGCGATCAACACCGCGAGCAGCACCGCCCGCCCGGTGAGGGAGGCGTGTTCGCGCACGGCGGCGAGGATCGTGTCAGAGTTGTCCCGCACGTACTGCCAGGAGAACCAGGGGTTACCCGGGTCGGCCCGGTAGCTCAGGCGGAAGGACATACGTGGACGTTACCCCGAAGGCTGCCGACGCGGCCCGATCCCCTCGCGCGGCGTCGATCTCCCTACAGGGCATCCAGAAGCGCTACCCGAACGGCACCGAGGCCGTCCGGGAGCTCAGCCTGGACGTCCGGGCCGGCGAGCTGGTGGTGCTGATCGGCCCGTCCGGCTGCGGCAAGTCGACGGTACTGCGCATGATCAACCGCCTGATCGAGCCGACCGCCGGCCGGATCACGCTCGGCGACGAGGACGTCACCGACGTCGACCCGGTCCGGCTGCGCCGCCGCATCGGTTACGTGATCCAGAACGTCGGCCTCTTTCCACACCAGACGGTCCGCGCCAACGTGGCCACCGTGCCGGGCCTGCTCCGGTGGCCCAAGCGCCAGACCCGGGACCGGGTCGACGAGTTGCTCGACCTGGTCGGCCTGGACCCGGCCCAGTTCGGTGGCCGCTACCCGCACGAGCTCTCCGGTGGCCAGCGGCAACGGGTCGGGGTGGCCCGCGCGCTCGCCGCCGACCCGGTGGTGCTGCTGATGGACGAACCGTTCTCGGCCGTCGACCCGATCGTCCGTACCCGCCTGCAGGAGGAGTTCCTGCGCCTTCAGGCCGAGGTCCGCAAGACGACGGTCCTCGTCACCCACGACCTCGACGAGGCGGTCCGGCTCGGCGACCGGATCGCGGTGCTCTCCGAGGGCGGGCACCTGGAGCAGTACGACACACCGGCCGCCCTGCTCGGCGCACCCGCCACGCCGTTCGTCCGCGAGTTCGTCGGAGCCGACCGGGGCATCCGCCGGCTGGCGGTGACCCCGCTCGACCGGGAGTCGCTGGAGCCCGTACCCGGTGACGCCGCCGCGGACCTGCCCACGGTGGCACTGGACGGCACCGCCTACGACGCGCTGGCGGTGCTGCTCACCTCGGGACGGGACCAGCTCGTGGTGACCGACGCCGGCCGCCCGGTGGGTGCGCTCAGCCGACACCGCCTGCTCGACCTGGGCCGACCGGCGAAGTGACCGGACGGCGACCGGGCTGCCGCCGTCGGCGGCCCGGTCCCGGCCGCCCCAAACGACCGCGTCGGGCCAGGTCAGGCGCGACCGCGGGGCCAGGTCAGGCGCGACCGCGGGGCCAGGTCAGGCGCGACCGCCGAGGCTGGCGGTGCCGATGATCCATCCGGTGAGGAAGCCGTAGCCGGCGCCGGTGCTGGCGTCCTGTAGGGCACCCAGCAGCGACGGATCCGGGCTGAGCAGGGCCGCCAGCACGGCGGCGAGCCCACCGGCGAGCACGTAGGCGGCCCAGCCGGACAGGAACTGGCTGACCGAGCCGGGCACCCGGGCCACCTGAGCGGCGGGCAACAGGTAGAGCAGGGCGACCGCGAGGACCACCAGCAGCACGGCCCGCAGGTCGGCGGCGAACAGGCCCCCGGCCTGACCGTCCGCGTCGAGCCGCCAGGCCGGCCACGCGAGCAGGCGCAGATAGAAGGCGCCGGCCGACTCCGGGTCGGTCTGGGTTGCGGCCCAACGGGTGTACGCCGGACTGCCACAGATCCCGACCAGCAACAACACGGCAAGCGCGCCGGTGCCGGCGGCCGTGCCGTAGCGGCTGACCGGACCGGAGCGGTGGAAGATCGACGCCATCCGCCCAGGTCCCGAACCGGTCGTTCGAGCGGACCTGGGCTGCCCCGAGCGGTTCAGTGCTTCATCAGGTAGTCGATGAACGCGGCCCGCAGCAGCGGCGCGGACTCCTCGTAACCGTGACCGGTCAGCTCCCGCCACAGCGCGTTGGCCTCGTCGATGGTCGGGCCGATCGAGTTCGGTGCACCGTCCAGCACCGTGGCCTCGTCCGCGTTCGGCAGGCGCCGCAGCACCGACCAGTAGAACTTGACGTCGCGACGCTCCCGGGCCAGGGCGAACGCCCGCTCCCGCAACTCCTCGGTGGACAGCGCGTCAAGCTCGGCGAACGAGGTTCCGCCGGGGGTGGCGGCAGGTGTGTCGGTCATGTCGCCGAGCCTAACGGTCGAGATCAGCTCCGGCTCGGCGGACGCCACAGTGATCACCGCTCGTCGGCGTCCCACCGAGGCGGGCTGTCCTCCCAGCGCGGATCCCGCCACGGGTCGACCGGTTGCGGCGCGGCCGGCGTCGGCAGCGTCGGCGGCCAGTTGTCCACCGACTGTGACTGCGGCATGGTCCAACCGGTGCTGATCGTGCCGTCGGTGGCCGGTTCGGGTGGTTCGGTGTTGCCCGGTCGGGGCCGACCGAACGTCTCGACCAGCCGGGTGACCAGCAACCCGACGCCGAGAGCGGCGCCACCCACCGCCCAGGTGCTCAGCGTCCAACCACGCTCCGGCGCGTACGCCTGGAAGACGGTGACCAGGCTGACCGCCAGCACGGTGCCGAACACACCGCCGCGCCGCCCGTACGCGCTGGTGCCGGCGAGCAGGGCCACCCCGATCGCCAGGACCGTCCAGTCCAGCCCCGAGGTGGGTGCGACCGACCTGGGCTCCGCGACCGGCCCGGAATGGTTGGCGGCGACCAGGACACCGGCGAGGGCGGCCAGCACGGTGGAGCAGACCAGCGCGACCGCGGTGACCACGGCAGCCACCGCGCCCCGCCGTCGAGCCGGGTCGGCGATCGGCCGGTACCTGCCGACCAGCCGGCGGATCGCCCGGATCGCGCCGAACAACCCGCCGAGGGCGGCCACCGCCGCGAAGCCGGCGAACAGGTATCCGGCGCTGCGCCCCGGGTCGTAGTCGCCCTGCACCAGCACGGGCGCGGAACGGCGTTCGATGAACACCACCACCCCGGCGGCGCCGGCCAGGCTGGCAGCCCAGCCCGGCACGTGCAGCACCACCACGGCCAGCGCCAGCGCGAGCCCGCCCAGCGCGGCGACCGCCACGGCCGGGCCGACCGACGCGGGCAGGCCCCGATCACCCTGCTCGGCGTAGTGCAGGGCGGTGGCGACCGCGACCGGCCCGATGGCCAGGTTCGGTGCCGCCGTCCGCAGGCTCAGCCCGGCGGCCAGGACGAGCAGCCCCAACCCGACGGCATCGACGAGCAGCGTGCGCAGGTTGTCGGCGCGCAGGGCGGTCTGGTCCTCCTGCCAGAGCAGCCAGCCCACCGCCGCCACCGCGGCCAGCAGCACAAGCTCCCAGCCCACCTGAACGCCGATCCGATCCCGGCCGGGCTCACCGTGGGTGGGGTCGTCGAAGACGTTCTCCAGAACGGCGGCCGGCACCCCGGACGAGGGCTCGGCCGAGCGGTCCCGGCCCGCTTCTTCGTAACCCATCACGCCGCCTCCCAGTGGCCGGCCGTCCCCGGTCCGGCGCGCGGACGGGACCCTGGGCGGCCCTTGCTCTCCGATCGCAGGCACCGTACCCGCGCTCGGAGCCGGGCGTAACCCCCTGCTCAGCGCTGGCCGGGGCGACTCTCCCGTGGGTCCTGCTCGTGTTCGTCGTCCGGGCGTTCCGGCACCCGGCAGGAGCGCTCGAGCCACAGCGCGGCGCCGACCAGAGCCAGCGAGGCGAGCAGACCCCCGCCCGCGGCCGGTCGGTCGTCCAGGGCCGCGCGGGTGGTCTCCAGGAACAGCCAACCGGTGAGCCCCGCGTAGAAGCCGGCGAAGATGGCCCCGGCCAACGCCGACGCCTTGGCCAGCACGACGAGGCGGGCGACCAGCAGTGGATCGACCGCGTCCCGGCCGGGCTTGCGTTCGATCCGGCCCCGGGTGTTGATCGCGGCGTACCCCTCGAGCACGGCGAGCCCGGCCAGCGTCACCACCGGCAGCCAGGGCAACCGGGGAACGCCGCTGTAGTAGAGGCTGCTGATCAGCAGCCAGGCCACCGCCGCCGCGGCCAGCGCGGCCACGACCAGTGTCGAAATCCGGGTGGGACCCATTCGGGAGCGGTCCGGGTCGGACCCGCCCGGTGGTGGGGACTTCGCCTGGGTCATGCCGGCCGGCTCCGCTCGGTCATGCCGTCGACTCTAACGCCAACTCCGGCCGGGGACGCAGTTCCAGCGCGTCGTCCGCCGCGGGCCCGGTGGTGAGCAGGTCGGTCAACCAGCCGTGGCCGGGCAGCCGACCGTACGGCTGGATGTCGATCCACGGCCGCAACACGAAGGCCCGCAGGTGCGCCCGGGGGTGCGGCAGGGTCAGCTCCTCCTCGTCGCTGAACACCGGCTCGTCGTCGTCGCCCCAGACCGCGATCACGTCCACGTCGAGGGTGCGCGGCCCGAACCGCCGCCGCGGGTCACGGACCCGGCCGGCCGCCCGCTCCGCGTCGTGAGCCCGCTCCAGCCAGTCGCGGGGGGTCGCGCTCGCGTCCTGGGCGAGCAACACCGCATTGAGGTACGCGGGCTGGTCGGTGTCGCCCCACGGTGGAGTCTCGTACACCCCGGAGAGCACGAGGACGGCGTCGCCGAACGTGGCGACGGCGGTGCGCAGGTGCTCCAGGCGGTCGCCCAGGTTGCTGCCGAGCGACAGTACGGCCCTGGTCATCGGTCCCGCGTCCGGGTCATGGTGACGGCCACGTCGGTGAAGGTGTGCGGCACCGGAGCCTCCGGTTTGTGAACGGTGATGGTGGCGGTGCGCACCCGCTCGTCGATCAGGCAGACCGTGAGGAGTCGATCGGCGAGGGTCTCGATCAGGTTCACGGGCTCGCCGGTCACCACCGCGACCAGGCGTTCGGCCAACTCGCCGTAGTGGACGGTGTCGGTGACGTCGTCGCTGGCGGCGGCGGGGCCGAGGTCCAGCTCCAGGACGGCGTCGACAACGAAGTCCTGCCCCTGTTCACGTTCGAAGTCGTACACCCCGTGCCGGCCGTGTGCCCGCAGGCCGGTCAGGTGGATCCGGTCCGTCGTCATCGCCGTACCTCCTGCCTGTTGTCGTGGTGCGCGCCGGCCAGGCGCGGTCTGCCGGTCGCGACCCAGACGGCCAGGGCGTCGACCGTGGCCCGCACGTCGTGCACGCGAACGCCCCAGGCGCCCGCGGCGACCGCCAGCAGGCTGGTCGCCACCGTGGCCGCCTCCCGCTCGGCGGTCGGTCGTGGGGTGCCGTCCGAGGCGGCGAGCAACCTGCCGAGGTACGACTTGCGGCTGGCACCGAAGAGCAGCGGACAGCCGAGATCCAGCAGCTCCGGCAGACGGGCGCTGAGTTCCCAGTTGTGCGCGGCCGTCTTGGCGAAGCCGAGCCCGGGATCGACGATGAGGCGGTCGGCGGCCACCCCGGCGGCCAGCGCCGCGTCGATCCGTTGGGCCAGCTCGGCCCGGACGTCGGCCACGACGTCGCCGTAGCTGGCCAGTTTGCGCATCGCGCGGGAGTGGCCACGCCAGTGCATCAACACCCAGGGGCAGCGCGCGTCGCGAACCACGCGGGCCATGTCCGGGTCGGCCAGCCCGCCGGAGACGTCGTTGACCACCGCCGCCCCGGCCGACAGGGCGGCCTCCGCCACCCGGGCGCGACTGGTGTCGATGCTGACGGCCACGCCCGCGGCCGTCAGTTCGCGGATGACCGGCAACACCCGGGCGGCCTCGGTGGCGGCATCGATCCGTTCAGCGCCCGGCCGGGTCGACTCGCCGCCGATGTCGATCAGGTCCGCACCGGCGTCGCGCAGACGGACGCCGTGTCCGACGGCCGAGTCGAGGTCGGCGTACCGTCCGCCGTCGGAGAAGGAGTCCGGCGTGACGTTGAGGACGCCCATCACCACGGGGCCCGAGGCCCGCACCAGATCGGTCACGACTAGACGGTACCGGGCGCGGTAGCGGCGCCAACCGACCCGGGTCAGCTCAACCGACCACCCCTGACGTGCTCGTTAGAACAGGTGTACGATCGGTCATCCGGGCAGTATCAGGCCGTCCCTTCGCGGCTTGTCGCAATCCGGGGCGGGCCGTACGCTTTGGAATTGGCCAGCATCGAGATGGCGAAGCTTGGAGGGAGGGCCGAAGCGGGGAAAATCCGCCCAAACCTCGCCACCCTCCGTGGTGAGTAACGAACGCAGGGTCAAGAACGCCATGCCCTGCGAGGCAGATTTCCCGTCCGGCTTGCCTATCGCACCGCCGCGGCACCGCCGGCCGCGCTATGGGGAGGTTCCAGTGATCGCCTTCGAGCTCATGGAGACGGCGTCGTCCGGCGTCGCCCACGCGCTCTCCACCCTGGCGTCGACTCCGCTCGCGGAGCCGGCACCGAAGGGGATCGACACGAACAGTGTGGTCACCTTCTTCGCCAGCAAGATCGCGCCGATCCTGCTCGCCGTCCTGGGCGTCATCTTCATCGGCCGAGCCAGCCGAGGCGAGATCTCCAAGGTGCTGACCAGCTCCGCGATCGCAATCGTCGGGCTCGCCTTCATCGCGGGCGCGGCAACACTCTTCTTCGTCGGCGATTACCTGATCGACCTGATCTTCGAATAGGCGCGTTACCAGATGCGGCTGCGCACCGACGACGACATCTACCGGGCCCGCCTGGTCTACCTCGGGCCGCCCGGTTACACCCTTCCGGTCCACCTGCCCTACGCCCAGTACGGGCTCTTCATGCTGCTGGTCCCCCTCTACATGTTCATCCACTGGCTGTTCACGTTCACGGTCGAGCTCTTTCCGGCCTGGGAGATCGCGCTCGCCATCGTGACCACGTCGTTCATCTTCCGGCACGTCGACCCCGATCGGCCGGCGCGGGTGGTCATCCGCACCGCGCTGACCGACTGGCGACGCACCCGGGAGCCGGCGATCGAGCAGCGCGACCCGCGCCTGGTCGGCAGCCGGATCAGGATCCGGGAGGAGCTGGCATGACCGGGCGTACGTCGATCGGTTCGTTCCACGACGCGGGTGGGAGCCTGCTGCCCTTCCCGAAGGCGGTCGCATGAGTCGCTCGTCCACGCCGGGCTCTCCGGCCGGCCACCCGGCCGTGCCGGCCGGTCACCGTGCGCAATCATTCGACTACGCCGAAGACGAGGACGAGGTAGCGCTCGATCCTGCGCTGGTGACGTCGCCCGGTCACGGTGCGGTGGGCGTGTTCCAGGCGCCCCGGCCGATCCCCCGCCGGACGCCACCCGCCGAGCCGAGCGCGGTGTCGGCGGGCGAGAACGCCGACATCGACTCCCCCTTCCTGGACCTCTTCGGTGGGGCACGGCCCGGTGCCGCGCGAGCCGTTTCGGCCGGTCCGAGCACCCAGGAGCAGCAGGCGATCCCACCGAAGGCGCCGCCGCAGGTCGGCGCGGCGCCGGCCCGTCCGATTCCCGAGCTGGAACCACCATGGACGCCCGACGACCAGGCCCACGGCGGCCCCCGGCCCATCGAGCCACGCCACGGCGGTGGCCACCCGGCCAGCGAGTCCCGGGTGCCGCACCAGGCCGGCGATCGGCTGCCGATGCTCCGCCCATCGGGTGAGCCCAACCGGACTCCCACCACACCACCGGCAGGCACCGGTCCCGTCAGCGGACCCACAGGCACCACGCCGGGACGCCGTCCGACGGCCACCCCGCAGCGTCGCCCAGCGACGCCGGCAGGCCGACCGGCAGCTCCGACGGCCCCGGTCGAACAGCCGGCCAACAGCGGCCCCACGGAACGGCCGGCGCTGGAGCGCGCGCCGCATCGCGCCGCCGACCCTGATCATCGGCCCGAGGACACGGGCACCGAGCCGACCGGCCGGGAGATCGCCCCGTCCCGACAGCGTGCCGCGAGCCGACCGGACCGACCGACCAAACCGACCCGGGTCCGCGCCCCGAAGATCAAATTCGGCGATCGGGACCCGTCGGTCGAGCTGGCCATCACCGAGATCGCCGGTCACCTGACCTTCACCCCCAACACCGTGACCGCCTGGTACTGGCTGCCCGAGGTCCGCTGGGCATTCCGGCCGGACGCCGAACGCGAAGCGCTGTTGTCAGCCATCTCCGAGCAGTACGCCGGCCTGGCGGGCTTCCGGCTGCACCTGCGCCGCACCACCCGGCCGTTCCCCGCCGACGAGTGGGCGCGCACCATCGACGCACACACCCCCGCGCCGCTCGCCGACGTGGCCGGCACCACCGGTTGGGCCGATCACCTGGTCGCCGCCCAGCGGCACCTGATGGCCGTCAACCACGCCGAGGGGCAGACCTATCTGGGCGTCACCTTCGCCCGCCGCTCCCTCGGCGACTCGCTCACCGAGCGGGTGCTGCGCACCTTCGGCCGGGGCACCGCGGAGGGCGAACGCCGCAAGCTGGGCCGCACCGTGGAGCAGTTCGACGAGGTGCTCGGCGCGTTCGGCATGCGCGGCCGGCGGGTCACCGCCCAGGAGTTGGAGTGGCTGCTCTACCGCTCGGTGGCGCTGTGCATGTCCCCGCCCGGCACCCTCTCCCCGGTCACCGACGGGCGCTGGGAACGCGGAGACCTGCTCGCCCTCACCGAACAGGTGGAGCGCTACCGCACCCCGTACGGCTCGACGGTGAAACTCGTCAACCGGATGACCGGCGAGGAACGACACGTCGCCGTACTCGCCGTCGGCCGGATGGAGCCACTGGAGATCCCCGAGCGGCACGAGCCCTGGCTGCACTTCCACGAGCGGCTGCCGTGGCCGATGGAGATCTCCACCCGCGTCGACATCCTCGGCTCCGGTGACTCCTTCCGCAATCTCGAACACCGGCTGCGGATGATCCGCTCGCAGCAGCTCGACTACGCCGAGCACGGCATCGACGCACCCCCGGAGCTGGAGCGACTGGCCAAGCGCGCGCTGGTGATCGGCGACGAGATGACCACCGGCCTGCCGGTCGACTCGGCCCGCGCGCACGGCTGGCACCGGATCGCCGTCGGCGGCCGGACCAGGGAGGAATGCCTGGAACGCGCCCGCCGGCTCATCCAGCTCTACTCCCGCGAGCTGCGCATCTCCCTGCAACACCCGAAGAACCAGGACTGGCTGGCCCGCGAGTTCATCCCCGGCGAGCCGATCGCCAACACCGGCTACGTCCGCCGCATGCCGGTGCCGCTGCTCGCCGCCGCGCTCCCCCAGGCCGCCTCGAACGTGGGCGACCGGCGGGGCGACCTGATCGGGCGGACCGCCGGCACCTGCCGCCGGCCGGTCTTCCTCGACCTGCACTTCCCCATGGAGGTCCGGGAACGCTCCGGGCTGGCGGTCTTCGTCGCCGAACCGGGCGGTGGCAAGTCGACACTGCTCGGCGCGCTGGGCTACCTGGCCGCGCGCCGAGGTGTCCAGGTGACCCTGCTCGACCCGTCCGGGCCGCTGGCCCGCCTCTGCGCGATGCCCGAGCTGCGCCCGTACTCCCGGGTGTTGAACCTGACCGGCTCGGAGCACGGCACCCTGGCGCCCTACTCACTCATTCCCACCCCACTGCGCAGCGAGTTCGCTGCCGGCGCGGCTGGCGACCGGGAGTTCGAGATCGCGGTCTCCAACGCCCGCGCCGAGCGACGGATGCTCGTCCAGGACATCTGCATGATGCTCGTTCCGCCGCAGGTGGCCCGGGAGGCGTCGACCGCCACCCTGTTCCGGCACGCGGTCCGGCAGGTCCCCGCCGAGGAGACGTCCACCCTGGACGACGTGGTGAGCTGCCTCGGCCGTCTGGACGACGACGCCGGCAAGGAGCTGGCCAACCTCCTGCTGGACACCGCCGAGATGCCGCTGGCGATGCTCTTCTTCGGCCGGCCACCGGAAGGGCTGCTCGGTGCCGACGCCGCACTCACCGTGATCACCATGGCCGGGCTGCGGTTGCCCGACCTCAAGATCGAACGGGAGTACTGGTCCGCCGAGGAGGCGCTGGCCCTGCCGATGCTGCACACCGCCCACCGGCTCGCCGTCCGCCGCTGCTACGGCGGATCGATGTCGTCCCGCAAGCTCGTCGGCCTCGACGAGGCGCACTTCATGGAGGGTTGGCGGTCCGGGCGTTCGTTCCTGGTCCGGCTCGCCCGGGACTCCCGCAAGTGGAACCTCGCAGCCCTGGTCGCCTCGCAGAACCCGCGCGACATCCTCGGCCTCGACGTGCAGAACCTGGTCTCCACCGTCTTCGTCGGCCGGATCGCCGAAGACGCCGAGATCGCCTCCGAAGCGCTGCGCCTACTACGGGTGCCGGTCAACGACGGGTACGAAGCCACCCTCGCCTCGCTCTCCGCCGCCGACACCAGCTCGTCCACCCGGCTCGGCTTCCGCGAGTTCGTGATGCGCGACGTCGACGGCCGCGTGCAGAAGGTCCGCGTCGACGTCTCCTACGTCGAAGGGCTGCTGGACCACCTCGACACGACGCCCGCCGCGATCGCCGCGGCGGCCGGCGTGCTACCGAGCATCTCCCTGCCGGATCTGGAGGCGTGACATGGCGAGGGCCTGGGCAAGGATCGCGTCGTTCCTGCTCGCCCTCGGCGTACTGGCCGGGGCCACCGTCACCTGGCCGCTGATCGGCGCGGAGGCCGCGGCCGCACCACCCGCCGCTCAGGCCCGCGCCGACCTCTGCACGACCAAGGAGTGGCAGGCCGACTTCCGCGCCTGCGTGGGGAAGTTGCAGGCGGTCAGCGAGGACGAGGTCAAGTGCCGTAACGCGCCGACCCCGGGCACGCCGGATTCCGGGCTTGCCGGCTGGTTCGCCGGCCGCCCAGAATCCGCTAAGGAGCTTGGGCCGAAAGGGCTCTACAGCGACTACGGCTACGCCGGCTACAGCTATCCGACGTATGACATCCCGGGCGGCTGCGCGTCGTCTGTCCTGCACCCGGACTACAAGTTCACCACGACCGTGGCGAACGGGGAGTTCATGATGGCCACCGCGATCGTGGGGGCCTCCAATGCGCTACGTGAGCGGGCCTGGGATCCGCGATCGATGTGGGGTTGGGCCGACCCGCTGGTGGAACAGGCGACCAAGGCCGTGTACCAGAAGGTGTTCAGCGTCTTCGGCATCGTCACCCTGTGCGTTGTAGGGCTGTACCTCCTCTGGCGGTCCCGCCAGTCAGACATGAGTAACGCGATGACCACCGCAGGCTGGGCACTGCTGGTGATGGTCGCGGTCACGGCGCTGGCCGCCTGGCCAGTAAAGTCAGCAAATATCGCGGACGGCACCCTGGTCACCAGCCTGGGCGTGGTGCACGATGCCGTGGGTCCCGCAGCCCGGGACACCCCACCTGATCGTTGTGCTGTCCCCAATCCGGATGCTTGTGTCGACAAACGGCCCCCCGCCGTACGAGCCAGTGACACGGCCACCGAGGCGATGCTTTACCGGAACTGGTTGCGGGGAGTCCTCGGCTCAGCCGACAGCGAAACCGCCCGTAAGTACGGCCCCGCGCTCTACGACGCCAAGGCGCTGTCCTGGGACGAAGCCGAGAAACTACGCGCCAACCCAGCTACTCGGGAGGCGACGATCACGGCGAAGCAGCAGCAGTGGGCGCGGGTGGCTCAGCAGATCCAGACCGAGGACCCGGAGGCCTATGAATACCTCCAGGGAGTGCGGGACATGGACCGGGTCGGTGCCGGATTCATTGCCGTGCTGGCCTCGGTGCTCTTCGCCATGTTCGACTTGACTGCATCGCTGTTGGTTCTGCTGGGCTTCCTGATCTTCCGGTGGGCGGTGATCGCGGCACCGATCCTGGGCACGGTCGGCCTGCTGCGGCCGGCCAGTGCCGGGCTGCGACGCTTGGCGAACGCTGTTGTCGCCGCGGTCTTCAACATCGCGATCTTCGGCACCGGAGCTGCGGTCTACCTGTTTGCTGTCGATCTGATCATGAGCACGCCCACCCTGCCCGGTTGGCTTCAGGTGGTGCTGGTCTGGCTCTGCGGGGTGGTCGGCTGGCTGTTGCTGCGCCCGTACCGGCGGATCACTCAGCTCGGCGGCAAGGACAGCAGCGAGGCGGTCAGCTCGGCCGGCTCCTGGCACCGTCGGTTCTTCCGGGACATGCGGGTCGCTGCCCGGCTCGATGTGGTGGAGCCCGGCGGCACGGCGGAGCCGGTGGGTGGACGTCGCCGGTCACCGGTCGCTGAGCAGACCCGGTTGCGCCCGGAGGCGCGCAGGGAGGACCCGGTACCGACGCCGACCGCTCCGGCCGGGCCCGAACGCACCGGCGTCACGAGACCGGACGGTCAGGAACGCGCCGATGAGGCCACGAGGGAGGAGACCGGTGGCCAGGGCCGTAAGGTCCCGCCCCAGCCTCGTCGGCGGCAGCCGGCGACCTGGACCGAACCCGACGTGCCAGCCGAGAACCCGTCGTTCGTGGTCTACCGACCGGGCTCCTCTGAGCGCGCGCCGGACCGTACCGGACCTCGGGTGCGCTCCGAGGCCCGGTGACGGCGATGCGACGGGCACTGGAGTTCCTCTTCACCCGGGCGCTACGGTCCCGACTGGGGGTGGCGCTGGTGATCGCGGTGCTCATCCTCGGCGTGATCGGGGCCGCCCGCCTGGTCTCCGGCCCGCCCGGTCCGGCGGACGGACTGAGCAACCGGCCAGACCGCCCGATCACCACCGTGGACCCGACGGCCGGTGACGATGGCGTGATGTCCACCGAGGCTCCGCCGTCACCGGTCACTCCCGCAGGTGCCCGCACACCGGAGCAGACCGCCGACCGGTTCGCCAAGGCTTGGATTGGCCAGCCCGGGATTGCCGCCGATCAGTGGCAGGCCGGCCTGCGTCCGTTGTCGACGGCGGCGTTGACCGAGAAGCTGTCCGGCGCCGACCCCGGCGGGGTTCCGGCCGAGGAGGTCACCGGGCCACCGGAGGTGCGCGCACGCACCCAGACCTTCGTCGAGGTGCTGCTACCCCTGGACACTGGTCGGCTTCGACTGGAGTTGGTCGTCGCCGACGACGGCTGGCTGGTCGACGTGCTGGATTGGGAACGGCAATGACCGCCAGCGGTGACACGCCTCCGCTGCGCCGGCGCCTGCGGATCGGGGTGATCACCACGGTCGTCACCGGAATGCTGCTCCTGCTCTGTTGCACCGGCGGCACGGCCGCGTTCTTCCTCAGCGGGCTCGGTGGCGACGCGGAGAACGGGGACACTTTGGCCGGTTGGGGCTGCGGCCCGATCCGTCCGGTGAACATCACCGGTGACTTGCCGAGGTTCACCGAGTACGGCGACGCACAGGTGCGCAACGCTGCGATCATCATCAAGGTCGGCCAGGATCTGGGCGTGCCCTCGCGAGGCTGGGTGATCGCCCTGGCCACCGCGATGCAGGAGTCCGCCCTGCGTAACCTGGCGAACAGCGGCGTCCCCGAGTCTCTGGCGCTGCCACACGAGGGAGTCGGGGCCGACCACGACTCGCTTGGCCTTTTTCAACAACGGCCTGGCTGGGGGTCGGTCGCCGAGCGGATGACACCCGCGTACACCGCTCGGAAGTTCTACGAGAAGCTCGTCAAGGTACGGAGTTGGCAACGCCGGCCACTGACCGTGGTGGCGCAGCAGGTGCAGATCAGCGCCTATCCGGACGCGTACGCCAAGCACGAGGAGTTGGCCAGCAAACTCGTTGATGCCCTTGCCGGCGGGGCGGCCCGCACCGTCCAGATCAACGGCAAGGCCGTGTGCAACGCCGCCGAGCATGGCGAGATTGCCGCTTCCGGCTGGACCGCCCCGATCCCCGGCGATGTCGGTTCCGGATTTCGGACCGCCGACCGCCCCAGCCACAACGGGGTCGACATTGGGGCGGCCAAGGGCACCGAGATCCGAGCCGCGGCCGCCGGGCGGGTTCTGGTGGCCCGTTGCGACCCGGACAACCAGGGACGACGTAGCTGCGACGTGGACGGGTACCCCGGCAAGGGTGGCTGCGGGTGGTTCGTCGACCTGCTGCACGCTGGCGGCAACATCACCCGGTACTGCCACATGGTGGTCCGCCCCCTGGTCACACCGGACCAAATCGTGCCAGCCGGCGAGGTCATCGGGCAGGTCGGCAGCAGTGGAAACTCGTCGGGGCCACACCTGCATTTCGAGGTGCACCTGCGCGGTGACCGGTCCAGCCGCGGTGCGATCGATCCGATCCCGTTCATGCGCGAGCGGGGTGCCCCGCTGCGCGCTGCCGAGTGAGGCCACCGCGGGCATGACCGGACCTATGCCGGACCCCTTCGCCGACCAGCCCGACTGGGCGCCCCGGCCACCCCGCCCGCTGGCCATGGTTCCCGCCACTGATCGGGTGGAGCTACGCGGGCGGCGGGTGCTCGTCGGTCTACCCGGGTTGGGTTGGCGAGGAGATCTGCGCGCGGACGACCGGGTGGTGCAGAGCGCCCGAACCTATGTGCCGGTGATTCCCGAGCACGAGTGGTACCGAGCCGAGGCCGACCAGGTCGAGGTGTTCGCACCGCTGGTGCCGGTGGAACGGGTCTGGGTGGAGACCGTTGGCAGCCGGCCTGAGTCGGAGAGTCCCCGCGAAACTGGCATTCGGTTGGTCTCGTTGGACGGCCCGGCACACCGGGCTCCCACGCCAGTCTTCGAAGCCGACGCCGTCACCGGCCGCCGGGTGGTGCACGTCGAGGGCGGCTTGGAGCGCCGTGATCTGCGCGCGGTCACCGAGACCTACTCGGGTGCCGAGGGAGACATCTGCGTCCGGATCGCTCCGGAAGTGGAGTGGTACCGCTGGGCCTGGCGTGGCCAGTCGCCCACCACCTTGGAGGTTCCGGTTCATCTGCTTTGGATCGAATGACGTCAGCTTGCCTGCGCACCGCCGCATACTCGCCAGCCATCGTCGCGCTGAGTGTCAAACCGCCAGGGCTGACGATCGCTCTGATTCATGCCGTCCACTCGAGCAGAAATGATCAGCGTGACTTCGACGGCTGCGGCATCGTCCCGCTTCTGGACGCTGAGGCTTCCCCAGCTGACGGCTATTGTGACGCCGAAACGCTTCTCACGTGCGAGTAGATCGGTCCGCAAGGACCTGATCGCCTCCATCTGTGATCCGCCCTCACAGGTGAAGAGGTCTGCTCTCGCGTCATTACGATCGACGAGAAACGCGCGCAGATAGTTGTCGACCACCACGTCGGGAGCGCTGCGGTCTGGGGCGGACGCGCGGTGGTACAGCACAAGGCCGGTAGCGAGCCCGCCGAGGCAGAGCAACGTGAGCACCCCGGCAACGACCGTGAGCATCGTCCGCATTCGGCGGGGCGGCGGCTGCGTCTGTGGCGGCACCGGGGCAGGTGGTAGCTGCTCCGATGATGCCCGTTGGGCCGGTACGTGGGAGACCTGGGAACCGGCGGGGGGCTGCACTGATTCCACCTCCTGACGTTATCGGCTGGAGGCCCCTGAGCCAATGCCCCAGATCCAGCGGATCGTGACGGACCCCTACCCATCGGTGAGATCCACGACATCACCGGCGCAGCACCGTGGCACCTCCCGGAGGAGCAGCCTCGGCTGGGATACCGTCTCTGCTCGGGAGGGGTTGCCAACCTCGGGCAGAGGGGGTGGACGCGGTGGCCGGTCCAAAGGCACGCACGAACCGCGCCGCTGCCCTGCATCGTCGGGCAGCGGCAGTCGCCACCGCTGCCGCCGGAATCTTGGATGAGACGCGACCAGCTCCTGCCGACCAGCGCCGCCAGTACGAGCTGGCCGATCGACTCCGGGTGGCCGCCGCGCGGTTGGCCCCTGGTTGGGCGGGCGCTGCATTGGACTCGCTCACCGTGGACTTCCCGGCGGGTGACGGCCCGCCGCCGTTCGTCCGGGTCGGCACGGCGGCGCCGTTGGACGATGCGCGTTTTCCCGCGTTGGTGCCGCTGGTTGGCACCGGTCATCTGAGCGTGGACGCCGACGCTCGGGAGCCACGGGTGGCGGGGCTGCTCCGGGCCGTACTCCTGCGGTTGTTGGCGGCGACACCGGCGGGTGCGCTGTTGATTCGCGCGGTGGATGCCACGGGTTCGGCGTTGACCCCGTTCGGGGCGCTCGCTGATGCTGGCCTGCTGCCCCCGCCGGCGGTGGATCTGGCCGGGTTGCGCGCGGTGCTGACGGAGGCGGAGCAGTGGGTCACTCCGGGGGCGAGTGGGCGACGTCGGCACGATCGCACGCTGCTGCTCGTGTTCGCCGCTCTGCCGGAGTCGACGGGTCCGACGGATCTGGCGCGGATCGAGGCGCTCGCCGAGCAGGGGCCTGCCGCCGGCCTGCATCTGGTGGTGGCGGGTTGGCCTCCGGCCGGCCCGTATGCGACGCGGGCCGCGCCGCAGCACAGCACCGCGCTGCCGCACAGCACCGCGCTGCCGCACAGCACCGCACTGGCGCTGCGCAACTCGTACGCGTTGCTCGGTGATCCGCCGGGGGCGTCCTTCGCGAGTCCGGGAACGGATCCGCCGGGTGGACTGAACTCGCCGGTCTTCGTCGAGGTGGACCCACCGGTCGAGCTGGTCGACGGGGTGTGTCGACGGCTTGCGGAGCAGGTGGAGGCCGGTTCACGGTTGGGGTTGGCGGCTCTGCTGCCGCCGACGGGTGAGCGTCTCTGGGAGGCGGATTCCGCGGACGGGCTGACCACGACGGTCGGTGATGCCGGGGGCCGGTCGGTGCCGCTGGGTTTCACCGAGCTGACCCCGCACTGGCTGGTCAGTGGACGGTCCGCAGCGGGTCGCGCGGCGTTCCTGACCACCGCGTTGCTGGGATTGGCCGCCCGGTACGGTCCGGACGAGTTGGTGCTCTACCTGGTGGATCTCGCCGATGGTGAGTCGTTCGTGGAGTTTCTGCAGACCGAGCGGGACCGGTCGTGGATTCCGCAGGTGCGCGCTGCCGCGATGGCCGCCGATCGGGAGTACGTCCGGGACCTGCTCGACGAGTTGACGGCCGAGGTGCAGCGCAGGGCGGAGGCTGGGGCGCGGGCCGGCGGTCAACGTTTCGCGGAGTTGCGTCAGCACCAGCCGCTGCCCCGGATCGTCTGCGTGTTGGACAACGTGCCGTTGCTCTTCGTCGAGCGGGACCGGTTGGCCGCTGAGGTGGCCACCCAGCTGGACGGGTTGGCTCGGGCCGGTCGGGCGTACGGCGTGCACCTGGTGTTGGCCGGTGCGGGCGAGTTGGGGTTGAGTGCCCGCGCCGATGCGGGTCACCGGGATTCGGTGCTCGGGCAGTTTCCGGTGCGGGTGGCGCTGCCGGGTGGCAGTCCGGTGTTGGAGCCGACGAACGACTCGGCAGCCGGGCTGCCGGTGGGCAGCGCGGTGGTGAACACCGCAGGCGGGCTCGGCGGCCCCCGGGGCGCGATCCGGGGTCATGAACGGCTGATCCGGCACCCCGATCCGCAGGACCACCCGGCGGTGGTGGAGGGGCTTCGGCACGAGTTGTGGGAGGCCCGACCGGCCGGGTCGGTGCCGCCTGTCGTCTTCGCCGGGTACGCGCGCCCGCTGCTCGGCAACGATCCGCGGTACCGGGCGGCGTTGGCGGGGCAGTCGCACGGGCCGGCCGCCCTGCTGGGCCGTGCGGTGGACGTGGCCCGTTCGACGGTCGCCGTACCGTTGGGGCCGGCGGCGGGTCGCAACCTCGCGGTGCTCGGGTCGGGTGCCGCGGCGGGCGGGTTGCTGGCGACGGCGGCCCGGAGCACCGCGGATCATCACGCGCCGGGCACCGCCCGTTTCCTGGTGGCGGTGCCGGATCCGGGAGCTCGGGCGCTGGCGGAGGCGTTGACCGCGGAGTTGGCCACCCGGCATCCGGCCGAGCTGGTGGATCTGCCGACGCTGCTCGCGGCCCCGGCCGACGACGTGCCGACGTATCTGGTGGCCTTCGGGCTGGACCGGCCGGGCCCCCGGGAGCTGCCGGTGGAGCGGTTGCGTGCGTTGTTACGCAACGGACCGCCGACGGGGAGACACCTGTTGGGTTGGTGGCGCGCGGTGCCCCCGTTCGCCGCGCTGTTCGAGCCGGCGGGCGAGGTCGACAAGTTGGCCGCCGTGGCCGTGCTGGACGTGCCGGTCGCGCAGCTCACCGCGGTCTTTGGTCACGCGGTGGAGTGGCAGGCCCGCCCGGACCGGGCGGTGCTCTGGGACGGTCCGGACGAGCGGGGCACGGTCCTGGTGCCGTTCGCCGACGAGGCCGGGTGATCCAGTGGCGCGGGCAGGGGATGTCGAGATGAGTCCGAAGGCCACGGCGACCGGGCCGGGGCGCCAGCGGGTCGTGGCGTCGACCGGGGACTCCGTCCCGGCGGCGGTCGAGCCCAGCACGGCGTGGGCGGAATACCTGGCCGCGGCCCGCCAGCTGGACGGGGTACGCCGCAGCGCGGCTGCCGCCGCCGGTGAGCAGGCTCGGTCGGCGGAGACCGCCCGGGAGGAGCTGACGGTGGTCCGTACCGGCCTGGCGAGTCAGCAGGAACGGCTGCGCGAGTTGGGCGTACCAGCGATTTCCCTGGTGCCGTCACCGCCGGAGGTGAGCGAGGCGTCCCGGTCGATGGCGGGCGGTCCGGCGGCCGTACTGGCCGCGCTGCGGGCCGCGCGGGGCCGGGCCGAGGCGGCGGACGCCGTCCTGGCGGCGCGGCCCCGGTTCCGGCCGGGGTCCTGGCCGGCGCGGGTGCGCAACCTTCTGGTGTACGGGCCGCTGGCGCTGGTGGTGCCGCTGATCCAGGTCGCGGTGTACGCGGCGACGGGGGTGGGACCGGCCAGTGTGGCCGCGCTGATCTGTGGGCTGCCGATGCCGGCGGTCGCGTTCGTCGCCGGCTGGGTGGGCATTGGGCGGTTGTTCCGGGTGAGCCCCGCCGAGCGACTGGACCGGACGGTGCGTCTCGGCGCGCTGGTGTGTCTGGTGCCGGCGGTGCTGGTGACGGCCGGTCTGCTGCTGGTCCTGCTCGCCGGCTGACCTGCCCGGCTGGTCGGCGCCGGGCAGGAGAGCGGACGGACGGGACGGCGACGGCCGGCCGTCCCCCGCAGGGGTCGGCCGGCCGGGCTGCGTCGGACCGTCAGCGGGGGATGATCAGCGACATTGCCTCGGCTCGCGACTTGGAGTCCGACTGCAGGACGCCGCGCACCGCCGACGTGATGGTCTTGGCACCGGATTTCTGGATGCCGCGCATCGCCATGCACATGTGCTCGCACTCCAGCACGACGACGACGCCGCGGGGGGCGAGTTTGCTCATCAAGAGGTCGGCGACCTGCGAGGTGAGCCGCTCCTGCACCTGGGGCCGGCGGGCGAAGACCTCGACAAGTCGGGCCAGCTTGGACAGGCCGGTGATCCGCCCGTCCGGCCCGGGGATGTAGCCGATGTGCGCGCTGCCGCGGAACGGCAGCAGGTGATGTTCGCACAGGCTCATCACGTCGATGTCCCGGACGATCACCAGCTCTTCGTGGTTGGCCTCGAAGGTGGTGCTGAGCACCTGGGCCGGGTCGACCCGCAGGCCGGCGAAGAGTTCGGCGTACGCGCGGGCGACCCGGGCCGGGGTCTGTTGGAGCCCGTCGCGGTCGGGGTCCTCCCCGACGGCGATCAGGATCTCGCGGACGGCCTTCTCGATCCGGCCCAGGTCGACGGCGTCCTCGACCGGGCGACCGGTCAGCCTGCCGCTGATCAGCCGCGCGGCGACGTAGTCGAGGTCGTCGTCGCCGTCGGGTTCGGTCGCGGAGACGGCCAGCTCCCGGTGCGGGGAGCTGGCCGTCGGGTCGTTACTCAGTGCGTGCCGTCCGAGTTGTTGGACGGCGCACCGCCACCGACGGACGCCTGCGCGCCGTCAGCCTCGGCCTGCGCCTTGAGCTTGTCCTTCTCCGTCGGGGTGAGCACGGGCGGCTCGGTGGACGGCTGGCGCTTGCCGAAGCCGTTGTACGGCGCCAGCGGCGGGCGCTTGACCACCCGGGAGCAGATCCGCGCCATGTCGGCCGTGGAGAGGGTCTCCTTCTCCATCAGCTCGAGCACGATGTTGTCCAGGACGTCCCGGTATTCCACCAGGATCTCCCAGGCCTCGTCGTGCGCCAGCTCGACAAGTGCCCGCATCTCGCCGTCGATCTCGGCGGCGACCGAGTCGGAGTAGTCCCGCTCGTGGCCCATGTTGCGGCCGAGGAACGGCTCGTCTCCGCTGGTGCCGTACTTGATCGCACCGAGCTTCGAGCTCATGCCGTACTGGGTGATCATCGCGCGGGCCAGTTGGGTGGCCTTCTCGATGTCGTTGCCGGCGCCGGTGGTGGGCTCGTGGAAGACCAGCTCCTCGGCGGCCCGGCCGCCCAGCGCGTACGCCAGGGTGTCGATCATTTCGGCGCGGGTCTGGGTGTACTTGTCCTCGGTGGGGAGTACCAGGGTGTGGCCCAGCGAGCGGCCACGCGACAGGATCGTCACCTTGTGCACCGGCGCGGCGTGCGGCAGCGCCCAGGCGACAAGCGCGTGCCCACCCTCGTGGTACGCGGTGATCTTCTTTTCCTGGTCGCTCATCACCCGGGTCCGACGCTGCGGACCCGCGACCACCCGGTCGATCGACTCTTCGAGCGAGTCGTTGCTGATCGCCCTCTGGTCCTTGCGGGCGGTGAGCAACGCGGACTCGTTGATCACGTTGGCCAGGTCGGCGCCGCTGAAGCCCGGGGTGCGCCGTGCCACCGCGTCGAGGTCGACGTCGGGCGTGAACGGCTTGCCCTTGGCGTGCACCCGCAGGACGGCCTTGCGGCCCTCCATGTCGGGGGCGTCCACCGGGATCTGCCGGTCGAACCGGCCCGGGCGCAGCAGCGCCGGGTCGAGGATGTCCGGCCGGTTGGTGGCGGCGATCAGGATGACCCCGCCCTTGGTGTCGAAGCCGTCCATCTCGACGAGCAGCTGGTTGAGCGTCTGCTCACGCTCGTCGTGACCACCGCCCATGCCGGCGCCGCGGTGGCGGCCGACGGCGTCGATCTCGTCGACGAAGACGATCGCCGGGGCGTTGGTCTTGGCCTGCTCGAAGAGGTCGCGGACCCGGCTGGCGCCGACACCGACGAACATCTCCACGAAGTCGGAGCCGGAGATGGAGTAGAACGGCACCCCAGCCTCGCCGGCGACGGCGCGGGCCAGCAGCGTCTTGCCCGTTCCGGGCGGGCCGAAGAGCAGCACACCCTTGGGGATCTTGGCACCCAGGGCCTGGTACTTCGCCGGGTTCTGGAGAAAGTCCTTGATCTCGTGCAGCTCCTCGACGGCCTCGTCGGCACCCGCGACGTCCGCGAAGGTCGTCTTCGGGGTGTCCTTGGTGATCATCTTCGCCTTGGACTTGCCGAAGTTGAGCACCCGGGAGCCGCCACCCTGCATCTGCGACATGAAGAACAGCAGCAGCAGGACGAGCAACGCGATCGGCAGGAGGTTGACCAGCAGGCTCACCCAGATGCTGTCCGAGGAGACCTTGGCGTCGGCCGGGCCGGTGACCCGGTTGGCCGCCTTGGCGTCCAGCACCTCGTTCCAGACCTCGTCACCGACCTGGTACGGGAACTGAGCCTCGATCTTGTTGGTCTCGGTCTTGCCGAACTTGGTCTTCTGGGCCAGGTCCAGTTGGAGCGTCTGCTCCTTGTCCTGGAAGATCACCTTGTTGATCTTGGCGGTGTGGAGCTGGTCGAGCGCAACGGAAGTGTCCACGCGGTGGTAGCTGGGACCAGCGGTGAACAGTTGACTGAGCACAACTGCGCCGAGGATGACCAGGATGATCCAGACCACCGGTCGGCGGAAGAAACGCGTACGTTCCATACTGTTGTCGAGCGCCGGAGCGCCCGCATCCTCCTGATCGACGTCCTGACCATCTGATTGGTGTCGCCGCGGTTAAGCGGCGGTCGGAGCTGCCATGCGGGGCGGCCTCGACCCCGAGGCGCGAAAACTGCCGCGCCGCGGTCATTCGACGGTACACCGTGTACGCGAGGAGCGAGCTCGCGAGCCCCGCACTGGGCGCACCTTTGATATCGATGGCACGCGCCGTGGGCAGGCCCACCAGCCCTGCGACCCGCGTACGGCGGGTCCGGGTGGAAACCGGCGTGGCGGGGAGTCCGGCCCGGCCACCCGACGGCCCGATCACGCGGCCGAGGGGGTCGGGCGCGGAGAAACCTCCGGGCCACCGGGTCCACGGTAGCCGCAAGAGCTGAGAGCGCGCTGAACGTCGGCTCGATGAATGCCGATACGAGTCGACCTCACGCCACTCCGGGTCACCCCGGCGGGCTCGCGGCCGGCGTCAGGAGCGGGCGTAGACCTCGGGCTTGAGCACCCCGACGTACGGCAGCTCCCGGTAGCGCTCACCGAAGTCCAGGCCGTAGCCGACCACGAACTCGGTGGGGATGTCGAAGCCGACGTACTTGACCGGGACCGGCACCTTGACCGCGTCCGGCTTACGGAACAGCGCGACGACCTCCACGCTGGCCGCCGAACGGGACTCCAGGTAGCGCAGCAGCCAGGAGAGGGTGAGCCCGGAGTCGACGATGTCCTCGACGACCACCACGTGCCGACCGGCGATGTCCCGGTCCAGGTCCTTGAGGATGCGGACCACCCCGGACGAGGTGGTGCCCTGGCCGTAGGAGGAGATGGCCATGAAGTCGAGTTCGGCCGGGGGGCCGTTGCGGCCGAGTGCCCGCGCGAAGTCCGCCATGAACATCACCGCACCCTTGAGCACGCACACGAGCAGCAGCCCGTCGTTCACGTGGGAGTAGTCGGCGGAGACCTGCTTGGCCAGCTCCGCCGTCTTCTCGCGAATCTGCGCCTCGGAGATGATCACGTGGTCGATGTCGGCGTCGTACCAGGAGCCGTCAGCCATGACTCCTAGCCTGCCGTACGTCGGATGGCCTCCGTCGGCGGGGCCGCACCTTTTGGCGCGGTCCCGCCCGGGATTTTCTGGGCAAAAGATGCTAAAGGCATCAGTTGGTACGTGACCGCCAGCGGCGGCCGTCGTCGCTGGGCTTCCAGTCCGCCGAATCGTGGCTGTCGACGGTCAGGCCGGCCGCCGAGGCGGCGACGAGCAGGACGAGGAAAAGAAGGAAGAGCAGGAACTCCATGGCGGCGCTCGCTTTCGCATGATTGCTGTCGGTTTCGCCGCCGGTGCGCACCGGACTGAGACCAGTCTGCGACCTGTCGCGCCGACCGGACAGTGGCAGGAATGCCATTGGTCATCGATTTACTGCCACCTCTCGGGTTACCCTCGTCACATGCTCCGGTCCATCGCCGTGCTCGCCCTCGACCAGGTCGCCCCCTTCGAGCTCGGCGTGCTCGCCGAGGTGTTCGGCACCGACCGCACCGCCGACGGTTTTCCCGGCTACCGATTCCAGGTGTGCAGCCCCGACGGCGCTCCGGTGCGTACGTCGTCCGGCTTCCACCTCACCCCGCACGCCGACCTCGGCCCGGTCGAGGAGGCCGACCTGGTGGCCGTTCCCGCGCACAGCCAGGGCACCACCGTTCCCGGCTCGGTGCTCGACGCGCTACGACGGGCCGACGCCCGCGGCGCGTACCTGTTCAGCGTCTGCTCGGGCGCCTTCCTGCTCGGCGAGGCCGGCCTGCTCGACGACCGGGAATGCACGACCCACTGGCGGTACGTGGACGAGCTGCAACGCCGGCACCCACGCGCCCGGGTGCGCTGCAACTCGCTCTACGTCCAGGACGGCCGGCTGCTCACCAGCGCCGGCACGGCGGCCGGCATCGACGCCTGCCTGCACCTGATCCGCCAGGAGCACGGCTCGGCCACCGCGACCCGACTGGCGCGACGGATGGTGGTCCCGCCGCACCGCGACGGCGGCCAGTCCCAGTACGTCGAGGCGCCCATCCCGAAGGCACCCGAGGCACCCACCCTGGAACCGGTGCTGGAGTGGCTGATGGGTCACCTGGACCGGACGACCACTGTCGAGGAGTTGGCCGCCCGCGCCGGGATGGCACCACGCACGTTCGCCCGCCGGTTCCGCGCCGAGACCGGCACCACCCCGCACGACTGGCTCACCAACCAACGGGTGCTGCTCGCCCGGCGGCTGCTCGAAGAGACCCCGTTGAGCGTGGAGGCCGTCGCCGACCAGTCCGGCTTCGGCGACGCCGCAGCGCTGCGCCACCACTTCACCCGCCGGGTCGGCGCCACCCCACACAGCTACCGGACCACCTTCCGGGACCGGGCACACAGCGGCTGACATCGCCACCCAGCAAAGGCGCACCCGTTCGGCAACGCAACGCCTACAACGCTGACCGGCGTCGATCGACGGCGCGGCGAGATGGACGTCGGCGTCAGCTGGGGGTGACCGGCGCCAGCCGATCGGCGCGGCGGAGCACCCGGACACCCCCGGGCAGATCGGTGGGACCCTGACCATGCCAAGCGGTGACCAGCGCGTCCAGGGCGTTGACGTGCCGGTGCGACAGCGCTCCCGGCAGGGCGCCCACCTCACGCGCCCAGGAGTGCAGCACCCGGCCACGCACCGCGGGGGCCAGACCGGCCAGCGCGGGCACGGAGAGGCCTCCCTCGGGGTGCCGTGCCCCGGCCAGCGCCGTCGCCGCCACCTCGTCGAGCGCGGCGTTGTCAGCCGCCACCAGACCGGCGGTACGCGCGAGGTTGTCCACCACGCCGGGTCCGAGCGCCCGCACCAGCGCCGGCAGCAGGTCGGCCCGCACCCGGGAGCGGGCGTACGACGGGTCGGTGTTGTGCGGGTCCTGCCACGGGCTCAGCCCGAGCACGGCACAGGCGGCGCGGGTCTGCGCCCGACCGATCTCCAGCAGCGGACGCAGCAGCGGCACCCCGTTCAGGTCTCGCCGGGCGGGCATTCCGGCCAACCCCCGGGGACCGGCGCCCCGGGCGAGCGCCAGCAGCACCGTCTCCGCCTGGTCGTCGCGGGTGTGCCCGGTGAGCACCGCGACCGCGTTCTGCTGCCGGGCCACCTCGGTCAGCGCCTGGTAACGAGCCTCCCGGGCGGCCGCCTCCGGCCCGCCTGGACGCCCCGCCACCTCCACCCGCACGGCGGTCGCCGACGCGTACCCGAACCCACCGGCCCAGGCGACCACCGCCTCGGCACGCTCCGCGGAGCCGTCCTGCAATCCGTGGTCGACCGAGACCAGCACGGCGGCGCGACCCAGTCGAGGCGCCACGAACGCGGTGGCCGCCGCGAGGGCGAGCGAGTCGGCTCCGCCGGAGCAGGCGACAAGCACCGGCCCACCGGACGGCAGACCGGTCAGGGCGCGCCGGACCGCCACCCGGATCGCGGCCACCGGCGGGGCGAGCGCGGCCACCGCTGGGTGGTCAGCCAGCTGCCCGAATGGTGCCGGCCGGGCCGTGCACCCGGGCCACCCAGGCATCCGGGTCACCCAACTCGGACAGCCGGGGCAGCGTGAGCGGCGAGTTGAAGATCGAGTTGAAGCCGTCCATGCCGACCCGTTCCACCACGCCGTGCACGAACTTGCGCCCCTCGGCGTACTGGCGCATCTTGACGTCCACCCCGAGCAGCCGGCGGATGGCCTTCTCCAGCGGGTTGCCCGCCTCCCTGCGTCGGTTGAACGACGCCCGGATCCGCTCCACGCTCGGGATCACCTGCGGACCAACGCCGTCCATCACGAACTCGGCGTGCCCCTCCAGCAGGGTCATCAAGGCGGTGAGCCGGTCCAGCACCGCCCGCTGCGCCGGGGTCTGCACGATGTCCAGCACGCTGGTGCGGCTCTCCGGGTCACGGACCGCCTCGGAAAGCGTGGCCACCCCGCGCCGCAGGCGCTCGACGACATGCTCACTGCCGCTGGACGAGGCGTCGACGAACGCCTGCACCTCGCCGAGGAAATAGGCCCGCATCCACGGAACGGCGGTGAACTGGGTCCGGTGGGTGACCTCGTGCAGGCACACCCAGAGCCGGAAGTCCCGCGGGTCCGCACCGAGCTTGCGCTCCACCTCGACGATGTTCGGTGCGACAAGCAGCAGTTGGCCCGGGTCGGCCGAGAAGACCTCGTACTGCCCGAGCACCCGACCGGAGAGGTACGCCAGCACGGTGCCGGCCTGCACCCCGGTCAGCCGAGAGCCGACCGCCTCGGTCAACGCACCCGGCTGCTTGTCGCCGGACAGCCGGCTCACCAGCGGAGTGATCACCTCGCGAAGGCCGGCAATGTTCGTCGCCGCCCAGTCGCGCCGGTCGACCACCCGAACCGGCGGATGCGCCACCTGCGCCCGCAGCCCCGTGTAGTCGGCCACGTGTCCGGCCGCCTCATCGGTCAGCCGGCGCAGGTCGCCGACCACGTCGGTGGCCTCGGAGTACGACACCCGGGGGCCCGACTTGCTCAACGCCCCCGCGGTGGCGGCGGCCAGATCCCAGTCCACGAACTGCGCCATGGACCCACCGTACCCGCGCCGCGACACCCCGGCCCGCGCTCGCGATCCCGATCGACGGCGATGGCGTCCCCGGTAGGGGTCGGAGTGACGGTCAGCGACAGCCGCAGCCGGCCAGCGCTGCGGTGATCCGATCCAGCGCCGGTTGGGCGGTTTCCTTTCCGCCCGGCACCCGATCCGTGAGCACCGCGAAGGTGAGTAGCCGACCATCGGCGGTGGTGACCAGACCCGCAATGGAGTGCACGGCGGTCAGTGTGCCGGTCTTCGCCCGGACGCTGCCCGCCCCGGCGGCGGTGCCGGCGGCGGTGCGGTAGCGCTCGTCCAGGGTCCCCGACCAGCCGCCCACCGGCAGACCGCCGAAGACGCCCGCCAACTCCGGATGATCCGGGCTGGCGGCCAGTCGGATCAGGTCGGTCAGCAACGACGGGCTGATCCGGTTGTTGCGGGACAGTCCGCTGCCGTCGGACAGGGTGATCTCGTCGGCGGGCAGGCCCAACTCGGCCACCTCCGCGTCCATCGCGGCGGCGCCACCGTCGAACGAGGCCGGCTGGTTGCGGGCCATCGCGACCTGACGGGCCAACGCCTCGGCCACCAGGTTGTCACTCTCGCTGATCATGATGTCGACCAGCCGGATCATCGGCGGAGACTGCACCACACCCAGCTCGCTGCCCGGCGCCGGGGTGCCACCGGCCGCGGCGGGCGCCGGTGCCGTGCCCCGCTTCACGGCGTCGCCCGGCACACCGAGCAGGCGGGCGAACGCCTTTCCGGCGGCCAGGTCCGGCTCGGCGAACCGCGCCGCGGCCCCGTGCGGGACGCTCGGATCCCGGCGTGCGCCGTCGGTCATCAACGCCGTCACCGCGCCACCGGACCCACCGGTGGGGATGTCGTCGTCCCAGCCTGGGCCGTAGACCGGGCCGGAGTAGACCGAACCGTCGACGGTGACACTGGTCGGGGTGGTGCCGCCGAGCGCCGTACGCACCTGGGCGGCCAACTCGTCGAGCCGCGCCGCGCCCGGGTAGTAGCCCTTCTTGTCGATCGCGAGGGTGGGATCGCCACCACCGATGATCACCACCTCGCCGGCCTTCGTGCCGGCCACGGCGCGAGTGGGGATCCGGTAGCCGGGTCCCCGGGCTGCCAGTGCCGTGACCGCGGTCGCCAGTTTGGTCACCGAGGCGGGCACGGTGCCGTCGTCCGCCCCCTTGTCGAACAGCGTCTGGCCGGAGATGACATCGGCCACCGAGACGTTCACCCGATCGCCTAGGGCGGCGACCCCGACAAGTGGGTCGAGCGCGGCACGAACCCCGTCCGCGGTGGGTACCGGAGCGTTCGGGTCCGGGCCGGACAACACGTCCGCCGGGTCCGGCTCCGGGGTCGCGCCCACGGCGTTCGGCGCGGACCCGGCGTCGTCGCCCAGCCATCCAGCGACCGGGCCGGGTCGGACGACGACGACGCCGACACCGGCGAGCACCAGCAGCAGCACGACGGCCAGCACCACCGGCAGCCGCCGCCGACGAGCGGGGGCGACCGGTGCGGGGGCCGGCGCGGCGCCGGCGGGCGACGGCAACGCGGAGATCGGCGGACCCAGCGGTGGGGCGCCACCGGGGGTGGCGGTCGGACCGGGCCACGCACCGGGCGGAGCCGGACTGACCGGGACGGACGCGCTCCCGCGCGACGGACCACCCGAGGTCGGGCCCGGCGGAGCCGGACTGACCGGGACGGACGCGCTGCCGCGCGGCGGGCCACCCGAGGTCGGGCCGGGCGGGGCCGAACTGACCGGGACGGACGCGCTCCCGCGCGGCGGGCCACTCGTCGGCCGGTCACCGCCGGCTACCGGAAAGCGGCCGTTGTTCGGGATGGGCGGGGTCGAGCCGGGGGGGCGCCAGGGCATTGGTGGGGGCGTCCCGGTTGCCGGCGTCCCTGGCTCGGAAGCCCGGGGCAGGTGGGCCTCCGGCACCGGGACCCGGCCCGTGGCGCCGCCGGAGCCGGATCGTCCGGTACCGTGCGCGGAGCCCCCGTCCGGGCGGTAGTGTGAATCTTCCCTCCCCACGACCCCCTCCTCCCCCAGCGAAAATCGGCTTGGGTGACACTACTTCGGTCCGAAGACTATGCGGCGGCCGGAGTCGGCGGGTGGGCATTCACCTGTCCGGAGGGGCCGCCAGTGGTTCCGTTAGCCAGCGTGGGCAGACGAGGGAGCGTGCAGATGGATTTCGACGTGACGGTTGAGATCCCCAAAGGTCACCGGAACAAGTACGAGGTGGACCACAAGACCGGCCGGATCCGGTTGGACCGCACTCTCTTCACCTCCACCCAGTACCCGGCCGACTACGGGTTCATCGAGGGCACTCTGGGCGAGGACGGCGACCCGCTGGACGCGCTGGTGCTGGTCCCCGAGCCGACCTTCCCGGGTTGCCTGATCCGCTGCCGCACCATCGGCATGTTCCGGATGACCGACGAGAAGGGCGGGGACGACAAGGTCCTCTGCGTGCCCTACGAGGATCCTCGCCAGGAGCACCTGCGCGACATCCACCACCTCGGCGAGTTCGACCGGCTGGAGATCCAGCACTTCTTCGAGGTGTACAAGGACCTGGAGCCCGGCAAGTCGGTGGAGGGCGCGACCTGGGTCGGCCGCACCGAGGCCGAGGCCGAGATCCACGCCTCGTACCAGCGGGCCAGGGACGCCGAGGCGCGCGGCGAATCCATGCACTGACGTACCACCGACGCACCGGGCCCGGGGGCCGCTCAACCGAGCAGCCCCCGGGCCCGGTCGTACAGGTCGAGCACCGCGCAGGCGATCGGCACCACGGCGACCGCCAGGGCCGTGTCGGTGAGGTCCGCGATCCTTCCGAGGTACGGCGAGACCGGCCGGCGGGCGTATCCGGTGCCGCTGGCGGCGGCCACCAGGGCCAACGCCGCACCGCCCAGGACCAGCGCCAACCGCCCGACGTCGTCGGCCCGGCCAACGAGCACCACGCCCAGCACGGTGTAGCCGGCCAGCCCGGCCAGCACCGTGGGGACCCGGTGCCGCAACGCCACGAACAGCCGCGACCGCAGCAGCAGCACGGCCGAGGTGACCGCCAGCAGCACCCAGCCGGCCGTCGTGCCGGCAACCCCGAGTACGACCGCGGCGGCCACCGCCAGCAGGGCGTGCCCGATCAACATCCCGGTGAGCACCTCCTCGGTGCGGGTCACCGCCGCGTTCACCCGGCTCCGGTCCGGCAGATCCCGGGATCGCTCCGGCCCTTCGGTGGGGGTCGAGGTCGGCAGGGTGATCGGCGGCAGGGGGAGCTTGCCCAGCCGGATGGCCAGCAGCGGAATGACGCCGACGGCGAAGACCAGGGCGCTGAGCAGCACCGCCGCCGCGCCGGCCGGGCTGAGCAGCAGCCCACCGAGCGCCGACCCGGCACCGATCAGGCCGACCGTCACACCGGCCACGAAGACCCGTAGCCGGCTGGCCACTCCGAGCAGGCCGATCAGCGCCACCAGCGACAGCGCCACCGAGCCGGCCAGCAGCTCGGGCGCGCCCACCCAGCGGACCGGCCCGACCGGCCCGACCGGGTCGCCGGAGCCGACCGCGAGGGCGCCGGCCGTGAACGCGTACGGCAGCGCGTAGCCGCCGAGTGTCGCCCCGGCGGTGCCGTCGCCGTTGGCGCGGGAGGCGACCGCACCGGCCACGGTGAGCAGCAGCGCCACCACGGCGGCGGCCAGCCAGCCGGCCCGGTACGTCGGGCCGCCGACGAGCAGGGCGAGCAGCCCGACGGTGAGCGGGACGGCCGCACCGGCGAGACCGGCGGCCCGGGTGGCGGTGGGCGACCAGGCGCCGCCACGGCGGCGGGCACCGTCGGCGATCGCCTCGACCACGTCGTCGTACTCCAGCTCGGGCCAGTGCGCGCGGGCCGGCACGAGGTGCAGCACCTCACCGTCGCGGACCCCCTGGGGCAGCAGTGCCTGTGCGGTCGTCAGCAGCGCGCCGTCGGTGCGGCGCAGAACCCAGCCGCCGTGCTGTTCGCCGTCGTCGGCCAGCCCGACGCCGGCGTGCCGGAGCACGTCGGGCAGCAGCTCGGCGAGAGGCACCTGCTCCGGCAGGGCGACGTCCACCCGTCGTTGCGGCGCGCTGATGGTGACGCGGGCCAGACCGGTAGTCATCGACTGGTCTCCATCTCGGGAGGGATCGGAGGCTGTGCGGACGACAGGACTTTACCTACCATGAGTCCGGCTCGGGTTACCCAGCGCAGTCAGGAGGCCGAGTGTCGACAGTCGTCATCAAGCGCCCACCACGTCGACCGGCGCCGGAGATCCCCGCCGGCGAACTGCCGGTCGAGGCACCGCCGGAGATCCCCGTGGTGACCGGTGGACGGTGGCAGCAGATGCTCATGCTGCTGCCCATGCTCGGGGGTACGGTCGCGATGGCGATGATGTTCGGCCGGGGCGGCGGCGCCTACTCGTACGTGGTCGGTGGGATGTTCGGGCTCTCCTCGCTGGCGATGCTGGTGACCTCCTGGGGCAGCGCCTCCGGCACGCCGAAGAAGTCCGAGATGATGGCCGCCCGCCGGGAGTACCTGCGCCACCTGGCCACGCTGCGGCGGCGGGTGCGACGCACCGCGGGACAGCAGCGGGCCGGGCTCTACTACCGGCACCCGGACCCGGGCGTGCTCTGGTCGACGGTGGACAGTCACCGGGTCTGGGAACGACGTCCCGCCGACCCGGACTTCGCGGTGGTCCGGGTCGCCGTCGGGCCGCAGACCCTGGCCACCCCGCTCGTCCCACCCGTCACCCGGCCGCTGGAGGAGCTGGAGCCGATGACCGCCGGGGCGTTGCGCCGCTTTCTGGACGCGTACTCCGTGGTGCCGGACCTGCCGGTGGCCCTGTCGTTGCGCAGCTTCGCCCGGGTGCACGTGCGTCCCGCCGGCCGGAGCGGGGGCGGCGCCCCGGCCACCGGTGGGCCACCCACCGGCGACCCGGCGGCGCAGGCACTGGTCCGGGCGGTGCTGACCCAGCTCGCGGTCTTCCACGCCCCCGACGAGCTGCTCGTCGCCGTCTGCGCGGGACCGGAACGCCGCGCCTGCTGGGAGTGGGTGAAATGGCTCCCGCACGCCCACCATCCGAGCCGCACCGACGCGCTCGGCCCGGTACGGCTGGTCACCAGCTCCGCCGCCGAGTTGGAACGGCTGCTCGCCGACGTGCTGGCCAGCCGGTCGCGGTTCAGCCCGGCCGGACCCGCCACCGACGGCCCGCACGTGGTGGTGGTGCTCGACGGCGGCGACCTGACCGGCGCCAGTGACCTGACCGGTGACGGCGGCATCGATGCGCTCACCGTGCTGGACCTGGACACCCCGCCGCCCCGGCTGCTCGACAGGTACGCGCTGCTGCTGGAGTTGCACGACCGACGGCTGCACTCGTGGTCGTCCGACGGGCACGCCGAGGTGGGCACCGCCGATCAGTTGGACCTCGCCGACGCCGAGGCGGTCGCCCGACGGTTGGCGCCGCTGCGGCTCGCCGGCGCGGCCCGCGGACCGGACGCCCCGCTCCAGGCGGACCTGGGCCTTCCCGAACTACTCGGGCTCGGTGACCCGGAAAGCTTCACCGCTGAGCAGGGCTGGCTGCCGCGCTCGGCACGGGACCGGCTGCGGGTGCCGATCGGGGTGGGCGCGGATGGCGGCGCGATCGAGCTTGACCTCAAGGAGTCCGCCCAGGACGGGATGGGACCGCACGGCCTGCTCATCGGGGCGACCGGCTCCGGTAAGTCCGAGCTGCTCCGCACGCTGGTGTTGGGGCTCGCCGCCACGCACAGCTCCGAGCAGCTCAACTTCGTGCTCGTCGACTTCAAGGGTGGCGCCACCTTCGCCTCGTTCGACAGGTTGCCGCACACCGCGGCGGTGATCACGAACCTGGCCGACGCGTTGCCGCTGGTCGACCGGATGGTCGACGCGATCAACGGGGAGTTGGTCCGCCGGCAGGAGCTGCTGCGCCGCGCCGGCAACTTCGCCAGCGTGCGCGACTACGAGCGGTCCCGGGCGGCCGGCAGCCCACTGGCCCCGCTGCCGTCGCTGCTGCTGATCTGCGACGAGTTCTCCGAACTGCTCTCCGCCAAGCCCGACTTCATCGACCTGTTCGTGCAGATCGGCCGGCTGGGCCGGTCGCTCGGCGTGCACCTGCTGCTCGCCAGCCAGCGGCTGGAGGAGGGGCGGCTCCGTGGGCTGGACACCCACCTGTCGTACCGGATCGGGTTGCGAACCTTCTCCGCGTTGGAGTCGCGCACGGTGCTCGGGGTGCCGGACGCGCACGAGCTGCCCCGCTCGCCGGGGCACGGCTACCTGCGCGCCGGCACCGACCCGCTGGCCCGGTTCAAGGCCGCGTACGTCTCCGGTGCCGTCCGCCGGCGGACCGCGCCGGCCGGCGTCGCGGCCGAGGGGGGTGCCCGGCTACTCACCTTCACCACCCACGTGGTGCCGGTGCCCGAGCCGGCGACCCCGGTCGTGCCCGCCGCCCCGGAGGAGGAGGACCGGGAGACACTGCTCGACCTGCTGGTGGACCGGCTCGTCGGGCAGGGGCCACCAGCGCACCAGGTCTGGCTCCCGCCGCTCGGTCCGCCACCGGCCCTGGACGAGCTGCTCGGCCCGGTCGAGGTGGACCCGGAGCGCGGGCTCAGCGTGGGCAACCCGGAGCTGCACGGCTCGCTGGGAGTGCCACTGGCCGTCGTGGACAAGCCGTTGGAGCAGCGCCGGGACCTGCTCTGGCTGACGCTGGACGGGGCCGCCGGGCACGTCGCGGTGGTCGGTGCGCCACAGAGCGGCAAGTCCACCGCGCTGCGTACGCTGATCTGCGCGTTGGCGCTCACCCACACCCCGGTCGAGGTGCAGGTCTACTGCCTGGACTTCGGTGGCGGCGGGCTGGCCGCGTTGCGCGACCTTCCGCACGTGGGTGGGGTGACCGGTCGGGCCGACCCGACCGCCGTCCGGCGCACCGTCGGCGAGATGAGCACCGTGCTGGCCGATCGGGAACGCCGCTTCGCGGAGTTGGGCGTGGAGTCGATGGCCGCGTACCGGCAGCGGCGGGCCGCCGCTCCAACGACAAGCCAGCTCGGGGCCGATCCGTTCGGCGACGTGTTCCTGGTGATCGACGGTTGGAGCACGGTCCGGGGCGAGTACGACGATCTGGAACCGCTGATCACCGACCTGGCCACCCGGGGACTGTCGTACGGGCTGCACGTGGTCGCCACGGCGCTGCGCTGGCTGGACTTCCGGCCGGCGATCCGGGACCTGTTCGGCTCCCGGCTGGAACTGCGCCTTGGTGATCCGTCCGACTCGCTGGTGGCCCGGCGTGCCGCCGCCAACGTGCCGGAGCGCTCCGGTCGGGGGGTGACCGCGGAGGGCCTGCACTTCCTCACCGCGCTGCCCCAGCTCGCCGATCACGGAGAGACCGCCGATCTGGTCAAACGGGTCGCCGGCAGTTGGGGTGGCCCGTCGGCGCCCCGGGTGCGGCTGCTCCCGCCGGTGCTGCCGTACGCCGAAATGGACCTGACCGCGACGACCGGGCTGCGGTTGCCGATCGGGATCGCGGAGGCGGACCTGCGGCCGGTGTGGCTCGACTTCGCCACCGAGCCTCACTTCGTGGTCTTCGGGGACTCGGAGTGCGGCAAGTCGTCGTTCCTGCGCGCGTTGGCCTCGTCGATCACCACCCGGTTCACCCCCGAGCAGGCCCGGGTGATCCTGGTCGACTACCGGCGCAGTCTGCTCGGCGCCATCGAGACGCCGCACCTGATCGGGTACGGCACCGCCGCGGCGCACACCGCCGAGCTTGTCGAGTCGGCCGCCGGTTACCTGGAGCGGCGTGCCCCCGGGCCGGAGGTCACCCCGCCACAACTGCGGGATCGATCCTGGTGGTCCGGGCCGGAGCTGTTCGTGCTCGTCGACGACTACGACCTGGTGGCGGCCGGGCCGGCCAACCCGCTGCGGGCGCTGGAGGAGCACCTGCCGCACGCCCGTGACGTCGGGCTGCACCTGGTGCTGGCCCGCCGGTCCGGTGGCGCGGGCCGGGCCCAGTACGAGCCGATCGTGCAACGGCTGCGGGAGCTGTCCACCGCCGGCCTGGTGATGGCGGGCAGCCCGGAGGAGGGTGCGCTCGTCGGACCGGTGCGGCCGGGGCCGCTGCCGCCGGGGCGTGGTCGGTTGGTCACCCGGCGGGAGGGCGTACGCCTCGTTCAGCTCGCACAACTGCCGCCACAATGACCCGACTCGCCGGTTCTTCCCGTGACGGGTGGGGAAACCGGTAATCTCCGATCGTCATGGTTCCGTCGGGATGAATGGCTGGGGATGTGACAGGGGTGCGGCACAGCGGTCCGTCGGCCGCCCGACGGGCGACCGTCCGGGCGCTGCTCGGTGCGGCCGCGGCGCTCGCCGTCGTCGCGCCGACCGCGGCGGCCGTACCCGTGACCGCGCCCAGCCACGGCGGCCAGTTGGCCGGCGGGCCGACGGTGTTCGCCCCCGGCGACACGATCGCTCGCACCGATCAGGTCCGCGACGAGCAGTGGCAGCTCGACGAGTTGCAGGCCGAGACGGCCTGGCGCAGCTCGACCGGCCGGGGCGTGACCGTCGCGGTGGTCGACTCCGGGGTGGACGGCAGCCATCCGGACCTGGTCGGCCAGGTGCTGCCCGGTCAGGATCTGGTCGGCTCCGGCGGCGGCGCGGGACCGGATCCGGTGGGGCACGGCACGACAGTCGCCGGCCTGATCGCCGGCCGCAAGGACGACAAGCGGGGCGTGGTCGGCCTCGCGCCGGACGCGCGGATCCTGCCGGTCCGGGTGCTCGACGAGGACAACCGCTACGACGACGCGCTGATCGTGGCCCAGGGGGTCCGCTGGGCGGTCGATCACGGCGCCCGCGTGATCAACCTGTCGCTGGGCGGCAGCGGCGACAGCCCCGCCCTGGCGGCGGCCTTGGACTACGCGTTCGTCCGGGACGTGGTCGTGGTCGCCTGCACCGGCAACCTGGCCACCTCCAGCAGCACCAAGGTGTGGTATCCGGCGCGTGAGCCGGGGGTGATCGCGGTCGCCGGCCTGGAGCGCAACAGCGAGGACCTGTGGTCCGGGTCGATCACCGGCCGGGCGACGGTGCTCAGCGCTCCCGCCACCGGGCTGGTCGGCGCCAAACCCCCGAGCGGGTACTGGCGGGTGCAGGGCACCAGCTTCGCCGCGCCACTGGTGGCGGCCACCGCCGCGCTGGTCCGGTCCCGCTATCCCCAGATGTCCGCGGGTGAGGTGGTCAACCGCTTGCTGACCACCGCCCGGGACCTCGGGCCGACCGGCCGGGACGACCGCTTCGGGTACGGGATGGTCGACCCGGTGGCCGCGTTGAGCGCCGACGTGCCATCGGTGACCGCGAACCCGCTCGATGATCAGACGTCGCCGGGGGTGACCGGCTTCGGTCCGGCTCCCGGCTCCGCTGACGACTCGGTGGCCGGCGCCGGCAGCAATCCGCTCGGTCTCGCCGCTCCTCGTCAGCAGAGCCGGTGGACGGCCCGGGCCGCTGGTGGCGAGGACACGTCGGCACCGGAGCAACTGTGGACCGGGTTCATGCTTCTCGTCGCCCTGACCGGCGGCGCCACCCTGCTGGTGCGCCGGCTCCGCCAGCGGTCCTGATGATCGAGGCCCACCGGCAGGCCTGACCGGCCGAATGGTGGGGTAGAACGGTTCGCATGAGCGCGCCCGGCCCACGTACCCTCGGCACCGCCCGGCACCCGTCCTGGCGGCGCCGCCGACTCGACCCGGACCATTCGCTCGGGCTGCGGCTCACCCTGGCCGCGACGGCGGCGTTCCTGGTGCTCGTGCCTTTCGCGCTGCTCGCGCTGCTGGTGCTCGGCGCCTGGGCACCGCTGCACCGGCTGGACACGGCGGTCACCGAGGCGCTGCACGGTTACGCCGTCGACCACCCGGCCTGGGTCGTGCTGATGCACACCTGGACCGAGGTGTTCGCGCCGATGCCGCTGCGGGCAGCCGCCCTGCTCGTGGTGATCTGGCTGCTGCGCCGGGGAGCCCGCCGACTGGCCCTCTGGGCGACCACCACCATGGTGGTGGGTGGGCTGTTCGGCCCGTTGCTGAAGCTGCTCGTCGGCCGGGACCGACCGGAGCTGCTCGACCCGGTGGCGCGGGCCGCCGGCTATTCGTTCCCGTCCGGTCACGCGTTGAACGCCACCCTGACCGCCGGGGTGCTGCTGCTGGTGTTTCTGCCGTACGTCGGCCGGGGAGTGGCACGGGTCGCGCTCTGGGTCGGCGCGCTGCTGCTCACCGTGGTGACCGGGTTGAGCCGGGTGGCGCTCGGTGTGCACTTCACCAGCGACGTGCTCGGCGGTTGGCTGCTCGGCGTGGCGGTGGTCGCGGCGACCACCGCCGCGTTCACCAGTTGGCGGGCGCACACCGGCCTGCGACCGGTCCGGCCGGCCCGCGACGGCGTCGCTCCCGAGATCGAGCGGCACCCCGGCGCGACCTGAGGCGTGCCGACGACGCCGAACGGGTACTTGCCGGCTCATGCCCGACACCGTGGTCCAGATCGTCCGGCGGGTGCTGCTGCCGGTGTCCCTCCTGTTCGGCGTCATGGTGCTGCTCGGAGTGCTGGTCACCCGGGTGCTCGCCCGGACCTGGCCGTTCACCGTCGAGGACGCGGTGAATCGGGAGTTCGCCGGTGACCGCACCGGCGGTTGGAACAACGTCTCGCTGGTGTTCAGCACACTGGCCAGCACCCAGATGATCGTCGTGGTCACCGTACTGGTGGCGCTGGCGCTGCGGCTCTGGCTGAACCGCTGGCGGGAGCCCCTGTTCCTGTGCGCGGCGGTCACCGCCCAGGCGCTGGTGTTCCTGCTGACCACGATGGTGATCGACAGGCAGCGGCCGGCGGTGGAGCACATGGACGTCTCGCCGCCCACGTCGAGCTTCCCGTCCGGGCACACCTCGGCGGCGGTGGCGCTCTACGTCGGCATCGCCGTGCTGATGGCGCTGCGGGTCCGCAGCACCGGGGCGAAGGTCGCCTGGTGGACGCTGCTGCTGATGGTGCCGCTGGGCGTGGCGTTGACCCGGATGTATCGGGGGATGCACCACCCGAGCGACGTGGTGGCGTCCTTCCTCAACGGCGGCACCTGCGTCGCGATCATGGCCCGTGCCGTGCTGGACCGCGGGCTGCGGTGGGGTCGGGCGAAGCTGCCGACCGCGCGACGAGCCGCGTCGGCCCCCAGCTGACCCCGCACGGCGGTCAGGTGCACTCGCCGGTGCCGACCTGCCGGTTACGTTCGGCACCGGCCAGCGCGACCGGGCGGGCCTCGGCCGCGGTCACCGCGAAGCCGGTGTTCGAGTCGTCGACCGCCGCCGCGAAGATCACGCCGAGCACCAGGCCGTTGGAGGAGAGCAGCGGACCTCCCGAGTTGCCGCTGCGGACCAGCGCCCGGATCGTGTAGATCTCCCGGGTGACGTCACCGTCGGAGTAGATGTCCGGTCCCTTGATCCGGTCGACGTCGCGGATCCGCGCCGACTGCGCGTTGTAGGGGCCGTCGAGCGGGAAGCCGAGCACGATGGCGTCGGCGCCGCTGCCCGCGTTACCGGCGGCGAACCGCAGGGACGGACCGGGCAGTCCGGGTACGAGTAGCACGGCCAGGTCCCGGTCCGGGTCGTAGACCACCACCTTGCCGTCGTACCGCTCGCCGCCCAGCTCCACGGCGACCGTACGGGTCCCGGCGACGACGTGCGCGTTGGTCATCACCCGGTCGTCGGCGTAGACGAAGCCGGAACCCTCGATGCGGCGTGAACAGCTGGGTGCGGAGCCGAGCACCTTGACGACCGACCGCTGCCCGTTGACCACCACCTGTGAGCCGGCCAGTGCCGGGTCGGGCGGCTCGACCTGGCGGGCGCGCGTGGGCGCGAGGTCACCGAAGACGTCCGGGAACCCGTCGGTGTCGAGAGTGTCCTGCAACGCCGTGGTCAGATCGTGGGCCTGGTTGGGCAGGACCCGGTTCACCACCGTGATCAGCGCGCTGTTGCGCACCGCGGCGGCGATCCAGGGCACCGCGGACGAGCCGAACGGCACGGCGATCAGCCAGGCGAACAGGAGCACCGCGAGCAGTGAGACGACGGCTCCGCCGATGTCGTCGGCCCGCCTGCCCACCTCACTGGTGATCGTCTTACGCAGGCGTGAGCCGAGCCAACCGGCGAGCGCCTGACCGATCACTGCCAGCCCGAAGATCGCCACCAGCGAGATCAGCACCCGGGCGACGGGATCCACGAACTGCCTGGCGAACAGCGGCCCGAGCTGGAGGCCCAGCAGCAGGCCCAGGAAGAACCCGGCGAGCGACAGGATGCCGATGGCGAAGCCCTGACGGTATCCGCTGATCGCGAACAGGAGCATGAGCAGGAGCAGCAGCAGATCCACGACGGACACGGGTCAAGCGTACGGGCAGTGTGCCCACCGGATGACCATCGCTTGCGGAAAGTGAAGGCGCGGTCAGCGCAGGGCACTCTCGTCGGCGTCGTCGGTGCCCGCCGACGGGGCTGGGGCCGCACCACTCGGCGGCAGCTCCACCACCCGCTCACGCGGCCACGGCCGAGCCCAGCCGCCCATCTCCAAGAGGGTGGCCAGCACCCCGGCGGTGAAGCCCCAGACGAGCATCCCCCGTGCGGAGAACGCCGGGCCGATCCAGCCGCTCGGGTGGCGGACCCGCAGCCGGTTGGCCGGGTCGACCAGCTCGCTCACCGGCAGACGGGCCACGTGCGCCACCTCGGCCGGCTCCCGGGGGTGCACCGGGTGCGGGTCGTGCCACCAGGCCAGCACCGGGGTGACCACGAAGTCGCTGACCGGGATCCACAGTTTCGGCAGCTCGGCCAGTACGGTCACGCTGGTCGGGTCGAGGCCGACCTCCTCGTTCGCCTCGCGCAGGGCGGTGGCCCGGACGTCGGCGTCCTCCGGGTCGGCCGCGCCCCCGGGAAAGGCCGGCTGGCCGGCGTGGGTACGCAGGGTGGCGGCGCGTTGCAGGACCAGCACGTCGGGGCCGACGCCGGGCTGCTCGCCGAGCAGCACCAGCACGGCGCTCTCCCGACCACCCTCGGCCGGAGTGGTCAGCCGGGTGAAGTCCTCGGCGCGGGCGGTGCCGAGCCGGGTCAGCAACGGCTCGATCCACTCGGGCGGTCGACGGGTCACGCGGGCACCGTCAGGCCGAGGTGCTTACGGACCAGTGCGGCGAGTTGGGCGTCGTCGAGCGCGCCGCTGGCTTCGATGTGCCGGACCTGACCGTCGGCGCCGACCAGAATGGTCATGGGGAAGAAGCTGCGCTCCAGCTTGCGTTGCAGCGCCTCACCCTGGTCGACCAGGATCGGGAACCGGATGCCGAAGTCCTCACCGATGGCCTGGGCGCCGCTGCGGCTGTCCCGACTGTTGACCCCGACCACCTGGAGCTGACCGGCGGCCCGCTCGCTGAGGCGTTGGAAGGCGGGCAGCTCCTTGCGGCACGGCGGGCACCAGGAGGCCCACACGTTGATCACCACCGGCCCGGCCACGTCCCGAAGGGCGACGGGCGCGCCGCCGGTGAAGCAGGACAGCGTCAGCTCCGGCAGCGCCCGACCGCCAGCGGCGGGGGCCGTCGCGCCGGCGCCGGTTGCGGAGACCGTCGCGTCGGGCGTGGCGGCGGGCGACGCGGGGGCAGTCGCGCCGGGTGTGGCGGAGCCGGGCGAGGCAGCCGCGGGTCGGGCGGTCAGCGTGGAACAGTCCCGGAACGGTGATGGTCGCTCGGCGGCGGCCCGGCGGGGGGCCGGATCGTCGGCGGCGCCGCTGGTGCAGCCGGCGAGGGTCAGCAGCAGCGGCAGGATCACCAGGGCGAGGCGGCGGTTCACGGCACCTCCGCGGCGACCGCCTGGGCGGGCACCAGCTCCGGGTCGACGCCGGCGGCCACCGCCAGGTCCCGCGCCCGAGGCCCCTTGAGCAGCTTCGCGGCGGCGGCGGGCTCGGTCGGGCCGGTGCCGTACGAGGGGCAGAGCTTCGCGAGCGTGCACGCGCCACAGGCCGGTTTGCGGGCATGGCAGACCCGCCGCCCGTGGAAGATGATCCGGTGCGACAGCATGGTCCAGTCGCGCTTCGGGTACAACGCGCCGATCGCATGCTCGATCTTGACCGGGTCGGTTTCGCTGGTCAGCCGCCACCGGTGGACCAGCCGCTGGAAGTGCGTGTCGACGGTGATGCCGGGAACGTCGAAGGCGTTGCCGAGGATCACGTTCGCGGTCTTACGGCCGATCCCGGGCAGCGTCACCAGGTCGGCGAGCCGGCCGGGGACACTGCCGTCGTACCGGTCGAGGAGGGCCTGGCCCAGCTTGATCAGCGAGTCGGTCTTGTTGCGGTAGAAGCCGGTGGGCCGGATCAGCTCCTCCATCTCGCCACGGTCGGCACCGGCGTACGCGGCGGCGCTCGGATAGCGGGCGAAGAGCTTCGGGGTGACCTCGTTGACCTTCTTGTCCGTGCACTGCGCGGAGAGGATCGTGGCGACGGACAGCTCCAGGGCGCTGGAGTGGTCCAGCTCGCAGTGCGCGTCGGGATGCGTCTCGGTCAGCACCCGGCCGATCTTGCGGGCGCGGCGGGTGCGCCCGAGGTCGGTCTCGCTGGCACCGGGGGGACTACTGGTCACGACGGTCAGCCTACGTCGCGCCCCGGACGTTCCCGCTCGGGTCAGCCGCCCGTTGGCGGGGAGATCTTGCCCTGCTCGTCGAACCGCGCGCCACTCTTCGGGAAGTCGCTCCCGCTCAGGTCGCCGATCAGGCCCAGACCCCTGTCGTTCGAGTCCATCGTCGGCTTACCGGCGTCGTTCATGTACGTCGAGGTGAACGAGCCACCGGCCCAGCTGCCGTCCGGCTTCAGCGAGACCTTGAGCACCCCGCCCCAGCCGAGGCGGCCATCGTTGCTCAGCGAGTTGCCGCCGCCGGCGAAGTTGCCCAGGCTGTACGCGATCAGCCGGCCCTGGTAGAACTCCATGCCGCGCAGCACGTGCGGCCCGTGTCCGACGATCAGGTCGGCGCCGGCGTCGATCATGGCGTGGGAGAACTTGACCGGATCACCCCGGTTCTCGCCCAGGAACATCTCGGTGCCCGGCTTCACCCGGGTCTTGTCCGCGCCCTCGCCACCCATGTGCACCTGCACCACGACCAAATCGGCCATGGTGGCGGCCTTGGCGACCACGGCCTTCGCCTCGGCGATGTCGACCAGGCTGTTGGACCAGACGTACGACGAGAAGCCGGCCACCGCGACCTTGACGCCCTTGACGTCGACCACGGTGATCTGGTCCGGCGCACCGGTGTGCTCCAGGTCGTACTTCTCCAGCGCCTGCTGGGTGTTCTCGTAGCCCTTCGGCCCGTAGTCGTAGCCGTGGTTGTTGGCCTGGTTGAGCACGTCGAAGCCGGCGTCGCGCAGGTGCGCGGCGTACTCCGGTGGGGCCCGGAACTGGAAGCAGCGGGTGGAGTTGGCACCGCACTTGCCGGTGCCGGTGTCCACGGTCAGCGGCTCTTCCAGATTGCCCATCACCAGGTCGGCCTTGAGCGCCTCGGTGACCGAGGTGAAGAAGCCCTTGCCACCGGCGGCGGGCAGCCGGCTCGGTGCGTTGCCCATGATGATGTCGCCGGTGGCGGACAGCGAGATCGCGCCGCCCGTGGCGGAGTCCGCCGGCCCGGTGGCCTCCGGGCCGGCCGCGGTCACCGGTGCGCCGGTGCCACCGCCGCCGGCACCGGGCTGCCAGACGGGAGCCTTCTCCCCGCCGGGGTCGCCGCAGCCGGCGACGAGCAGGGCGGCCAGCAGCCCGGCGAGGCCGAGCACGACGCGGCGACGCGGGCGGGACGCGAGAGAGGCGGGAGCATACATCGCTCGCGACCCTACCGGGCCGGCAACGCGCCGACGACAGCCGATCGGTCGGAAGTTCAGTCGGGAAGCTGCTCTGACCAGGGCACGACCGCCCGAGCACCCCCGGCGAGCACCGCCGCGTGCACCGCTCGGGCGAGCGGGGCGCCCCAGGTGGAGCGCGGCCCCCCGTACGCGGCCTCCGGCCCGTCGACCGGGCAGAGCACGGTGACCGCGTCGGTCGGGGTGCCGGTCCCCGGCAGTCCGAGGTCGGTGATCGCCTGGGTCTTCGCCTCGGTCGCCGTGGCCACCGCGTTGATCAGTGCCGAGTCGGCGAGTCGGGCTGGCACGTACACCACGATGTTGACCGTGCCGACCCGCTGGACGAGCCCGGCCGGAGCCGGCGCGGCCGCGCGCACCGGCGTGCCGAGCCCGACCGTCGCCCAGGCCCGGACCCCGGTGTCGGCCCGGGCCACCACCTCGGCCACGTCGACGCCGGTCAGCAGACCAACGCCGGGTCCGTCGAGGGCGAGGTCGGCGGCGAGCGCGGTCAGGTGGGCGGCCGGGTCGTCCCGGTCGTACGACATCGGCACTGTCGCGTTCAGCACCCAGTGCCGGGCGCCGATTCCACCGCCCAGCGGGCCGCTGCTGACGGCCCGCAGAGGTCCGTCGGCGCGCCAGACGAGCAGCGGAATGTCCCACCCGTCCTCGGAGCGACTGGTCAGAGTTGGCTCGCTCAGCACGTCGGGCAGGTTACGCCCAACGATCAAGATTCCAGGGGCGACCTCTGATTCAAGCTCATGTGCGCCTAGACTTGGCGGCGCGCGAGGGGATCAGCGGACGGCGGACCCGGCCGACGGACGGCACGCGCAACCGGAGGTGCGCGATGGACGAGGTACTGGCCCGCAGCGGGATCTTCCAGGGTGTCGACCCGGAAGCTGCCGAGGCGCTTGCCAAGGAGATGGAGACGATCGAAGTCCGCAAGGGCGAGATCGTTTTCAATGAGGGCGAGCCCGGTGACAGCCTCTATATCCTGCTGTCCGGGAAGATCAAGGTTGGTCGCCGCGCAGCGGACGGCCGGCAGAACCTGATCGCGGTGATGGGGCCCTCGGACATGGTCGGTGAGCTGTCGCTCTTCGACCCGGGTCCGCGTACGGCGACCGCCACCGCGGTAACGGACACCCGGCTCGTACGACTGCGCAAGCAGGCGCTGCGGCCGTGGCTGGCCAACCGCCCGGAGATCGCCGAGCAACTGCTCCGGGTGCTCGCCCGGCGGCTGCGCCGGACGAACGACTCGCTCGCCGACCTGATCTTCACGGACGTGCCGGGTCGGGTCGCGAAGAACCTGCTCCAGATGGCCGGTCGGTTCGGCACCCGCGACGGTGGCGTCCTGCGGGTGACCCACGACCTCACCCAGGAGGAGATCGCCCAGCTCGTCGGCGCCTCCCGGGAGACGGTCAACAAGGCGCTCGCCGACTTCGCCTCGCGTGGCTGGCTGCGACTGGACGGCAAGAGCATCATCATCCTGGACCCGGAGCGCCTGGCCCGGCGCGCCCGCGTCTGACCCGGCGCGCCGGGCTACCACCCCGGCGCCCGCGACGTTCCGGCCCGGCCCGCAGCACGCGGACCGGGCCGGATTTCTTCGTCTGCCCGCCGCAGATTCGCTGGACCCGGCTCGGCGCCAGCGTCAGGGTGGGCTGATGCCGAATCGAGTCGCTGTCCTCTCCGACATCCACGGTGTGCTGCCCGCGCTGGAGGCCGTGCTGGCCGAGCCGGACGTCGCCACCGCCGATCTGATCGTGCTCACCGGGGACATCGCGGCCGGTCCACAACCGGTCGAGGTGTTGGACCTGCTCGCTGATCTCGGCGACCGGGTCTGCTGGGTCGGCGGCAACTGCGAGCGCGAGCTGGTCGAGGCCCGCGCCGGCCGCCCCGCCTCCATCGAGGTGTCGAACTGGGCCGCCGAGCAGCTCCGCGACGACCAACTGGATCGGCTGGCCGCACTCCCGCTGACGGTGACCCTGGAGATCGACGGCCTCGGACCGACGTTGTTCTGCCACGCCACCCCGCGCGACGACGAGGAGGTCGTCCTCGTCGACACCCGGATGGAGCGCTGGGCGGAGGTGTTCGCCGAGGTGCCGGCCGAGGTGACGACGGTGGCCTGCGGCCACACCCACATGCCCTTCACCCGGCTGGTCGATCGACGTCTGGTGGTCAACCCGGGCAGCATCGGCATGCCGTACGGCGGCGCGGGGGCGCACTGGGCGCTGCTCGGGCCGGGCGTCCAGCTCCGCCGTACCCGCTTCGACGTCGATGCCGCCTGCGCGCGGGTGGCCGCCGAGTCGACCTTCCCGGACGCCGCCGAGTGGGCCGACGAATTCCTGCGGTCCCGGCACAGTGACGCCGAGGCGCTCGCTGTCTTCGCTCCCCGCGACGGCCGCTGAAGCCGGTCTGTCCCGACCTGCGGCTGCTCTTCCGGGACACGGTGGGGACGGCTGTCATGGAACGAGTGAGCGCCGGCCGCGATGTCGGCGTCCACCGGCCCGGTCGTGATCCGGGCCGGCCGGCCGCCCTGGGTGGCGGGTGACCGTGACAGACGAAAATGCCGCTACCTCGTGCGGCTCGAACCAGGACAACCGCCGCAACCAGGACGATGCTCGGACCTGGCCGCTGACCGGTACGGCATCGACGCCTCGGCGGCGAGCCGAACGACGGCCAAAAAAGTCAGTCTTGACTGTTTGTTTCCGAGGCCGCAGGCTGGTCCGGTGCCCACCGCATCGACGCGCGTCCCTCAGCAGGAGCGCAGCCGCGCCACCCGGGCCCGCCTGCTGGAGGCGACAGTCGACTGCCTGATCGAGCACGGCTGGTCCGGCACCACGACCACCGTCGTCGCCGCGCGGGCCGGTGTCTCGCGCGGTGCCCAACTGCACCACTACCCGACGAAGGCGGCACTGGTGACAGCCGCCGTGGCCCATCTCGCCGAGCGGCGGGCCGTCGAGCTGCGCACCGAGGCCGAGGCGTTGCCGGCCGGCCCGCAGCGGTTGGACCGGGTGATCGACCTGCTCGGCGTGGCGTTCACCGGGCCACTGTTCGTGGCCGCCCTCGAACTCTGGGTCGCCGCCCGCACGGACCAGGAACTCCGCGACGCCCTGGTGCCGCTGGAGGCGACTGTCGGCCGGGAGATGCACCGCCTCACCGTGGCCCTACTCGGTGTCGACGAGCGTCGACCCGGTGTCCGCGAGGCGGTCCAGGCCACTCTCGACCTGCTCCGCGGGCTCGGGGTGGCCAACCTGCTCAACGACGACTCGGCCCGCCGTACCGCCCTGCTGAGCACCTGGAAGCGCCAACTCGCCACCCTGCTCACGCCCTGACCGCTGGCCGCGCCGGCCACAACCGACCGGAGGCACCCATGGTCGATCTCACCGACCTGCTCGCGGATCTGGCCGCCGAGTCCGCCCAACTGGACAGCCTGGTGGCGCCGTTACCGGCGACCGACTGGGCTCGACCGACCCTCGCGGCGGGCTGGAGCATCGGGCACCAGATCGCCCACCTCGCCTGGACCGATCACATGTCGCTGCTGGCGGCCACCGACACCGAGGCGTTCTTCGCGGCGGTGACCGCCGCGCCGGACCCGACCCGCATGGTCGATGACGGCGCCGAAGAGTTCCTCGCCCCGCCAGTCGAGCTGCTCGCCCGCTGGCGGGCCGGCCGGGCGGCGCTCGCCGACGCGCTGGCCGCCGTCCCGTCCGGCGAGAAACTGCAGTGGTTCGGCACCCGGATGTCGGCCACCTCGATGGCGACCGCCCGGATCATGGAGACCTGGGCGCACGGCGAGGACGTGGCCGACACGCTCGGCGTCGTCCGACCCGCGAGCGACCGACTCCGGCACGTCGCGCACCTCGGTGTGCGTACCCTCGGGCACGGGTTCGCCGCCCACGGCCGGGACATACCGACGACGCCGGTCCGGGTCGAGTTGGTCGGGCCCGGCGGCGACGTCTGGACCTGGGGTCCGGCGGACGCCGCCGACCGGCTGAGCGGCCCCGCCCTGGACTTCTGCCTGCTGGTCACCCAGCGCCGACACCGCGCGGACCTGGCCCTGGTCGCCACCGGGCCGGTCGCCGACGAGTGGCTCGACGTGGCGCAGGCGTTCGCCGGGCCGCCCGGCGACGGCCGGCAGCCGGCCGGCGGGAAGGGGACGCCGGCATGATCCGGATCGGCAACGCCTCCGGTTTCTACGGGGACCGGTTCACCGCCTGGCAGGAGATGCTCGACGGCGGCGAGCTGGACGTGCTGACCGGTGACTACCTGGCCGAGTTGACCATGCTGATCCTCGCCCGGGACCGGCTGCGCGACCCCGACCTGGGGTACGCGAAGACGTTCCTGCGTCAACTGGAGACGTGCCTCGGCACCGCCCTGGAACGGGGGGTGCGGATCGTGACCAACGCCGGCGGGTTGAACCCGGCCGGCCTGGCCGCCGCCATCACCGCCCTCGCCGTCCGGCTGGGCCTGCCGGCCCGCGTCGGGTACGTCGAGGGCGACGCCCTCCAGCGCCCGGACGCGTTGAGCGCGAACGCCTACCTCGGCGCGTTCGGCATCGCAGCGTGCCTCGACGGCGGTGCGGACGTGGTGGTCACCGGTCGCGTCACCGACGCGTCGCTCGTCGTCGGCCCGGCCATCGCCCGGTACGGCTGGGGCCGCGACGACCTCGACGAGCTGGCCGGGGCGACCGTCGCGGGGCACCTCGTCGAGTGCGGCGCACAGGTCACCGGTGGCAACTTCAGCTTCTTCACGGAGCTGCCCGACGGCGGCCACCGGCCCGGCTTTCCGATCGCCGAGGTGCACGCCGACGGCTCGACGGTGCTCACCAAGCATGCGGGCACCGGTGGCGCCGTCACCGTGGAGACGGTCACCGCGCAGCTGCTCTACGAGATCGGTGGACCGGCGTACCTGGGGCCGGATGTGGTGACCCGACTGGACACGGTGACGCTGCGCCAGGACGGGCCGGACCGGGTGCGGGTCTCCGGTGTCCGGGGTACGCCGCCACCGCCCACGCTCAAGGTGGGCGTCAACAACCTCGGCGGCTTCCGCAACTCGATGACCTTCGTCCTCTGCGGACTCGACATCGAGGCGAAGGCGGCCCTGGTCCGGGGTCAGGTCGAGGAGGCGGTGGGGAAGGACGGGCTGGAGTTCACGCTGGCCCGGACCGACCACGTGGACGCCGCCGACACCGAGACCGCGAGTGCCCTGCTGCACGTACACCTGCGGGACGGCGACCGGACGCGGGCCGGACGGGCCTTCTCGGCCGCCGCGGTGGAGCTGGCGCTGGCCTCGTACCCGGGCTGCACACTGACCACCCTGCCGGGTGACGCGACCCCGTACGGCGTCTTCACCGCCGACTCGACGCCGCAGGACGCGGTGGCGCACGTCGCGGTGCTGCCCGATGGTCAACGGGTGCCGATCGCCCCACCGATCCGCACCGCCGCCGTTCCGGCGGACGAGACAGTCCCGTACGACGGCACGGCGGTTGGCGGACCGACGCGGCGCGGCGTGCTCGGCGAGCTGGTCGGCGCACGCTCCGGGGACAAGGGTGGGGATGCCAACCTCGGTGTCTGGGCACGGACCGAAGCCGGGTACGCGTGGCTGCGCGCCTGGCTGACCGTCGAGCGGCTGGCCGAGCTGTTGCCGGAGACCGCGCCGCTGCCGGTACGGCGCTACGAACTGCCGAACCTGCGCGCGGTCAACTTCGTGATCGAGGGTCTGCTCGGGGCCGGGGTGGCCGCGTCCACCCGGTTCGACCCGCAGGCCAAGGCGCTCGGTGAGCTGCTGCGCGCCCGGATCGTCGACCTGCCCGCCGAGGTGCTGCCCGGGGCAGCTCCGCAGTCGCGAACAGGGGGAGCACGGTGAGCATCGTGGACACCCCGGAGCGGCGGCACCTGCGCGAGTTGACCCGGGCCTTCGTGACCCGGGAGGTGCTGCCGCACCTGGACGACTGGGAGCGGGCCGGCGAGGTGCCCCGGTCACTGCACGCGACCGCCGCGAAGCTCGGTCTGCTCGGCATCGGCTTTCCCGAGTCGGTCGGCGGCAGCGGCGGGGATCTGCTCGACTCGATCATCGTGACCGAGGAGCTGATCCGCTCCGGCGGCTCGTCCGGCCTGGTGGCGGCCCTGTTCACGCATGGCATCGCGCTGCCGCACATGACGGCGGCGGCCGGGACCCGCTCCGGTGGCTCGCTGGGCGGCCGGCTTGGCGGCACCGCGTCCCCGGGCGACGACAGCCTGATCGAGCGGTACGTCCGCCCCACCCTGGCCGGCACGATGATCGGCGCGCTGGCCATCACCGAGCCGGACAGTGGTTCGGACGTGGCCGGCATCCGCACCACCGCCCGCCGGGACGGCGACCACTACGTGGTGAACGGGTCGAAGACGTACATCACCAGCGGGCATCGGGCCGACTTCGTCACCACGGCGGTGTGCACCGACTTTCCCGGCAGCGGCGAACTCACCCTGCTGGTCATCGACAAGGGGCTGCCCGGGTTCACCGTGGGACGCCGGCTGGAGAAGCTGGGCTGGCACTGCTCGGACACCGCCGAGCTGTCGTTCGTCGACGTGCGGGTGCCGGTCGCCAATCGGATCGGCGCGGAGAACACCGGATTCCTGGCGATCATGCAGCACTTCGCCACCGAGCGGCTCTCGTTGGCGACCCAGGCGTACGCGACCGCGCAGCGCTGCGTCGAGCTGGCGACGCGCTGGTGTCGGGACCGGGAGACCTTCGGGCGTCCGCTGGCCAGTCGGCAACTGATCCGGCACCGGTTGGCCGAGATGCACACCCGGGCCGAGGCGGCCCGGTCGTACGTGCACGAGGTGGCCACCCGGGTCGCCGCGGGCGAGCCGGTGGTGACCGAGGTGGCGATGGCGAAGAACGTGGCGGTGGCCGCCTGCGACCAGGTCGTGGACCAGGCGTTGCAACTGCACGGCGGCTTCGGCTACCTGCGCGACGCCGAGGTGGAGCGGCACTACCGGGACGCCCGGATCCTCGGCATCGGCGGCGGCACCACCGAGATCATGAACGAGATCATCGCGAAGGGCATGGGCCTGTGAGCGCCCCGCAGTCGCGAACGAGGGAGGCACAGTGACCATCCTGGACAGCGCGGTCGACCCGTCCGCACCGGCGTACGCGGCGAACCGCGCGGCACTGCTGGAGCGGCTGGCCGAGCTGGATGCCGCGCTGGACCAGGCGCGGGCGGGCGGTGGCGAGAAGTACGTGGCCCGGCACCACGGGCGCGGCAAGCTGCTCCCCCGGGAACGGATCGAGCTGCTGGTGGACGCCGACAGCCCGTTCCTGGAGTTGTCGCCGGTCGCCGCGTACGGCACGGACTTCCCGGTCGGGGCCAGCGTGGTCACCGGCATCGGGGTGGTCGAGGGTGTGGAGTGCCTGATCGTCGCCAACGACCCGACGGTACGCGGTGGCGCGGTGAACCCGTGGTCTCTCGCGAAGACCCGGCGGGCCGGTGAGATCGCCCTGGCCAACCGGCTGCCGATGGTCAATCTGGTGGAGTCGGCCGGGGCGGACCTGCCCACCCAGGCGGAGATCTTCATCCCGGGCGGTCGGGTGTTCCGGGACCTGACCCGGCTCTCGGCGGCGGGCATCCCGACGGTCAGCGTGGTCTTCGGTAACGCCACGGCCGGTGGTGCGTACGTGCCGGGAATGTCCGACCACGTGATCATGATTCGGGACCGGTCGCAGGTCTACCTGGCCGGGCCGCCGCTCGTGAAGATGGCGACCGGCGAGGTCACCGACGACGAGTCACTGGGCGGTGCGGCGATGCACGCCGGCACGTCCGGGCTCGCCGACTACCTGGCCGCCGACGAGCGGGACGGCATCCGGCTGGCCCGGCAGTGCGTACGCCGGTTGAACTGGCGCAAGCACGGCCCGGCGCCGCGGACGGCGGTGCCGCAGCCGCCGAAGTACGACCCGGAGGAACTCCTCGGCATCACCAGCGCCGACCTGAAGGTGCCGTTCGATCCCCGCGAGGTGCTGGCCCGGATCCTGGACGGCAGCGACTTCGACGAGTTCAAGCCGGCGTACGGGGACGCGCTGGTCACCGGCTGGGGTGAACTGCACGGGTACCCGGTGGGTGTGCTGGCCAACGCCCGGGGGGTGCTGTTCAGCGCGGAGGCGCAGAAGGCGGCCCAGTTCATCCAGCTCGCGAACGCCTCGGACACGCCGCTGATCTTCCTCCAGAACACCACCGGCTACATGGTCGGCACCGAGTACGAGCAGCGCGGCATCATCAAGCACGGCGCGCTGATGATCAATGCGGTGTCCAACTCGACGGTGCCGCACCTGACGGTGAACCTGGGCGCCTCGTACGGGGCCGGCAACTACGGCATGTGCGGGCGGGCGTACGAGCCGAGGTTCCTGTTCACCTGGCCGAACGCGAAGTCGGCGGTGATGGGTCCGGCACAGCTCGCCGGGGTGCTGTCGATCGTGGCCCGGCAGGCCGCCGCCGCCCGGGGACGCTCCTTCGACGAGGAGTCCGACGCCGCGATGCGGATGATGGTCGAGCAGCAGATCGAGTCGCAGTCGGGAGCGCTCTTCCTCTCCGGTCGGCTCTACGACGACGGGGTGATCGACCCTCGGGACACGCGTACCGTCCTCGGGCTCTGCCTCTCGGCGATCCACAACGGACCGGTGAAGGGCGCCGACGGTTTCGGCGTCTTCCGGATGTAGGGGGGCGAAGCCGACGATGATCACCAAATTGCTCGTGGCCAACCGGGGGGAGATCGCCCGCCGGGTCTTCGCGACCTGCCGGGCGCTCGGTGTGCAGACGGTGGCCGTGTACTCGGACGGGGACGCCGACGCGCCGTTCGCCACCGAGGCCGACCAGGCGGTCCGGCTGCCCGGGGACTCGCCCGCCGAGACGTACCTGCGGGTCGAGTTGATCCTGGACGCGGCCCGGCGGTGCGGCGCGGACGCCGTCCACCCGGGGTACGGCTTCCTCGCCGAGAACGCCGACTTCGCGGCGGCGGTGACCGACGCGGGACTGACCTGGGTCGGCCCGCCGGCCAAGGTGATCGCCGTGATGGGCGACAAGCTCGCCGCGAAAGGGCTGCTCGCCGAGGCCGGCGTGCCGATGCTGCCCAGTTGGACCGACACCGGCGCGGTCACCGACTTCCCGGTCCTGGTGAAGGCGTCCGCCGGTGGTGGCGGGCGGGGGATGCGGATCGTCCGGGGGGCCGACGAACTGGCCGACGCCGTCGCGTCCGCGCGCCGCGAGGCGGCTGCCGCGTTCGGCGACGGCACGGTCTTCATCGAGCGGTACGTCGAGCGCGGCCGGCACGTCGAGGTGCAGATCTTCGGGGACACCCACGGCCGGGTGGTGGCTCTCGGTGACCGGGAGTGCTCCATCCAACGCCGGCACCAGAAGATCGTCGAGGAGGCCCCGGCTGTCGTTCCGGAGCGGGTGCGCACGGCGTTGCACGAGGCCGCGGTGGCCGCCGGTCGCGCGGTCGACTACGTCGGGGCGGGCACTGTGGAGTTCCTGCTCGCCCCGGGTGGCGAGATCTTCTTCCTGGAGATGAACACCCGTCTCCAGGTGGAGCACCCGGTCACCGAGCTGTGCACCGGTCTGGACCTGGTGGGGTTGCAACTGCTCGTCGCCGAGGGCGAGCCGCTGCCGGCGACCCTGCCGGTCGGCACCGGGCACGCGATCGAGGTACGCCTGTGCGCCGAGGACGCCGGGGCGGGTTGGCGGCCGGCGACCGGCACCCTGCACCGGTTCGCGGTCCCCCAGGTGACGACCGAGTTCGGTGGGCTGGACCGACCGGGGCTGCGGCTCGACTCGGGGGTGGTGGCCGGCTCGGTGGTCGGCGTGCACTACGACTCGATGCTGGCGAAGCTGATCGCCTGGGGTCGCACCCGGACGGAGGCGACCCGACTGCTGTCCACCGCGCTGACCCGGGCCGAGCTGCACGGGGTGACCACCAACCGGGACCTGCTGGTCCGGGTGCTGCGCAGTCAGGCGTTCGCCGCCGTGGAGATCGACACCGGGTTCCTGGATCGGCATCCGGAGGTCTTCGCCCCGCTGCTGCCCGCCGACCGGCTCCCGGTGGTGGCGCTCGCCGCGGCGCTCGCCGCGGCCGCCGGCCGTCGCGCCGAGGCGAAGGTGCTGGCCGGGTTGCCGTCGGGCTGGCGGAACGTGCCGGCCGTCCCGCAGGTCACCCGGTTCGGTGGTCCGGACGGCGAGGTCGAGGTCCGCTACCGGTTGGACCGCGTGGGTCGGCTCGCCGAGTGGTCCGCCGACCCGACCGCCACCAGCCCCGCCGCCGCTGGCCCTGCCGCCGGACCACCGGACGTGGCGCTTGTCGAGGCCAGCCCGGGTGGGGTGGTGCTCGACGTCGACGGGGTGCGGTGCGCGTACCGCGTCCACCGGGTGGGGTCGGCTGTCTTCGTGGACGGCCCGGACGGGGCGGCGAGCCTCGTCGAGTTGCCGCGTCTCCCGCTGCCCACGGCGGAGGTGGCGGCCGGGTCGCTGCTCGCGCCGCTACCCGGTGCGGTGACCCGGGTACACGTCCAGGTCGGCCAGCGGGTCGTGGCCGGCGAGCCGCTGCTCACCCTGGAAGCGATGAAGCTGGAACATCAGGTGCTCGCCCCGACCGACGGCGTGGTCACCGAACTGCCGGTGCCGGCCGGTGGTCAGGTGCGCACCGGTGCCGTGCTTGCCGTCATCGACATCTGTTGAGGAGGACCCCCTGATGACCTTCGACCTCACCCCTGAGCAGGACCAGCTTCGCGACGCCGTCCGGGCGCTCGGCCGTCGCTACGGCCACGGCTACTTCGTCGAGAAGGCGAAGGCCGGCGAGCACACGACCGAACTGTGGGCCGAGGCGGGACGGCTCGGCTACCTGGGGGTCAACATCCCCACCGAGTACGGCGGTGGCGGCGGTGGCATCACCGAGTTGGCGATCGTGTGCGAGGAGTTGGCGGCCGCCGGCTGCCCGTTGCTGCTGCTGGTGGTCTCCCCCGCCATCGCGGCCACCGTGCTCGCCCGGCACGGCACCGAGGAGCAGCGCAAGCGGCACCTGCCCGGCCTCGCCGACGGCTCCCAGAAGATCGTCTTCGCGATCACCGAGCCGGAGGCCGGTTCCAACTTCCACCGGCTCGGCACGGTGGCTCGCCGGGACGGTGACGGCTGGCTGCTCAACGGCCGCAAGTGCTACATCTCCGGCGTCGACGAGGCCGGCCACGTCCTGGTGGTGGCGCGTACCGAGGATTCATCCACCGGCAAGCTGAAGCCGGCGCTGTTCCTCGTGCCGGCCGACGCCGCCGGGCTGACCCGTTCCAAGCTGGACATGGAGATCGTGTCCCCGGAGAACCAGTTCCTGCTCTACCTGGACGACGTCCGGGTCCCCGCCGACGCGCTGCTCGGCGAGTCGCTGGACGCCGGGCTGCCGGCGCTCTTCGCCGGCCTCAACCCGGAGCGGATCACCGTGGCCGCGATGGGTGCCGGCACCGGCCGGTACGCCATCGAGCGGGCCAGCGAGTACACCGCAACCCGCAAGGTCTGGGGTGGCCGGAGCATCGGCTCCCACCAGGGGGTATCGCATCCCTTGGCGCACGCGGCGGTGCAGGTGGAGCTGGCCCGCCTGATGATCCAGAAGGCCGCCACCCTGTACGACGCCGGCCGCGACCTGGAGGCCGGGGTCGCCGGCAACATGGCCAAGTACGCGGCCGGGGAGGCAGCCGCGCTCGCCGTCGACACGGCCGTCCAGGCCCTCGGCGGGGCCGGCATGACCACCGAGTACGGGGTGGCGACCCTGCTCGGCGCGGTCCGGGCCGGCCGGATCGCACCGGTCAGTCGGGAGATGATCCTCAACTTCGTGGCCCAGCACGTCCTCGGTCAGGACAAGTCCTACTGAGCGCGGGTGATCGGTCTGCCTACGCCCTGCTGCGACCCAGCCCGCTCGCGGTGGTGCAGGATCGCCACGGCCACCGCGAAGAGCAACACGGGTGCCAGTACCAACGTCGACCACTGCGCCCAGGTGAGCGCGTCGGGGACACCGTCGTGGCTGGAGCGCTCCAGGTACGTCCCCGTGGTTCCGAGCCCCACCCGGGTGAGAAGCAGCGTGACCCCCACCGGGACGACGAGCGCGAGCAGGCGCAGTCGGAGCGCCGTCGGCGTCGACAGGACGACAAGGGCGAAGAGCAGGTACCCCGCGATCAACAGGATCGCCTCGACGCGGCCGACACCGCTGGTGAACATCCAGGTGCCGTAGATGGGCGACGTCGAAACGTCAGCGGCGGTCACCAGGGCGACGCTCGGCGCGCCGACGCTCACCACCGTCGCCGCCGCCAGTGTGCCGAGCCGCCAACGCCCGAGGACAGCCGTTATGGAACGGGGAGCGCGGAGGGCGAGGGCAAGCGGGACCATCGCGGCGAGCACGACGGGCCAGATGTCGAAGACCGTCGAATAATATCCGTAGGCCTCGGCGACCCGTACCACCTCGAACGCCACGCCGCCGACGGCGATCGCCGCCGCCGCCCGCCCCCATCCGAGTGCGGTGAACACCGCCACGACGAGCCACAGCGCCGCCAGGGGACCATGCGGCCAGAGGACGAACGGTTCACCGATCCCCTCCGGATAGCTCTGCGCGTACATGCTGAGGTGCAGCACCGGAACGCGCGCAGAGCGCACGAACAACAGCAGCGCGGCGATCAGGCCGAGCACCTGCGCCGCATCTCGCCACGCGTCGACCGAGAACCGGGCGCCTACCTGCCGGACGTGCGCCCGACACGCCCCGCCGAGCAGGGCGGACACGTCTCGCGCCAAGGGCCTGCGCTGGCCCGGTGCCGCGTCGTCAAGCAACACCCCGATCAGTTCGTCCTCGTACTGCCGCCGGTACGCGCGGGGGTAGCAGGCCAGCAGCGACCGGTAGACCTGGTGCAACGTCACGCCGCACCGCCTTCGACGAGGAGGCCGGCACGACGCAGCCGCACGCTCGCCGCGTCGGCGTTGCTCCGCAGGCGCGCCGACTCCTCGGCCAGGCGTTGCACCCCGGCGGCGGTGAGTCGGTAGTACCGCCGCAATCTGGACTGCACCTGTTCCTCGCGCTCGATGTCGATGAGGCCCTCGGTACGCAGCCGGTCCAGCGCCGCGTAGAGGGTGCCGGCGCGCAGGTCGACGCGCCCGTCGGAGATCCGGCGGACCTCGTCGAGGACGGCGTATCCGTGCCGTGGGGCCTCGACGAGCGCGGTGAGGATCAGATAGGTCGATTCGTGCAGGGAAGCCTTCGCCATGACCGCAGCATATACAGTCCGACTGTATATGCGGGCCCCGTCCGAGCGCGTCGTCGGAAATACTGAGCGGGTGCGCAACGACGTCGAGTTCGATCGGCTGGTAGACGGGCTCTACGCCGCTTTCGCCGACCACCCGATGCCCGCCGACATGGAGGCCTGCCCGCACTGCGTGGAGCCGGCGGACCTGGCCCTCTTCGCCAGCACCCCGCTGCGGCAACTGACCACCGACCAGATCGATGACTACCTGGGCAACCGGGGCACCTGGGGCGACGGGACCGAGGTGCCGCACCTGCTGCCCCGGCTGCTCGAGGCGGCCGCCAGTGGCGAGCTGTCGTACCTGCCGCCGGAGGCCGTCACCGGGCGGATGCGGGACCAGTGGCACGGCTGGCCGGCCGCCGAGCGGGCAGCCGTCGAGCGGTTCCTCCTCGGCTGGTGGCACCGGATCCTCGCGGAGTTCCCGTCCACCACCTCGGCCTGGGGCCTGCTGGAGGCGGTCGCCGAGCTGGAGATCGACCTCGGGCCGTACCTGGCCGAGTTCACGGCCATCCCCGGCGAGGCCACCGCGCGGCACCTGGCCGAGGTCGTCGAGGGTCTGTCACACCACGGTCCCCTGCCCGACCGGGCGCAGGAGTCGATGCGGCGCTGGTTGGCCGGCGCGACGCCCACCGACGTGCTGTGGACCGCCGCCATCACCTCGACCAACCCCCAGGTCGCCGACGAGTTGGCCGACGCCGCCGACGCGACAGCACGTCTGTCGCACTGATCGGCCGGCCACCCGTCGCACGTTCAGCCGGGGATCCGGCAGGCGGCGTCGATGCGGTGGACCGGGCGAACCCGGCGGCCCATGCCCTCCAACAGCGAGTCCTCGACGTGGAAGTCCCGGATGCGCAACTGGTACCGGGGCAACTCCTCCTCGCTCGGGCAGAGCACCTGCGCGCGGACCAGATCGACAGGCACGTACCGCACCCCACCCCGCTCCTGGAGGATCACCATGTTGACGTCGTCCGTGGTGATCACGTGCCCGCGTACGTCCTCGGTGGGTCCGCTCTCCGCGCCCACCGTCGTGACGGTCAGCGGCAACACCGGTGTGCTGATCACCGGCACCGCGGCCCAGACCAGCATGGCGAGCATCGCCACCTCGGTCACCGACGCCAGCGGCCGGATCACCACACCGGGTAGCGGTCCCGCGATGAAGAGAGCCAGCAGCGGCGGCACCGCAAGCAGCGCCAACACCAACAGCTCGCCCTGCTTCCCGGCGTCTCGCAGCGTCGGCAGCAGCAGCCAGCCGTACCCGGCGAGCAGTGCGACGATCATGACCAGTCGTGGCGCCAACCGTTCGTGCAGTCGCCCGGGGCGCAGCTGAAACGCGGCCGCGAACGCCGGCAGCAGCAGCGGCAGGTAGAGCAGCGGCCAGGTGATCAGGGCGAGCAGGAAAGCGGCAAGCACCACCCAGGCCGGGGTGAGGTCGGCCCAGCGGGCGAAGAGTGGGCGACGGCGGGTCCCCGGTGGCAGCCGGTCCGCCCCGACGGCCAGCACCGCCCCGAGCGCGAACACGGCGACCATTCCGGTGGAGAGCAGCCGAGCCGCCGTGGTCAGGAAGCCGGCGAGCAGGTTGACCGGGCCGACGTTCGCCACCAGCAACAGTGTGGTCTGAAGTTCGCCGCCCGCCTCCACACCGAGGCGGAGCACCGAGAAGATCGCCGGTACGCCCACCAGCGCCGTCCAGAAGGACTGGCTGGCACGGGCACGCCGCTCCGCCGGATCCCAACGGACCCGCCCGGGCTCGACGTCGGCGACGACCGGGTCGGCTGGTTCGGCGACCGGCACGCCGACCGGCCAGCCAGCCTGGTCCGGTTCGACGTGAGCCGTACCATCACTGGCCGGCGGTGCCGCCACACCCGGCACGGACGTGCGGGGTGGTGGAACCGGGCCGTCGGCGCCGGTCGCGGTCGGCGCCGTGCTCACGTCGACGGCGCCTTGTCGTCGAAGTCGACAAGCTTCGGCACCTGCAGCGGCTGAGGCTGGCGTTTCTCGACCTTCAGCCACGGACCCAGGGTGCTGTTGTAGGCGCTCTGCCAGGGGCTCACCTGCCCGTTGCGTCCCTTGTCGTAGCTCTTCTGCAGGAAGTACGCGACCAGGTCGCGCAGCGCGGGGTCGCCGATCGGCACGCCGATGCCCAGCAGCTCGCTGGTGCCGAAGGGCATGTCCACGACCTCGAACTCCCTGGGATAGGTGGCCAGGAACCCGGCGAGGATCGTCTCGTCCGAGCTGACCACGTCGTACCGGCCTGCCCGGATGCCGTCGACGCAGTCCCCGACGTCCTTCACCACGAACGTCCTGACCCCGTGCTTCTCCAGCTCGGCCTCGGTCGTGGACCCGCCGCTGGTACACACCTTGTACGCCGGGTCGCGCAGGTCCTCGATGGTGCGGATCCGGTCCTTGAGGCGGACCGGCACCATCACCTCCTGCGTGGTGACCAGGTACGGCCCGGCGAAGCTGACCAGCTTCTCGCGCTCCTCCGTCATCGAGAAGCTGGACACCACGAGGTCGACAGTGCCGCCCTGCAACGCCGGGATCCGGTTTTCGGTGGCCACCGACACGAACTCCAACCGCTGCTCGCCCTGGTAGCCCAGGGAGGCAGCGATGTACCTGCCGATCTCGACGTCGAAGCCGACGTGCTGGCCGTTGCGCAGGTCGCCCATCAACGGCTCCTTGGTGGCGACGCCGATGCGCAGCTGTGCCTGCCGGTAGATGTGCGACTCACGAATCTTCTGCTGCACGGACGGCAACGGCTCCTGCCGGCTGTCGCAGCCGGCGGCGGCCGCCAGGGTGAGGGTGAGGGCGACCGCCAGTGTCGTCGCGACCGAACGGAGCCGGGACCGGGAACTGCGTACGTTCATGAGGTGACCTCGCTGACGGACCAGCCTGCGGAACACCCAGGGTATCGACTGGATGCTTTTCCGTAGCGACGCCGACCGGGTACGTCAGGCGGACCGGTCGGCCGGTGTCGATCGGCGCGCCGCCCGCTCTCCGGTTGACAGCCGCCGATGTCACGACATGCTGAACGAATGAGTCGATTGTCCAGGCCCGATGCGCGGACGGTGGCGGTGCTCGCGGCACTCGGAGCCCTCGTGCCACTGGCCCTGCTGGTCGTCTGGCGCCGACAGGACCTGGTCGGCGTGGTTCTCGCCCTGCTCTGCGTCCTGCTGGCCATGGTCGCCGGGGTGGCCTTCTCCGCCGCCCGTCAGGCCGACGACCCGGAGCCGGAGGACCGGCCGGCGACCACCGGGCCGGCGGAGTTGATGCCGTACGGGATCGACGCGGACACCCTCGACGCCCTGGACAGTCGGGATGCCCTGCGGGCGGTGCGGGACCGGCGGCGCGGGTCGGACGGGATCAGCGGCCGGTGAGGGTGGGCGCGGCGAGTGCGTCCACGCCCCGCCCAGCCAGGCACCGGTACGTCCGGTCGATGCTCCCGTCGACCGGTGGGAGCACCTCCAGGTGCCAGCCACTCGGCTCGGCGATCCCGGTGGTCAACCGGAACGTCGTGGCGCTGCACACCTGTCGCACCTGCGCGGCGGCGACCACGTCGTCGTAGTTGGCGCCGACCAGGGACACCGGCAGGATGCCTTCGGCGTACGTCTCCCAGGTGTGCCGGCCGGTGCAGGACAGCCGAGCCGCCTCGGCGCGGTCGCCGCGGATGCGCATCGGGCCGAAGCATTCCAGCTCGGGCAGGCACCGGGCGCCCTCGGGCAGCACGGTGGGCGTGCCGTTGCCGGTCGTGCAGCCGGGCAGCGGCCCGGTCGCCGGGGCGGCGACCTGGGTGGCCGTCGGGCTCGGGGTCGGCGGTGCCGCATGGTCGGCGAACCACGCCCCGGCGGTCGCGGAGCCGGCGAGCGCGAGGACGCCGGCACCGCCGAGGAACCAGCGCCGCCAGCGTCGGACGCCGGGGACCACCTGCTGGGTGTCCTCGATGGGCGGTCGGGGCACCGGCCGGCTGGGCGGGTACGGGCCGGGGCGGGTCGCGCCACCGCTGACCGGGGCGCCGCTGACCGGGGCCGACGGTGGACCGAGTGGCAGGTTGGCGAGCAGGTCGTGCAGTTCCAGTGCGGAGGGACGCTCGGCCGGGTCGTTGGCCATGCCGGCGCGCAGCACGTCGATCAGTTCGTCCGGGACGCCGGGCAGGGCGGGGAGCGGCTGGTTGAACATCTCCAGGACGGTGATCAGGCTGGGGTTGCGCTCGGACTGCCAGCGGGGCGGCCGACCGTGCATCACCGCGTAGAGGGTGGCGCAGAGCGCGTACACGTCGACGGCCGGCGACGGCGGGCTGTGGCTGAACATCTCCGGCGGCGCGTACGCCGGGGTGAGCACCTCCAGGGTGACCGAGGCGTCGCGGTGCTCCGCGAGCACGGCCAGCCCGAAGTCGGCGAGCACCGCCGAGTTGAAGGCCGAGTGGAGGATGTTCGCCGGTTTCACGTCCCGGTGCAGCACCCCGGCCGCGTGTGAGTGGGCCAGCGCGTCGGCGATCTTGATGCCGAGGTCGCGGGCCTCCACCGGGTCGAGTGGCGAGGTCCGCATCCGTTCGGCGTACGAGCCGTCGCAGAGTTCCATGATCAGGTAGGGGTGCTGGTCGACGGTGACCCCGACGTCGAAGAGGTCCACCACGTGCGGGTGTGACGACATCCGGCCGGCCGCCCGCGCCTCGCGCAGGAAACGGGCCTGGTCCCGCTCGCTGTCCAGCGTCCGGTTCTCCACCTTGACGGCGACCTCGCGGCCTACCGAGATCTGGGTGGCCTGGTAGACGGTCGCGTACCCGCCCCGGGCAAAGACCCGCAAATCGGTCAGACCGGGCACGATCGGCACCGGTGGGCCGCCGGTCGGGGTGTCGGTCACCGCTCGAAAATACCCAACCCGGCCGGCGGCTCAGCGCACCGTGTCCGCCGGAGCGGCACCGGACGGGCCGGTACCCTCCTCGGCGGGCGCAGCCGCCCCGGCGCCGTCGGACGAGGGGACTCCGCCCGCCGACGCGCTCCGGCGGGCATCCAGACGCAGACCGACGGCGGTGGCCACCGCCCCCAGGCCCTCCCACACCGCCACCCCGAAGAACCGGCCCGGAGCGATGTCGGAGAGCACGGCGATGGTGAACACGGTGAACGTGACAAGGCGGAAGACGACGGTGAACCGGTAGAACGCCCGCCACTCGGTGATCGTGGCGAGCAGGTAGTAGACGCCCATGTTGAACGCCGCCATCGAGGACGCCAGCAGGAAGGTGCCGGTGTGGTCACCGACGGCACGCGTCTCCGGCACCTCGAGCCCGAGCATGCGCAACTGCGCCTCCGGCCAGAGCAGCCCGACCGCGCCCAGCACCAGCGCCAACACGCCGAAGACCGCGATGGTCCAGCCCGCGATAGAGCGCGGCAGCTTCATGAAGAGGCCTCCCCAGGCACGGCGACGGTCACCACTGCGGACCGGCACACGGTGGTGACACGCTAGCCCCTCACCCCGACCGCCACATCCCCAGAACCGGCAAAAACCGTGCCGTCAACACCCCTGACCGGCCGACCAGAGGTTTCGGTCAGGGAGGCGTCACCAAGGGTCAGGCAGAGGTGGTCAGACGGGCGCGGAGAGCGTTGGCGGCGGCGCGTTCGCTGCGCTGCTCGGTCGCGTACGCCAGGCGGACCGCCTCGTCCGCGCACGACTGCGCCTCCGCCAGGTAGCCGCAGGCGGCCAGCGCCTCGGCCAGCACACCGGCCGCGATCACCTGGCTCCGTACGTCCTCGGCCGGTGCGGTGACCGCCCGCCGGGCCCAGTCCAACGCCTGCTCCCGCTGACCGTGCGCGAGCAGGGCCGCCGCGTACTGGGCCATGGTCTGGCGGCGGGAGAGGAGCAACGAGGGTGCGTTCGCGGCGGCCGTCGCCACCGGGGCGAGCAGCCCGACGGCGGTCGCCGCGTCACCGGCGGCCAGCCGGGCCGTCGCCAGCAGCACCCGGGGTGCCACCTGGGCCGGGGCCTGCGGGTTGTGCGGCTCCACGGCCGTCAGCACCGAGCGGGCCACCCGCTCGGCGGTCTCGCAGTCGCCCAGGTCCAACGCCACGAAGCCGCGCAACGTGCCGGCCATCCCGGTGAGCAGCGGGTGCGAGGTGCGCTCGGCGTACGCCAGGGCGTCGGTGAGCAGGTCCGCCGCGTGCTCCGGCTCGCCCAGCCCACGCGCCACCACCGCCCGGACCACGAGCGCGAACCCGCGTCCCCAGTCGTCGGAGGCGGCGGCGAACTCCCGGTACGCCCGCCGGGCCTCCCGGTCCGCCTCGGCCAGGTCACCCAGCTCGGCGGTGGCGAACGCCGCGACCGCACGCAAGGTGCCCACCGCCCACGCCTCACCGACCCGCTCCCCGAAGGGCAGGAACACCTGCGCCATCCGACACGCCTCGCGCAGTCGGCCGGCGAGCAGCCGGGCGAACGCCGTGGTGCCGCGCAGCCAGGCCCGCCCGTACGGGTCCTTCAGCTCGGCGAAGAGCCGGGCGGCCCGGCCGAGGACCGCGTCGGTGCCGGCGAAGTCACCCCGGGTGGTGGTCACCCAGGCCAGGTTCTGCAACGACCACGCCTGCCCGCGCCGGTCCTGCGCACCGAGACTGACCTGGTACGCGGCAGCCAACCGGCTGCTCGCCTGGCTAAGCCGCCCGGCCACGAAGTCGGCCATGCCGAGCCGGCGCATCGCCGTCGCCCGCTGCACGGGCAACCCAGCGGCCGTGGCGACCTGCAACGCCTCGTGCCAGGCCGTCATCGCCCGGCCCTGGTCACCGAGGGTCTCCTGGGCCTGCCCGGCGAGCAGCAGGGCACCGACGCGGGTGGCCTCGTCCCCCGCGTTCGCGGCGATCTTCTCCGCGTACGCCAGCGCGTCGGCGACGCGACCGACCTGGAGCAGCGCCCGCGCGTGCACCACCCGGTCGGCCGCCGACAGCCCGTCGCGGGCCAACTCGGTGGCGCGTTCGGCGTACTCGATGGCCAGCACCGGCTCACCAGCGGACAGTGACCGGCGGGCGGCCCGGCCGAGCGCGGCGATGCCGAGCGGCACCACCGCCCGGGCGGGCGCGTCCGGGCGCAGTTTCACCGCGTCGGCGAGCGTGGCGGCCCGCTCGACGTGCGTCGCCACGAAGTCGTCCCGGGCCTCGTCGGTGAACCCTCCCGGCGACCCGGCCGTCGCGCCGTCCGCCGGTGCCGCCCAGCGGGCCAACGCGGCGTGCCGCTCGGCCAGCTCCGCCTTGCTCACACCGGCGTACGCGGCCTCCCGCATCAGCGGGGTCGCGAACGAGTAGCCGACCCGGGAGCGGTGCAGCATCCGACGCTGCAGCAGCTCCTCGACAGCTCGGTCGAGTTCCACGGCGATCACTGCCGACGGCCGGCCGTCGCGGCCGGCGCGCTGTTCACGCAGCGCCTCCAGCGCGCCGGTCGGCACCGTGTCACCGATCACCGCGGCGTCCCGCAGCACCGAGCGGGCGTCCGGCGGCAGCGCGTCGATGCGGGCGGCGAGTACGGCGGCGAGGTCGCGGGAGAGCAGCCGGCTGCCCAGCGAACCGGGCACCAACCGCCAGCCGGCCGAGGAGCTCTGGTCCCGCTCCGACGGTGCGCGGGCACCCCGCGCTGTCTCCGTGGTGAGCGCCCCCCGCTCGATGAGCAGGGTGACCAACTCGGCCAGGTAGAAGGGGTTGCCCTGGGCGGTGGCGAGCAGCCGGTCCGCGTCGGCCGGTGGCAACTTGCCGCCGCCGAGGTAGCTGGTGAGCAGCCGCGCGGCGTCGGCACCCCGCAGCGGCGGCAGGGAGTGCACCTCGGCGTCCGCGACCCGGGTCAGCGCCCCGGCGGTACGCACCAGCTCGGGACGGCCGAGCAGCAGCACCAGCACCGGGCCGGTGAGCCTGGACAGGGTCAGCCCGAGGGCGCCGATCGTCTCGGCGGTGGCGTCGTGCAGGTCGTCCACCACGATCACCAGCGGCGCCTCCGAGGCGAGCCCGCTGAGCAGGTCGGCGACCGCGTTCGGCACCACCTCGGCATCCGCGGCCGGGGTGCCCGATCCGCTCCACTCGCCGGTGTCGGTGCCGCCGTGTGCCGACAGTTCGGCGTAGCCGAGCAGGGCGAGCAACTGCTCGGTGGCGATCGGCGGGGTCTCACCGCCGGAGCGGGCGAGCCGCTGCCCGAGCCGCCGCAGCCTCTCCTCCACCGCCGGTCGGGTCAGGGCGGTGGCGGCGTCACTGGGCAGGCCGACGGCGGCCCGGACCAGGTCGGCGAGGGGCGCGAGGCGGCGTCGCTCACCGAACGCGGCGCAGCGCACCGAGAGCACCCGGGCGCCCGTGTGTGCGGCGTACCGGCCGGCGCCCACGTCGTACCCGGCGGCGAGGCGCTCCACCTCGGCGGCGAACCGGGACTTGCCGATGCCCGCCTCCGCGGTCATCAGCAGCACCCGCGGGTCACCCTGGTCGATCACCTCGGCGAGCCGCCCGGCGATCCGGCCGATCTCCGTCTCCCGGCCGACGTACGGCGCCTCGTCGCCGAGCCCGGAACGGGTGCCGGGCGCGTCCAGCAGACCCAGCAGCTCGTACGCCTCGACCGGCTCACGCTTGCCCTTGAGCCGCAGCGGGCGCAGTGCCCGCCAGGAGGACACGTGCCGGGTGGCGGCGGCGGTGCGTCCGCCGGCGTAGACCGCGCCGACGGCGGCGGCGTCGGCCAGCCGGGCGGCGGTGTTGACCGTGTCGCCGATGACCGTGTATTCGATGGCGGCCTGGATGCCGGCGATGACGTCGCCGGTGTTCAGCCCGACCCGCAGCCCGAGCGGCGCGCCGCCGCCCCGCTCGTCGTCGAGCACCCGGCGGACGGCCCGCTGCATGGACAGGGCGGCCCGGACCGCGCGTTCGGCGTCGTCCTCGTGCGCCACCGGCGCGCCGAAGACCGCCATGATCCCGTCGCCGGTCAGCTTGTCGACGTGTCCGCCGAAGGTCTTCACGGCACCGGCGAGGGCGGCCAGGACCCGGTCGGTGACCGCGCCGACGCGTTCCGGGTCGAGATCCTCCGACCAGGAGGTGAACTCGGAGAGGTCGCCGAAGAGCACGGTGACCACCCGACGCTCGGCCGCCGGCAACGTGGCGGCGGCCGGCAGCGCGGCACCGCAGTTGTGGCAGAACCGCGCGCCGGGAACGGCAACGGTTCCACACACGGGGCAGGTCACATGTGCTCCAACCCACTGACCCCGGGCGCGGATTCCCCGGTGCCGACACCCAGATACTCCAACTGCGCGCGGACCGACCACTCAGCCGCCCGCCAGAGCGAGCGGTCCACGTCGGCGTAGACCGTCGCGACCACGTCGGCGGGCGTGGTGGCACCGGCCGCGACCGCGGCCCGGACCTGGTCCAGCCGGGCCCGGCGATGCGCGAGGTAGAAGTCGGCGGCGGCGGCGCAGTCGGCAAGCGCCGGGCCGTGCCCGGGCAACGCCGCAGTCCCGGTGTACGCGGACAGCAGCTCCAGGCTGGTCAGGTAGTCACCGAGGTGCCCGTCCGGGTGGGCGACCACGGTGGTGCCCCGGCCGAGGATGGTGTCACCGGTGAGCACCACCCGCTCGTCGCCGTGCTCGACCAGGAAGCAGACCGAGTCGGCGGTGTGCCCCGGGGTCTTCAGCAGACGAACCGCCAGGCCGAAGCCGCCGAAGTGTTCGCCCGGCTCGGTCAGCGGCGCGCCGCCGATGGTGTGCGCCGGGTCGACGGCGAGGACGTGGACACCGCCGAGCAGCTCACTCAGCCGGGCCGCGCCCTCGGTGTGGTCGGGGTGGCCGTGGGTGATCAGGATCAGCCCGACGGGGCCGTGCTCGGCGATCCGGGTCAGGTGTCCCTCGTCGGCCGGCCCCGGGTCGACCACGATGGCCGCCTCGGCTGTCGGGGCGCGCAGCACCCAGGTGTTGGTGCCGTCGAGGGTCATCGGCCCCGGGTTCGGCGCGCGCAGCAGTGTCACCCAGGTCGGCAGCTCGTCGGCGACCGCCGCCGCCGGCGCCGTCACGTGCCCGCTCATGGCTGCGATCGTACGACCCCGCCCGCAACACCCCACGATCTTGCCCGCGCGGCCCCTGATTCGTCACCGTTCAGGGCTTTTCTCCGTGCCGGAAGCGCAAGATCGCGGGGCGTCGCGAAGCGTCAGGCGACCTCGACGATCAGTTCGACCTCGACCGGGGCGTCGAGGGGCAGCTCGGCCACCCCTACGGCGCTGCGGGCATGGCGACCGGCCTCACCGAAGACGGTGCCGAAGAGGTCGGAGGCACCGTTGATCACTGCGGGCTGACCGGTGAAGCCGGGCGCGGAGGCCACGAAACCGGTCACCTTGACCACCTTGACCACATTTTCCAGGCCGACCAGCGAGTCGACCGCGGCCAGCGCGTTGAGCGCGCACCGCTGGGCCAGGTCCTTCGCCTGCTCGGCGGAGATCCCGGCGCCGACCTTCCCGGTCGCCAGCAGCTTGCCCTCGGCGATCGGCAACTGGCCGGAGACGTACACGTGCTGCCCGGACTGCACCGCCGGCACGTAGCTGGCCACCGGCGGCACGACCTCGGGCAGGTCGAGCCCCAGCTCGGCGAGCTTCGCGTGCGGACCGTTGCTCACGCCTTCGGTCGCTTCAGGTAGGCGACCAGTTGGTCGGGGTTCGGCCCGGGGACCACGGCGACGAGCTCCCACCCGTCCTCACCCCAGTTGTCGAGGATCTGCTTGGTCGCGTGGACCAGCAGCGGGACCGTGGAGTATTCCCACTTCTGCATCGCTGAAGGGCTCCCTCTCGGTGCGGAATTTGTTCGAGGGACAGCCTACGGTCCGCTGGCCGGACGAGGCGCGGGACGCTGCTCCGGAGCGGCCGGCACCTCCCCGCAGAGCCCTTCGTGTCCGTATCCCTGTGGGCAGCGGGACCGGTCGGGCAGCAGCAGGTCGCAGAAGACCCGGTGCCTGTTGTTCTGATCATCGGCGTTGGACACGGTGGTCTCGCCCGCGTCCAACTCGGGCAGGAAGCCCAGCGACACCGCGACCCGGCCGGCCAGTACGGTCGCCGCCGCCAGACTCGGCACCCGGATCGGCAGGTGGATGACGAAGCCCGGCTCGTCGTCGTCGCGGGTCCGCTCGGCGGCGTGACCCGGCGCCCGGCCCGCCTCCGCCTGCTCCGGCATCCGTCGGTACGACCGTTCGTTGATCGGCTGGCCACCGATCTGCCCACCGGCCGTGAACATGGACCCGGACCGGTGCGGCCGTTCGTTGGTCGGGAACTGGGTGCGAGGGATGTTGTCCACGTCGCGCATGCACTGCCTCCGGTCGTACCGCTCGGATCGCTCTTCCGGTCCGGACCCATTCGTCCGTTCCGGCCCCCGCGCCGGGACGAAAGGTAGGTCCGGGGCCGTAGTCCCGCCAACAAGACGCGCCCGAATGGCTACCTACAGTCACATATGCGACACATGGCAGGTAAGACACCCGATGGCGCTCCGCAAGCGGAGTCCGGTCGGCCGGATCGGTGGCTGGCCGCGCGGCACGGGCGACACCACTTCCGTCATCGACCGCTACCCTTCCGGTCGGGCGGTCGCGCAGCGCCCGGCAGCCCGCTCGATCACGCTCGACGCCAGGGGTGGCGGCGGGCGCCGGACCCCCGGGGGAAGACGATGACCCAACCGCCCAGCGGCGACCAGGCCGGTCCACCCGCCCTCCCGCCGGCCCAGCCGGAACCCACCGATCAGCCCGGCGTGTCGACAGCCCCCGCCCCAGCGGCCCCCGCCGCGCCGTCCGGGCAGCTCGCGCTCCCCGCGCCGCCCGCACCGGCGGCGCTCCCCGCCGCACCCACGATCCCCGTCCAGCAGGCCTTCCCCGCACCGACCGGTGGGGCTGAGGCTGCCGGCACGCCGGCCGCGACACCGACACCACCCGGTACGTCGGGTCCGTCGACCATCCCGCCACCCCCGCCGGCGTACCCGCCCTATCCCGGGACGGCCGCGCCGAAGAAGAAGCGTGGTCTGCTGATCGCGGCGGTCACACTCGTCGTGATCATGGTGCTCTGCGTGGGCGGCGGCGTGCTGGCGTTCCTGACCCTGCGCAACACCGAGACCGGCGAGGGCGCCAAGGAGCCGGCGGTCGCCGTCGACGAGTTCCTCACCGCGGTCTACAAGGATCGCGACGCGACCAAGGCGGCCACCCGCGTGTGCGCCGCCTCCCGCGACGACGGAAAGATCGCCGCGAAGGTGGCCGAGGTGCAGAAGTACGCGTCCGAGTACCAGAACCCCCGGTTCAGGTGGACCACCCCGAAGGTGGACAACCAGACCGGTGACCGGGCCACCGTCTCCACCCGGGTCACCATGACCACCGCGGACGAGAAGGTTGCCGACCAGGACCTGCGGTTCACCGTGGTGCAGAAGACGGGTTGGTGGGTCTGCGAGGTCGCCTGACCGCCAGGCGTGGATAGGCTCGACGGGTGTGTGCAGCTGAGCGGCCGTTCGACCCGGCCGGTACCGGATGGTCGGCCCGCCTCCACGTGGTGACCGGCAAGGGTGGCACCGGCAAGACGAGCGTGGCGGCCGCCCTGGCCCTCGCGCTCGCCGCCGGCGGTCGGCGCACCCTGCTGGTCGAGGTCGAGGGGCGGCAGGGCATCGCCCAACTCTTCGGCATCGACCCGCTGCCGTACGAGGAGCGACACCTCGCCGACGCGCCGGACGGCGGTGCGGTGCGCGCCCTCGCGGTGGACGCCGAGGAGGCGCTGCTCGAATACCTGGACATGTTCTACAAGCTGGGCGCGGCGGGCCGGGCGCTGCGCAAGCTCGGCGCCATCGACTTCGCCACCACCATCGCGCCGGGTCTGCGGGACGTGCTGCTCACCGGCAAGGTGAAGGAGGCCACCACCCGCACCACCGGGCAGCGGCGCGCGTACGACGCGGTGGTGCTGGACGCCCCGCCGACCGGGCGGATCGGTCGGTTCCTCAACGTCACGGCGGAGACGGCCCGGCTGGCCAAGGTGGGCCCGATCAAGACCCAGAGCGAGGGGGTCGCTGCCCTGCTGCGCTCCCCGATGACCGCGGTCCACGTGGTCACGCTGTTGGAGGAGATGCCGGTGCAGGAGACGGTGGACGCCATCGCCGACCTGACCGCCCTCGGCTTCGGCACCGGAAAGGTGATCGTCAACGGCACCCGACCGGCGCTGCCGGCCGGCCAGCCGGTCACCGCCGGGGAGCTGCGGCGAGGGCTGGTCGCCGCCGGGCTGCCGGCCGATCGGGACACCGTGGCCGGTTTGCACGACGAGGCACGTGACCAGCTCATCCGGCGCGAACTGGAAGATTCGCTCCGCGCCGACCTGGTGGAGTTGGGGCTGCCGATCGTCGAGCTGCCGTTGCTGCCCGACGGAGTGGACCGGGCGGGGCTCACGACGCTGGCCCAGGCCCTCGTCCGCGCCGATTGACTCACACCTGAGCGCAGCACGGGCGCACGGACCCACCAGCCCGATACGCTCGATTGGTGCCTTCCGAAGACGCGGCGCCGCTGCTGGACGTCGACCAGATTCTCGCCGACCCCGGCGTACGGATCGTCGTGTGCTGCGGTGCCGGCGGGGTGGGAAAGACGACCACGGCCGCGGCGCTGGCGCTGCGGGCCGCCGAGCACCACGGCCGACGCACGGTGGTGCTCACCATCGACCCGGCCCGCCGACTGGCCCAGTCGCTGGGCCTGACCGAGCTGGACAACACGCCCCGCCAGGTCAAGGGGATCGACGTCGAGGGCAGCGGCGGCGAGCTGCACGCCATGATGCTGGACATGAAGCGCACCTTCGACGACGTGGTGTTGCAGCACACCGATCCGGCGAAGGCCGCCGAGATCTTCGCGAACCCGTTCTACCAGGCGATGAGTTCGACCTTCGCCGGCACGCAGGAATACATGGCGATGGAGAAACTCGGCCAGCTGCACGCCCGGGGCGAATGGGACCTGATCGTGGTGGACACCCCACCGTCCCGCTCGGCACTTGATTTCCTGGACGCACCGGCCCGGCTCTCCCGTTTCCTCGACGGCCGGATGCTGCGACTGTTGCTGGCCCCGGCGCGCAGCGGCGGACGGAGCATGTTCAGCCTGGTCACCGCCTCGTTCGGGATGTTCTCGAAGGTGGTGCAGAAGGTCCTCGGCGCGCAACTGCTCACCGACCTGTCCGGCTTCGTGGCCGCACTGGACTCGATGTTCGGCGGTTTCCGGCAGCGAGCCGAGCAGACGTACCGGATCCTGCAGGCTGGGGAGACGGCCTTCCTGCTGGTCGCGACGCCGGAGCCGGACGCGGTCCGGGAGGCTGCCTACTTCGCGGGCCGCCTGCGGGAGGAGCGGATGCCACTGGCCGGCCTGGTGCTCAACCGGGTGCACCGACTCGCGGCACCGGAGTTGGACGCCGAGCAGAGCCGGGTCGCCGCCGAGCGGCTGACCGACCTGGGTGGGCACGAGGCCACCGCCGACGTGCTGCGGGCACACGCGGCGCTGGCTCGCCAGGCGGTACGCGAGCAGCAGGTGGCCGCGCGGTTCACCGAGGCGTTCCCGGCGGTGCCGACGGTGTCGGTGACGGCACAGCCCGCCGACGTGCACGACGTCGACGGGCTGCGGACGATCGGCGCGGCGATCAGCCGGCCGTGACCGTCGTCAGTTGGTCGCACTGACGAGGATCTTGTCCTTTCCGGCCTTTTCCTTGCTGTTCTTCTTCATCGCGGCCTCGAACATCTTGCGCCAGCTCGTCACCTGCGGGTGTCGACGCAGCAGTGCCCGCCGTTCGCGTTCGGTCATGCCGCCCCACACACCGAACTCGATCCGGTTGTCCAACGCGTCGGCCAGGCACTCGTACCGAACAGGGCAGCTCCGGCAGATCCGCTTCGCCACGTTCTGTTCGGCGCCCTGTACGAACAACGCGTCCGGGTCCCCGTTCTGACACGCCGCCAGCGACGGCCAGTCAGTGATCATGCCCATGTGTACACGTCCCCCCTTGCAGTACCTACCGACCTCGTCGATGCACGCCAGCCGGCAATTCCCCCCGATCGCCCGGCTCGCCTTCCCCAAGGCGGCACGGACGACATGTGGCGCTGTCGCCGCCCCCATCATGCTCTGTAGTCGACTGATTACGCAACGTTGTCGGCGAAATCCATCATTCCGGACACTCCCGGCTTCCCGGGCCTTCGCCCGCCGGTTACCCCGCCGAGGTCGGCGATAACGCTGCGCCACCTCCGGAAATTGGAGGAGACTCGCGCCGGGCTACACGCAACCAAGCACCGGGGGTCGTGCGTTTAGCACAACGAGGGCAGCGCGTGCAGGAAATGGGGAAAGAATGCCCAGGCGCCCCTCGTTCCCTACTCGCGTACCATGCCGAGGTGACCTGGATGCGGAAACGTGACCACAATGTGCTGACCAACGCCGCATCGCTGCTGGTGTGCGGCCTGCTGGCCGGCGTGGTGGTCGCTGCGGCGGCCTTCCCCGCGGTGGCGATGTCCGGCTTGGCCGCGAAGGCCGGCGCCGAGACGTTCGGCGCCCTGCCCACAGAGCTGACGGTGGCCCGCGCGCCACAGATCAGCTATCTACTGGCGTCGGACGGCAAGACACCGCTCGCGACCATGTACGACGAGAACCGGCGCGACGTGAAGCTCGCCGACATCTCTCCGTACATGCAGAAGGCCATCATCGCGGCCGAGGACCACGACTTCTACAAGCACAACGGCGTCGACATCAACGGTGTCGCCCGCGCGTTCGTCAACAACCAGGGCGACGGCGGCCGGCAGGGCGCCTCGACGCTGACCATGCAGTACGTCCGGCTGGCCATCGCCTACTCGGCCACCCACCCGGCCGACGTGGTCGCGGCGACCGAGGACACCAGCGCCCGCAAGCTTCGCGAGATGCGGCTGGCCCTCCAGGTCGACAAGGAATTCTCCAAGGACGAGATCCTCACCCGCTACCTCAACCTCGCCGCGTTCGGCAACGGCGCGTACGGCATCTACGCCGCCAGCCAGGTCTACTTCGGTAAGCCGCCGAGCAAGCTCAAGATCGAGGAGGCGGCGCTGCTGGCCGGCATGGTCAAGGCGCCCACCACGAACGACCCGACCACCGAGTCGGGCTACCCGGCCGCGCTGGAACGACGTGACTACGTCATCAACAACATGGTCGAGATCAAGGCCATCACCCAGCAGGAGGCGGACGCCGCCAAGGCCGTCGAGCTCAAGGTGCTGGACAAGCGGACCCCGAACGGCTGCGTCGCCGCGAACGTCAACAGCTGGGGCTTCTTCTGCGACTACTTCTACCGCTGGTGGATGCAGCAGGAGACGTTCGGTTCCACCACGTACGACCGGGAGCGGCGACTCAAGAGCGGCGGCTACACGGTGGTGACCTCCATCGACGTGCAGGCGCAGAGGGGCGCCGACAAGGCGGTTCGCAAGGCCAAGAGCGAGAAGAGCAAGGAAGCGGCAATGGTCGCGGTGGTCGAGCCCGGCTCCGGCCGGGTCCGGGCGCTCGCGGTCAACCGACAGTTCAAGCTGGACGACCCGAAGAAGCCGAATAACAAGATCTCCAGCGATCCGGCGAAGAGCCGGAAGGGCATCCGGGGCAACTACCCGGCGACGGTCAACCCGCTGCTCACCGGTGGTGACGGCATCACCGGCTACCAGGCTGGCTCGACCTTCAAGATCTTCACCATCGTGGCAGCGCTGGAGAAGGGCATCCCGCTCAGCTACAGCATGAACGCGCCGCAGCAGTTCCGGTCGGAGTACAAGATCCAGCCCGGCCCTGCCGCCTGCCCCGGCACCAACCTGTACTGCCCGACCAACTCCGGACTGAAGCCCGGTGGCGTGCAGAACATGTGGACCGCGTTCGCCCAGTCGATCAACACCTTCTTCGTCCCGCTCCAGCAGCAGGTCGGCGCGGAGAACGTGGTCGACGTCGCCAAGCGGGCCGGCATCCAGTTCCGCACCGACGAGGATCTGACCCTGGAGAAGGGGGCGCACCAGTGGGGCGCCTTCACCCTCGGTGTCTCGCAGACCACTCCGCTGGACCTCGCCAACGCGTACGCGACCCTGGCGGCGGACGGCACGTACTGCGAGCCGATCCCGGTGCAGGAGATCAAGGACCCGGACGGCAACAAACTGGACATCGCCAAACCGCGCTGTGAGAAGCGGTTCGGCACCGAGGTGGCCCGAGCCGCCGTGGACGCCGCCCGCTGCCCGGTCGGCGACAACTCCAGCACCAGCAAGTGCGGCAGCAGCCGCACCGCCAGCCGGGTGAAGGGAATCGTCGACGCGCCGGTGGCCGGCAAGTCCGGCACCACCGACTCGGAGAAGACCGCAGCCCTGGTCGCGATGACCAAGCAGTACGCGGTGGCCGGCATCATGGCCGACCCGGACTGGCCGCAGACGAACGTCGAGATGGGCCACGATGTCCCCAACGGCATCAACCCGCCGGTCCAGGAGACGCTGCGGGATGCCATGAGGGGCAAGGACCGCATCCAGTTCGAGCCGCCGGGCCAGAAGATCTCCGAGGGTGACCAGAAGAGCATCCCCGGCGTGAGCTGCATTTCGGTGGATCAGGCGAAGTCCCGGCTCAAGGATGCGGGCTTCGAGCCGGTGGTCTCCGACACCAAGGTGAAGTCGTCCTGTCCTCCGAACACCGTCCACGGCACCAGCCCGGACGGGCGCACCATCAAGGGCGGCGTGGTCACCATCCAGGTCAGCAACGGTGGCGGCGGCGCCACGCCGGGCACCCCCGGTGGCGGCCAACCCGGCAACACCGGTCGACCCGGTGGCCGCCCCGGCGGCTGAGCCGACGATCAGGACACGACGGGCGGGCACCCACCACGGGTGCCCGCCCGTTTCCGTCTGTCCGGGACCACCGCCTACCCGTCCACGCTCCGGAGAGCGCAGACCGGGATGCCGGTGGATCAGAGGCCGAGCTGTCGGCGTACCTCGGCGGCCACCCGACCACCCTCGGCCTGGCCCGCCACCGCGGCCTGGGCCGCCTTCATGGCCGGGCCCATCTGGGCCTTCCCGGTGAAGCCGCCCGCGGCGAGCGCCCCCGACACCAGCTCGGCCAGGTCGGCGTCGGAGAGCTGCCGGGGCAGGTAGCGGTCCAGCACCTCACCCTCGGCGGTCTCCTTCGCGGCCTGCTCGGCGCGGCCGGCGTCGGCGAAGGCGGTGGCCGCCTCCCGGCGCTTCTTGGCCTCCTTGGTCAACACGGCGAGCACCTCGTCATCGGTGAGCTCGCGCTTGGCCTTGCCGGCGACCTCGGCGGTGCCGACGGCGGCCAGGGCCATCCGCAGCGTGGAGGTGGTCAGCTCGTCGCGCGCCTTGAGCGCGGAACGCATGTCGGCGGTGAGGCGGTCCTTCAGCGTGCTCATGGACGGTCAAACTACCCTGAACGCCATGCGAAAGCGCACACTATTCCGGCTTGCCGCCGGAACCGCCACGGTCGGCGCGGCCACCCTCGCGTACGCGTCGCTCATCGAGCGCAACATGTTCACCCTCCGGCGGTACGACGTGCCGGTGCTGCCGGCCGACGCGGAGCCGCTGCGGGTCCTGCACCTGTCGGACCTGCACATGATGCCCGACCAGGCGCGCAAGCAGCGGTGGGTGGCGTCGCTGGCCGCCCTCGACCCCGACCTGGTGGTGGTGACCGGCGACAACATGGCCCACCCGGGCGCGGTGCCCGGAGTGCTGCGGGCCCTGCAACCGCTGCTGGACTACCCGGGAGCGTTCGTGTTCGGCTCCAACGACTACACCGGGCCGGTCCTGAAGAACCCGTTCACCTACTTCCTGCCTGACCGGGAGTACACCGAGGGCGTCGAGTTGCCCTACGAGGAGCTCCGGCAGGTGTTCACCGGCGCCGGCTGGGCGGATCTCAACAACGCCCGGACCACGCTGAAGGCCGGCGGCCGGCAGCTCGACCTGGTCGGCGTGGACGACCCCCACATCGAGCGGGACGACTACCCCACCGTGGCCGGCGCGGTCTCGTCCTCGGCGGACCTGTCCATCGCGCTGACGCACTCCCCGGAGCCGCGGGTGCTCGACCAGATGGCCGCGGACGGCTTCGGGCTGCTGCTCGCCGGGCACACCCACGGCGGTCAGGTCTGCGTACCGGGCTACGGAGCGCTGGTCACCAACTGCGGCCTGCCCCGGTCGATGGCGCGCGGCCTGCACCGCTGGCCCGGTTCGGACTCCTGGCTGCACGTCTCCGCCGGTCTCGGCACCCACCCGACCGCCCCGGTCCGCTTCGCCTGCCCCCCGGAGGCCAGCATCCTCACCCTCATCCCCCGCTGAGCGGCTCCTTCCCGCCCGCCTGTCGATGGTCGGGGGCGGGGCCGGGCGGCGGGGGTACCGAGTTTGACCCTCCGGGCGGGTGGGCTACTATTTGTCGGCACGCCTCGGGGTGTGGCGCAGCTTGGTAGCGCGCTTCGTTCGGGACGAAGAGGTCGTCGGTTCGAATCCGGCCACCCCGACCAGAGGCCAGAAGGCCAGGTGAGATCGACTCTCACCTGGCCTTCTGTCATTCCCCCGGCGCGCACGAATGATGGTGCTGCGCTTCGCTAGCCTCTGCACGTGATCTCCTACCGCGCTACCGCCCCCGCGGACCTCGACCGCGTGACCCCGTGGATCGTGACCGAGCCCGTTGGGTGGATCCCCGCAGACCGTTACCTGGCCGAACTGGCCGAAGGCATGTACCGGCCGGAATGGACATGGATCGCCGAGCACGACGGCCAGGTCGTGGGACGGGCATTGTGGTGGGGGCCGAAGGGCAGCCCGCATCCGGTCGCGCTCGACTGCCTCGACGTGGATCCAGCGGTGGGCGACCGTGCCGCCGTCGCCGCCGAGCTGATCAGGGCGGCGCTGGCCGGGTTCCCGGAGCCGGTGGAGTACATGATCAAGGTCAGCGGTGGCTGGCGGGACGATCCGGCCACCTTGGCGGCCGTGGAGTGGCGGCGGGCGGCGGCGCATGCGGCGGGCCTCACCCGCGAGGTGGAGCGGCTGCAGTTCGAGTGGGCACCCGCCGACGGGGTGCCCCCCGCAGCCGGCCGGCTGCGGTTCCGCGCGGCCTCCGACGAGGAGTTCCTCGCGGTGTTCAGGAGAATCGCCGAGGGCAGCCTGGATGCCCGGACCCGTGCGAGCCTGGCCGCCAAGGGCGTGGACGCGACCGCGCGCGAGGAGATGGACTTCTATCTCGGGGCGCCGGGCAAGCGGGAGTGGTGGCGGATCGCCTACACGCGCGAGGGCGAGGTGGCGGGCATGGCGATTCCCTCCGCGACCCCGTACAACGTGAACGTCGGCTATCTCGGGGTGGTGCCGGAGTTCCGCGGGCGCGGCTACGTGGACGAGGTGCTCGCCGAGATCACCCGCCTGCACGCGACCAACGGGGAGTCGCGCATCACCGCCACCACCGACATGGGCAACGCGCCGATGGCGGCCGCTTTCGGTCGCGCCGGTTACCGCAACACGGAGATCCGGATCAACCTGTCCAACGACGTCCAGCCCTAGACGAGGAGAGGCCGGTCATCGGCGGGCCGCTCCGCTGAGCAGGTCGGCGACCGCGGGTCCCAACTCTGGGTGGGTGAACTCGAAGCCGGCATCGCGCAGCCGGTTCGGGACGCACCGACGGCCGGTCAACACCAACAGCGGATCGGCGCGCAGGAACACCGATCCGACCCGGACCAGAGGCGCAGGGGTGGGAACACCGACGGTACGACCCATCGCCCGGCGGAGCGCGGCCATGAGATCGCTGTTGCGTACGGGGTTGGGGGAGGTCGCATGCACGATGCCCGACAGCGTGGGGTCGTCCGTGCAGTGGCGCACGATCGCGCACAGGTCGTCGATGTGCAACCAACTGATCCACTGTCGGCCGCTGCCCATGCGGCCACCGATACCCCACCGTACGAATCCGAGCGCCCCGGAACCGCCGGCGAGGACGACCTTCACCGGCTGCGAGTGGCGACCGGGCCACCGGTGGGCCGCACCGCCATCGGCGGCAGCGGATTCCACGTGGCGGGGACGTTGCGCATCAGCAGCCCGCAGTCGGGTATCGCGGATCCCGGAGGGAACCGGACCGGGTCGTCGAAGAACGTGGACTGCACCGAGGCCAGGTCCACCGGCGTGACCTGCCAGCCCCGGGTGAGCAGCTCCACTCCGTCGAGGCGGCTCGGATCGGGGGTGGTCGAGAAGCCGGTGGCACCGCGCCGGAAGAACTCCGAGGCCTGGTCGACGTCATCGAACAGGTGGCTGCCCGACAGGGCGGCTGCCACGCGGACGTGGACACCGACGCGTACCTTGTCGACCGGATCGGCGAGGGCGATCCGCAGCTCGTCCGCGCTCTCTCTGACGTCGAAGCGGCTGAGGTGGTGCCGCCCCGGAAAAAGCCTGCCGCCGACCCAGGAGTTGAGCCGGGAACCGGTGTCACGGCGTGGGATGTAGACGCCCTGTGCGACGCCGTCAGGTGTGTCCCACTCAACCGCGATCCGGTGCGCGCCATTCTCGCTACGCAGGCCGAAGGGTGCGGGCACGGAGGGGAGACGGACTCCGCTCAACCGGATCAGGCAGATGCCCGACACGGCCCACCCGTTGACGACCTGCGGTCGCAGCGGGGCGGGCAGCAGCCGCGCGGTGACCTCCGGTTCCGTGCGGTAGTTCACGAGGAGGCGGCGCTGGACGACGCTCACCAATCGGGGGGCTCTCATCTGGCCGCCTTCCGTGGTCCCGCGTGCCGGAACACCTTGCTCCGGCGCGCCGCTGACATGCCGGGGTAACACCTGGTCGGGCGCACGCACTCGACCGAGTTGAGCAGTCGCTCAAACTGAAGCTTACGACGCCGGTGTCAGGTGCGCGAGAGGTGATGGTCGTCGTTGCCCGCGTCGTGTGCGGATTGCCACCCGCGGGCCTTCAACCTTCACGGCCCCACCAGAGTCGTGCTGGGTAACCAATCGAGGCGGGGGCTTATGGCAGTTGACGACGAGCATTTTCGCGAGTTCGTCGAGACGCGCTACATGGATCTCTTGCGCGTGGCGTACCACCTCACCGGGTCGGCGCAGGATGCCGAGGATCTGGTGCAGACGGCGCTGGTGAAGGTGATGCGTCGATGGCGTCGGATCGACGATCCGATGGCGTACCTGCGACGGGTCATGATCAACCACCACATCAGCAGTTGGCGTCGCCACCGGGTGCACGAGGTGGTGACGTCGTTCCTGCCGGACCGGTCCGGTCGGGACATGACGGAGGCGGTGACGGAACGGCACGCCCTGTACGAGGCGATGCGGGAGCTGACGCCGCGAACCCGGGCCGTGATCGTGCTGCGGTACGTGGTCGACCTGCCGGAGGCGGCGGTCGCCGCCACTCTGGGCTGCTCCGTGGGGTCGGTCAAGAGCCGCGCGTCGAGAGGTCTGGCTCGCCTGCGTCTGGCGCTGGCGTCGGACGCGCCGACGCCGAACCAGGTGCCGACGACGACCCCAGCGGCAACCGATCCAGCACCGCCCGGGACGACGACGATGACAGGGGTAACACCATGACTGCCGACGACGAAGTGGGTCGGGCGCTGGCCGAGCTGAGCAGGACCCTGACCCCACAGCCGGATCCGTACGGTCGGGCCAGGGCGCGTTACCGACGGGACCGGCAGCGCCGCCTCGGCGGACTGGCCCTCGCTCTGGTGCTCTCCCTGGGCGGAACCGCCTTCGCGATCGCCGACCCGGGCCGGACCACCCCACCACCACCCGCGGACGCGACGGAGTCCAACGCGCCCGTGCTGGCCTGGTCGAACAAGCTCCTCCAGTCGCCACCGCGCGGCGTCGTCGGCCAGGACAGCGGCTACGTCCGCCAGCTCTCCGAACTCCTGTTGGCCGCGCAGCGCCGAGGAGACTTTCCCCGCCTGAGGGTGCCGTTGACCGCGGTGAAGGTGCTGTTCGTCGACGACGTCGGCGGCCAGCGGATCGCCCTCGCCGCCTTCGTCCGCGACCAGCCCGATCCGGGCACCGGCTGGCCGAGCGCCGCGATCTGGCTGGCCGCCGAGGAGGGTGCCAGCGCCGAGAAGCTGACCAGCACCAACGCCGATCGGGGCGTCGGCGACGGGCTGGAACCCTACGAGAGCCGCGCCGTGGAAGACCCCTCCGGCCCGGGAAAGCTCATCCACGTGGCGATCGCACCCGCCGGGTGTGTCTTCCTCACCTCACCGTTGCCCAACGGCAGGGCGTTCCAGTGGGCGCCGGAGCCGACCGGGTCGTACCTGATCCGCACCCCGAAGACCCAGCGGCCCGAGTGGTGGCGGGTCGACTGCGGCGGGGTGACGCGCAAGATCACCGCGGGACCGGGTTCGCTGGCGTCGGAGCCGATCACCGACGCGCAGCTCGCGACCGCGATGTCCCGCGTACGCGGCAGTGTCCCGGAACCGCGTGCCCGACTGTTGGTGTCGCAGTACGCCCAGTCGTCGGGATACCAACTGACCGCCCTGCCGAGCGTGGTGTGGGGCGGGCACGCCGCTCTCCTTCCCGCCCGTTCCGACGACGGCTCGCCGCCCACCGGCTGGCCCTCGGTGGAGAGCGGCAAGACGATGATCGTGGCTGCTCCCGCAGCCGGCGGCGGCTGGCTCGGCGAGGTGACGATCGACCTCGATCAACCACGACCCAACGGCGTGGTCGGCACCGGCACCTCCTTCAGCGTCGCAGCGGACCCGACCGACCCCGCAAGCGTCCTGGCGGTGTCGATCGACAACGGCGTCATCGGCGAAGGAGCCCTTCGGTCCCTGCTCGTGGTGACGCCTGCGGCAGCCACCCAGGTACGGGTGGCGCAGAACGGGCGCGAGGTGGCGACGGCTGCGGTGAGCGGCTCCGGGGCGGTGGTGCGCGTGCCCCCCGCCATGACGGACCTCGTCGTCGAGGCGCTCGACGCGTCCGGCCGGACGCTCGCCACCGGTCAGGTGGCCACCGACGGTGCGCCGTCGACACTTGAGACGGACACCTGGAACCAGGACTGATCGTGACGCTGCCTGCGGAAACCGCCGCCAACATACGTACTTCAGCCGATCCCCAGAGGCGGTGGGTCACCTAGCGTCAAGGGCACCACTACCGTCCGAGGGGGACGCCCATGAGCACCGCACTCGACTTCGACGCCGTGAAGACACGCCAGCAGGTGACGTGGGCCAGCGGCGACTACGGCGCGGTCGCCGCACTCATCCATCCGATCTCCGAATTGCTGGTGACGGCGGCCGACCTGTCGGCCGGTGCCCGCGTGCTGGACGTCGCGACCGGCTCCGGCAACGCCGCCATCGCCGCCGCCCGCTGCGGCTGCGTCGTGACCGGCGTCGACTACGTACCCGAGTTGTTGGAACGGGGCCGTCAGCGGGCGACGGCCGAACGGCTCGCGGTCACCTTCGTGGCCGGGGACGCGGAGCGCCTGACGCACCCCGACGGGTCGTTCGACGCGGTGCTCTCCGTCGTGGGCGTGATGTTCGCCCCGGACCAGCAGCGGGCGGCGGCCGAGCTGGTCCGGGTCTGCCGCCCCGGCGGCACGGTGGCGCTGGTCTCGTGGACGCCGCAGGGGTTCATCGGCGAGTTGTTCCGCACGGTGGCCCGGCATGTGCCCCCGCCACCGGGACTGCGCCCGCCCGTCGAGTGGGGCGACGAGGCCCGGGTCCGCGAGCTTCTCGGCGAGGCCGTGGGCGACCTGCGGGCGGTACGCCGGGAGTTCGTCTTCCGCTTCGGCACACCCGAGGAGTTCGCCAACTTCTTCCGGGCGAACTACGGGCCCACGCTCAAGGCGTTCGAGGCGCTGCCCGAGGAACGGCGACCGCACCTGCACGCCGACCTGGTCGAGCTGGCGCGTACGCACAACCGGGCCACCGACGGCACGGTACGGATCCCGGCCGAGTACCTGGAGGTCGTGGCGCAACGGCTCACCAACTCCAACTGACACGACAACTGCCGGCCCCTGCCGTACGCCACCGGGGCGGCCACCACCGAGGTGGCCGCCCCGCCGGTCAGTCCTGTCGTTCGGTGCGCTCGATCTCGGCGAACGCGGCGGCCAGGTAGTCGTCGAACGACACGCCTGTCGTCGCCAACAGGTCGGCCACCAGGAGCGGTGCATGCCGGGCCAGCGCCGACGCGTCCGGACGGGACTCGTCGCCCTCGGGGTCGTACACGCCGAGCGCGCCGGCGAGCAGCACGAGCACCACGTGCGGGTCCACGTCCGACCGCCACCGCGTCGCGCTCTGCACGCATCGAGTCAACACCTGGCGGATGTCGTCGCCGGTCAGCCCCTCCGGATGGCTCTCCTCCAGCAGCAGCCGGACCACCGCGCCGAGCACCAGGCCGGATCGCTCGTCGGCGGCGAGGCCACCGACCGCCTCGTCGTACGCCTGACCATCGCGCGCCTGCGCGGCGGCGACGGCCGCGGTGGCGGTCACCGCGATGGCGCGGGCGGTAGCGGGCAGGTGTCGCCAGGTGCCGGTCATCGAGCCAGCATCGCAGACCCGGGGGACAACGACCGACCGCCACCGAGACCAGTGGATCATCGTGGGATTGGTCACCCGAGGACACCAGCGAGGGCGGAGCGCGGCCAAAACGGTTCGCGCGGTGTCACACCTGGGGATCAGAATGCCGGACATGCTGCGTCGTGCCCTGCCCCGCCGAGCGGACGCCCGCCGGATCATGCTCGGCACTCTGCTGTCGGCGATCGGGCGCGGTCTGACCCTGCCGTTCCTGTTCATCTACCTGACCGACGTACGCGGGCTCACCGACGCCCGCGCCGGGCTCGTGATCGGCTGGTACGGCGCGGTCACCCTGGCGCTGTCACCGCTGGGCGGGACGCTCATCGACCGGTTCGGCGCCCGCTGGGTGGTGGTGCCCTGCCTGGTGCTGGAGGCGATCGGCACGGGCTCGCTCGCGCTGGTCCACTCGACCGGTTCGGCCCTGCTGGTGATGACGGTGATCGCCATCGGCAGCTCGGCGATCTGGTCCGGGCAGAACACGATCCTCGCGTCGTTGACCGACGACGACGAGCGGCAACGCGTGTTCGGGCTGAACTTCGCCCTGCTCAACCTTGGTATCGGCGTCGGCGGCATGACCTCCGGCGCGATCGTCGACACCGCCCGACCCGGCACCTTCCAGGCGATCTACCTACTGGACGCGGTGACGTACCTGCTGCCGGCGCTGATCCTGCTCACCCTGCCCAGCGTGGGCCACCGACTCGGCAACCGTCGAGGGGTCGACGATCCGTCGCCCGGCGGCTACCTGACCGTGCTGCGGGACCGCCCGTTCCGGCGGCTGGTGATCTTCGGGCTGGTCCTCACCACCTGCGGGTACGCGCAGATCGAGGTGGGCTTCGCCGCGTACGCCGTGCGGGTGGTCGAGGTGAACCCCCGCGTGGTGGCCTGGGCGCTCGCGGCCAACACCGTGATGATCGTGCTCGCGCAACTGCTGGTGATCCGCCGGATCGAGGGGCGCAGCCGTACCCGGGCACTGGCGGTGGTGGGGGCGGTGTTCGCCGCCGCCTGGTTGGTCCTCGGTGCGGCCGGCCTGGTCACCGGGGAGAGCGCCGTGTTGGCTGCCCTGTGCGTGGTGGCCTGCTCGGCGATCTTCGGCTTCGGTGAGACGATGCTGTCGCCGGTGATGCCCGCCCTGACGAACGCCCTGGCGACGGACGAGCTTCGTGGTCGGTACAACGCGATGAGTTCGATGATCTTCGGAATCAGCGGTGTGATCGGCCCGGTGACCGCGGGACCGCTCATCGCCGCCGCCGACGGCAGGGTCTGGGTGGCGACGGTGGTCGGCGGTTGCCTGGTCGCCTCGTTGATCGCGCTCTCCCTGCGCCGACTGCTCACCGCGGAGCAGGACGGCCGCGCGACAGCCGCCGCGGTGTCTCCCGGCCCGACCCCCGTCGCCGCCTGACCCGCACACCCCCACGCCTCACGCCCTGCCCTGCCCCGCGCCGCCCTGCCCCGCGCCGCCCGCACCGCCGCGCCGCCCCGCACCACCGCGCCGCCCCAAGATCGTGCTGGATCCGGGATGTAGTGGCCTCATCACGCCTCGATGCCACTACATCCATGTTCGAGCGCGATCTTGCGCGCGGCGCGCGGCGCGCGGCGCGCGACGCGGGGCGCGGGGCGCGGCGGGGCGCGGGGCGCGGCGGGGCGCGGGGCGCGGCGGGGCGCGGCGGGGCGCGGGGCGCAGGCTGCGAGCGCGAGCGCGCGGGACGCGAGCGCGCGGGACGCGAGCGCGCGGGACGCGAGCGCGCGGACTCAGGGCTGCGGGGGACACGGTGGCGCTTGGGACGGGTCGGGCCCCGGAGCGGGTGCTCCGGGGCCCGATGTCGCGGGGGTCGGCCGTCAGGCGGCGGGGACCTCGGCGGTGGTGCGGATGCGGTCCAGCGTCGGGGCGGAGACCGGCGACTGCGCGGTCAGGTACGCCACGAACGCGTCCAGGTCGATCTGGCCGGTGACCTGGTTGGTCCCGCCGGTGAGGGCGCTGAAGCCGTCGCCGCCGCCGGCCAGGAAGTTGTTCACCGTCACCCGGTAGGTGGCGGCGGTGTCGACGGCGGTCCCGCCGAGGGTGAGGCTGCCCCGGACCACACGGGTGCCGGCGCACGGGTCGGCCACCGTGCCGGTGGTGCCGTTCGGGTCGACCACATAGCCCACGGTCGACGACGGGTACAGCGTGCGGTTGGTGACGAACTGCTGTTCCAGTACGCAGTAGAGCTGCGCGCCGGTCAGGTCGAGCGTCACCAGGTTGTTGGCGAACGGCTGCACCGTGAACGCCTCTTCGTAGGTGACCGGGCCGGCGTCGAGGTCGGCGCGGACCCCGCCCGGGTTCATGAGGGCGGCGACCGCGCCCTCCTCGTCGTCGGTGGCGGCGAGCTGGGCGTCGGCGATCAGGTTGCCCAGCGGGGATTCACCCAGACTCGTACCGAAGAGGGTTTCCTGGCTCCGGGTGATCGCCTGGCTGGTCACGCCGACCTGGCGGCCGGCGACCGGGCCGAGCACCGTCTTGTAGTGGTTGATCAGGGCCGTCTGCTTCGGGTCCTTCGCCACGTCGCGGGTGACCACGACGTTGTTCGCGGCGGCGGAGACGACGTCACCGCTCCGACGGTCGATCTTCAGGTCGATGTCGGTGACCAGGCGACCGAACGAGCTGGCGCTGGTGACCAGCTTGCCGTTGATGTCGCAGTTGTACGCCTGGTGGGTGTGCCCACTGACCACCACGTCGATCGACGGGTCCATCCGGTTGGCGATGTCCACGATCGGCCCGGTCATGCCGACGCAGTCGTTGATCCCACCGGTCGACGCCTGGGCGCCGCCCTCGTGCAGCAGCACGACGATCGTCTCCACGCCCTTGCGGCGCAGCTCGCGAGCGTACCGGTTGGCGGTGTCCGCCTCGTCGGCGAAGGTGAGGCCGGCGACGCCCTGCTGGCTGACGATCTGCGGGGTTCCCTCCAGGGTCATCCCGATGAAGCCGACCTTGACGCCCTGCACCTTGTGGATCGCGTACGGCGCCAGCAGCGGCTTGCCGGTGGCGGTCTTGAAGGCGTTCGCGGACAGGTACTTGAAGCCGGCGCCCCGGTAGGGGGTGCCGTCGGCGCAGCCGTCCACCGGGTGGCAGCCGCCGTTCTGGATCCGCAGCAGCTCGGCGGCGCCCTCGTCGAACTCGTGGTTGCCGACGCTGGCGTAGTCCAGCCCGGCCATGCTCAGCGCCTCGATCGTCGGCTCGTCGTGGAACGCGGCGGAGAGCAGCGGGGACGCGCCGATCAGGTCACCGGCGGCGACCGTGATGGTGTTCTTCTTCTTGGCGGCGGCCCGCAGCTCGGCCAGGTGGGTCGCCAGGTATTCGACGCCGCCCGCGGCCTGCCCGGCGATGGTGCCGCTGGACCCGCTCGGCGGTTCGAGGTTGCCGTGGAAGTCGTTGAGGGCCAGCAGCGTGACGTCGACCGGCTTCGGTCGCGCGTCGGCTTGTTCTGGGCTGGTGGCGACCGCGCCGAACGCGGCCACCGCGAGCGCGGTCAGGCCGACAGCGGCCCGTCGCATCCCGGTTGTGGACATGGATCTCCTCGGAAGAATCGGCGCCCGCGCGGGGCCCGGCCTCTGGGTCGACCGGGCCGTCGAGCGACACCGTCGTCAGGGTCGCGGTTGGCGGCGGTTGGGGATGGCCGCCTGCCCCGACAGCCTCTCATCCGGACGCCGGCGGGGCGACCCAGGCGGCGGATCGGAGCTGCGGGTACGCCCGCACCCCGGATCGAACGTCGTTTGCCGCGGTCTGCCGGACATCGTCGTACGCAGGGTCTAGAAAGGACGGGACGACCAACGAGAGCTGGGGGCGACATCGTGAGCGGAACGACACCGGTGGCGGAGCAGGTGCGGTCGGCCGACGGCACACCCATCGCGTTTGAACGGTCAGGTGCCGGGCCGGCGATCATCCTGGTCGGTGGCGCGTTCAGCGATCGCAACGCGACCCGCGACCTGGGTGCGGCACTGGCGACGGATTTCACCACCTTCAGTTACGACCGTCGGGGGCGCGGCTTCAGTGGCGACACCGCACCGTACGAGATCGGTCGCGAGATCGACGACCTGGCGGCCCTGATCGCCGCGGCGGGTGGTTCCGCCGCCGTCTACGGCATCTCTTCCGGGGCGGTCCTGGCCGCCCTCGCCACGGCGCAGGGCCTTCCGGTGACCAGGTTGGTCCTGTTCGAGCCACCGTTCCAGGTCGGCCCGCACGTGGGCGTCCGCAAGGACATCACCCCGCAGCTCATCGAGCTGATCGCCGCCGACGACCGGGACGGCGCGGTGGGGCTCTTCCTCAGCGACTCGGTGGGGCTGCCGGCCGAGCAGATCACCGGGATGCGGTCGCAGCCGATGTGGGACGGACTGACCGCAATCGCGCACACCCTGGTGTATGACTCGATCGTCACCGCCGGAGGGCGACTGCCCACCGACCGGCTGGCGGCCATCACGGTGCCGACTCTCGGGGTGCACAGCACCGGCAGTCCACAGTGGCTGAGGGACGCGAGTGTGGCCGCGGCCGAGGCGGTCCCGGGCGGCCGATCCATCAGCCTCGACGGTGGTTACCACGACGTGCCGCCGGCGACGCTCGCTCCCGCGCTGCGGGAGTTCCTGCTCGGTTGACGGCCTGGCCCCCAGCGGGCCACGTGCCGGGCCGAGTTGCGGGCCGGGACCGCCCGGCGGTCACACGTCGACCAGCACCTCGCTGACCAGGGCGGCGACGGCGTCGGGGCGCCATCCGTCGGCCACGCCGGGCCGGGCGGCCAGATAGCTGGTGATCCGCTCGGCCGGCCAGCCGTGTGCCTCTTGCAGACCACGGGCGATCATGCCGAGGTAGATCGGCGCGGGCGGCCGGCACGGGGTGGCCGACGCCCCCTCGGGCGCGGTGAAGGTGAGCAGGGGGACGCCGCTGCGGCTGCCGGGGCAGACCAACGTCTCGTACCGGCCGGGGCCGAGCGTCGCCCGTCCGTCGGTGACGGCCGCCTCGATCGCCGCCCCGGTCGCGGGGATCAGGTCGGCGGCGGCACCCGCCGGGCGGTACATCTCCTGGGCGGCGATGTCGGCGAACTGCTCCTCGGTGACCAGATAGGCGCGGGCCGCGGCCTCGCCCGGCAGGTGCGGGTCGTAGAAGGCCATGCCCCCGGTCCAGGACCGGGACTCACCGGCGAAGTAGATCCCGCCGGGCAGGGACACCGGGACCGACCGGCTCGGTGGGCGCCGATCCCGGCAGCCCGGATACGTGCGCCTCCCACCGGGCGGGCAGCCACCACCGATGTACCACCCGAGGCGCGCGGCGTGCATGTTCGAGCCGTACGCGACGTACCAGACCACCACGACGGGCTCCCTCAGGAGGTGCAGGTCTGACCGGCCGAGTGACTCACCTGCACGGTGTGCGTCACGCACCCGCCCGCCTCGACCAGGTGCAGCAGGAAGGCGGTTGGCTCGTCGACCCAGCCGATCTGCTCGTCGGTGCTCATGGTGAGCGTGCTCTGCTTCCAGGTACTGGGTGCGACGGTGAGCACCGTGCCGGCGTAGGCCGCGGTGACCGGGCGGTGCAGGTGGCCGGAGGCGACTCGGACGACGTGCGGGTGCCGACGGATCACCTCGGCGAACGCGTCGGAGTCGGCAAGCCGGAGGGAGTCGGCCGCGGGGATGCCGACCGCGACCGGCGGATGGTGCAGAAAGACCACGGCGGGCACCTCGGGCCGCCCGGCCAGCACCCCGTCGAGCCAACCGAGTTGCTCCTCGCCGAGTTGGCCGCTGCTGCTGCCGGGGACGAGCGAGTCGAGCACCACGACCGACGCCGCCTCGTGATCGACGTGGTAGTGGGTCGAGAACCCGCCCCCGAGCCACGGTGTGCCGCCGAAGGCGTCGAGCAGCGCCTCGCGGTCGTCGTGGTTGCCGGCGGCCAGGTGCACCCGCACCGGGAACCGGCCGATCAGCTCGCGCAGCGCCGCGTACTCGTCGGGTCGGCCGTGGTCGACCAGGTCGCCGCTGATCACGACGCAGTCCGGCCGCGGCCGGACGGCCAGCACCCGGCCGAGCGCACGGTGCAGCCCGGCGGCCGGTGCGGCGGCGAGCAGACCGGTGGTCAGGTGCGGGTCGCTGAGCTGAGCGATGAGCATGGGCTCGCCTCCTCGGCGTCGGGAGCTTCACGCTATCGCTGGGCGCGGTGTTCCTGGGTGCCTGAACGAGGTCCCTGACGAGGCCGGTCCGGTGGCAGTCCGGCCCGTCGTCGAGGTCGGGCCGACGGCCACCGTTTCAGTAGCCGGCGAGTTGCGGGGCCAGCGCGACAGTCACGAAGCGGATCGCCCGGCCCAGCAGGCACGTCACCGCGAAGGTGACCGGACGCATGGGTGTGCGTCCCAGGTAGACGCTGGCGGCCAGCAGCGGAGGCAGGCCGCTGACGGCGCTGACCAGCAGCATCCCGGTCGACTGGTGGGGGCGTTCCAGCACCTCGACGAGTCGCGCGCCGGCCGCCTTCGGGCGCGCCAGCATCGTGCTCAGTCGACCCGGTCGGGCCGGCGCGGCGGGCGGACGTCCGCGGAGCCGCCGTTGCAGCCACGTCGAGCGGATTGCGCCGCGCGCGCCGAGGAAGATCAGCACCTTGCCGGCAGTTTGCCCGGCAGCGGCGGCCACGCCGAGCGCCACGGGCGGCGCGCTTGTCGTGGCCACGGTCGCGATCAGGTACGGCTCGGCCGGGGTGAACGGCAGGAAGGCCGACAGCAGCCCGACGCCGGCGGCCACCAGAACGGCGATCATGGTCGGGTAGGCAGGAGTCCCGCCGGCAGCTTGGCGGCGCAGACCAACGAGACGATCTTCACCGCGGCGACCGCGAGGGCGAACGTGACGGCCACAGGCATCGGCGCGAAGATCGCCAGCAGCACCACCGCGGCGGTGTTCAGCGCCTTGGCCGGCGGAGACCAGTTCCACAGGTAGACGCGCCTGTCGACGCGGGCGAAGTAGTTCGGGCTGAGCAGCGGCCAGCGCAGGAACATCAGGCTCAACAACTGGTCGATGACCATGAACTGGACCAGGAACACCGCGATCGGCAGGGCCGTGGCGGGCCGCAGCACGATGAGTGCGGCGGCGCAGGCCGACGTGCAGGCACGGTCCGCGACGATGTCGAAGACCGCGCCGGTACGCGTCTCCTGTCCCAGGCTCCGGGCGGCGGCACCGTCGAGGATGTCTCCGATCCAGTAGAGCAGGTAGGCGGCGACCAGCAGGTGCGCGCTGCGCTGGGTCAGCGCCGCCACGGCGAGCCCGACGGCACCCGCCGTGCGTACGGCGGTGATGGCGTTGGGGACGTTGAGGAGTGTGACCGGCGGGCTGAGGCCGAGGGCTGTCATTCGGCGTCCTTGAGGATGCGTTGCATGTCCGCGGTGCGCCGGTTCAGGTCGGCCAACTGCGCGCTCACGTCGGTGAGCAGCCGCTGGGTCTCGGCGGCCTGCTCGGCGTACTGCCGCTGCAGTTCGCCGGCGACCGCCGTCCGCGTGCGGACGCCCGCGTACCAGACGACCGAGATGAGCAGGGCGGCGACGACGACGAGGAAGACCGAGGCGGTGACGTCCATCTAACTGTTTCCTTTCGATACGGCATCGCCGTCTCCGGCGGTGCTCAGGGTGGTGACGGCGGCCGCCACCATGTCGGGCGTGAGGTGCAACGAGAAGGGCGCGGTCTCGTAGTACTTGAGTGCCTTGCCGTCCTCGGACAACTCCAGATGGGCGGTGACCAGCCCGGCCTTTTCCAACTTCTTGAGGTGCACCTGCAGCAGCGCGCGGCTGATGCCCAGATCGCGGGCGAGCTGCGAGACGTACGCACGTCCACCGGTCAGCGCGGCGAGCACCCGCAGTCGGTGCGGGCTGGCCAGCGTGGCAAGGACCTCGACCAGCCGGTCGCCGCTCAGCTCTCCCATAGCTCACCTTGGCTCATGCCAACTATTATTGGCAGGCGCAAACGCGATCGTCAACTCTGACACCCGGTGGCACCGCCCACAGGCTGTGTCCACAGCCTGTGGATAGCACGTGTGTACGAAGCCCTGAGGATCCCGCCACCGTGAGTACGCTTGATCGCGCGGCTCGGCGCCGGCCGGCCCCTCCCCTACCTGGAACGACGTGCGAGTGGATCATCAGCGAGTCAGCCGTGACGTCATCGCCCGCCTCCCGATGGCGTCGAGCGTGCCGGAGGCCTGTCGGTGGACGGTCACCGCGCTGTCCCGGCACACCCACGCGACGATCTCCGTGCTGCTCGCGGCCCACGACCGTCTGCGCTGCGTAGCGGCGACCGGGGCCTGGCAGGTCTTCGCGACCGTGCCGGAGCGAACCGGCATCGTCGGGCGGGTGTACGCCACCGGCGCCCCCGCCGTCGTCCCGGACGTCACCACCGACCCGGACTACCTTCCGGTACGCCCGGACGTGACCGCCGAGCTGTGCGTCCCGGTGCTGGACCCGACCGGACGGGCGATCGGCGTACTCGACCTGCAGTGGAGTGAGCCAGCCGACCTGGAGCTGTGGCGGGAGACGGCGCAGTGGCTGGCCGACCGGCTCGGCGCGCGGATCGCCGCACTCGGCGGCCCACCGGAGGAGAGCCGCAGCGAGAAGCTGCTCCGGCACACCGCCGCACTCTCCTCCGCACTCACCGAAGCGGAGCTGATGAACGCGGCGGCCCGCGCCGCCCGGGAGGTCTCCACCCTCTCCACCGCGCTCCTGCTCGTCGCCGGCCAACTCGGCCCTCCCCCGGCAACGCCGAGCGACCTGGAGACCCGGATCCGCGCCGAGCTGACCGAGGCTGGCCCGGCGGCCCTGGCCCGGATGGTCGACCGGGCACACCGCTACGGCGCCGGGTACACGCTGGGCGAGGCGGGGCACCCCCCGACCGAGGACTACCGACCACTGACCCAGGCGCGGGTGCAGACCGTGGTCGCCGTTCCGGTCGGGTCACCGGAGGCCGGCGGGATGCTGCTGGTCGCCGACGAACGTGCCCTGCGCCCGGACCCGACCACGGTCAGCCTGATGGAACTGCTCGCCGGGCAGGCCTGGACCAACCTGGACCGCCTCCGCACGCTGGCCCGACTGCGCGAGCAGGCCAGCTCCGACCCGCTGACCGGGTTGCGGCACACCGGCCCGTTCGGGCAGCGGATCGCGGCGGCCACCCCGGGACGTACGGCCCTGCTGGCGATCGACGTGGACGGCTTCAAGATCGTCAACGACACGTACGGCCACCAGGCCGGTGACCGGGTGCTCGTCGGGTTGGCCCGCGCTCTCGAGGAGGCACTCCGGCACGGCGACGAGCTGTACCGGATCGGTGGCGACGAGTTCGTCGCGGTGATCGAGGTGAGTCGCCCCGAGGAGGCGGTCCGGATCGCCGAACGGCTGACCGAGGCGGCTCGGCGCATCGGCCGCACGATCAGCGTGGGCGTCGCACTGCCCCGCCCCGGCGAAACCCCCGACCGCACCCTGAAGAGAGCCGACCAGGCCCTCTACGCGGTAAAACGCCAGGGCCGAGACGGAGTCCACCTCTCCGCAGCCTGACCCACCCCCCAACCCCACCCCCACCCCCAACCCAACCCCAACCCCCGCCCCCTACCGGCGTCGATCAAGGAGTTGTGGTGCCCCACAAAAGGCTTAGAGCTGGATAATTCACCCACCACAACTCCATGATCGACCGCGATGGCGGGGCGCGGGGCGCACGCGGGCAGGGCGGGGCGGGGCGGGGCGGGGTGGGGCGGGTGGGGTGGGGTTGTTAGGGGGTGCGGAACTCCTTGGCCAGGAGTTCGGCGATCTGGGCGGTGTTGAGGGCCGCGCCCTTGCGGAGGTTGTCGCCGGTGACGAAGAAGTCCAGAGCGCGCGGGTCGTCCAGGGCGCGGCGGATCCGGCCGACCCAGGACGGGTCGGTGCCGACGGCGTCGATCGGCATCGGGAACTCCCCAGCGGCGGGATCGTCGACCAGGATGACCCCGGGCGCGTTGCGCAGCGCCTCGCGGGCGCCCTCGGCATCCACCTCGGTGCCGAAGACCGCGTGCACGGCCACCGAGTGAGCGGTGACCACCGGCACCCGGACGCAGGTGGCGGACACCTTGAGGTCGGGCAGGCCGAGGATCTTCCGCGACTCGTTGCGGATCTTCATCTCCTCCGACGACCAGCCACCGTCGGCGGACGAGCCCGCCCAGGGCACCACGTTGAGCGCCAGCGGGGCCGGAAACGGACCGAGGTCGTCGCCGACGGCCTGGCGGACGTCGCCCGTGCGCGAGCCGAGCGCGCGATCCCCGGCGACCTTGGTGAGCTGGTCGTGCAGGATGTCCACGCCGGCCTGGCCGGCACCGGAGACCGCCTGGTAGGAGGCGAGCACCAGCTCCCGCAGGCCGTACTCGCGGTGCAGGGGCGCGACCGCGACGATCATCGCGAGGGTGGTGCAGTTGGCGTTGGCGATGATGCCCCGGGGCCGGTTGCGGACCTGCTCGGGGTTGATCTCCGGAACGACCAGCGGGACGTCCCGGTCCATCCGGAACGCGGCGGAGTTGTCGACGGCGATCGCACCGCGCTCGACGGCGATCGGCGCCCACTCGGCGGAGACCTCGTCGGGCACGTCGAACATCGCCACGTCGACCCCGTCGAACGCCTCCGGGGTCAGCGCCTGGACGACGACGTCCTCACCCCGGCAGCGCACCCGCCTGCCGACCGAGCGTTCGGAGGCGAGCAGGCGGATCTCACCCCAGACGTTGCGACGACCGGAGAGCAGCTCACACATCACGGTGCCGACGGCACCTGTCGCTCCGACCACGGCGAGGGTGGGCAGCGCCGTCATCGGCGCTACCTACCCGTCCCCGCGTAGACCACGGCTTCGGTGTCGCCGCCCAGCTCGAACGCGTCGTGGATGGCGCGGACGGCGGCGTCGAGGTCGGTGTCGCGGCAGACCACGGAGACCCGGATCTCGGAGGTGGAGATCATCTCGATGTTGACTCCGGCGGCGCCGAGCGCGGCGAAGAAGCCGGCGGCCACACCCGGGTGCGAACGCATGCCGGCACCGATCAGCGAGACCTTGCCGACGTGGTCGTCGTACAGCAGGCCCTTGAACTTGACCGGCTCCTGGATCTTGCTGAGCGCGGCCATCGCGGTGGGGCCGTCGGCCTTGGGCAGGGTGAATGAGATGTCCGTCCGACCGGTGCCCTCGGTGGAGACGTTCTGCACGATCATGTCGATGTTGATCTCGGCGCCGGCGACGGTGTCGAAGATCCGCGCGGCGGCACCCGGCTCGTCGGGCACCCCGACGATCGTGATCTTGGCCTCGCTGCGGTCGTGCGCGACGCCGGTGATCAGTGCCTGCTCCACGGAAGGGTCCTCCATCGATCCGGTGACCATCGTGCCGGTGTTGGTCGAGTATGACGAACGGACGTGGATCGGCAACCCCGCCCGACGGGCATACTCCACGCTACGTAGGTGCAGCACCTTCGCGCCGCACGCGGCCAACTCCAGCGTCTCCTCGTAGGTGATCTGCCGGATGTGTCGGGCGTTGGGCACGATCCGTGGGTCGGCGGTGAAGATGCCGTCCACGTCGGTGTAGATCTCGCAGACGTCGGCGTGCAGGGCGGCGGCGAGCGCCACGGCGGTGGTGTCCGAACCACCGCGGCCCAGCGTGGTGACGTCCTTGGTGTCCTGCGAGACACCCTGGAAGCCGGCGACGATGACCACCGAACCCTCGTCGAGCGCGCCCTTGAGCCGCCCCGGGGTGACGTCGATGATCCGCGCGCGGCCGTGCACCGAGGTGGTGATGACGCCGGCCTGCGAGCCGGTGAACGAGCGGGCTTCGTACCCCAGGTTGTGGATGGCCATGGCGAGCAACGCCATGGAGATCCGCTCCCCGGCGGTGAGCAGCATGTCCAGCTCGCGGCCCGGAGGCAGCGGGCTGACCTGGTTGGCCAGGTCCAGCAGCTCGTCGGTGGTGTCCCCCATCGCGGAGACCACCACCACCACGTCGTCGCCGGCCTTGCGGGCGGCGACGATGCGCTCGGCCACCCGCTTGATCCGCTCGGCGTTGGCGACGGAGGACCCGCCGTACTTCTGCACCACGAGTGCCACGACGGTGCACTCCCTCCCAGCGACCCTGAGCGTGCCGACGCCGCCGGAACCGGGGCCGGCGGCGCATGTCAGTCCCCCTGAGGGTATCCGGCGGGTAACGATGCCGGGTCAGGTGATCCCACCATCCGGCCCGCGCGGGGCGGCCGGGCCGCTCCCACCAACCCCGGCGGTACACGGCGACGAACCGTCCGACACGCCGGCGCGAGCCGTCACCCGCTGGCGCCCACCAGCAGTCCGGACCCACCAGAATGGGCCGGTGCCCGTCCTCATCCGCCCGGCCGTCCGCGTGCTCGGGCCGCTCGTGTTCGCCCTGCCGGCTCTCCTGGTCGCCTGCGCCGATGCGCGCCCCCCGGCCCCGCCGCCCGCCGATCCGGGGCCGGTCGCGGTGGACACCGCGCGGGACGACCTGGCCGCCCTGGCCGCGGCCGCCCAGGATCGCCACCTGGTGGCGCAGTACGCGTACAGCCAGACCGGTCAGCCGGCTCGCACCATCACGTTCACCAGCGCGAACGACGGCAGTTGGCGGGTCGACGTGCCGGGTGGCGCATGGGGTGGCACTGCCGACGTCTCGATAGCCGCCACGAGCGACGGGCTGTTCCAGTGCGCCCTGCCGTCGGCCGGGCGACCGGAGTCGGCGAGCTGCGTACGCCTCGGTGAGCGCGACGACGCGATCCCCCGTCGGTCGGACCCCCGGGTCCAGCATCCGCTCACCGACTGGCTGGACGTGCTCACCGACCGGCGCGCACCGCTGGCGGTGGCTCCCGCCAGCCCACCCGAGGGCCTCACCGGCACCTGCTACTCGGTGGACTCCACCTCGGCGTCGCTCAACGCTCCGGTGGAGGTGGGCATCTACTGCTACGAGCGGGACGGCACTCCAACCGGGGTGCGGACCGGGTCGGGGACGCTGCGGCTGGCCGCACCGCCGGGCCCGGCGCCGGCCACTGTGCAGTTGGCCGGCCCGGTGGTCGTCGACCGGGATCCGCTGGACACCGCCGCGCCGCCGACCCCTGACCCGTCGGACAGCCCAAGCGCGGGAACGCCCTGATCTTCATCCCGATACGGGTGCTCTTGCCCACATTTGGTCCCCCATACTGAGAGGGCGAATCGCCCATACGGGACGATCTGGAGCATGACCGACCTCACTCCGCTGCTCGCCTACCGTTGGAGTCCGCTGGCGTTCCACCCCACCGAGGAGTTGAACGCCACGGACGCGTCCCTCCTCCTGGAGGCGGCCCGCTGGGCACCGTCCCTGGGCAACCGCCAACCCTGGCGGTTCACCCTCGGCCACCGCGACGACGAGACCTGGAAGCGGATTCTGGTCAACCTGCCCGAGCACGACCAACGCTGGGCACACCGTGCCGCCGCCCTGCTGCTCGCCGCGCACGTCGACGGCGACACCGCGCCGGACGCCGCGCCACCCGACGGGGTCGCGTACGACCTGGGTCAGGCGGTCGCCCATCTCACCGTGCAGGCCACCGCGCTCGGGCTGCACGTGCGCCAGGTCCTCACCGTGGATCGCGTCGGGCTCAGCGCCGACCTGCACCTCCCCGCCGACGTGCGGCCGTACGCGGTGCTCGCGGTGGGGCAACTCGGTGACCCACTCAGCCTCCCGGCCGACCTCGTCGCCGAGGAGACCGGTCTGCGCCGCCGTCGACCGCTTGCCGAACTCCTGCTCGGCTGACCGGTCGACGGGCCTACTCGCCGCCGCTGGCGCGAAGCAGGACGGCCGCGACCTCGGTGTTGCGATACCGGACGTGCCGACCCTGTCGGGACCGGGAGACCAGGCCGGCGGCGTGCAGCGCGGTCAGGTGCTGGGAGACGTTTCCGGCGGACATCCCGGTGAGTCGGGCCAGGTCGGTGGTGGTCAGTGCCGTCTCGAGCAGGTGCAGCAGCGCGGCCCGGCCGGGGCCGATCACCCGGGCCAGTGGGTCGCCGGGCGGCGGGCCGGTCGCCTCCCAGAGCGTCCCGACGGCACGGACCGGGTACGCGCCGGCCGGCAGCGAATCTTCCAGCAGGTTCCACAGCACGTGCTGCTCGGTGAAGACCGTCGGGTTCAGCGCCAGCCCACGACCGCGGAGGTCGAAGTCCCGCTCGAACGTGTCGTCGCTGACCACCCGGTCGCCGTGCCAGCGCAGGCTCGGGTGGAGCTGCTCGAAGAACCCGCCGGCGCCGCTCTCGGCGAGCTGCGCGGCCCGGTACGCCACGTCGGCATCGAGCAGCGCCCGCATCCGCGGCCAGTCGGGGGCGATCGCCTCGTCGTACCAGACCCGCACCGCGTCGACCACCTGCGGCAGCAGCCCGCCGGGGTCGGCCAGCAGGGCCCGCCCGAACGGGCTCAGCGGTCGTTGCCAGGTGGTGGCCAGCAGGTCCTGGGCCACCACGGCCGGCGGCGTCGCGGCGATCTGGTCGAGCTGCTCGGCCATCTCCACGTTCGGTCGGGCCGCCGGGGTGAGGAAGTCGGGCAGCCAGCGACCCGGCACGACCAACCCCACCAGAGGCCGGACCCGGTCGGCCACCTCGGGACGACGCAACGTCACCCGGGCCCGGTCGATCCAGGGCAGGTGCACCGCGTAGCGGACCGGGTTGGCCAGCGCCCACATGCTCATGACCGTCTCGTTGACCGGTGACACGGCGAGCCGCACTCCCGCCACGTCGGCCAGGCTGAACCGCAACTCGGACACACGCCCCCCAGGAGCAGGATTCGGTCCAGCCTAAAAGATTCGACCGAGGTCCTGGGGACCCGATTCACTCCCCGACCATGGGGACCAGAGAATCGATCCGTACCGCCGTCCGAGACGTCGTACCGCCGGCCGGGCTGACCCGCGCCCTGGCCGTGCAGGCCATGGTCTACGCCGTCGGGAGCGGGCTGTTCCACGCCGGCAGCGCCGTCTTCTTCACCCGGGCGCTCGGGCTCAGCGCCGCCCAGGTGGGGCTGGGGCTGTCCATCGCGGCGGGGGTGTCGCTGTTGGGCACGGTGCCGCTGGGCGGACTCACCGACAGGTACGGACCGCAGCGGGTCTGGGTGGTCGGGCTGGTGTTGAACGCGGCGCTCTTCGCGACGTACCCGTTCGTCGGCGGCTTCGCCGGGTTCCTCGCCGTGGTGGTGGCCCTGGCCGCCGTGGAGGCCGCGAGCGGCGTGGCCGTGCAGGTCTACTCGATCAACGCGCTGCCCCCGGCGGAACGGGTCACCGCGATGGCGTACCAGCGCTCGTCGCTGAACGTCGGCTTCGGGCTGGGTGCGGTGCTCAGCGGCGTGGTGCTGACGGTGGACACGATGGCGGCGTACCGGGGAATGGTCTGGTTCATCGCGACGGTCTTCCTGGTGACGGCTCTCTTCGTGCGGCGACTGCCCCGGCTGCCGCAGGTCACCCGGCCGGTGGAGCCGATGGGTCGGCTCGCCGTGCTCCGCGACCGCCCGTTCGTGGCGGTGTCCCTGCTGTCCGGGCTGCTCACCGCGCACCAGACGCTCTACCTGACGGTGCTGCCGCTCTGGATCCTCACCCACACCGATGCCCCGAAGACGGTGATCGCCGGGCTGGTGCTGCTCAACACGGTCCTGGTCGTGCTGCTCCAGGTACGTCTGAGCCGGGGCGCCGACACCGCGCCGGGCGCGGCCCGAGCCTCCCGCCGGGGTGCCCTGCTGATCGCCCTGTTCTGTCTGGTCCTGCCGCTCTCCGGGCTGACCCGGGGCCTGCTCACCGTGGTGGTGCTGGTGGCCGCCGCCCTGGTGCTGATCCTGGCCGAGTTGATCGAGTCAGCGGGCGCCTGGGGGCTCACCGCCACCCTGCCGCCGACCGCCCAGCGCGGCGCGTACGTGGGGGCTTTCCGGCTCGGCTCCCAGGTGCAGTACCTGATCGCCCCGGTCGGTCTGACCGCGCTCGGGGTGACCACCGGCGGGTGGGGCTGGTTACCGGCCGCAGCGATCTTCGTGCTCGTCGGGCTGGCTGTCGTACCGGTGGTGGCCTGGGCCGAACGGACTCCACGACTGGGTGCCGAGGCCCCGGAACAGGCCGGAACACTGGTCCCATAGTCCGGACCTGCCTTTCCCCCCTCCGTTTCATCACGTAGGGTGACGTGGTCATGTGGCGGGCGCTGCTCCTCCTTAGCCGCCGCGACGAGGCCTGACCGGCCGGCACCTCGTCGCGGAGTCGCATCGCGCCGTCCAGCACATCCGATTTTCTTCTCGGCACCGCCGCGCACCGTTGCCCGGCATTCCGCCGACACCTTCCGATCTGCTGACGCCACATGTTCCAGGGAGCACTCTGAGATGGCTCAACCTGTCACCGACGCCGAGACCGATCCGATCGCTCGGCAACGCCCGAGCCGGATGCCGTACCACCGCTACCAGCCGTACCGGGAGCAGTTCCGGATCGACCTGCCGGATCGCACCTGGCCCACCCGGCACGTCGACGCCGCGCCGCGCTGGTGCGCCGTGGACCTGCGCGACGGCAACCAGGCACTGATCGACCCGATGTCGCCCGAGCGCAAGCGGCGGATGTTCCAGCTGCTGGTCCAGATGGGCTACAAGGAGATCGAGGTCGGCTTCCCGTCGGCCAGCCAGACCGACTTCGACTTCGTCCGGCAGCTCATCGACCAGGACATGATCCCGGACGACGTTACGATCCAGGTACTCACGCAGTGCCGGGAGCACCTGATCGAGCGGACGTTCGAGTCGCTGCGCGGCGCGAAGCGGGCCATCGTGCACTTCTACAACTCGACCTCCACCCTGCAGCGGCGGGTGGTCTTCGGGCTGGACCGGGACGGCATCGCCGACATCGCCACGACCGGCGCGCGGCTCTGCCAGAAGTACGCGGAGATCCACACCCCGGACACCGAGATCTTCTACGAGTACTCGCCGGAGTCGTACACGGGCACCGAGCTGGAGTACGCGCTGGAGGTCTGCTCCCGGGTGATCGACGTGATCGACCCGACGCCGGACCGGCCGCTGATCATCAACCTGCCGGCCACCGTCGAGATGGCCACCCCCAACGTGTACGCCGACTCGATCGAGTGGATGCACCGGCACCTGCCGCGCCGCGACAGCGTGGTGCTGAGCCTGCACCCGCACAACGACCGCGGCACCGGGGTCGCCGCCGCCGAGCTGGGCCTGCTCGCCGGCGCGGACCGCATCGAGGGCTGCCTGTTCGGCAACGGCGAGCGCACCGGCAACGTGGACCTGGTGACCCTGGGGCTCAACCTGTTCTCCCAGGGCATCGACCCGATGATCGACTTCTCGAACATCGACGAGATCCGGCGCGCGGTCGAGTACTGCAACCAGCTGCCGGTGCACGAGCGCCACCCGTACGCGGGCGACCTGGTCTACACCGCCTTCTCCGGCTCCCACCAGGACGCCATCAAGAAGGGCTTCGACGCCCTCGCCGCCGACGCGAAGGCCGCCGGGGTGCCGCTGGACGAGCACACCTGGGCCGTGCCGTACCTGCCGATCGACCCGAAGGACCTGGGCCGCACCTACGAGGCGGTCATCCGGGTCAACTCGCAGTCCGGCAAGGGTGGCATCGCGTACATCATGAAGAGCGAGCACCAACTGGACCTGCCGCGCCGGCTCCAGATCGAGTTCTCCGGGGTGGTGCAGCACGTCACCGACCACGACGGCGGCGAGGTCGACCCGAGCGCCATGTGGGAGATCTTCGCGACGCACTACCTGCTCGACCACCAGCCCGACCCGGCGGTCCGACTGAACAGCTACACGATCGGCACCACCGACGGCAAGGTCGAGATCGAGGCCCAGGTCGGTGTGGGCGGCGAGCAGCGGTCCCTGGTCGCGATCGGAAACGGCCCGATCGACGCGTACGTCAACGCGCTCCAGTCGGTCGGGGTGGGCGTGCGGGTGCTCGACTACCACGAGCACGCGCTCTCCTCGGGTGGGGACGCGCAGGCCGCCGCGTACGTGGAGTGCGAGGTCGACGGTCGGACGGTCTGGGGTGTCGGCACCGACGCCAACATCGTCACCGCCTCGATCAAGGCGGTCACCAGCGCCGTCAACCGCGCCCGCGGCTGACCGCACGCGCCGCGCCCCCGAGGTGGTTGCCTATCTCGGGGGTGTGGCCGCGGGCATCGAGTGGCAGGGCTGCGACGGTGGGGCCGCGCGGGGCGGCCGGTGCACGAGCACGAGGGCCAGCACGGCCCCGGCCAGCAACAGCCCGGCACACCAGACCATGGCGCCCCGGAACGCGTCGGTCAGCTCGGCCTTCTGCGCGTAGCCGCTGCCGGACAGGCCGACGAGCAGCGGCAGCGCCGCCACCGCGAGCAGTCCGCCGGCCCGGGACGCGGCGTTGTTGAAGCCGCTGGCCACCCCGGAGAACCGGTCCTGCACGGCGGCCAGCACCGATGCGGTGAGCGGTGCCACCACCAGGGTCAGCCCGATGCCGAAGAGCAGCACCCCGGGCAGCACGTCGGTCCAGTAGGACGCGCCCGGGCCGACGCCGCGCAGCAGTAGCAGACCGACCGCGGCCACCACCGGCCCGATGGTCAACGGCAGCCGCGGCCCGATCCGCGCCGACAACGCTCCGGCTCGGGCCGACCCGACCAACAGCAGCAGGGTCATCGGCAGCAACGCGATGCCGGTGCGGAAGGCCGACCACTCCACCACGTTCTGCAGGTAGACGGCGAAGAAGAAGGTGAAGCCGCCGAGCGCCGCGTAGACGACCACGGTGAAGATGTTCAGCACCGAGAAGAGCCGGCTGCCGAACAGCCCGGTGGGCAGCATCGCGGCGTCGCCCCGCCGTCGTTCCAGCAGCACGAACGTCACCGCGGACAGCACCCCGACCAGCGCGGCGATCAGCACCGGGGCGGAGTCGAAGCCACGTGCCGGCGCGTCGATCAGGGCGTACGTGACGCCGGCCAGCGCGAGCGCGCCGAGCAGTGCTCCTCCGACGTCGAAGCGCCGTCGGGTCCGACCCGGCCCCGCGGTCCGGGAGGCGCTCTCGTCCCGGCTCTCCGGCACCCAGCGCAGCGTGGCCAGCACCACGAGCACGGCGATCGGTAGGTTGAGGAAAAAGATCCAGCGCCAGGACAGCGTGTCGATCAGCCAGCCCCCGATGAACGGTCCCAGCGCGGTGGACACCCCGGACAGCCCAGCCCAGGCACCGATCGCCCGGCCCCGGTCGTCGGGGTGGAAGCTGGCCTGGAGCACCGACAGCGACCCGGGCGTGAGCAGCGCGCCACCGGCGCCCTGGAGGAACCGGGCCGCGATCAGCATGCCGGTGTCCTGGGCCAGCCCGCACAGCACCGAGGCGGCGGTGAACCAGACCACCCCGATGAGAAAGATCCGCCGGCGACCGAAGCGGTCCCCGAGCGCGCCGCCGAGCAGCACGAACGCCGCCAGCATCAGCAGGTAGCCGTTGATGGTCCACTGAAGATCGGCCACGTTCGCGCCGAGATCCTGCCCGAGCTTCGGCAGGGCCACGTTGACGACAGTGCTGTCGAGGAAGACCATGCCAGAGGCGAGCACGGCGGCGAGCAGCGTGCCCCGGCCGGCGGTGGTGCCCATCCGGAGGGCGGGCGCCGGTACGGGTGCGGTCATCCCACCAATCTGCCTTGCATCATGTGGGAGACGCCACGAAACGCCGAAACCATTCCCGGGTACTGTGCGCAATCGCCGGGAGACCGCAAGCTGGAGAGGTGTCGTCTGTGCGTACCAGATCAGGACCGCGAGCGGCGGTGATCGCGCTCGCCGCGGCGCTGGCACTCGGCGTGGCCGGTTGTGTCCCGCAGGACGAGCCGACCACACCACCGTCGTCGAACGACGGCGGCAACGCGGCAGAGCAGTTGAGCCAGCTCACCGTGGCCACCGCCGGCTCGATGAAGGGCTACAGCCGGGACCACTTCCCGCACTGGCGGGACACCGGCAAGAACTGCGACGTGCGGGACAGCATCCTCCAGCGCGACGGCAAGGACGTGAAGCTCTCCGGCTGCAACGTGGTCGGTGGGCGCTGGGAGAGCGTGTACGACGGTCGCAGCTTCTCCGATCCCTCCGACGTGGACATCGACCACATGGTGCCGTTGGCCAACGCGTGGCGCTCCGGTGCCGACGAGTGGGACGACGCGAAGCGCGGTGACTTCGCCAACGACACCACCCGTCCGCAGCTCTTCGCGGTTTCCGCGTCCTCCAATCGGGCAAAGGGTGACCAGGACCCGTCCCAGTGGAAGCCGGCAAACCGATCGTACTGGTGCAAGTACGCCCAGGACTGGGTGACGGTCAAGCACTACTGGCGGCTGACGGTGACAAGCGCCGAGAAGACCGCCCTGACCGACATGTTGGAGGGCTGTTGAGTGGGGAGCGACACGTGACCGCCGCCGGGGAAGGCGTCCCGGCCGCCGCCGGCATGACCGCGGACGGCGCCGCCGAGACCCCCGCCGCCGTACCGGGCGCCGGCATGGTCGCGGATTCGGGGGGCGCGGCCGGCCCGCAGAGCCGCACCACCGACATCGTGCCCGGCCCCGGCGGTGTGATGACCGACGAGGTCGGCGTGGTCACCGGTGACCTGACGCTGCGCACCGAGTACGCGGACGGCAAGGTCACCCTGCGGGTGCAGTACAAGGACGCCGACGAGTGGTACGCGGTGACCGGCACGTCGGTCGCGCTGGCCGACCCGGCGGGACTGGACGCGGTACACGGCGTCGCGGTGGGCCTGCTGCACCGCCCCGAGGGCTGAGCCACCCGAGCGACGTACCGTCGGCTGAGCCACCCGGAGCACGCGCTGCCCAGGGGCCGTCCGTTCCCGGACGGCCCCTGGTTGCGTCACGGGGTGGGGATCAACTCGCCCGGCGGGTCGACGGGGCCGGTGCCCTCGCGCGGGCGGACCAGCTCCACCTCGACCTCGTGCGGCCGGATCCGACCGGCAGCGATGTCCTCGGCGAAGTGGCAGGCCACCCGGTGTCCGCCGACGACGTCGCGCAGTTCCGGCCGCTCGTCGGCGCACCGGGTGGGTTGCGCCCACGGGCACCGGGTGTGGAACCGGCAGCCCGACGGCGGGTTGGTCGGCGACGGCAGGTCACCGGCGAGCAGGATCCGCTCCCGGCGGTCCTCCACCAGCGGGTCGGGCACCGGCACCGCGGACATCAGCGCCCGGGTGTACGGGTGCATCGGCTCGCGGTAGAGGTCGTCGCTGGACGCCTCCTCCACCAGCCCGCCGAGGTACATGACGCCCACCGTGTCGGCGATGTGACGCACCACCGCCAGATCGTGCGCGATGATCAGATACGTCAGGCCACGCTCGTTCTGCAGGTCCTCCAGCAGGTTGAGCACCTGGGCCTGGATCGACACGTCAAGCGCGGAGACCGGCTCGTCGGCGACGATCAGGTCCGGGTTGAGCACCAACGCGCGGGCGATACCGATCCGCTGGCGCTGGCCGCCGGAGAACTCGTGCGGATACTTGCCGAGGGCCGACGCGGGCAGGCCGACGGCCTCCAGCGTCTCGCGCAGCCGCCGGTTCGTCTCGGCCTTGTCGCCGGCCAACCCGTGCGCCTTGAGCCCCTCCACCAACAGCGACTCCACCGACTGTCGGGGGTCGAGGCTGGACAGCGGATCCTGGAAGATCATCTGCATCCGGCGGCGGGCCTGCCGCATGGCCTCGCCCTTGAGCGAGCGCACGTCGATGCCGTCGAAGACGATCTCGCCCTCGGTCGGCTCGACGAGCCGCAGCAGGCCGCGACCCAACGTCGACTTGCCGCAGCCCGACTCGCCGACCAGGCCGTACGTCTCGCCCTTGCGGATGCTCAGCGACACCCCGTCCACCGCGTAGACGTACCCGATGGTGCGGTCGAAGAGCAGGCCGCTCTTGATCGGAAAGTGGACCTTGACGTCGCGCAGCTCGATCAGGGGTCCGGTCTGTTCGGTCATCGGGCCGCCACCTCCTCGGAGACGGGGTTGTTGCAGCGGAGGTCGCCGCCGGTCGCGGTGGGTTCGAGCGGCGGCGGTCCCTCGAGACACGCGTCCACAACGTTGTCGCAGCGCGGCGCGAAGGCGCACCCCTCGACCCACGGGATGTTGTCGGCGACCGAACCGCGGATCGCGTGCAGTCGCTCACCGCGCGGTGAGTCCAGCCGGGGCACCGAGTTGAGCAGCCCGTGGGTGTACGGGTGCCGGGCGTGCGCGAACAGCTCGTGCCGCCGTTGCCGCTCGACCACCTTGCCGCCGTAGAGGACGTTGACGGTGTCGCAGAGCCCGGCCACCACGCCCAGATCGTGCGTGATCATGACGAGCGCGGTGCCGGTCTCGTCGACCAACTGCTTGAGCAGGGTGAGGATCTGCGCCTGGATGGTCACGTCGAGCGCGGTGGTCGGCTCGTCGGCGATCAGGAGCCGAGGCTTGCAGGCCAGCGCGATGGCGATCAGCGCGCGCTGGCGCATCCCGCCGGAGATCTGGTGCGGGTACTCGCTGAGTCGCCGCTGCGGGTCGGGGATCCCGACCGCGTCGAGCAGGTCCCGCGATTCGCGCAGCGCCTGCTTGCGGTCCCGGCCCTGGTGACGCTCCAACACCTCGGCCACCTGGACCCCGATCGGGATGACGGGATTCAGCGAGGAGAGCGGGTCCTGGAAGATCATGCTGATCTCCCGGCCGCGTCGGTCGCGCATGTCGTCCGGTCGCAGTTTCAGCAGGTCGGTGCCGTCGAAGAGCACCTCCCCGGTGACCTTGTTACCGCGCTTGGGCAGCAGACCCATGATGGCCAGGCTGGTCACGCTCTTGCCGCAGCCGGACTCGCCGACCAGGCCGACCGTCTGCCCCGGCTCCACCGTGAAGCTGACCTTGTCCACGGCCGTGAAGGGCCGCTCGCCGCGCCGCTGGAACACGACGCTCAGGTCACGGACGTCGAGCAGGCTCATCGAGTCACTTCCTCACTGCTTTGGTCCTTCGCTCGCGACTGCGGGGCTCGCAAGCTCACTCCTCGCGCTCGCCCGAGACGGGGTCCGGGCGCGCTGACAGCGCTCACCGTGGTCACCGCCGGTTCTTCGGGTCGATCGCATCGCGCATCGCCTCACCCAGCAGGGTGAAGCCGAGCGCGACCACGATGATCGCGAGCGCGGGGTAGTACGCCAACTCCGGGCGGACCTCGAAGTAGCGCTGGCCGTCCACGCCGAGCATCAGGCCCCACTCGGCCCGGTTGATGTCCGGGTCGCCGAGGCCCAGGAAGGACAGCGCCGCGGCGTCCAGGATGGCCACCGCGAAGGTCAGGGTCGCCTGCACGATCACGGCGGTCAACGAGTTGGGCAACATGTGCCGCAGCACGATGTTGCGCTCCTTGACGCCGAGCGCGCGGGCGGCCAACACGTGGTCGCTCTCCCGCTGGGCCAGCATCGAGCCGCGCAGCAGCCGGGCGAAGATCGGCACGCTCACGATTGCCACCGCGAAGATGACCGTCCACTGGCTCGACCGGCTGGCCATCGCGACCAGGGTGATGGCGAGCAGCAGGCTCGGCAGGGCCAGCATCACGTCGGTGAGTCGCATCAGGACCACGTCGACCCAGCCGCCGAAGGCGCCGGCGATCGCACCGATCAGGACCCCGAGCGCGAGACCGATGAGGGTCGCGAGTACGCCCACGAAGAGCGTCTGCCGTGCGCCGTAGATCATGCGGGAAAGGAAGTCCCGGCCGAGCGGGTCGGAGCCGAACGGGAACCCACTGCTGGCCCCCGGGATGGTGTCCACGGTGAGGCCCTTGGTCAACTCGTCGAAGCGCTGCACCGGGTCGTGCGGTGCGATCAGCGGGGCGAAGATCGCCACCAGGACGAACAGCCCCACGATCACGGCCCCGACGACGGCGACCGGATTGCGCCGCAGCCGGCGCAGGGCGTCGCGGACGAGACTGATCCCGCCCCGGTCGGAGGCACTCGCCTGGGCCAACTCGTCGAGCCGTGCCTTCTTGCGGTCGCCGAGCAGGCCGATGCTGCGCTCGCTCATGCCGGGACGTGGCTTGTCGTCCCCGGAACGGGGAGCCGGAGTGCCGGCCTGGGTGATCGGGTCACTCATCGCACACGCACCCTCGGGTCGATGAAGGCGTAGGAGAGGTCGACGAGCAGGTTGACCACCACGAAGACCAGCGCCGCCAGCAGGATGATCGCCTGGAGCACCGGGTAGTCGCGGCCGCCGCTGATCGAGTCGGTGATCAGGGTGCCGATGCCGCCCCAGTTGTAGACCTTCTCGGTGAGCACCGCGCCGGAGAGCAGCGCACCGGTCTGCAGGCCGATGGTCGTGACCACGGGCAGGAGTGCGTTGCGCAGGATGTGCCGGCCGCGGATCGTCCGGTGACGCAGGCCCTTCGCCTCGGCGGTCCGTACGTAGTCCTCGTCCAGGACGTCGAGCACGCTGGCGCGGGTGATCCGCACGATCACCGCCAGCGGGATGGTGGCGAGGGTGATCGCCGGCAGGATCAGGTGCCACAACGCGTCCGCGCTGGCGTCGAACTCGCGGGTCAACAGGCCGTCGAGCACGAAGAAGCCGGTGACGTTCGTGTTTTCCAGTCCGGTGGTGAGCCGCCCGGACGGCGGGAACCAGTGGATGTTCTGGGTGAAGACGTCCTTGAGCAGGTAGCCCAGGAAGAAGATCGGGATGGAGATGCCGAGCAGGGTGCCGGCGATGGTGAGGTTGTCCGGCCACCGTCCGCGCCAGCGGGCGGCGAGGTAGCCGAGCGGCACACCGAGGCCGACGGCGATGATCATCGCGGCGACGGCCAGCTCGATGGTGGCCGGGAAGGCGCGGCTGATCACCTCGGTGACCGGGTCACCGGTCCGGATCGAGTTGCCGAAATCGCCTGTCAACACCCGCTGCATGAACTTGCCGTACTGCACCAGGATCGGCTGGTCGTAGCCGAGCGCCTTGGTCAGCAGCTCGCGACGTTCGGGCGTCGCCCGCTCGCCGAGCAGTGCCTCGATGGGGCCGCCGGGCAGGTTCCGCAGCCAGATGAAGATCAGCGCCGACAGCGCTATGAGGGTCACCACCAGCTGCAACAGGCGGCGAACTATGACTCGCAACATCTCTCACACACCAGACTCTCAAAGATCGCGGATCGGCCCGGGCCGGGAGGAACCCCGGACCGGGCCGATCACGCCTACGGCCTCAGCCGAGGGACGTCACTTGCTGATGCTGACCGTGTTGAATCGCTCGTCGGTCAACGGGCTGGCCACCAGGCCCTTGACGTCCTTGGTGACGACGATGGCCGGCGGAGCGTGCCAGACCGGAACGGCCGGCAGCCACTTGGCGGCGATGTCGCGGTTGACCTGCTCCCAGGCCGCCTTCTTGCCCGCCTCGTCGACGATGCCGTCAGCCTTGGCGATCGCGTCGAACATCTCGGTCATCGACTGGTCGCCGAACTCGATCTTGCCCCGGCCGAAGAACGTGCCGACGAAGTTGCCCGGGTCGTTGTAGTCACCCGTCCAACCGAGGATGTGCAGGTCGTGCTTGCCGAACTGCTGCACGTCGTCCTTGAAGCCACCGTTCCACGGGCGAGGAACACCGTTGACCTTGATGCCGACGGCCTGCAGGTCGTTGGCGAGGACGGTGAAGATCTCCTGCGGGTTCGGCATGTACGGCCGGGTGACGTCCGGCGGGTAGTAGAAGTTGAGCGTCAGACCCTCGGCGCCAGCGTCCTTGAGGAGCTGCTTGGCCTTCTCCGGGTTGTACTCGTACTTCTGCACGTCCGGGGCGTAGCCGAGCACGGTGTCCGGCAGGAACTCGTCGGCGACCTTCGCGCCACCCGGACCCTTGGTCTGCACCAGCTGCTGGCGGTTGAGGGCGTAGGCGATCGCCTGGCGCACCCGCAGGTCCTTCAGCTTCGGGTTCTTCTGGTTGAGGCCGAGGTAGAGGACGTTGAACGCCGGGCGGTTGACGACCTGGAAGCCCTCACCCTCGAGCGCCTTGCGGTCGGCCGGGGCCGGGAAGTCGATGCCCTGGACGGTGCCGGCACGAAGCTCCTGCTTGCGGGTGCTCTCGTCCTTGATGATCTTGATGATCATCTTGTCCACCTTGGCCTTGTCGCCAAAGTAGTCCGGGTTGCGGTTCAGGGTGATCTCGTTCTTGGCCTTGTCCCAGCCACCGAAGGTGAACGGGCCGGTGCCGACCGGGTTGGTGGTCGCGAAGGCGCTGTACTCGAACGAGTCGCCGTTCTGCTTCACCGTGTTGGCGTCGTACTTCTTCAGCGCGTCCGGGCTCGCGATCGAGAGCGAGGTCAGCGCGAAGGCACCCGGGAAGGCGCCCTTGTACTGGTTCAGCGTGACGACCGCGGTGCCGTCGCCCTGCGCCTCACACTTGTTGTAGAGCGGCTTGCCGGCGGACTCGCTCTCGTTCTTGGCGAAGCCCCCGAAGACGTCCATGTAGTAGATCATCTGGGACTGGGCGGCAGCGCCCTTCATGTTGTACCAGCGGTCGAAGTTGAAGCAGACCGCGGCGGCGTTGAACGGCGTACCGTCGTGGAACTTCACGCCCTGGCGGAGCTTGAACGTCCAGACCTTGCCCTCCGGGTCGTGCTCCCAGCTCTCCGCCAGGCCGCCCTGAAGCTCCGCGGTGCCCGGCTTGTGACTCACCAGGGTGTCGAACATCTGCCGGACCGGCCGGAACGACTCACCGTCATCGTTGAAGATCGGGTCAAAGTTCTTCGGGTCACCGGCACCCGCGAAGATGAAGGTGCCGCCAGTCTTGGCCTCGCCACTGTCGCCGCGCTCGCTCTCCGCGCAGCCGGCCGCACCGACCGCCAGAGCGGCAACGGCCGCGATGGCCACGGCCGTTTTAAGCCTTCTCGCCTGCATCTCTCACCTCTGTCATGCGCATGACCACGCCGAGCTGTGGCTCGGTCCGTGTGCGGGAGGCTATGACATGTCACACGTCAAGCGGAACGGGCGTTAGGCAATCGCTACCAAGCCGACACCTTGGTCCCGAGGTCTGACAGTCGACGGCACGACGCAGACAGGGAGCGACATAGATCTGCTGGGCGCCGGACGTCGCGCGGTCGGCCATCGAAAGCGGGCGTCGGCGACGTCGGGACGCGTCAGGAGGGCGTCGGCCAGGGCACGGGTGGTGGGCAGTCCGCCAGCCGCTCGGAAACCGAACCCGCCGCGGCCGTGCCCAGGTCGTGGAAGGTCACGCGGTGGCAGACGTAGACCATGCTCACCGAGATCATCGCGCTGACGGGCTCCTCCCGGTACACGATCACCATCAGGTCGGGCAGCCTTCGCACCTCCCGCACCTGCATCCCCATGCCCTCCGCGACCGCCGCCAACCGGTCGTCGGTCGGCGCCGGGTCACCGTCGGCCACCACCGCGTCGGCGTACGCCTGTGTGACGCGAGTCATGGTTGCTTCGGCCTCGGCCTGCTCCACGCGGCTGTCCGCGGCCATTCGCCGCATCCACACCTCGACCGCCACGACGGGGCCCGCGATGGCCAGGGCCACCACGACCACCAGCACCGCCGGAGTCCAGGACTGCTGGACCGGCTGCCGCATCGCCACTCGCCACCCCCAGGGGTACGCCGACCACTCAGTCGTATCCCACCGAGTGTGGCGACCGTCCGCCAGTGGCACGCATCCTTGGCGTCTCCGTCAGACGGCCCGGCGCCCCTCGAAGGCCCGGCCGAGGGTGATCTCGTCGGCGTACTCCAGGTCGCCGCCGACCGGCAACCCACTGGCCAGTCGGGTCACCGAGATACCCATCGGCTTCACCATCAGCGCCAGATAGGTGGCGGTCGCCTCGCCCTCGGTGTTCGGGTCGGTGGCCAGGATCAACTCCCGGATGCCGCCACCACCCAGCCGGATCATCAGCTCCCGGATGCGCAGGCTGTCCGGACCGATCCCCTCCAGCGGATTGATCGCGCCGCCCAGCACGTGGTAGCGACCGCGGAACTCACCGGTCCGCTCGATGGCGACCACGTCCTTGGGCTCCTCCACTACGCACAGCACCTCGTCGGTGCGTCGCGGGTCCCGACAGATCCGGCACTGCTCGGACTCGGCCACGTTGTAGCAGGTCGTACAGAACCGGACCAGCTCCTTGACCTTGCGCAACGCGCCGGCCAACCGGTTGACGTCGGCCGGATCCGCCGACAGGACGTGGAACGCGATCCGCTGAGCGCTCTTCGGACCCACGCCCGGCAACCGGCCCAACTCGTCGATCAGGTCCTGGATGGCACCTTCGTACATCTGCCGGCTCAGAAACCGGGCAGGCCGAGGCCGCCCATGCCGCCGGCGACCGGACCCATCTTGCGCTCGGTCAGCTCCCGTGCCGCCTCGGCGGCGTTGTGCACGGCCGCGACGACCAGATCCTCAAGGGTCTCCACGTCGTCCGGGTCGACGGCCTTCGGGTCGATCTTGATGGCCTTGAGTTCACCGGCGCCGGAGACGGTCGCGGTGACCAGCCCACCGCCGGCGGTGCCGGTCAGCTCGGCCTCGGCCAGCTCGGCCTGGGCGGCGGCGATCTGCTGCTGCATCTTCTGCGCCTGCTTCAGCATCTGCTGCATGTTCGGCTGTCCACCTGGGCGCACGGATGGCTCCTTCTCGCACTCGTCTGCTCGGCCGCCGCCCAGCCTATCCGCTGGGACCGACCACGCCCCCGTCCGGTGTGTGCCCCACGGCGAGCCCTCCGGGTACAGCTGTCACTACCCCGAAACGGCCATCTGTCGGTAGTGCGCCGGGACCCGTCGCGCTGGTGTGCTCAACGGCATGAATCTCAACCGCACCGGCCGGGCCGGCGCGCTGTGCTGGGTGGCAGCCGCACCGGTCTTCCTCGTCGCCAGCCTGATCACCGGACTGCGCTGGCGGCAGCCGGCCTACAGTTGGGCCATCCACAACATCAGCGACCTCGGCAACGCCCACTGCGGCATCTGGGACACCACCAGACCCCGCTACGTGTGCTCGCCCTGGCACCCGCTGATGAACGCCGCGATGCTGGTCACCGCCGTGCTGCTCGCCGCCGGGCTCCTGCTGACCTGGCGGCTCCTCGGTCGCGGCGGCGTGGTGCGCACGGCGCAGATCCTCCTGCTGCTGGCCACCGCCGGGTACGCCCTGGCGGCCCGCTACCCGGCCGACGTGGACGAGAACCTGCACGTCCTCGGCGCGTTCCTGATCATGGGAACGGGCAACGTCGGTCTGCTCCTCGCCGGCTTCGCACCGGCCAGCACGACGCTCGGCCGGTGGCGACGGATCACCCTCGCCGCCGGGATCATCGCGCTGGTCGGGACGGTGCTGTTCTTCGCCCAGCAGGGCATGGGGATCGGGGTGGGCGGCATGGAACGGGTGGCCGTGCTGCCCTTCCCCCTCTGGGCCTGCTGCCTGGGCGTCCTGCTGGCCGAGACCCGCCCCGTGCGCGATCTTGCACTTTCTGCCCCGAAATAAGAGGTGATTCTCCACAAAACGGCGACCGAAAGTGCAAGATCGCCGAGCCGGGGGCGGGTTAACGGGCGTCTACCTCGTCGATCTTCTCGGCGCCGAACGTCTCGCGCAGCAGCCGTACCGCCTGCTCCTCGCTGGACTCCCGGGCGGTCTTCTCGTCGATGACCTCGTCCAACGGCTCGTCGCCCGGATCGAACCCCTCGTAGACCGGTGTCGCCGGCGCCGCGCCACCCGGTCGACCACCCCGCACCGGGCCGTCGAAGTCCGGGTCGTAGGGCGGTTCGCCCGCCCACTCGGCGTCCGCGACGGGCCGGGCCGCCGATCCGGTACGCACACCGCGCCCCGCCGCCGCCGCGCGAGCCGCGGCGATGGCGCTGCTCACCGGTGCGCCGCCGCCGTTAGTGCCGCTGCCGTTAGCGCTGCCGCCTGGTCCACTGCCGTTCGGGCCACGGCCGTTCGGGCCACTGCCGTTCGCGCCACTGCCGTTCGCGCCACTGCCGTTCGCGCCACTGCCGTTCGGGCCACTGCCGTTCGGGCCGGTCGGGGTTGGTGCCGTGCCGGGGCCACCCGGTCCAGCATCCGGGCCGGGGTCGTTCCCCGCCGATGCGCCACCCGGACGGGCGGCCTCCGGCCAGTCCTCGTCGTCGGTCGCCTCGGCGGTCGGTTCGCCACCGCCAGGGCGGGCCGCCGCCGGCCAGTCGTCCTCGTCGTCTGCCGAGGCGTCCGCTGGCCCGGGCTGCGTTCCGCCCTGCCGACCCGAGCCGTGCGCGCCGTAGCCCTCCCCGCCCCCACCGGCACGCGCAACCGCGCCTCCCGGCAGGCCACCACGGGCGTCCGAGCCGGCGACGCTTGTCGAGTTCGGCGCGACGGGCGGCGCAGTCGCCGGGCTGGCGGCGCTGCTCGGGTAGGGCGCGCTGGGCGGCCCACCCGGCAGGTTGGCCGCGGCCGACGGGTTCGGCGCGGCAGGCGGTGCGTTCGGCGGGCCGGCAACGGCGTTCCCGCTCGGGGCGTTCGGCGTGGCGGTCGGATTCGCCGCAGGGGCCGGGGCGGCGGGTCGGGCCGGCGCGGCGGATTGCGCGCGCTGCGGACCGGACAACGAGACGCCACCGCGCTCGCCGGCGACCTCGCAGCGGATCTGCCAGCGCCCGCCCAACTCCTCGTAGAGCGCGTCGGTGAGCACCGCCGCGTGATCGGCCATCATCTTGGCCAGCACGGTGGACTTCACCGTCAGCACCAGCATGTCGCCGTCGAGTTCACGCACCACGGCGTCGCGCATCAGGGCGGCGATCCGCTTGTTGGTGCGGTTGACCTTGCCCACCACATCGGGCCAGACGCGGCGGACCGCGACGGCGTCCAGCGCCGCGGCCGGCGCTCCCGGTCGGGGCGGCTGGGGCGTGGCCGGGTCGGGCAGCACCGCCGACGGTGGCACCACACGACGCGGGGCCGCGGCGGGCGAAACGGGTGCCGACCCGGCGACAGCCGACGCACCGGGTGACGCCGGGATCGGCGAGTCGGCGGCCGACGCGTGCGCGCCAGAGGTCGGAGCGTGCGAGGCAGGTACACCGGAGGTCGGGGCGTGCGAGGCAGACGCACCGGAGGTCGGAGCCGGTGTGCCACCGACCGGGCCGTGCGAGGCGGGTACGCCGGAGACCGCAGCAGCCGACGCGGGAGCACCCCCGGCGCTCTGGGTCGGGGACGCGGCCGGGTCGACCGCCCACGGCGGCGCGGAGGTGGGGGCGTTGACGGGTGCGGGGTGTGCGGCAGCCGGGACCGGGGGGCTCGGCTGTGGGCGTACTCCCGGGTGGGCGGCCGGCGCGGAGCCGGCGGTGACCGGCGGCGCGTCGGTGCCGCTCAGGGTGAGCCGGCGTTCCATGCGTTCGAGGCGTTGGAGCAGGCCACCTGTGGAGTCGTCCGCGCCGGGCAGCAGCATCCGGGCGCAGATCAGCTCCAGCAGCAGGCGGGGCGCTGTGGTGCCACGCATCTCGATCAGACCGTCGTGCACGATGTCGGCGCAGCGGGAGAGCGTGCCCGGCCCGAGTTGCGCGGCCTGGGCGGCCATCCGCTCGATCTGGTCGGCGGGGCCGTCGATCAGGCCCTTCGCGGCGGCGTCCGGCACCTGCTGGATCACGATGAGGTCGCGGAGCCGTTCGAGCAGGTCCGCGGCGAACCGGCGCAGGTCGTGGCCGGCCTCGGCGACCCGGTCGACGGTGGCGTACGCGGCCGCGCCGTCACCGGCGGCCAGCGCGTCGCACATCTCGTCGATCAGCGCGGAGTCGGTGACCCCGAGCAGCGCGACGGCCCGGGCGTAGCTGACCCCCTCCGGGCCGGCGCCGGCGATGAGCTGGTCGAGCACGGAGAGGCTGTCCCGCATGCTGCCGCCACCGGCGCGGACCACAAGCGGAAAGACCGCCGGCTCGACGGCGACGCCCTCGGCCTGGGTGAGCTGCTCCAGGTACGGGCGGACCACCTTCGGCGGAAACAGCCGGAACGGGTAGTGGTGGGTCCGCGACCGGATCGTGCCGAGGACCTTCTCCGGTTCGGTGGTGGCGAAGATGAACTTGACGTACTCCGGTGGCTCCTCGACCAGCTTGAGCAGGGCGTTGAAGCCCTGGGTCGAGACCATGTGCGCCTCGTCGATGATGTAGATCTTGAAGCGGCTGTTGGCCGGCGCGAAGAAGGCACGCTCGCGCAGCTCACGGGCATCGTCGACACCACCGTGGCTGGCCGCGTCGATCTCGATCACGTCGATCGAGCCGGCACCGTCGGTGGCCAGCGAGCGGCAGGACGCGCACTTGCCGCACGGCTCGGGGGTGGGGCCCTGCTCACAGTTGAGCGAGCGGGCCATGATCCGGGCGCTGGTGGTCTTGCCGCAGCCACGAGGGCCGGAGAAGAGGTAGGCGTGGTTGAGCCGCCCGCTGCGCAACGCCTGCGACAGCGGCTCGGTCACGTGCTCCTGGCCGATGACCTCAGCGAAGGTACGCGGCCGGTACTTGCGGTAGAGCGCCAGCGTCACTCGTCCCGCCTCCTCTCGACCGAGCCATTCTGCGCCGGTCGGGCGCGGGTGACCACCCACCCCGCCGGGGCACCTGGGCTCTCGGGCTTGATCGACCTGGCCGCCGCGCTTGATCGACTCGGCTTCCTGGAAATCGGGGTGTCCGCAGGCCCGGGATGCCCCGACATCATGGATGTCGAGTGGATCAACCGGCCCACAGACAAAAAGGCCTCCCGTGCACCCGGCAGAGCTCGCTTATCCTTGCTGCCTTCCGGCCCTGGGGAGGTTCACGAGATACCGCCGCACGGGAGGTGTCGCCAAGCCTACCCGACCGCCGGTCGATCTTCAGGGGGTGGTGGGGTGGCCCGGCCGGCGAGGGCCTGTATCCTGGCTCGCGGAGGATTCGCCTAGAGGCCTAGGGCGCACGCTTGGAAAGCGTGTTGGGTTTACACCCTCACGAGTTCGAATCTCGTATCCTCCGCTCGTCCGAGCAGCACCAACGACAGGGCCGGCCCTCACGGGGACCGGCCCTGAGTCGTCTCGGCGTCAGCCCACCACCCGGACACTCTCCGCGCCCTGTGCCGAGAGCCACGCTTCGAGGTCGTCGCCGCCGAGGGTCCGGGTCGCGCCCTCGTCGACGAGGACCGGGCCGAACGACGTCACCGCTGGTCCGTTTGTATCCGCTCATCGAACCGCTCACCACCGGCCGTGCTGCTCGCCCGGGCCGCCACGGCGCACGGGACCTCGGCAGTCAGGTATCCCCTCGGTCGCTCAAGGTGATCATGCGGAGCTGACGGAGATTTACATGGGCCGGCGTCCGCAACCTTTTACGCGAGACGCCACAACCCGCCCTGTGGTCTCATCGACGTCGTGACCGAGGCGACCTGGCAGTGGGACGAGACCTTGTACGCGGGCAGCGCCCGCCACTACAGCGTCGGACGGCGGCCCTACCCGGCTGCCCTCGCCGATGCCATCCGTACCGCGCTCGACCTCGACGGCACCGGTCGACTCCTGGACGTGGGCTGCGGACCCGGATCGTTGACGCTGCTGCTCGCGCCGCTGTTCGAGGCGGCGGTGGGCGTCGACGCCGACCAGGACATGCTCGCGGAGGGGCGGCGCAGAGCTGACGGTGTCGGTGTGATCAACGTCGAGTGGCGACACCTGCGCGCCGAGGCCCTGCCGGCCGACCTGGGCACCTTCCGGGTGGCCACGTTCGCCCAGTCGTTCCACTGGGTGGACCGTCCGCTCGTAGCTCGTCGCGTCCGCGACATGCTCACGCCCGACGGAGCCTGGGTCCACGTGGGCGCCAACACGCATCAGGGCGCGACCGGGGACGACCCCCTGCCGTATCCCCGAGCGCCCTGGCAGCAGATCAACGACCTGGTCGCGAGCTACCTGGGGCCGATCCGTCGGGCCGGCCAGGGGTTGTTGCCAGCGGGCACCCCCTCCGGAGAGGCCGAGATCATGGGCGCGGCGGGCTTCACCGACCCGACCCGCATCACTGTCGAACAGGGGACCGTCGTGGAACGCTCGGTAGACGAGGTCACCTCGGCGGTGTTCTCGCTGTCCAGTTCGGCGCCGCACCTGTTCGGCGACCGGCTCCCGGCCTTCTCGGCGGAGCTGCGGCGGCTCTTGACGACGGCAGCACGAGACGGCCGCTTCGCCGAGCGGCAAGGGGACATCGAGGTGGCGATCTGGCGACCCTGACATCCGCGGTGGCCGCGGTCGCCACGGTCAGCGGGGTCGGCGGGGTCGCCGCAGCCGCCGCAGTCGCCGCAGTCGCCGCAGGGAGGCAGCTCGGTCAGGTGCGGGCGCGCGCCCAGGAGAGGAAGCGTTCGGCCAGGCGGGCCGGGTCGATGTCGGTGAGGTGTTCGCCGGCCTCGGCGTGAAGGGTCGCCAGGTAGACGGTCAACGCCAGCCGGTCGTGTCGATACTCGCCGAGCAACCGCAGCTTCGCCGCCGAGCAGGGCCAGGCGATGCCGCATGCCGCGCAACGCCAGGTGGGGCGAGTCGGTACGTGATCCCGGTGGCGGCGGGGCATGGGCGGGCCTCCTTCGCGGTGGAAGAGGGTCGCCCCGCCCTCCCCGCCGGGGCGACCCTCTGACTGACGCCCACCGCCGGGCTGCTGCGCCTCCACCGGTCGCGCCGTCTTCTACAGGCCACCCTCGGGTGCGTCACCAGACAGATACACCGCGTAGCGATATGGTCCTCAGATATTTGAAACATCTCGATGGAGGGGCCGTGAACGACGCGTTGCGAGTGGCGCTCAGCGACACCGGGCACACCACCGAATCTCTCGCCGAGACCGTCGGCGTCGACCCGAAGACCGTGGGGCGGTGGTTGGCCGAGGGCCGCATCCCGCATGCTCGGCACCGCCTGGCGGCTGCCGAGGCCCTTCAGAAGAACGTGTCGGACATCTGGCCGGACACTTCAAGACGTCGTGATCCCATTTGGTTTCGTCCGTGGCAGGAGATCGAGCGGGAGGCGGTGTCACTGCGCTGGTTCGAGTCGACCGTCCTGCCGGGGTTGCTCCAGACCGAGGCGTACGCCCGCGCCGTCCTGGGCGGCGCGGGCCTGATCCCCCGGGGTGAGATCGAGCGGCACCTCACGGTCCGGCTCGGCCGACAGGGAGTGCTCAAGCGTGACGACCCGCCGCAGTTCACGGCGGTCATCGACGAGGGGATCCTCCGCCGCCCGGTGGGCGGCCGGTCGACGATGCACGAGCAACTGCTGGCCGTGGCGACAGCCTGCGCCGAGCCGCACATCCGGGTCCATGTCGTGCCCAGCGCGGTCGGCGCCTACGCCGGCCTGAACGGGCCGTTCGTGATCGCGCACAGTCACGACCACCGGGTCGCGGGCTACCTGGACAACCAACTCCAGGGCCAAGTCGCTAGCGACCCCGAGGACATCGCGGCCATGATGGCGGCATGGGAGAACGTGCGCGGGGAGGCACTGTCCCACTGGCAGTCGGTCGATCTCATCAGGGAAGTGGCGGAGTCATGGAGTTGAACGGCGGCGCCCGGTGGCGCAAGAGCAGCCGCAGCAGCGGCAACGGCGGCGCGTGTGTGGAGGTCGCCGACAACCTGGCCGACGTGGTCGGCGTACGGGATTCCAAGGACCCGAGCGGCCCGGCGCTCACCTTCGCGCCGACGGCCTGGCGCGCGTTCGTCAGTCAGCTCGCCCGACGGGCCTGAACGGCTCCGACGGCGCGGTGGCCTCTCCGGCTGAGCGCGCGCCCAGCGAGCTCCGGTGCGAGCACGGTCGAGGTCACCGAGTTGGGCGCGGCCTCAGCCGGGTTCATCGCCGGTGGCCGGCCAGCAGGCCGAGGAAGGCGACGAACGCCTCACCGACACGGTCGTGCTCCCCTGTCGATCGATCGTCGAGCAGGAGCCCGCGTGTCACTCCGAGGACCAACGTGGCCAGCGCATCCGCCTGGGGGTGACGGTCGGCGCGTAGCCCATCGGCGATCGTGGGCAGCCAGTCGTGTACCGCCATCACCGGGAAGTCCTGCCACGGCGTCTCGGCCGGCGGCAGCGCGTGCACGACGCTGAACAGGCGGACGTAGCGTCGGGCAGCCGGACCGGAAAGGGTCGCCCAGGCCGCGGCCAGGGTGTCGACGTAGGGCGTGCCAGGGCGGTGTCGCAACACATCCTCGAACAGCGCCCGCTGCCGCCGCCGGGCCTCGATCAGCGCCGACCGGACCAGCCGATCCTTCGTGGTGAAGTGATAGATCAGCATGCGTGGGCTGACTCCGACCGCCGCCGCGACCGGCGTCAACGAGGTGACCGGGAGTCCGTGCTCCAGCAGGTGGTCGACGCACCCGTCGAGGAGCCGCTCGCGGATCTCCGGCTGCGGACGGCGTCCCATGCCGCCACTTTTTCACGTAACGATCGCTACGTCTAACGTCGACGAGGGAGTGGACCGGTGCGGGTCCGCCGGACGGGAGACGGCGATGAATGTGGTGTTCGTGCACGGCGCTTGCGTCCGCGACGGGGAGTGGTGGTGGTCGCGGGTCGCGGGCGCGCTGCGAGCCGACGGGCTGGGCAGCGTCGCGGTCCGGCTACCGAGCTGTGGTGAGGTGACCGGTACCGCGGCCGACTTCGCGGCCGACGTCGCCGAGACCCGACGGGTACTGCGCGAGGTGGGTCCGGCGGTGCTGGTGGGGCACTCCTACGGCGGGGTGGTCGCGACCGAGGCCGCCGACGCTGGCGAGGTCGCTCATCTGGTGTACGTCAGCTCTTTCCTGCCGGACGTCGGGCAGGCCCTTGCCCACCTCGGCCCGGCGGAGCCGGCCCCCCACCTGGAATTCTTTCCGGACGGCACATTTGGCGCGCGACGCGAGTCGGTGCGCGACCTGTTTCTCCAGGACTGCGACGAGCAGGCGGCCGAGGGTGCGGTCGCCCGCCTGACCCGACAGGCCGCTTCGGTGCTCACCACCCCGGTCCGGCACGCGGGGTGGCGTCACCTGCCGTCGACGGCGATCGTCTGCGCCGAGGACCGGGCCACCCCACCCGCCCTGCAACGGTCCCAGGCGGCCCGCGCGACCCGGACTGTCGAACTTCCCAGCGGCCATCACCCGATGCTGTCCCATCCGCACCTGCTCGCCGACGCGGTGCGGACAGTCGCGGTGCCGCCGGGGCGGGTCTGACCCCAACACCGGTACGGTGCCAGGCACCGACGGACCACACGACCGTCGTACACATGTTCTATCCACAGGCTGTGGACGGCGGAGGGATGGATGGGTTACCAGCTCAGCGCGGTGGTCGCGGACGCCGAGCTGCTCCGGGAGCAGACCGGCGAGCTGGATCACGCGGTCCTCGGCGAGTTGCGGCAGGACTTCGCGCTGCTGCCGGTCACCCCGCAGCTGATGATCGAGCTGACCGGGTCGCTGCCGGACTACGCGGCGGACGATCCCAGCGTCGACCAGCCGTTCGGGCTGGTGCTGTCGCCGGCGCTCGTCGAGTTGCTGTCGGCCTGGTCCACGTCGGGGCCGGTGGCGTACCTGGAGGCGGAGTTCGTCGGCGGCGACGGCTACCAGTCGGCGGCGGTGTGGCTGGGCGGGACGCTTTCGTGGGGCCCACATTTCGCCGACGTCTTCGACGCCCCGCGCGAGCAGTGGCCGATCAACTCGGCGCTGACGCGGCTCGGCGCGGAGCCGGGCGCATGGATCGACCCGTTCGCCGAGTTGGGGCTGCACCAGGAACGGAACACCGATGGCTGGTTGGCGCACGGGCGGCGTCGGCTCAGCGCCGACTACTGGGACGAGCTGGTCGAGCAGTGGGAGGAAGGCCGCTGACCGTGCGAGTTGACCCGACCGGCGCGGGGGTGACTCCGCGCTGGGTCGGCCTAGCCGGCCAACTTCTCGCAGAGCGACCAGATGGTGTCGCGGTTGCGCTTGTCGAGGACCGCTTCGGGCCACGCGGTGCGCTGGGACCGGCTGTTGACGTAGGTCCGGTGCATTCCGTGCGCCTGCGGGCTGGAGGCGAGGTGGATGCTTGATTTCGACGCCTTGACCACCGCTCGGTGTCCGTAGAGGACCGGCAACACCAGACGTAGCAGCGGGACGATGGGTCGCGCCAGCGTCGGGTAGGCGCTGCTGGTCAGGCCCCGGTTCATCGACGTGTACGCGTGGCCGGGGTAGGCCACGTTGAGGGTCACGCCAGTCCCGGTCAGGCGTTCGGCGAACGTGTAGCTCATCGCCATCAGCGCCAGCTTGGTCTGGTTGTAGAACGACAGCCCGACGTAGGACCTCTCGCCTTGCAGGTTGTCGAGGTCGATTCGTCCTCGCGGAATGCCGCCGGTGATGTTGATGACGCGGGCCGCCGGGACACGTTTCAGCGCCGGCAGCAGCAGGTGGGTCAGCAGATACGGCGCGACGACGTTGGCGGCGAAGGCGGTCTCGATGCCGTCCTCGGTCAGTTCGCGTCGTTCCCTGGTCACGCCGACGTTGTTGATCAGCACGTCCACGCTGCCGTACCGCGCGGTCACCCGGTCGGCCAGTCGGTGCAGATCGCGTCGCCGGGTCAGGTCGGCGGTATGGGTGTCGATGTTGCCGTTGCCGGTGTCGCGCTGGAGTTCGACGGCCGCGGCGCTTGCCCGACCAGGGTCGCGCCCGACGAGGACGACACGGGCGTCGAGCCGAGCCAACCCGCGGGCGGTCTCCTTGCCGATTCCACCCGTGCCGCCGGTCACCAGGACGGTTTTGCCGTTCAGCGTCATCGCGGTCGCCTCCCTCTACTCAGGTCGTCATCAATATACGACACCGAGTGACACGATCGACATGCAATGTTGTGAAGTATACTTCGGTGCGTGGCTGACGGACTACGTGAACGTACGCGACGCGCGGTTCGCGCAGAGCTCGCCCGGGTGGCACTGGACCTGTTCGCGGAACGCGGGTTCGACGAGACAACGGTCGACGAGATCGCCCAGGCCGCCGGCCTGACCAAACGGAGCTTCTTCCGCTACTTCCCGGCGAAAGAAGACGCCGTGTTCGGCGGGGTGGACGTCACCGGCGAACAGGTCGTCGACGACATCCGCGCACGGCCCGCCGACGAGGACCCGTGGCAGTCCCTGCACCAGGTGCTACGCCAGTGGGAGCAGCAGATCCACACGTCCGAGCAGGCGCTGACGAGCCTCCGCTTGATCGAATCGACCCCGTCGCTGCGTGCCCGGCTGCACCAGAAGCGGGCACAGTGGCGCCGACACGTCAGCGACGCGCTGCGCGATCGACCGGGCGTACAACTGGACTCGTTCGACGCGGAACTACTCACCAACGCCGCGGCCTCGGTCCTTGACACGGTTTCGCAGGAATGGCTGCGGTCCGACGGCACCGCCGACCGGGCTGCGCTACTGGACCACGCCTTCGCATTCCTGCGCCCGGCGGCCACCATCCGTGGACAGAACGCCGGCCCATTCGAGACACATCCCGCAGGCCGATCAGTAATCCGGCGACCGGCAGCAACCTGAACGCTCCCGCCCCGTTGGGGACTGGGGGATTCCATGAAATTGCGACAATTTGCGTTTATTGCCACGCTGATGACGGCTGCCTTGATCGCTGGCAGCGGAGTGCCGCCGACCGGGCCGATCCCGGACGGCCGGCCCGCCGGCAGCGTGGAGATCATCGACCTGAACGGCCTGCGTAACATCGAGTTCGGTGACACCGAGGAGGAGCTGACCCGACGCGGCATCCTGCTGACCAATCTGGACGCCTGCGGGCCGACGCTCGCCGGCCACGACACGGTCAGTCCGGTCTTCGTAGAGGACAAACTGGTGTTGCTCTGGGTTGGTGACCCGATGCGGACACCGGAGGGCATCACCGCGGGTTCGCCCATCGGCCAGGTCTGGACCCGGTACCCGCAGGTCACCCGACTGCGTGCTCCACAGGGAACGCACCGCCTGGACGGGCTGCTCGCCCGCAGCGGCGACCGCGCGTACCTTTTCCTGCACGACGGCCGCACGGTCCGAAAAACAATCGCCGGGTACGCCGACTGGGCCCGCCGCCTCTTCGAGGAGGGTGCGGGCCCATGCTGACCACTGCCGGTCACACGCGTCCGGGCGACGGCATCAGCGCAACGACCGCCAGAAGTCGTACGAGTGGGCGGCGGCGAAGCTCGTCGTGCCCGATGCCCCGCCATCGGCGAACACCCGCACGTACGGGGCGGCACCGTGCAGTCGGGGCCACCCGGCCCGGCCCGTCCGGGCGAAGTCGCTCCAGACCCGGACCATGTCGTCGGCGAGCCGCTGCTGAGCCGGCGTGAGCGCCTCGGCGTAGCCGACAGTGAACAGGTACGGCAGTTCCGCGCAGTGGTACGCGCCGGTGGGGAAGGTCGACTCGGGTCCCTCGGCGAAGAACGGCGCGTCATCGTCGGCGAACTCGTACAGGTACGTCGGCACGCGTCGGGCGAAGGCCAACGCCGCGGAGTAGATCGGTTCGGCGTAGTCGTGATCGGTCAGCACGGCACCCAACGTCTCGCTGGGGAACTCCGTGCCCCTGCGGGGATAACGGGCCAGCACCTCCTCCGCGCGGTCACCGAACACGCCGCGTACCTGGTCCCGGTACTGGTCGTCGGTGAGCGGGCACGACTCGGCCTCATCCCCCGGCTGCGGCCCCGGCCCCGGCTCCGGCTCCGGCTCCGGCTCCGGCTCCGGGCAGTTCAGTCCGCTGCGTTCCATGCCCCACACCACGAGGCGGGACTCGTCCCGGTTCATCCCGGTCAGCACCGGCACCGGATGCAGTCTGCCGGCGGCCAGCGCGGCGGCCGGGTCCACCGGCAACGTGCGGCCGTCGACGACCGGGCCGAGGTCGACACCGGCACCCGGGTAGCCGGCCGTCGCGACCAACCGGCCGGGGTCCCGCCCGCGCAGGCAGGTGGCGACCGTAGCCGCGTCGGTGCAGCCGATGTTCTGGGCGAACTCCTCAGCCGCCCTGGCCGCCTCGGCCCGGGTCTGGATCGGGTTGGCGCACGAGTTGCTCTGCAGGATCGCGCGATGGAACAGGCCGGCGGAGCTCGGTGCGGCGAGGTGTGCGCAGACGCTTGTCGCCCCGGCGGACTGGCCGAACAGGGTCACGTTGCCCGGGTCGCCCCCGAATGCGGCCGCGTTGTGCCGCACCCACCGCAGTGCGGCCTGCTGATCCTGCACGCCGAAGTTGCCGGTGACGCGATCGGGGCCAGCCAGCGCCGGATGGGCCAGGAACCCGAGCGCGCCGAGCCGGTAGTTCACGGTGACCACCACGACGTCACCGTCGGCGGCCAGTCGCTGCCCGTCGTACACGTCTCCCCTGCCGAACCGGAAGTCCCCGCCGTGCAGCCACACCATGACCGGTCGGGGCGTCCGCGCGGCGGTACGCGGGGTCGTGACGTTCAGGTGGAGGCAGTCCTCGGCCACCGAGGCACGGTCCATCGGCAGCCCTTGCAGTTGGGCGCAGGCAGCACCGGGCCTCGTCGCGTCGCGGACGCCGGTCCAGACCGGACCCGGCTGCGGTGCAGCCCAGCGCAGCGCCCCCAGCGGCGCACGGGCGTACGGGATGCCCTGGAACGACAGGTGTCTCGCCGCGACGGTGCCGCCTACCGCGCCCTGATCGGTTCGGACGACGGCCGCGCTCCGGCGGTCGTCGGCCGCCGCGGCCGGGCCGACGGCCAGCGCCGGCGCGAGGAGCGCGACCGCGCTCAGCACGACGGCCCATCGGGGGTACGGGATCCTGGTCATGGCTCTCCTCCAAGTCGAAGCCGGTACGGCGTACGAGCCGTTGCGCTGAGCCTGCCGATCCGTTCATCGTTCGCCCAGAGAGCTCTAGTGCGCCGAGCCACACGACCGCTGATCATCGACGGGGACGACCGTCGGCGCTCTAGTGCGCTACGGTCACTGGCGACCGCGGGGAGGCGCGCCGTGACCGAGTTCGACGAGTCCACTCCGCCCTACCTGCGCATCGTCGGAGAGTTACGGCGGCGTATCACCGCCGGCGAGCTGAGCCCCGGTGACCGGGTGCCGTCGACCCGCCAGATCGTCCGGGAGTGGGGGGTCGCCATGGCGACCGCCAGCCGGGCGCTCACCCTGCTCCGTCAGGAGGCGCTGGTCCGGGCGGTGCCCGGCGTCGGCATGGTGGTGACCGGCCCCGAATCGACGCCGGCTGGTCGGGGCGCGCGGGTCGACGCACGCCAGCGTCCGGCCCGAGGGGTGACCCGCGACCAGGTGGTACGCACCGCCACCGAGATCGCCGACGCCGAGGGGTTGGCCGGGCTGAGCATGCGCCGGATCGCCACCGAGCTGGACGTGCCGACGATGTCGCTGTATCGGCAGGTGCGGGGCAAGGAGCAGCTTCTGCTGCTGATGGCGGACGCCGCTTTCGCCGCCCACCGTCTGCCCCGGACGCTCCCGGCCGGGTGGCGGGCCCAGTTGGAGGTGCTCTGCCGGCTCCAGTGGTCGATCTACCGCCGGCATCCCTGGCTGGCCCAGGTGATCTCGGTGACCCGTCCGCTGATGGCGCCACACGCCGTCGCGCACACCGAGTGGGCTCTGCGCGCCCTCGCCGGGTACGGCCTGGACCAGCACACCCAGCTCCACCTGGTGGCCACTCTGGCCAATCACGTACGCGGCACGGCGGTCAACCTGCAACAGGGGGCCGAGGCGCAACAGGACACCGGTCTGACCGACGACGAGTGGATGGTGACGCAGGCCGAGGTGTTTGCCGGCCTGCTCACCGCCGGCGAGTTCCCGCACCTGGCGCGGCTGTCCCGTTCGGAGATCGACCTCAACGCCGACAGCCTCTTCGAGTTCGGTCTACAGCGCCTGCTCGACGGGATGGCAGAGCTCCTCGAACACCGACCGATTTAGTCCATTTTGTAGAAGTTCATGCCAATATGGGGCGCTAGAGGCTTTCAACCGTCGAGTGTCCTGAGGAAACATGGCGACCTGCGGCATCACGGACGCGTCCCACAAGATCACCGGGATGTCCCGAGTGGCTACTGCTCTGACCCTGGTCAGTGCGATCACCATCCTGGCCGTGCTGGCCGTCCCACGCAGCGCGAGCGCTGCGGAGCCGCCGGTGCCGCTGGGCGCCGCCGCCACCTTCGCGGTCCTCGCCGGCACCACGATCACCAGCACCGGGCTCAGCGAGGTCAACGGTGACATCGGGGTCAGCCCGGGTACCGCGGTCACCGGTTTCCCTCCCGGCCAGCTCAACGGGTCCCTGCACGCCAACGACGCAGTCGCCGTGGCTGGTCAGAGTGATCTGGCCATCGCGTACAACGACGCCGTCTCGCGAACGACCACCGACGTCGTCTCGGACCAGCTCGGTGGGACCACCAAGACCACCGGGGTGTACGAATCAGTGGCGGGCACCTTCGACATCACCGGTGACCTGACCCTCGACGCGGAGGGTGACCCGAACGCCGTCTTCATCTTCAAGACCACCACCACGCTCATCACGGGTGCGGCGAGCATGGTGAACCTGGTCAACGGCGCCCAGGCGTGCAACGTCTTCTGGCAGGTCGGCAGCTCCGCCACGCTCGGCGCCAACTCCACGCTCCGCGGCAACCTGCTGGCCTTCACCTCGATCACCGTGGGCGCGGCGCTCGAGGTGGACGGCCGAACCCTCGCCATCAACGGCGCGGTCACCATGGACACCGCCACGATCACCCGCTCGACCTGCGCGGTACCCGGGGATCTGTCGGTCAGCGCGCCGACGACAGCCGATCTGGGCAGCGCCAGCCTCGGCGGAGTCGTGTCCGGCAACCTGGGCCCGGTCACGGTGACGGACGAGCGCCTGCTGTCCGCGCCGACCTGGACCGCGACCGTCGTCGCGACGAACTTCGTCACCGGCGGCATCCCGGTCCACACGATCTCCAACGCCAACGTCTCCTACTGGTCGGGGCCCGCCACCTCGACCAGCGGTATCGGCACCTTCACCTCGGGCCAGCCCACCGCCGGTGACGCGGAGATCATCAATGTCGAACGGACCGCGTTCACCCTGACCAACGGCATCGGCAACAACGCAGCGACCTGGGACCCCGTCGTCTCGGTCCAGATCCCGCTGACCGCCGTCGCGGGCGCCTACTCCGGAACCGTGACGTTCTCGGTCGCCTGAACGGCCGCCCCGGACGGGACAGACCCGACCAGTTCGTGGCCCTGGCCGCAGCGGCGGCAGGCTCCACGTCGGCGCAGGTGGTAGGCGATGGTGGCGACGCCGAGCCCGATCCCCCACGCGATCCAGAAGAGGCTCGGGACGTGCATGGCCCAGGTGCCCCGGGCTTCGGGCGTCCAGAGGAACATCAGTCCAGCCGGGATGATCGTTACCGCGACGATCGACGCTGGGATGACGGCGAGGGCGGGTGGAACGCGTCTGCCGGCCCGGAACCAGATCCAGCGGGGATACACCTCGCCCCACCGTGCCACCAGACCATGGGTGAGCACCCCACCCACCGCCGACGCCACAGCGCAGCCCAGCCCGACCGCAAGCATCCCTGGCGTTTCCCGCATCATCCGCAGGAAGTCCGCGGGGACGCCGAGCGGATAACCGAGGGCCCAGGCGATCCTGGTGATCTCGTAGGGCAGCGGGGCGAGGCAGGCGACCACGACGCCCCACCGTCCCCACCGCAGCAGAGTCTGCCGGGACGGCCCGTCACCGGCCCCGTGGCGGCGGCCGCAGTGGACACAGGCGCCCCGGACCCGCCGACGGTAGGCGACGGTCGCGGCGGCCCACAGCAGACCACCGACAAAGATGATGATCAGGTTCGTCCGGTGCCAGTAGAGGATGTCACCAATTCCGCCCTGGTCGCCGGGCACGCCGGTGAAGGCGAAGACCAGCAGCAGCGGCGCGAACGCCACCAGAACGATCAGGGTGTAGTCGGGAATGATCAGGACCAGCCCGCCCGCCATGAGCCATCCGAAGACAGCCAGCCCCACGGACAGGCGACCGGGCCGGGCACGTCGCGTCATCACCAGCGCGATGACCGCGCCAGCCAGCCCGAGTACGGCGATGACCGGTGCGACGACCTCGACGCGACTGCCCTCCAGGACGGACCCCGACACGCGCTCCGGATCGATCGGCGCGAAGGGGAACCCGTCCCCACCGGCCCACCAGTACAACCCCAACGCGCCGTACACGAGCGAGAAGGCCGTGGCCGCGTAACCGGACCACGTCGGCCAGTGCGCCCACAAACGCCAGATCACGGTTGCGACCGTTCCTGGCGCTCCACCGGGAGATCGTCGGCACCCGCTCGGCTCGGCGCGGCGGCATGGACGACAAATCCGCCCGCGAGAACCGGGTACCGAGGCCTCGGTGCCGATTCCGGAGGAAGGTCTGTCTCCGGGTCGACGCAGCCGGTGGGCGGTCGCTCGCTCCCATTCGTCGCCTGCGCGTCGACGATCTGATCCGGCCCTCTTCCCCCGTCAATGATCTTCACGTAGAAGCCGTGGTTCTTGGCGCTGCCCTGGCCCTCCGGGACGATCGCGGTGAATATCGCGACGTTTCCGGTGACCCGCAGGCACGTCACGTCGGCCCGTCCCTGCGCTGCCAGCGTGCCGTCCGCCCGCTCGTGCCGGTACAGGAACTGACCGTGCGCCGACTCGTCGAGGGTCGTCACCGCGTAGACGCCGAACCAGATCCGGTGTCCGACCGTGTTGGGCTCGTCGTACACGAAATGCCCTATCCCGGCGACGGACGACCGCCCGGCGGCGGCGCTTGTCGCCTTGGGCGGCTGGGCCTGGGCGACAGTGGGTGCCACCCCCACCCCCACCGCCGCGACCGCCGCCAATGTCGTCGCACGCAAACCCGATCCGAACATGTCGCTCCTGCCTGACCATCCGTCGCTGACGCCTTCCAGCATCACCAGACGCCGGTGCGGCCGAATCCCTCAGGCGAGCCAGCCGCGTCCCCCCAGCAAGGGAGCCGGCGCGGCTGGCCGGCGCTCGATAGATTGCCTTCCATGGCATCCTTGGACGAACTCGACGGGTGGGATTCGCTGTCGCCGGAGCTGCGCGAACGGCTGGCCGGCGTCGACCTGCCAGAGGCGCTGCGGCTCGACGAATATGACCTCTTTCTCCTCGGCCCGGCTCTCACCATGCGGGAGGGAATGGTGCGGTTCGGATACGCCACCGACGGGTTGGGGGGCGAATTCTTTCTCGATCCAGGCACGGGTGCGGTGCTGGTCGTCGACGAAATCCCGTCACGGACGTTCGTGAACTCGTCGCTCGAGTTGTATGCCCGCTCGTCACGCCTGGTCGCCAGCCTCGCGCCCGCGATCGTCGGTGGCGACCCGGACCGCTGGGAAGACGCCAAGAAGGAGATGCGGCGGGTCATCGAGGAGTGGGATGCGCCGGCGATGATCGGGGACAACTACTGGGACTTCATCTCGTGGGAGATCGCCGGCGGCAACTACGCCGACCAGTCGGAGCTCTGAACTGGCGCAACCTACCGAAAACGCCCGGTTGACCCTCGCGGATCAACCGGGCGTTTCTGCACTACAGAGCGGTGGCGGAGGGATTTGAACCCTCGGAGGGCGTTAACCCTCACACGCTTTCGAGGCGTGCTCCTTAGGCCGCTCGGACACGCCACCGCCGACGAGGGTACAGGACCGCCGGTTCGGACGCCGAACCGGTATCGCCCGCGCCGGCCTGGCAGGATCTTTGCCATGAGTACGCACATCGGCGCGAAGCCGGGCGAGATCGCCGAGCGGGTCCTGATGCCGGGCGACCCCCTGCGGGCCAAGTGGATCGCGGAGACCTACCTCGAGGGCGCTACCTGCTACTCGACGGTCCGGGGCATGCTGGGCTTCACCGGCCGCTGGAACGGCGTCGAGGTTTCCGTCCAGGGCTCCGGCATGGGCATGCCGTCGGCCTCCATCTACGCCCACGAGTTGATCAACGAGTACGGCGTGAAGACGCTGATCCGGGTCGGCTCCTGCGGCGCCCTCAGCACCGACCTCCAGTTGCGCGACGTGGTGGCCGCGATCGGGTCGTCCACCGACTCGAACATGAACCGGATGCGCTTCGACGGGTTGATCGACTACGCGCCGGTGGCCGACTTCGGGCTGCTGCGTACCTCGGTCGAGGTGGCCGAGCGGCGCGGCATCAGCATGCACGTCGGGCCGATCCTGGCGGCGGACGCCTTCTACACGGACCGGCCGGACCTCTACGACACCCTCGCCGACTACGGCGTGCTGGCGGTGGAGATGGAGTCGGCGGCGCTCTACACGATCGCCGCCCGGTTCAAGGCCCGCGCGTTGACCGTGCTGACCGTCAGCGACCACATCAAGACCGGCGAGAAGACCACCTCGGAGGAGCGGGAGCAGACCTTCAGCCAGATGGTCGAGATCGCCCTCGACACGATCATCGCCTGACCCGTCGGTCGGGTGTCACCGCGAAGAGCGTGATGACTGTGGGGCATATTGATGCCTCACAGTCATCACGCTTTTCTGCCTGGGGCCGATCCGCGCCGGCCCCGCCCACGCCACCCCGACCCGCGCCACCCCGGCCCGACCCGCACGCCGGCACGGCGGTCAGACGGCGGCCAGCGCCTCCGTCGGCGCGAGACGGGCGGCGCGCACCGCCGGGTACAGGCCCGCGAAACCGCCGATGACCAGGGTCGCGCCGACGCCGCCGAGCATCGCCCAGGCCGGCACCACTGTCGGCCAGTCCTGGGAGAACGCGTACCCCGAGGTGACCAGGATGCCCAGCAACACCCCGCCGATCCCGCCAAGTGCGGAGAGCAGCAGCGATTCGGCGAGGAACTGGGTCCGTACCTGTCCACGGGTCGCGCCGAGCGAACGGCGCAGGCCGATCTCGGCCCGCCGTTCCAGCACCGAGATCACCATGGTGTTCGCCACGCCGACCCCGCCGACCAGCAGGGCGACCGCGCCCAGGCCCAGCAGCAGCCCGGTGAACGCGTCGTCGGTCGCCTCGGCGGCGGCGAGCGCGTCGGAGGGACGGGACACCTCGACCTCGTTCGGCGCCCCGGGGTTGGCGGTCGCGCCGAGCACCGAGCGGACCGCCTCGACCTGCGCCTCCTGCGCCCGGGTGTAGATGGTGGTGGGGTGCCCGTCGAAGCCCAGGTAGTCGGTCGCCGCCGGCCAGCCGACCAACGCCGCGGTGTCCAGCTCCGGAGCCAGTGGCGCGGCGGCGAGGATGCCGACCACCGTGAACCCCCGCCCACCCAGCCACACCTGCACCTGCGGGTCGGCCGCGATGATCCCGAGCCGTTGCGCCGCGGTGGCGCCGAGTACCACCGCCGGGTAGTGGGCGGTCGCCTCGTTGAGCCACGTACCGCTGGTCAGCTCGGCCCCGACGGTGCCGAGCAGGTCCAGACGGGCCGCCCGGGTGGCGATGCCACCGGTCTCCGCGGCCGGGATCCGATCCGAACGGTAGACCTTGGCGTCGGCGACCTGCCCGGTCGCCGACACCTCGGTCACCGGGCCGATCCGTCCGATCATGGCGACCGACTCGTCGGGCAGTTGGGCGTCCGCCCCGAACAGGGTGTTGCCCGGCTCGACGGTGAGCAGGTTGGTGCCGAGCGCGTCGAGCGCGCGGTCCAGCTCCGCCCGGGACGACGACGAGATCCCGACGACCGCGATCATCGCGGCGATACCGATGGCGATGCCCAGCGCGGAGAGGAACGCCCGCAGCGGACGGGTCCGCAGGCCCACCCCGCCGACCCGCAGGATGTCCGCCGGTCCCAGCCGGGCCGGCGTCAACGTCGCCATCAGCCGACCCCGCCCGGCGTACCGGCCGAGTCGTGCCGCACCGCGCCGTCGCGCATCCGCACCTGCCGGGGCAGCCCCTCCGCGATCTCCCGGTCGTGGGTGATCACCAGGACGGTGGTGCCGGACCGGTGCAGCTCGTGTAGCAACTCCAGCACCCCGGCACCGGACGCGGAGTCCAGGTTGCCGGTCGGCTCGTCGGCGAGCAGCACCGTCGGCTCGCCGACCACCGCCCGCGCCACGGCCACCCGCTGCCGTTCCCCGCCGGACAGCTCGTGCGGCCGGTGCCCGAGCCGGTGGCCCAGGCCAACCCGGACCAGCGCGGCCTGCGCGCGTTCGCGCCGCCGCCGCAGGGGTACGCCGGAGTAGAGCAACCCGTCGGCCACGTTGTCCACGATCGGAACGCCGGGGGCCAGGTGGAACTGCTGGAACACGAAGCCGATCCGGCTGGCCCGCAGGGCGGACAACTCCCGGTCGGTCAGCTTCGCCGCGTCGTACCCGTCGATGAGCACGCTGCCCGACGACGGCCGGTCCAGGGTGCCGATCAGGTGCAGCATCGTCGACTTGCCCGACCCGGACGGGCCGACGATCCCCACCAGCTCGCCGTGGCCGATCCGCAACGACACGTCGTCCAACGCGACAACATCGCCGGCGTACCGTTTGCTGACCCGGTCGAGCACGATCACTTCGCCGGTCATCTCGGCACCACCACCGTCGTGCCCTCGGTGAGGTCCGCGCCGGTGACCTCCACCCGGCCGTCGGCGAACAGGCCCGTGGTCACGGCGACGATCCGGCTCGCCTCCCCCTCGGCGACCTGGACGCCGTACCCGCCCTCGGCGAGCGCGAGAAGCGCCGACACCGGCACGGTGAGGACGTCCGGGCGCTCCGCGGCGGTGAACACGACGTCGGCGCTGGCCTGGTCGAAGCCGGCCAGGGCCTTCGGGTCGGCGACCGCGACGGTCACCTCGATCTTCGTCTCGGCGTCGCCGGACTGCCCGTTCTCTCCGGCGGCGCCGGCCTGGATGACGGTCTCGATCGTGCTGACCGTGCCCGCCACCGTCCGGGCGTCCGGCAGCCGCACGGTGACCTTCGCGTCGCGCTTGGCCAGCCGCTGGTCGTCCACGTCCAACTCGACGGTGACCAGGCGGCTGGTACCGGTGTAGGCGAGCACCGCCTGGCCGGGTTGCGTGAGATCACCGACGTCCGCCTGGTGGCTCTCCACCCGGACCTCCCGGTCGGCGTACACGATCCGGCCCGCCTCGACCCGGCCGGTCTCGGGCAGGCCGAGGTCCTCCTGCCAGTCCCGGACGGCGTCGGCGGTGGAGCCGGTGTACTCGTCGTCGACGGTGAAGCCGGTGTATCCCAACGCCTTGAGGTTCCGCTCGAACTGCGCGACGTCGGCGCCCTCCACCCCGGGGGCGAGGGTCCGGTACGCGGGCAACCCGCCGTAGAGGAGCACCACCTTCTCGTTGTCGACCGAGTAGAGCGCCCGCCCCCGCTGCACCGTCGACCCGGTCGGTGGCAACGCGGTGACGGTGCCGCCGAGCTTCGCCGTGGCGGTACGCGTCGCGCCGTACCCCAACTCGCCTTCGACGGTTTCCGAGTCGGCCAGGGTCTGCCGGGTGACGGTCGCGGTGGCCGGTGGTGGGCTGCCGGCCTCGGCACGGTCTCCGCCGCCGCCGAAGCCCACCGCGGCGCTCACGCCCACGGCGGCGAGCAGCAGGACGACGCCGCCGATGACGGCGGCGCGCAGCCGCCCGCGTCGGGAAACGCCGGTCACCGGCCGCCCCCGAACTGTGGTGCGTTCTGCCGGCACTTCTCCATCGCGGCCTTCATGGCCGGGTCGCTGATGTCGATCGCGTTGCCGCCCTGCCCGATCCGGACCCTCCCGTCGGCGTCCGGGTCCGGGAAGTCCGGCACCCCGTTCTCCCGCATGCACTTTGCGAGCGCGCGCATCTGCTCGGCCTGCTCGGGGTTGAGCTGCGGTCCCTGCCCACCGTTGGGCAGCTTGTCCTGGCACTTCTCCATGGCCGCCTGGACCTTCTGCCGATCCACGTCCGCGCCGAACCGGAAGCCGGGACGGCCGCCCGCCTCCGGGTCGGGCAGGTCCACTCCGTTCTCCCGCATGCACCTGGCAAACGCGAGCTGTTTGTCCGAATCACTGACCGGTGCGCCGCTCGCCGTGGCGCTCGCCGTCGCCCCACCGGCGGTCGCCACCCCGCCGCCGTCGTCGCCTCCCGCACCGCACCCGGCCACCGCCAGGGCGAGCAGGACGGGTATCGCGAGCATCTGTCGCCGCATGGTGTCCGCCTCCGCTGTGGGTCCGACGCGACTCGTCGGACGTCGACACCCAGTGCACGGCAGCGGGCGTATCCCCGGCGTTACCGTCAGCGGTTATGCCGCCGTTACCGCACCCCGAGGACCATGGAGGGGTGAGAGTGCTTGTTGTCGAGGACGAGACCGTGCTGGCGGACGCCATCGCGGAGTGGCTGCGTAGGGAGTCGTTCGCGGTCGACGTGGCGTACGACGGTGACGCCGCGCTGGAGCGCCTCGGCGTCAACGAGTACGCCGTGGTGGTCCTGGACCGGGACCTGCCGGTGGTGCACGGCGACGACGTGTGCCGGGCGATCGTGGACGCGGGCGGGGAGACCCGGGTCCTGATGCTGACCGCGGCGGCAGCGGTCCGGGAGCGGGTGGCGGGGTTGGCGCTCGGCGCCGACGACTACCTGACCAAGCCGTTCGCCCTTGTCGAGTTGTCGGCGCGGGTGCACGCGCTGACCCGGCGCGCCCGTCCGGCGGCCCCGCCGACGCTGCGTCGCGCCGGTATCCAGCTCGACCCGGCCCGGCACGAGGTACGCCGCGACGACCGGCACGTGGCGCTGTCCCGCAAGGAGTTCGCGGTGCTCGTCGAGTTGCTGCGCGCCGACGGCGCCGTGGTTTCCGCCGAGGACCTGCTGGAACGTGCCTGGGACGAGCACATCGACCCGTTCACAAATGTCGTCCGGGTCACCGTGATGAAGCTGCGCCGCAAGCTCGGCGACCCGCCGGTGATCGAGACGGTGCCCGGAGCGGGGTATCAGATCCGATGAAGCGCCTGACCATCCGCGCCCGACTCACCCTGATCTACGGCGGGCTCTTCCTGCTGGCCGGTGTGGTCCTGCTGGCCGTCACGTACGTGCTCGTGGATCAGCGGATGCCCCAGCCGTTCGGGGTGAAACTGAGCGACCTGCCGAAGACCGCCCCCACGACGCCCAGCGGGCAGAACATCGACAATGTGCGCGCCCTGTTGCAGGAGGCGCAGGACGAGGCCAAGCGCAACGCCCTGGAGTCCCTGCTCACCCAGGGTGGCATCGCGTTGATCGTGGTGTCGGCGGTGGCGGTCGCCTTCGGCTGGCTGCTCGCCGGCCGAGCGTTGCAGCCGCTGCACCAGGTCACCGACACGGCCCGGCGGATCGCCGGCGCGGACACCGCCGGCCGTGGTCTGCACGAGCGGATCGCGCTCACCGGCCCCCGCGACGAGGTACGCGAACTCGCCGACACGTTCGACGAGATGCTGGAACGGTTGGACCGCTCCTTCGACGGGCAGCGCCGGTTCGTGGCGAACGCCTCGCACGAGCTGCGTACCCCACTGGCGCTCAACCGTGCCCTGGTGGAGCTGGCGGTCAGCCGGCCGGAGGCGTCGGCGGAGACGCGTCGGCTGGGTGAGTCGTTGCTGGCGATCAACGAGCGGCACGAACGGCTGATCGACGGCCTGCTGACCCTTGCCGATTCGGAGAACGAGCTGACCGACCGTACGCCGATCGACCTGGCCGAGGTCTGCGCGCACGTCATCGACCAGGCCGGGAAGCAGGCACCCGACGTCCCGATACGCCGGTCGTTGGCACCGGCCCCGGTCAGTGGTGACCCGGTGCTCGTGGAACGGCTCACCGTCAACCTGGTGGAGAACGCGGTACGGCACAACCTGCGCGCCGACGGTTGGGTCGAGGTGCGCACCGGCCGGGCCGACGGCCAGGTCACCCTGACGGTGACCAACACCGGTCCGGCGATCGCCGGTTACGACATCGAACCGATGTTCCAGCCGTTCCGCCGGCTGTCGCGGGAGCGGGTCGCCGGTGCGCGGGGCTTCGGGTTGGGGTTGTCCATCGTCCGCGCGGTGGCCCGCGCACACGGTGGCACCGTCGAGGCACAGCCCCGCCCCGCGGGCGGCCTGATCGTCACGGTCACCCTGCCCGCGGCCTGAGCCGGCGACCTCAGCGGAAGAAGGCGCGCAGGACGGCGGCGCTCTCGGTCTCCAGCACCCCGCCGTAGACCTCGGGGCGGTGGTTCAGCCGGCGGTCGCGGAGCACGTCCCAGAGCGATCCGGCCGCGCCGGTCTTGGGCTCCCACGCGCCGAAGACGACGGTGGAGACCCGGGCCAGCACCAGCGCCCCCGCGCACATGGTGCACGGTTCCAGGGTGACCACCAGGGTGCAGCCGTCCAGCCGCCAGCGGCCGGCCCGCTCGGCACCCCGGCGCAGGGCCAGCACCTCGGCGTGGGCGGTGGGGTCGCCGGTCAGTTCCCGTTCGTTGCGCCCGATGGCCAACTCGGTCCCGTCCGGCCCGTAGAGCACCGCGCCCACCGGCACGTCGTCGACGTCGGTGGTGCCCGCCGCCGCGCCGGCGGTGCCGGTGACGGCGACCTCCAGGGCGCGGCGCATCCACAGCTCGTGCCGCTGGCGACGGCCGACCGCACCCGGGTCGGCCAGGCCCTCGTGCGCGCCCGGTCCGGCACGTCCCACCACACCGGGAGTCGGTTGCCCCGGCCGGATCGTCTCCAGTGCCGGGTCGGTGGCGTCCGCCGGCTCAGACCTCACGCAGCTCCTCGACCTCGTCGGCGCAGCCGAGCACCTGGCAGATCTCGGAGGTGACATCCGCCGGCAGCATCCCCTCGTGTGTGCACAGGGTCAGCAGCTTCTGCGCGGAGATGCCCAGGTTGGTCAGCAGGTCGGCCTCACCCACCGGATCGGCCTCCGGATCGACGGCGGGCTGCTCGCTCTCCTCGTCACCGGTGGACGCCGGGCGTGGTTCCTCGTCGCCGTCGAGCCCGGTGACCGAGGTCTTCAGGTCACCGACCAGCAGCGCGCCCAGCGGAGACTCCTCGGCGTACGCGGAATCCGAACCGAACACCCGCAGGTCCTCGCCCTCGTCGAGACGCAGGATCACCAGGTACGCGTCATCGGCCTCGACGAAGAGCAGCGACACGTCGGCCTCCTGGTCGACGTCACGCAGCCGCTCGGCGACCTCGTCGATGTCGGTGGCGCCACGCAGGCTGACCTCGGCGGCGGTCCAGCCACTGTCGTCGCGCACCACGGCCGCAGCGAAGTACGACACGGTCCCCCCAATAGCCCTCGACACAGCGTCGACTCGTTACGCGTGCACGTTAGCCGGTCGGGTCGGCAGGCGACTCGTCAACGCCCCGAGAGGTCGGTCATTCCTGACAAAGTCGGATCAGCCGGTTACTCGACGGCGGGTAGCGATGAGCTCGCGCAGACGCTCGGTGCGCTGCCGCTGGGGTCGGCTGCGCTGACGGACCGCGCGGGCGCCTGCCAACTCGGCAAGCAACTGCAGGCGGCGTCGACTGCGATCGGGGTCCTGTCGCGGGGTGGTCCAGGCCATGGTCCCGAGCGTGCCGAGTCTCGGCGGCTACGTCAAGACAGCGTTCGCTACGCAGCCAACCGGGCACACGGCGCAATCGTCCGCAGCCCCCGGATCACCACAGCGGCCAGTCACCGCTGGTGGCCCAGCGGACCGCCACCACGGCAGCGGCGATGCTCCAGCCACCCGCCGTGACGATGGCCACCCCGGTGGCGACCCCACGATCGCCGTAGCGGACCAGCACCAACGCGGTCACCCACGCCAGCAGACCCGCCAACACCGTCCACCACGCGTAGCTCGTCAGATCGGTGCCGAGCAGGCCGAACAGCAGCAGCCAGGTGGCCGCCGCGCCACCGCCGGCGGCGACGCCACCGCCGCTGACCGGGTGCGGCTCGCGGTAGGTGGGGCGGGACGGGGGACCGGCGGGGAAGAGCCCCGACGGGAGACGCGCCACCTGGTGCGCGGCACCAGGATCCGGGCCAGGATCGGGTCGGGCGATGGTCACCGTCGCTGCCCTCCCTCACGCGCGCCACTCGTGCTCACGGTACCGGCTCTGGAAGGATGACCGGATGCCCTCGCCGACGATCAGCCGCCGCGCGCGTCCGGTGTACCCGATCCTGCTGCTTCTCGCCCCGGTGCTGGCCGCCGGCTGCGCGACCACCCGACCGGGAGCGCCGACCGACGCCGCTCCGACGACGCCGTCGGCGGTCTGGGCGACCGCCGACCAGGCGGTGTCGCCGACAGCCGCGCCGAAGGCCACGCCGACGGCGACCGGTCCGGCCCGCCCGAAGCCGTCGTCGGCCAGCCCGTCGGCCACGGCACCCCGCGCCGGGGTACGGCATGTCTTTCCGGTACGCGCCGGCAACGTGGACTACCACCCGACACACGGCGCGTACCCCGCCACGGATCTCTTCGCCAACTGCGGTGAACCGTTCGTCGCGGTGACCGACGGGACGGTGCTCGAGGTCAGTCGCGTCGACAGGTACACGAAGGGCGGGCCGCAGGGTCCGGACAACGGCGGCCTGTCGGTCTCCCTGCTGGGCGACGACGGGGTGCGTTACTACGGTTCGCACCTGAGCGTCGTGTCCAGCGGCGTCGACGCCGGGGTGCGGGTCCGCGCCGGGCAGCAGCTCGGCAAGGTGGGCCGCACCGGCAACGCCAACAACGTCTGCCACGTGCACTTCGGCATCTCGCCACCGTGCAAGGGCAAGGACGGCTGGTGGATCCGGCGTGGAGTGCTCTGGCCGGCTCGGTACCTGGATTCCTGGCGCGGTGGTGGCAATCGGGAACCGGCCGCCGAGGTCGTCGCGTGGCAGCGCAAAAACGGCTGCCCGAAGGCTCCCTGACCGGCCCCGCAGCGACTAGGTTCGGTGGGATGAAGGCCCGGGACCCCATCGCCGACCTGCGCCGCATCGCTTTCCTGCTGGAGCGGGCGAACGAGGCGACGTACCGGGTTCGAGCGTTCCGGTCGGCGGCGAAGGCGTTGGCGGGTCTGCCGGCGACCGAGGTGGCCGCGCGGGCGGACAACGGCACGCTCACCGAGTTGGCCGGGGTCGGCGACGTCACGGCCCGATGCGTGGCGGAGTCGCTGGCCGGTGAGGAGCCGGTCTACCTGCGCCGACTGGTGGCGACCGAGGGCAGTGACCTCGACGCCGAGGCCACGGCGTTGCGCGCCGCCCTGAAGGGCGACTGCCACACCCACTCGGACTGGTCCGACGGCGGCTCGCCGATCGAGGAGATGGCACTGGCCGCGGTCGAGTTGGGCCACGAATACCTGGTGCTGACCGACCACTCACCACGGCTGACGGTGGCCCGGGGGCTGACCGCCGACCGCCTGCGCCGGCAGCTCGACCACGTGGCGCAGGTGAACGCGGCGCTGCCCGAGGGCTTCCGGATCCTCACCGGCATCGAGGTGGACATCCTCGCCGACGGCTCCCTCGACCAGGACGACGAGCTGCTGGCCCGGCTGGACGTGGTGGTCGGCTCGGTGCACAGCGGCCTCAAGGACGAACGGTCGAAGATGACCCGTCGCATGCTGACCGCGGTCGCCAACCCGCACCTGGACATCCTCGGTCACGTCACCGGCCGGATGGTCTCGTCCCGCCCGGCCGGGGTGACCGGGCCGGGTGACCGGGGGCACCGCGCCCGGACCAGGGCGGAGAGCGACTTCGACGCGGATGCCGTCTTCGCCGCGTGCGCCGAGTACGACACCGCCGTCGAGATCAACTCCCGGCCGGAACGGCAGGATCCGCCGAAGCGCCTGATCCGCCGTGCGCTGGAGGCTGGCTGCCGGTTCGCCATCAACACCGACGCGCACGCGCCCGGCCAACTCGACTGGCAGCGGTTCGGCTGTGAGCGGGCCGCCCTCTGCGGCGTCCCCGTCGACTCGGTGGTCAACACCTGGCCGGCGAAACAGTTGGTCGCCTGGACGCACGAGCGAGCCTGACCAACGTCGCGTCCAATCACGGCGGCTCTGCTCGCCCGGCGACCCGGCCGCTCGGCGCAGATCGCCCGACCCGGCCGCTCGGCGCAGATCGCCCGACCGGCCGCTCGGCCTTGATCGACTCGACTTCAAGGAAATCGGCCTGTCCTACTGCCTTGGACACCCCGACTCCAATGAAGCCGAGTCGATCACTCGCCGCGCGGAGCCGGGCCGAGTCGATCACGCGCCGCGCGGAGCCGGGCCGAGTCGATCACGCGCCGCGCGGAGCCGGGCCGGGCCGGTCAGTGGTGGGCGGGCTCGGCGGCGGGGGTGGCGGTGGGCTCGGCGGCTGGGGCGGCGGGAGCACCGACACCGACCACCGGGCGGGACTTCCGGCGCCCGAACGCGCCCTGCGCGACCGCGACCCCCAGCAGCACGATGAGCGCGCCGACCGGCTGGTGCCAGTTGAGCCGCTCGTCGAGCGCCATGGCTCCGATCAGCACCGCGAAGATCGGGATCAGGTACGTGACGGTGGACGCGGTGCTCGCGCCGGCCACCCGGATGTTGCGCATGTTGATGACGAAGGCGAGCCCCGTGCCGAGCGCGCCGAGGGTCAGCACGCTCGCGACCACCCCGGCGGACAACTCGGTGGGCAGCGGCGGCAGGCCGGCGACGAACGGGGTGACGATGGCCAGTTGCACGGCGGCCAGCAGCAGTTGCGCCGCGGAGAGCGACAGGCCGGAGTAGGAGCTGCCGGCGACGAACCGCTTCTGGTACGGGATGGCGACGCCGTAGCAGGCGGCCGCGCCGAAGCACATCAACTGCCCGGTGAAGTGCGCACCGCCGATGCCCTCCCAGACCCCCAGCACCACGAGCACCCCGAGGAAGCCGAGGCCGAGCCCGATCGCGCGGCGCACGGTCAGCCGCTCGGTGCGGAAGACGAGCACCGCCAGCGGCAGCACGATCAGGGGCGTGGTGGCGTTCCAGATCCCGGCGAGCATCGACTCGACCCGCTGCTCGCCGTAGCCGAAGAGGGTGAACGGCACGGCCACGCCGAACGCGGCGCCGACGGTCAGGTGCGCCCAGATCCGGGGCTCGCGAGGCAGCCGGTCGCGCAGCACGGCGAGGACGACCAAGAGGGTCAACGCACCGGCGACGACCCGGTAGAGGGTGAGCTGGACCGGGTGCAGCTCGGCCACCCCGACCTTGATGAACAGGAAGCTGGAACCCCAGATCACGGCGAGGGCGACGAAGCCTGGCAGCCAGGCGCGAACCGGTGCCTTGTCAGGAGTGGTATCGGCAGTCACCCCTGACACTCTGCCGGACCCCTCCGACAAAGTCGCGCGCCTTTCGGCCGTTGCGCCGCTCGTCACGTCAGTGGTCTGAACACGCCAAACGTCGTCGACACGAGGGCGGGGTGGTCACGTAGGGTCGCTGCGTGGGACGAATCGATGAAATCGCCAACCGTTATGTGGCCGAGTGGGCGCCGTTGAGCCCCACCGGCGCGACCTTCGTCGGCATCGCCGGCCATGAAGACCAACTCGACGATCTCTCACCTGAGGGTTACCGGGCGCGCGCGGACCTCACCCGCCGGACGCTTGCCGAGCTTGAGGTGACCGAGCCGCAGACCGAGTCCGAGCGGATCGCCAAGGAGGCCATGCAGGAACGGCTCGGCCTGGACCTGGCCCGGTACGACTCCGGCGAGACGACAAGCGGCATCAGCGTGATCGAAAGCGGGCTGCACGAGATCCGCATGGTGTTCGACCTGATGCCGACCGCGACCAGCGACGATCGGGCGAACATCGCCGCCCGGCTCAACGGCTTCGGTGCCGCGCTGGACGGCTACAAGACCACCCTGCGTGAGGCGCTCGCCTCCGGTCAGGTCAGCTCGAAGGTGCAGCTGGTCGAGGTGGCCAAGCAGTGCGACATCTGGGTCGACCCGACCGGCGACAACTTCTTCCACGGGCTGGTCGAGCGGCTGGGCGCTGAGGGCTCGCTCGGCGCGGAACTGCGGCGGGGCGCGGCGGCGGCAACCGCGGCGACCGCCGAGTTCGGCCAGTTCCTGCGTACCGAACTGGCCCCGCACGGGCGGGACAAGCAGGCCGCTGGCCGGGAGCGCTACGAGCTCGCCTCGCAGTACTTCCTCGGCGCCAAGGTCGATCTGGACGAGACGTACGCCTGGGGTTTCGCGGAGCTGGCCCGCCTGGAGGCGGAGATGCGGGTCGTCGCGGGACGCATCGCGGGCTCCGGTGCCACCGTCGACGAGGCCGTGGCCAGGTTGGACGCCGACCCGGCGCGGACCATCCAGGGCAAGGAGGCGTTCCGGGACTGGATGCAGGCCCTCGCCGACAAGGCGATCACCGAGTTGCACGGCACCCACTTCGACATCCCGGAGCAGGTCCGGCGCATCGAGTGCTGCCTCGCCCCGACCAGCGACGGCGCGATCTACTACACCGGCCCCAGTGAGGACTTCTCCCGCCCGGGTCGGATGTGGTGGGCGGTGCCGCAGGGCATCAGCGACTTCTCGACGTGGCGAGAGGTGACCACGGTCTACCACGAGGGCGTGCCCGGTCACCATCTCCAGGTGGGGCAGACCGCCGTCCGCGCCGACCTGCTCAACCGTTGGCAGCGGCTGCTCTGCTGGGTCTCCGGGCACGGCGAGGGCTGGGCTCTCTACTCGGAGCGGCTGATGGACGAGCTGGGTTACCTGGAGGACCCGGGCGACAAACTGGGCATGCTCGACGGCCAGGCGATGCGCGCGGCACGGGTGATCGTCGACATCGGCATGCACCTGGAGCTGGAGATCCCCAAGGACAATCCGTTCGGCTTCCACCCGGGCGAGCGGTGGACGCCCGAGCTGGGCTGGGAGTTCATGCGGGCGCACTGCCGGGTTCCGGACGAGAATCTGCGCTTCGAGCTGAACCGCTACCTGGGTTGGCCGGGGCAGGCGCCGTCGTACAAGGTGGGTGAGCGGATCTGGCTCCAGGCCCGCGAGGACGCCAAGGCCCGCAAGGGCGCCGACTTCGACCTGCGGGAGTTCCACCGCCAGGCGTTGGACCTGGGCGCGCTGGGTCTCGACCCGCTGCGCCGGGCGCTGGCCCGGCTCTGAGCCAGCAAAGGCTTCAAGCGCCGGCGGTACGACGTACCGCCGGCGCTTGCCGCCGTGCCGTTCAGCCGAGGGTCAGCGCCAACGCCGGTCGGGCGGTCAGCGTGTCACTTGTGACGTACGCCAGGTCGATGACCGGGTCGGTGAACGTGATCGGGATGGGCGAGGTGACCGGCACACCGTCCGGCAGCGGCAGATCCGGCGTCAGGGTGATCTTGATGCCGAGTAGCCGGCCGACGAACCGGGTGGCGTAGAACGCCACGTCTCCGCTGACGGTCAGCCGGTCGGTCGCGTAACGCTGGTTGCGCCCAGCGGGGCCGTCGGCGCTGAGCAGGAAGTCGTCGGTCACCGCCTCACGCATGCTGAACTTCAGCACCTTGAGGTCGCCTCTGACGGTACGCAGGTCGGTGGTTCCCTCGAACCGCAGCCCGGTCATCCGGACCGACGATCCGGTGAGCTTGGAGGGCGTCTGCGCCACCGTCGGCAGGGTCGGATCGGCGGCGATGCGCGGCAGCGGCTTGCCCGGCTCGACCGCGCCCGGCCTGTCGGGGTTCGGCGTACCCGGCCGGTCGGGGGTTGGTCCGCCCGGCCCCTCGGGGGTCGCCGTGCCCGGCCCGCCCGGGGCCGGCGGCGGGCAGTTGCCGGGGCCGTCCGTCGGGGTGCCGGTCGGTCCCAGAGTGGGCGGGGCGGCCGGGCTCGTCGAGGGCTCCTCGCGGCGCCCACCACCCAGCAGATCACCGATGCCGTCCAGGAGGTCGGTGACCACGTTGCCGTCCGGGCTCGGGGTCGGTGTGGCCGGGGTGTGGCTGGGCGACGGGCTGGCCTCCCGGGACGGGGTGGGGCAGGCGGTCGCCGCCGGCCGGCTCGGGGCGGCTCGCACCACTCGGGGTTGGATCGCCAGCCCACCCGCGGCCAGGCCGAGCACCACGAGAACGATGCCGTACGTCCGGTGGGGGTCAGTCGACGGTCCCGGCCGCGCGGGCGGCTCGCCGTCGTCGGCCACCTGGGCCGTCGTCGGGAGAACGGCCCGCTCGACGCCAGCCGGCTCGGCATCCGACCGCTCATCGCCAGCCGACTCGACGCCGCCAAGCCCACCAGCCGACCGCTCATCGCCAGCCGGTGGCGTGGCCGGCGTCCAGGCGAAGGCGAGCGCGCTGCCGACGATGCCGAGGAGCAGACCGACGAAGAAGCCGCCGAGGTTGAGCCCGATCAGCGAGTAGACCGCGGTGACCGCCGCGACGACCGAGTAGAACAGGCGCTGCGCCGGGGTGAACCAGAGCAGCAGACCGCAGGTGACCAGGATGACCGGGATCAGCAGCGAGAGTAGGCCGCTCGCCCCACTGTGAAAGCTGAGGCCGTTGAGGGTCATCCGGGTGGACGCAAACATCTCCAGCCCGGCCAGGGCGGTGAGCAGGCCACCGTAAAACGGTCGACTGCGCCGCCATCGGCGGAAGAGCCGCCACGCCTGAGCCGGACCGCCGGGCCGGGCGTGGGACGGGTTCGCGGTTGTCACGTACTCCTCCTGGCCACGCGGGGAAACGGACACGGGCCGGACCCGCGGCGGTGGCGCGCCGCGGGCCTCGGCTCACCTCAGAAGCACTCCTTGCCCTTGGCGTCGTCGCCCACGTTGACCTTCAGTCGAAGCCCGACCAGGTTGAACGTGGCCGCCGTGGTGTAGCGGGACACCTGCTGCAGGTTGGTGATGGTGACGTGGTCGGAGTTCTGGCCGAACGAGCCGGCCTGCGCCGTCGGGTTCAGGTCGGTGGCGTCCCGACCGATCTTGATGTTGGTGAAGGTCGCGTTGCCGTTGAGCGAGTCCATCGCGATCAGCAGGTCCTTGGCCCGCGCGGGCTCCTTGCCCTCACCGGCGTTGATGGTGAGCACCACCGGCAGGCCCGGCAGGTCGGCGCGGACGGACTGGCAGAGGCTGTACAACTCGGCGCTGCTGATCTCGGAGAGCGCGATCGGGTGGACCTGACCGGCCTTTCCGTCCTTGCCCTTCTCCCGGACGATGCCGCCGTACTGCTTGAAGCCGTCACCCTCGAGGCGCTCGGCGCCGATCTTGAAGGTCTGGCCGGAGACCGTGATGTCGGACGCGATCGCGCCCGTCGACATTCCGAACAGGATGGCGCCCGCGGCGGCCGTGGCGGGTACCGCCATCGCGGCGAACCGCCGCCACCGGGTACGACCCTGATTGTTCAACCGATCCTGCACGGGTTCCTCCTCGAGGTGGATGCGCGCGGTTGCCGGTGACGAACTGGCGGCCCCGTGCCGGGCTCGGCACTGTTACCGGCGGGTAACGATCGGGGTTGATGGTGCACCCGTTGGGGCGTAGGTCACAACCCCCCGATTACCGGGCAGTAATAGAGGCCCGCGTCGACACCGGCACCGCATCACGCTGGGTTGCGGAAGCCGTCGATAAAGAAGGCAAAAAGGACGGAGAGCGGCGCGATTCGCCGGAACTGCTGCGGAGCGTGACGAGACATCGCCCGATTACAATAATGTAACGACCGCGCAGCGGGTGGTTTGACGCAGCTCAGGAGCGGTCCAACCGGTCAGACCCCGGCCAACCAGTCCTCGAGAAGGCGGTGGTCGATGGCGTCCACCCGCCCGAGCGTACGGCCGGAGGCCACCCGCTCCCGCAACTCCGCCCGGGTGAACCAGCGCGCCTCCAGCAACTCCTCACCGTCGACGCGTACCTCGTCGGACGTGGCGGTGGCCCGGAAGCCCACCATCAGGCCGGCGGGGAACGGCCACGCCTGCGACCCCTGGTAGGTCACGTCGGTGACGGTCACGCCCGCCTCCTCGGCCATCTCCCGACGAACCGCGTCCTCCAGGCTCTCGCCGACCTCCACGAAGCCGGCCAGCGTCGAGAACGCGTCCTCGGCCGCGCCCGCGTGCCGGGCCAGCAGACACCGACCCGGTGGGCCGGGCGCCTCGACCAGCACGATGATCGCCGGTTCGATCCGGGGGAAGAGGAGACGCCCGCAGTCACCGCCGGTGCAGGTGCGCATGTGTCCGCCGCCGTCCGCGACGGCCGGCGACCCGCACGCCCCGCAGTATCGCTGCTGCCGATGCCAGTGCAACAAACCCCGGGCGTACGCCTGGACGGCCGCGTCACCCGGTTCGAGCCGCCCGACCAGGGCCCGCACGTCGACGGAACGTGCCGCACCGGCCATCTCGACGGCGGCCCGCTCGGAGAGTGCGGACAGGTCCACGGCAAACGTGGCCACGTCACCGTCGAGCCCCAGGAAGACCGTCTCACCCGCGGCGGACCGGACGAGCGCAGCCCGCTCCGCGCTGAGCCGGACCGGCCCGTCCGCGTCGACGAGACAGCGGTCCCGCCACAGCGCCAACACCACGGTGCCCGACTCGGCGAGCAGCGCGCTCAACCGGGCCGGCTCGGTGCGCAGGGGACCCGCCCGGTCCAACCAACCGCCGCCGTACGCCAACACCCGCTCCGCAGTGTCCACCCGGTCACCGTGCCACGTCTGTGGTTCGCCGCCGGCACCGCCCCCGCGCGCCGACGACACGCGCCAGCAGCACCGGATGGGCGCAACCGCAGGGACGGCCGGGTATTGGTTACCGTAGGTGCCTCCGGGAGGGCGTACCTCCCGCGGCACCCTGGCGATCGAGGTTGCAGTGACGCTGTACGGCGAAAACAGTCCCCCCGCCGACGACCGGCCCACCGTGCAGGTCACCGCGGTCACCTGGCCGGACGACGGTTCGGTGACGACCTCCGCCCCGGGCGAGCCGGAGGGTGGCCCGAGCCGGCCCCGCCGGGTACGGATGCTGCTCGCCGCCGGTGTCACCGGTGGCGTCCTCGCCGCCGTGGCGGGTGCCGGCGCCTGGGCGTACGCCGGTGACGTTCCTCGTGGCACCACCGTGCTCGGCACCGAACTGGGTGGCCGGAGCCGCGCGGACGCCGACCGGGAGTTGCGGGCCGAGCTGGACCGGCGGGCGGCAGCTCTCGCCGGCCCGTTGAAGATCACTGTCGACGGGCGGACCGCCGAGATCAACCCGGCCGAGGTGGGGTTGGCGGTCGACGTGCCGGCGACCGTCGCGGCAGCGGCTGCCGCCGACGCGCACGCGGTCAGCCGCCTGGTCGGCTCCCGCACGGTCGACCCGGTGGTCACCGTCGACGTGGACCGGTTGGACGACGCGCTCCGAAAGGTGCTCGGCAACCAGGCCCGGGGTATGACGATGCCGGCCATCACCTACCAGGGCACCACGCCGAAGGTCGTGCAGCCCAAGCCGGGGCTGAGCCTGGAACCGCAACGCTCGGCCGAGGTGGTGCGCGCCGGCTGGTTGGCCGGCACCCCGGTCACCGTGCCACTCGTGGAGAGCCACCCGGCGACCACCCCGGAGGAGTTGGACCGGCTGGTCACCGAGTTGGCCAAGCCTGCGGTCGCCAAACCGGTCACCCTGCGTACCGACAAGGGTTCCGTGCAGGTCCCGCCCGCCGCCATCGCGAAGAGCCTGCGATTCACCGCCGACAAGGCCGGCAAGCTGACTCCGTCGGTGGACGTCAAGCGGTTGCGGGCGGCGCTCGGCGACGGCCTGGCCGCCATCGAGGCGCCACCGAAGAACGCCACGATGGCCATCGCCGGCGGGCGGCCCACCACCAAGGATGGGCGACCTGGTCAGCAGTTGGACACCGCGACCCTGGGTCGGGACCTGCTGGCGGTCCTGCCGAAGGCGGACGGCCGCGAGGTGACCGGCGAGCTGAAGCCGACGCCGCCGGAGCTGACCGCGGAGAAGCTGGCCGGCCTGGGCATCAAGGAGCGGGTGTCCACCTTCACCACCCGTTTCACCGGCGGTATGGCCTCGTCGCGCAGCCAGAACATCGCGACCATCGCGAAGCAGGTGGACGGCACTGTCGTCCTGCCCGGGAAGACGTTCTCGTTGAACGGTCACACCGGCGAGCGCGGCTACGCCCAGGGCTACCGGGACGCTCCGGTCATCCTCGGCGGCAAGCTCGTGCCGGGTGTCGGCGGCGGTACCTCACAGTTCACCACCACGCTGTTCAATGCGACGTACTACGCCGGCCTGGAGGACGTCGAGCACAAGCCCCACTCGTACTGGTTCGACCGCTACCCGGCGGTCATCGAGTCGACGATCTTCTGGCCGGACCTGGACTTCAAATTCCGCAACAACACGGAGTACGGCGTCCTCATCGACACCTCGTACACGTCGAGCACGATCACCGTGTCGATCTGGAGCACGAAGATCTACGACAGCGTGAAAACGGAGTACGGGCCGCGTCGCAACATCACCACGCCGAAGCTGATCCACCTGGAACCCGGTCCCTCGTGCATCGCGACCAATGGCATCAACGGCTTCACCCAGGACGCCTTCCGGGTCATCAAGAAGGACGGCGCGGTGGTCAAGCGGGAGAAGTTCACCTGGCGCTACGACGCGGAACCCCGCTACGTCTGCGGGCCCAAGCCCTCCTGACGTCGCACCCGCTCCGAGGTCTACTCGCCGGCGTCACGGCCCTCGCCGTGGCGCCGGCCACCCTGCGGTGGCATGGGCACCACCCGTGCGTCCTGCACTCGGATCTCGGCACGGAAACGGTGTGCGGCCGGATGCCAGATCTCCTCGAACGGGCCCATGACCTCACCACCGATACCGCGGCGCCGTACCCGGGACGCCAGCCACCACAGGATCCCCAGGATCGCTGCCACGCAGCCGGAGAAGACCAGGAGTATCAGCGCGTCGCCCACCCGCTGAGCGTAGCGGCGAGCCTCAGCCCTCGCCGGTGCCCCGGTGTCGGCCAGCTGCGCCGATGTCGGCACGTGCGGCAACACGTCGACGCCTGGCGGCTGTTCGGTTTTGGGCAAGACCGGCCGCAGGCCGCAGGGTCGCGCAACATCCTGGTTGTAGTGGGGGTCAGCACGTCGGGGACAGCACGACATCCTGGTTCGAGCGTGACCTTGCCTCCGGCGCGAGGAACCCGGGTCGGTGAGCCCACCAATCGGTGGACGCAGAAAAGGCCACCCCGTGATGGGGTGGCCTTTTCTGGAAGATTGTCCGGCGGCGTCCTACTCTCCCACACCCTCACGAGTGCAGTACCAT
>NZ_JBEZFV010000002.1:770928-772323 GCF_040649655.1 Micromonospora sp. NPDC048905 | reverse complement strand
ACTGGCCCTGTGTTTCCGCCATTTGGTTGGGTGGGGTTTTTTCCCCGGCCGCCTAACAATCTTCCAGTCGAGGGCCGCCCCATCCGGGTCGGCCCTCGACTGCGTAGCGCCATTGGTGGCGCAATCAGGAAGGATGTACCTGTGAGTTCAGGACCGCAGGGCGGAGACCGTCCCCGTCGCTACGAAGACCGTACTGACGGTGCGGGCGGACGCGACCGCGGCCCGCGCCGCGATGACCAAGGCCGGCCCCCGTACCGGGGAGACCGCGACAGCGCTGGCGGCGCCCGCGGCGGCTACGCCGGCGGCCGTGACTCTGGTTCCCGTGGCGGTGACCGGGACAGTTCGCGTTCCAGCGCCCCCCGTGAGGGTGGTTACCGGGGTGGCGACCGCGATGGTTCGCGCTCCAGCGCCCCGCGTGAGGGTGGTTTCCGCGGTGGCGACCGTCGCGAAGGCGGTTTCCGCGGCGGTGACCGGGACGGTTCGCGCTCGGGCGCCCCGCGTGAGGGTGGCTTCCGGGGAGGCGACCGCGACGGTTCGCGTTCCAGCGCCCCGCGTGAGGGTGGTTTCCGGGGCGGTGACCGTCGCGAAGGTGGTTTCCGCGGCGGTGACCGGGACAGCTCGCGTTCCAGCGCCCCCCGTGAGGGTGGCTTCCGCGGCGGCGACCGCGACGGTGGTTTCCGCGGCGGCGACCGTCGCGAAGGCGGTTTCCGCGGCGGTGACCGGGACGGTTCGCGTTCCAGCGCCCCCCGTGAGGGTGGCTTCCGGGGCGGTGACCGCGACGGTGGTTTCCGCGGGGGTGACCGTCGTGAGGGCGGCTACCAGGGTGGCGGCGATCGCACCCGTTCCGGCCCCTCTCGTGAGGGTGGTTTCCGGGGCGGCGACCGCGACGGTTCGCGCTCGAGCGCCCCGCGTGAGGGCGGCTTCCGCGGCGGTGACCGTCGCGAAGGCGGTTTCCGTGGTGGCGACCGGGACGGTTCCCGTTCCAGCGCTCCGCGTGAGGGTGGTTTCCGCGGCGGTGACCGCGACGGTGGCTTCCGCGGGGGTGACCGTCGCGAAGGTGGTTTCCGTGGTGGCGACCGGGACGGTTCCCGTTCCAGCGCTCCGCGTGAGGGTGGTTTCCGCAGCGGTGACCGCGACGGTGGCTTCCGCGGGGGTGACCGTCGTGAGGGCGGCTTCCGTGGTGGTGACCGCGACGGTGGCTTCCGTGGCGGTGACCGTCGTGAGGGCGGCTACCAGGGTGGCGATCGCACCCGTTCCGGTCCCCCCCGCGAGGGCGGCTTCCGCGGCGGTGACCGTGAGGGTGGCTTCCGCGGCGGTGACCGTCGTGAGGGCGGCTTCCGTGGCGGCGACCGTGACGGTTCCCGGCCGAGTGGACCGCGTGACGGCGGCGCGCGT